>NZ_JBVJON010000002.1:68482-355786 GCF_055583145.1 Amycolatopsis sp. NPDC104819 | reverse complement strand
GTTTTGTTGGTTTTTGGCCTTGTGTGGGGTGCCCGCGGGGGGGGGGACAACACCCCCCCAACACACTCTTCCCCCCCGGGGGGGGGGGGGGGGGGGGGGGGGGGGGCCAAACCCCCCCAACCCCCCCACGACAGCCGTGGCAGGGCTAAACCGTCGGAAGGCTCACCCGGATCCGGCACCCCGGCGCCGAATCCACGACCCCGATGGTCCCGCCGTGCAGATCCACGGCCCACCGAGCTATCGCCAGCCCCAACCCCGTCCCACCCCCGGTCGGACGCTCGCCGCGCGTGAAGCGCTCGAACACCCGGACCCGATCGGCCGGGGCGATGCCCGGGCCCTCGTCGCACACCTCGATGCGCACCTCGCCCGGGCGCACCTCCGCCGTCACGCGCACCGAACCGCCCGCCGGGCCGTGGCGGGCCGCGTTCTCCAGGAGGTTCGCCACCACCTGGAACAGCCGGCCGCGGTCCGCGAACACCGTCGCGTCCGGCGGGGACACCGACACCTCGAAGCTCACCCCGCGCACCAACGCGGCCTCGGACACCGCCTCCGACAGCAGCTCCGCCACCGGGAACGTCGTCTTGTGCAGCGGGATCGCCCCCGCGTCCAGGCGCGACAGGTCCAGCAGCTCGTCCACCAGCGTCGCCAGACGCTCGGTCTGCTGCAGCGCCGTCTTCAGCGTCGCCGGGTCCGGGTCCTCGACGCCGTCGACGAGGTTCTCGAGCACTCCGCTCAACGCCGTGATCGGTGTGCGCAGCTCGTGCGACACGTTCGCCACCAGCTCACGGCGCTGCCGGTCCGCGTCGCCGAGGTCGCCGGCCATCTGGTTGAACGCGCGGGCCAGCGTCCCCACCTCGTCGCGGGTTGTCGCGCGGATGCGCCGCGTGTAGTCGCCCTTGGCCATCGCGCGCGCCGCCGCCGTCATCTCGCGCAGCGGCCGCGTCATCCCGTGGGCCAGGACCTGCGACAACACCAGGGCCAGCACCATCGCCGTGATCGTGGTCCGCGGTGGCAGCCAGCCGATCTGCCAGTTGAAGAACGCGAACGCGACGCCGCCCGAGGCGACCATCAGGATCGCCAGCTTCAGCTTGATCGACCGGATCCGGTCCAGCGGCCGCGGAACGAGGTTCACGATCACGCCTCCAACGCGTAGCCGACACCGTGCACCGTGCGGATGAGGTCGGCGCCGAGCTTCCGCCGCAGCGCCTTGATGTGGCTGTCCACCGCCCGCGTCCCCGCGGAGGTGCCGTGGACGTCCCAGTCCCACACCTCCGACAGCAGCCGTTCCCGCGGCTGCACGACCCGCGGCCGCCGCGCGAAGTGCACCAGCAGGTCGAACTCGATCGGGGTCAGCTGCGCCGCCACCCCCGCCCGCGCGACGCGCCGCTGGTCGACGTCGATCTCGAGGTCGCCGAGCACGATCCGGGCGCCGTGCCCGGACGAAGACCGCTCGACCCGCCGCAGCAGCGCGTGCACCCGCGCCGTGAGCACCCGCATCGAGAACGGCTTCGTGAGGTAGTCGTCGGCGCCGACCCCCAGCCCGACCAGCATGTCCGTCTCGTCGGCCCGCGCGGTCAGCATGAGCACGGGCACCGGCCGCCGCCCCTGGATCCGGCGGCAGACCTCCAGGCCGTCGAACCCCGGGAGCATCACGTCCAGCACGACGAGGTCGGGCTCCGCGGCCGCTTCCGCCTCGACCGCGGCCGGCCCGTCGTGGGCGACGTCCACGGTGAACCCTTCGGCCCGCAGCCGGGCCGTGATCGACGCGGCGATGGTGACGTCGTCCTCGACGACCAGCACCCGTCTTGCTCCCGGT
The DNA here is from genome assembly GCF_055583145.1 of Amycolatopsis sp. NPDC104819. Classification (NCBI taxonomy): domain Bacteria; kingdom Bacillati; phylum Actinomycetota; class Actinomycetes; order Pseudonocardiales; family Pseudonocardiaceae; genus Amycolatopsis; species Amycolatopsis sp. NPDC104819. The sequence goes on along the minus strand of NZ_JBVJON010000002.1, from coordinate 353,970 downwards.
TCCATGGTCACGACCTTAAGCACCCCCGGTGGAGACGGTTCGCGTGAAGTGTGGAGATCCTGTGGAGACGTTTCACCCGCTTTTCCGGTTCGTGACGAGCGGATGTGTGACGCAGGTCATGCACTTCGACGCCCGTTCGCGCAATCGACAGACTGCACTCCTGATCAGGGAAGAGTGAACAGTCTGCCGTTGCCCCGGCGATGACCAGGCGCGCAGGATGCCGCAATGGCGCCGACACCCGCAGACCAGCGCGTGCACGACGACGGCCGGGTCGAGCTCGACCCCGCCGACGCCGGGTCTCTCGAAGGCAGCCGGTTCTTCAACGAAGAGCTGGCCCCCGTCCCCGTCGCAAAGCGGACCTGGACCACCTACAACTACTTCGCGCTCTGGATGGGGATGGCCCACAACATCCCCAGCTACGCCCTGGCCGCGTCGCTGATCGCGCTCGGCATGAACTGGGTGCAGGCGCTCATCACGATCACGATCGGCAACCTGGTCGTGCTCGCGCCGATGCTGCTCAACAGTCACGCGGGCACGAAGTACGGCATCCCGTTCCCGGTGTTCGCCCGCGCGTTCTACGGCCTGCGCGGCGCCAACCTGGCCGCGCTGCTGCGCGCGTTCATCGCGTGCGGCTGGTTCGGCATCCAGACCTGGGTCGGCGGCGAGGCCATCTACGTCATCCTCGGGCGCCTGCTCGGTTCGTGGTGGCGGGACGCGCCGGTGGTCGCCGGGCAGCACTGGACGCTGTGGCTGTCCTTCGTGGTCTTCTGGATCGGCCAGATGCTGATCATCTGGCGCGGCATGGAGGCGGTCCGCCGGTTCGAGAACTGGACGGCGCCGCTGGTGTCCGTCGGCTTCCTGATCATGCTCGGGTACGTGCTGGTCAAGGCGGGCGGGCTCGGCCCGATCCTGTCCGACGGCGGCAAGCTCGGCTGGGGCCCGGACTTCTGGAAGGTGTTCGCGCCGTCGCTGATGGCGATGATCGCGTTCTGGTCGACGCTCTCGCTCAACATGCCGGACTTCACGCGCTTCGGCGGCAGCCAGCGCAAGCAGGTCCGCGGCCAGATCCTCGGCCTGCCGACGACGATGACGTTCATCGCGATCGTCGCCATCCTGACCACGTCCGGCGGGCACGTCCTCTACGGCGAGGACATCTGGGACCCGGCGCAGCTGGCCGACAAGTTCACCAGCCCGGTCGTGGTCGTCGTCGCGCTGGTCGCGCTGGTGCTCGCCACGATCTCGGCGAACCTGGCGGCCAACGTCGTGAGCCCGTCCTACGACTTCTCGAACGCCTTCCCGAAGAAGATCACGTTCGCGGTCGGCGGCGGCATCACCGGGGTCATCGGCATCCTGATCCAGCCGTGGCGCCTCTACTCCGACCCGAACATCTACATCTTCGCGTGGCTCGGCTTCTACGGCGGCCTGCTCGGCGCGGTCGCCGGTGTGCTCGTCGCGGGCTACTGGGTGATCGCCCGCACCCAGCTCAAGCTGAAGGACCTCTACACACCCGATGGGGTGTATTGGTTCAGCGGCGGCTGGAACTGGCGCGCGCTGGTCGCGACGCTGGTGGGAGCCGTCCTCGCGGTCGGCGGCGCGTATGGCGGGCCGTTCCCCGACGGCGGGCTGATCCCGTTCCTCAAGCCGCTTTACGACTACAACTGGGTGGTCGGCTTCGTCGGCGCGCTCGTCGTCTTCGCCGCCCTGTCCCGTTCCACGACCAAGGAGGTAGCCAGTGACCACGGTCCGAGCCGGATTGATCCAGCAGCGGTGGACGGGTGACAAGGAGTCCATGATCAAGGCGGCGGTCGACCACATCGCCACCGCCGCCTCGCAGGGCGCCCAGGTCGTCTGCCTGCAGGAGCTGTTCTACGGCCCCTACTTCTGCCAGGTGCAGGACACCGAGTTCTACTCCTACACCGAGGGCATCCCGGACGGGCCGACGACCAAGCTCATGCAGGAGGTCGCCGAGCGCCACGGCGTGGTGCTGGTCGTGCCGATGTACGAGGTCGAGCAGCCGGGCGTCTACTACAACACCGCCGCGGTGATCGACGCCGACGGGACGTACCTGGGCAAGCACCGGAAGAACCACATCCCGCAGGTCAAGGGCTTCTGGGAGAAGTTCTACTTCCGGCCCGGCAACCTGGGCTACCCGGTGTTCGACACCGCCGTGGGCCGCATCGGCGTCTACATCTGCTACGAGCGGCACTTCCCCGAGGGTTGGCGCGCACTGGGCCTGGCCGGGGCGAAGATCGTGTTCAACCCGTCGGCGACCAGCCGCGGGCTGTCGCAGTACCTCTGGCGGCTGGAACAGCCGGCGGCCGCGGTGGCGAACGAGTACTTCGTCGGCGCGATCAACCGCGTCGGCGTGGAACCGCTGGGCGACAACGACTTCTACGGCCAGACGTACTTCGCCGACCCGCGCGGCCAGCTGATCGGCGACGCCGCGTCCGACACCGACGACGAGGTCGTCATCCGCGACCTCGACATGACGCTGCTCGACGAGGTCCGGGACCTGTGGGCGTTCTACCGCGACCGCCGGCCGGACACCTACGGCCCCCTCACGGAGGCCTGATGACCACGCTCATCAAGGGTGGTCAGGTCGTTTCACCGTCGGGCGCGCTCCTGGCCGACGTCCTCGTCGACGGCGAGACGATCGCCGCCGTCGGGGCGCCCGGGACGCTGGCCGGCGACGAGACGATCGACGCCACCGGCAAGTACGTGCTGCCCGGCGGCATCGACGCGCACACGCACATGGAGATGCCCTTCGGCGGCACGCATTCGGTCGACACGTTCTCGACCGGCACCACGGCGGCCGCGTGGGGCGGGACGACCACGATCATCGACTTCGCCGTGCAGGCCAAGGGGACGTCGCTGCTGTCCACTTTGGACAAGTGGCACGCCAAGGCCGACGGCAACTGCGCGATCGACTACGGCTTCCACATGATCGTCTCCGACGTCAACGACCAGTCGTTGAAGGAGATGGAGGCCTGCGTCGACGGCGGGGTCGGCAGCTTCAAGATGTTCATGGCGTACCCGGGGGTGTTCTACTCCACGGACGGGGAAATCCTGCTGGCGATGCAAAAAGCGCGGGAAATCGGCGCTACGATCATGATGCACGCAGAGAACGGCATCGCGATCGACCAGCTGGCGGCGCAGGCGTTCGAAGCGGGCAACATCGATCCCGTGCAGCACGGCCTCACCCGGCCCCCGGAACTGGAAGGAGAAGCGACGTCGCGGGCGATCCAGCTCGCGAAGGTGACCGGTTCGCCGTTGTACATCGTGCATCTGTCGGCGTCGCAAGCGCTGGCGGCGGTGGCGGAAGCGCGCAACGACGGCCAGAACGTCTTCGCCGAGACGTGCCCGCAGTACCTCTACCTGTCCATTGAGGACCTGGCGAAGCCCGACTTCGAGGGCGCGAAGTACGTTGCTTCGCCGCCGCTGCGGGAGAAGTCGCATCAGGCCGACCTGTGGCGCGGGCTGCGGACCAACGACCTGTCCGTGGTGTCGACCGACCACTGCCCATTCTGCTTCAAGGACCAGAAGGAGCTGGGCCGGGGCGACTTCCGGGCGATCCCGAACGGGATGCCGGGGGTCGAGCACCGGATGGACCTGCTGCACCAGGGTGTCGTCGCCGGTGAGCTGACGCTCGGGCGCTGGGTCGAGACGTGCTCGGCGACACCGGCGCGGATGTTCGGGCTGTACCCGCGCAAGGGTGTCATCGCGGCGGGTTCGGACGCGGACATCGTCGTCTACGACCCGTCGGCGAAGCAGACCCTGTCGGCCGAGACGCACCACATGAACGTGGACTACTCGGCGTACGAAGGGTTCGAGCTGACCGGCCGCGTGCACACGGTGCTTTCGCGTGGGCGCGTGGTCGTCTCGCCCGACGGGTTCACGGGGTCGACGTCCCACGGCAAGTTCCTGTCCCGCGAGCTGAACCAGTACCTGAACTAGGAGCGGGCCATGGACTTCGGGATCGTGCTGCAGACGGACCCGCCCGCGCGGGACGTGGTGCGGCTGATGAAGGACGCCGAGGCCGCCGGGTTCCGCTACGGCTGGACGTTCGACTCCTGCGTGCTGTGGCAGGAGCCGTTTGTCATCTACTCGGCGATCCTCGCGGCGACGTCGTCGCTGGTCGTGGGGCCGATGGTGACCAGCCCGGGCACGCGGGACTGGTCGGTGATGGCGTCGACGTTCGCGACGCTCAACGACATGTACGGCAACCGGACGGTCTGCGGCATCGGCCGCGGCGACTCCGCGCACCGGGTCGTCGGGAAGCCGCCGTCCACTTTGGCCACCGTGCGCGACTGCATGCAGGTCGTGAAGGACCTCGCCGAAGGCCGCGCGGTGACGATGAACGAGAAGACCGTGCAGATCCCGTGGATCCGCAACGGCCGCCTGGAAATGTGGATGGCCGGGTACGGGCCGAAGGCGCTGAAGACGGTCGGCGAGCACGCCGACGGCTTCATCCTCCAGTGCGCGGACCCGGCGATCGCCCGCTGGACGATCGGCGCGGTCCGCGACGCCGCGCGGGCGGCCGGCCGCGACCCGGGCGGGATCACGATCTGCGTCGCGGCCCCGGCGTACGTCGGCGAAGACCTGCCGCACCAGCGGGAACAGCTGCGCTGGTTCGGCGGGATGGTCGGCAACCACGTCGCGGACCTAGTCGCGCGTTACGGCTCTTCCGGTGCGGTGCCGAAGGAGCTGACGGACTACATCCGCGAGCGGGAGGGCTACGACTACAGCCACCATGGGAAGGCGGGCAACCCTTCGACGGAGTTCGTCCCGGACGAGATCGTCGACCGGTTCTGCCTGCTCGGCCCGCCGTCGGCGCACATCGCCCGGCTGCAGGAGCTGGCCGAGCTGGGCGTGGACCAGTTCTCGCTATACCTGATGCACGACGACCGCGAGGCCACCCTGGCGTCCTACGGGTCGCAGATCATCCCGAAGCTGACCGCGTAGGGCTCGCCCTACCCCGGTTCCGGGGGTGCGCACCAGCGCGCCCCCGGTCCCGGCGGCGGGACGATCGGCGCATGAAATCTCCGAAACTCCGTGCTGCGCTGGCTCTGGGGGCCGCGGCGGGCGTGGTGGCGTTGAGCGCACCCGCGGCGTCGGCGAGCCCCGCCGGAATCGTCTGGGAAGACACCTGTGCCGCCGGCTACCAGTGCGGCCACCTCGACGTCCCGCTGTCCTACCAGGATCCGTCCGCCGGGACGGTGACCATCGCGGTCGGCCGCCTCCCGGCCACCGACCAGGCCCACAAGCTGGGCACGATCTTCTACAACCCCGGCGGCCCCGGCTCGTCCGGGCGCTTCGCCCCGGCGCTCACCCCGCAGCTGCACGCGCGCTTCGACATCGTCGGGATCGACCCGCGCGGCGTCGGGGCGAGCTCGAAGATCCACTGTTTCACCGATCCCTCGCAGCTCGAAGTGCTGCAGCGCGCGCTCGGCACGTTCCCGCTGACCCGTGACGCCGAACAGCAGCAGATCGCGGACACTCGGACGGTGACCGACCTGTGCGAGCAGAACGCCGGGCCGCTCGCGAACCACCTGTCCACCGGCACGATCGCACGGGACCTCGACCGCCTGCGGGCGGCGTTCGGCGAGAGCAAGCTGCGGTTCTACGGGAAGTCGTACGGCACCTACATCGGCGAGACGTACGCGAACCTGTTCCCTGGCCGGGTCGGCACCCTCGCGCTGGACGCCGTCGACGACCCGTCGCGCTGGGCGACCGGCCCCGGGCCGATGAGCTACCGGCTCGGCGGCTTCGAAGACGGCCCCCGCTCGATCAAGTCCTTTTTGGACGCTTGTGCGTCACGCTGTGCCTTCGACTACACCGCGATCCTGGACCGCCTCCAGCGCGGCCCGATCACGGTGACGGACACCTCGGGCAAGCAGGTGACCGTCACCTACCAGAGCGCGATCGGCCAGATCCACACCTACCTGACCGACGCCCAGGCCGCGCCGCAGCTGGCGGCGTACCTGCGGGCGCTGGCGGATCCGGCTTCCCGGGCGCCGGTCGTCGCGGGCGGCCCGCCGGACGTCGACTCGCTGCTGGGCGGCGGCGCGACCCTGTGCTCGGACGCGGCGAACCCGCGCGACCCGGCGGTCTGGCGGGACTACGCCCGGCGCGCGGACCAGGTCGGGCGCGGCTTCGGCCCGTACGACGTCTACAAGACGCTCCCCTGCGCAACCTGGGACGTCGCGGATCCCGGTCGTTACACCGGGCCGTGGAACCGCCCGACCGCCCCGATCCTGCTCCTCGCCAACCGCCAGGGTGACCTGGAAACGCCGTACGCGGGGGCACAGCGGACGGAACGGCTCCTGGGCAACGCGCGGCTGCTGAGCCTCGACACGTACGGCCACGGCTCGCGCGGCAAGAGCGCGTGCGTGGACGGGTGGCTGGACCGCTACTTCGTCGCCGGTTCGGTGCCGGCCCGGGGCACGGTCTGCGCCCCGGACCACGGCCCGTTCGGCTAGCGCGTCGCGACGAGCCGGGCCGTCGCCTCTTCGAGGAACCCGTACGACGCCCGGGGGTCGGCGAGCCAGCCCTCGTAGTCGGCGGGGTTCTCGAAGAGGTGCGCGAACCGGTGCGCCACTTCGGGAACCCGTTGCGCGGTGTCCAAAGTGGCCAGCACGTGGTCGGCCGGCGGGGCCAGCAGGTCGTTGGTGAACAGCGTCGCGTGCCGGGCGTGCCGCCAGTAGCGGGCGAAGGTGCCGTACATGAACTCTTCGTCGAACGGCCGGTCGGCGTGGTCGACGATCGCCTCCTGGTACGCCCGGGCCGCGCGGGCGGCCATGTTGGCGCCCTGGCCGCCGACCGGGTCGTTGGTCACCGCGGTGTCACCCATCGCAAGGACCTTCGCCCCGGACGGCAGCGTGCCCACGGGGTGGCGCACGACCGGCGTGATCCGGCCGTGCAGCAGGTCGCCCGGCGCCGCCGGCTGTGTGTGGTCGAGCAAGCCGGCCTGCCACGGGTAGTGGGTGCGCAGCAGTTTCCGGGCCGTCTCGTGGTGCTGCTCGACGTCGGTGACGCCGTCCCAGACGTCGAGCGGACCGCCGGGCACGCCGAAGAAGCCGAGGCCGTGGACCGAGCCGTGGACCGAGAACACCGGCAGCAGGAAGAACTCGCCCACCTGCGACATCCCGAAGGTGAGCCCGGGAACGGCGTCCACCGGCCCGGCGACGTAGCACACACCGATCGCGCGCTGCGGCTCGCGGTAGGGCGAACGCTCGTCGTCCCGCGGGAAGAGCGCGTCGAACTGCGGCCCGCGCCCGGCGGCGACCACGAGCAGCTCGAACTCGCGGGCGCACTCGTCGAGCTCGGCCGGGCTCACCCGGCGGATCCGCAGGTCGCCGCCGAGGCGTTCGAACTCGGCCAGCCAGTCGGAGACCTTGACGCGCTGGTCGACCGACTGCGCCGGCCGGTCGAGCGCGACCCGCCAGGAGATGGCCGGATCCCCGGTCTCCCCGGCGGCCGCGAAGGCGACCTCCCGCACCGGCGGCGCGTCGGCGTCCCAGAAGTTGATGCCGAGCTCACGCTCGCGTTCGAGCGCGGGGTGGAAGAGGCACTGGTTCGAGACGAGCCGCCCCGCCCGCACCTCGGCGGCGGGACGTTCGGCGAACACGGTGACGTCGTAACCCCGTTGCCGCAACCCGATGGCGAGGACCAGTCCCGCTTGCCCCGCTCCGACGATCCCGATCCGCCGCATGGCCGCCCTTCCCCCCGGAAACCCCTTTGTTCCCAACGTACTCGTCCGGCGGAAGTCCGCACTGCCCGAAAGGGCAGCCGCTAGGGTGACCCGGTGACGCAGCCGCCGCCGGGATTCGACCGAACGCTCCTCCTCCGCGACGGCCGCCGCGTGCGGGTCCGCCCCCTCACCCCGCAGGACGCGCCGGAGCTGGGCGAAGCGATCCGCACGGCCGACCCGGAGACGCTGCGCCGCCGCTTCTGCGGCACAGCGCCCAGGGTGACGCCCCAGCTCCTGGAGCGCCTGACGGTCCTGGACTACGAGCGCCGGTTCGCCCTGGTGGCCCGCAGCGAGGAAGGCCCGGGCGTGGCGATAGCGCGTTACGAGGCAACGGGCCGAAGGGTGGCGGAGATAGCGGTGGCGGTGGCCCCGGCCTGGCGCCGGGTGGGGTTGGCATCGGCAATGCTGCACATGCTGGGGCTGGCGGCACTGGAGCGGGGGTTCGACCGGTTCACTGCGGTGTTTTCGGCGGACAACCGGCCGGTGTCGGAACTGCTGGACTTCGCCCGGGGGCGCAAGGTGATCGCGGAGGGAGTGGCGGAGGCGGAGGTCAGGTTGGCCGACCACCCGGCCGCGCCGGCGCACGTCGCCGCGGAACAGGTGAGGCGGGCTTCGGGGTTTTCGTTTTTCGAGCGGAGTCCATGACGGGCCTCGAGAACCAATGGGCGCGAGAGCGGGGCGGCTTCCGCGCGCGGCGGCGACTGGAGGCCGGACGCGGCGCCGCGACGAGGTATCTCACCGCGGCGCCGACGCCGCTCAGTCCACCAGCGCCTGGTAAACCAGCTGCCTCAGCTGCGACCGCAACCGATAAGTACTCGAAGGCAACAGCTGCGTATAAAACCCCACGGTCAGATCCTCATCCGGATCCACCCAGAACGCGGTGGAAGCCGCCCCGCCCCAAGCGAACTCCCCCGCCGACGACAGCGTCCTGGCCTTCACCGGGTCCTCCAGCACCGAAAACCCGAGCCCGAACCCGTGCCCGTCGAACGGCATCTCCGCGAACAGCGGGCGCCCGAAGGACTCCAGATCGACGTGGCCCGGCAAGTGGTTGCTGGCCATCAACGACACGGTCCGCGGGGACAGCAGGCGGACGTCGTCGAGAGCTCCGCCGCGCAGCAGCATCTCCGTGAACCGCCAGTAGTCCGCCGCTGACGACACCAGGCCTCCGCCGCCGGACAAGCAGTCCGGGCGGGACTTGCCCAGGCTGCCGAACGCCTCGTTCCGGGTCGCGCGGCCCGTCGCGGGGTCCGGGATGTACAACGCCGCCAGGCGGTCCGGGGCAGACGTCCAGAAGCCCGTGTCCGTCATGCCCAACGGCGTGAAGATGCGCGTCGCGAAGAACTCGTCCAACGGCAGCCCGGACACCACCTCGACCAGGCGGCCGAGCACGTCCGACGCGATCGAGTAGTTCCATTCGCTCCCAGGCTGGAACAGCAGCGGCAGCTTCGCCCACTGTTCGGAGCACGCGGCCAGGTCCAGGCCCGGCGGCGTGCCCCACTCGAAGCCCGCCGCGCGGTACATCGCGTCCACCGGGTGGCCGTGGTGGAAGCCGTACGTCAGGCCCGCCGTGTGCGTCAGCAGGTGCCACACCCGGATCGGCGACGTGGCGGGCTCGGTCAGCGGCCTGAGCGAAGACCCCTTCACGAACACCTGCGGCGAAGCGAACTCCGGCAGCCACCGCGAGATCGGGTCGTCCAGCTCCAGCAGGCCCTCTTCGGCGAGGATCATCGCCGCGACCGAGGTGACCGGCTTGGTCATCGAGAAGATGCGCCACAGCGTGTCGGTCTCCACCGGCGCCCCGGCTTCGACGTCGCGGTGGCCGCCGCTGCCGACGTGCACGATCCGGCCGTGCCTGCTCACCACCGCGAGCCAGCCCGGCAACCGTCCATCCTCGACGTACCGGTCGAAATGCGTGTCCAGCCGCGAAAGCCGCGCCGCGTCGAACCCGGCTTCGGCCGGGTCGACGTCCACCTTGAGTTCTGCCATGCCGCGAGGTTACTTCTCCCGCGCCCGCTCGGCCGCTTTCTCCTCGCGCCAGGCTTCGTCGTTCTTGCCCAGCCGCCAGTAGCCCGAAATGGACAGCAGCTCGCGCCGCACCCCGCGCTCGTCGAGCAGGTACCGGCGCAGCTCGCGCACGAAGCCCGCTTCGCCGTGTACGAACGCCTGCACGACGCCGTCGCGCCACGGCAGCGCCCGCACCGCCTCGGCGACGTCGTCCCCGGCGGAGCGGTGCAGCCACGTGATCTGCGCGTCCGCCTTCGTGAGCAGTTCCTGCTCCTCCGCCGCGTCCTCGACCAGGATCACGGCGTGGGCCACGGAGCCGGCCGGGAGCGCTTCGAGCGACGCCGCGATCGCGGGCAACGCGCTTTCGTCGCCGGCCAGCAGGTGCCAGTCCGCCTCGGAACCCGGCGCGTACGCGCCACCGGGACCGGAGAGCAGCAGCTCGTCACCCGGCTGCGCCGCGGCGGCCCACGGGCCGGCGATGCCTTCGTCACCGTGGTGCACGAAGTCGAAGACGAGCTCGCCGGCCTGCGGGTCGAACGCCCGGACGGTGTAGGAGCGCATCCGCGGCCAGTGCTCCCGCGGCAGCGTGGCCCGGCACTCCTGGACGTCGAACGGCTCCGGGTACTCGACCCCCGGGACCTTGAACAGCACCTTCACGTAGGCGTCGGTGAACGTGTTGGGGGTGAAGTCGGCGATGCCCTCACCGCCCGCGACGATCCGGAGCATGTGCGGGGTGAGCCGCTCGGTGCGCAGCACGCGCAGTTTCACCGCGGGCCGTCCGGACCGCCGGGGTGCTTCGGCCATCGGCCAACTCCTCGCTCGTACTAAGGCTTACCTAAGTCACCCTACGCGCCCCGGACGGCCGACGCCTACCCGCCCGAACCCAGTTCTTCCAGCATCCGGGCAAAACCGGCAGCCGTCTTCGCCCGGAACCCGACGAAGAACCGGTTCGCCAGCGGCACTCCCCAGCGCCACCACGAAGCCGCGTTGACGACCCGGTGCTCGACCCGGGCGCCCGCGGGATCCGGCGTGACGCGGTATTCGCCGCGGTACCACCAGCCGCCCTGCACCGCGACGAACCCGCGCTCGGGGTCCACTTCGGTCTTCATCGGGTGACCGCCTCCGGTCACCCGGCGCCGCACCGCTTCGAACACCTCCGCCGGCGGCCGTGCGACGACCCCCGAGGCCTTCGCAAGCGTTTTCACCCGCGCGGATCCGAGACGCGCGTGTTCTGGAACGCCGTGATCAGCCACTCGCCGTCCTCCTCGACGAGCACGAAGCTGACCGTGGATTCCCGGCCTTCGTCGGCGGTGTCGGAGCCGTTGAGCGAAGAGCCGCCGCCCACCACGACGACGGCGACGTCCGGGCGGACGAACCGCACCTTCGCCGTGACGCCGAGCTGCCCGGTCAGCTTCGAGCCCTTGAGCGGCCCTTCGAACAGGGCGCGGTGCGAGCTTTCGATCGCGTCCCGGCCCGGGAAGTTCATCCCGAAGAAGGTGATGTAGTCCGCGTCTTCGGTGAAGAGCCGCCCGTACGCGGTGGCGTCGGCGGCGTTCCACGCGTCGGTGAGCCGGCCCAGCACGGCGCGGACGTCGGCTTCGGCGGTGGTCGTGGTCATGAGAAGTCCCCTTTCGCGAACGGCGTTCGTTCGACGAACACAGTTCTACTTACGAACGACGTTCGCGTCAAGTACAGTGTTCGTGTGACCGTTCCCCCGCCGCCGTGGCGCAGCGCCCCCCGTCGTCGCGCCGCGAAGCCCGCGCTCTCCCAGGACCTGATCGTGAAGACGGCGCTGGGGATCCTCGCCGAGGAGGGGCTCGAGGCGGTGACCATGCGACGGGTCGCCCAGGAACTGGAGACAGGGCCCGCGTCGCTCTACGCGCACGTGGCCAACAAGGACGAGCTGGCGGAGCTGATGCTCGACGCCGTGCTCGCCGAAGCCGCGCTGCCGGAGCCGGACCCGGCGCGCTGGGACGAGCAGGTGAAGGAGCTGGTCCGCGACCAGATCCGGGTGATGGTCGCCCACCCCGGGATCGCCCGCGTCGCGTGGGACATCGCGGTGCCGGTCACCCCCAGCTCGCTGCGTCAGGGCGAGGCGATGCTGGCCCTGCTGCGCGCGGGCGGCCTGACGCTCCGGCAGGCGACCTTCGCGGGTGACGCGTTGTCGTTGTACGCCAAGGCGTACGCCTACGAAGCGAGCGGCTGGACCTGGGGCGACATCGACGAGGCCGAGACGGCGAAACGCGGCGAGCAGATGGTGGCCTACATGCGGTCACTGCCGCCCGAAGCCTTCCCGAACATGCTGCACATCGGCGAGTTCTTCTCCGCGGAGACGGCGCAGGAACGCCTCGAGTTCGCCCTCGAGACGTACCTGGCCGGTCTGAAGGTCCTCGCGGCGAAGAACTAGGGGCGCAGCACGATCTTGCCGCGCGTGTGCCGCTTCTCCAGCTCACGGTAGGCGTCCCGCACGTCGGCGAGCGGGTAGACGGCGGCGACCGGCACCTCCAGCAGCCCCTTGGCCGCCAGCAGGCTCAGCTCGCGCAGCACTTCCGCCGACGACGCCGCGGCGTTGCCCTCGGTCTTCACGTTGTACTTCTGGGCCGCCGCGAAGTCGATGACCGTGTTGATACGCCCGGGGTGGATGCCCAGGTGCAGGGCCAGTTCCACGTATCCGGAGCCGAAGGTGTCGATGAACGCGTGCACGCCGTCGGGCGCGACGGCCCGGATCCGCTCCAGCGCACCGTCGCCGTAGGCCACCGGGAGCACGTCGAACTCGCGCAGCCAGTCGTGGTTCGCCTCCCCGGCGAGGCCGATCACCGTCGCGCCGGACAGCTTCGCCAGCTGCACCACCAGGGATCCGACGCCGCCCGCCGCGCCCGACACGACGATGGTCTCGCCCTCGCGCGGGCAGACCGCGCGCACCGCGGCGTACGCGGTGGTCCCGGCGACGAAGAGCGATCCGGCGACCTCCCACTCGACGCCGTCCGGGCGCGGGGTCAGGTTCTCCGCCTCGGCCACGACGAAGTCCGCGTGGCTCGAGCGCGTCTCAACGAACCCGATGACCTCGTCGCCGACCTGGATCTCCTCGACGCCGTCGCCGAGCTCGGCGACCACGCCGGCGAAGTCGCTGCCCTGGCCGGACGGGAACGTCGCCGGGAAGCGCTCGTGCATCAACCCCTGGCGGATGGCGGCCTCACCGGGGTTGATCCCGGCGGCGCGCACCTCGACGAGCACCTGCCCGGGCCCCGGCGCCGGCCGCGGCACCTCCGCGACCCGCAGGACGTCCACGTCGCCGTACTCGTCGAACCTGATCGCGCGCGCCATGGGCCCTCCTCTAAGTCGTTGCTGAATACAAGCAACGACCGGGTTCCCGGTTTTAATCCCGTCAGCCGGCCAGGCGGCGGACGACGCCGTCCGCGAGGAGCCGTCCGCGGTCGGTGAGCACCGCGCGGCCCCGCGAGTCCAAAGCGGACGGGTCGAGCAGGCCTTCGGCCGCGGCCGCCCGCGCTTCGACCAGCCCCGGCTCGTCGAGCACGTCGAGCGGAAGCCCTTCGGCGACGCGGAGTTCGAGCATGATCCGCTCGAGGTGCTGGTCGTCTTCGGTGAGCACCTCACGCCCGCCCGCGGGCGATTCGCCGGCGGCGAGCAACGAGGTGTAGCGCGCCGGGTGCTTGACGTTCCACCAGCGCACGCCGCCGACGTGGCTGTGCGCGCCCGGCCCGGCGCCCCACCAGTCGTCACCGCGCCAGTAGCCGAGGTTGTGCCGGCAGCGGGCCGCGTCGGACGCCGCCCAGTTCGACACCTCGTACCAGCGCAGCCCGGCCGCCGACAGCGCCGCGTCGATCATCTCGTAGTCCGCGGCCAGCACGTCGTCGTCCGGCGCGGGCAGCTCGCCGCGGCGCACGCGGCGGGCCAGCGCCGTGCCCTCCTCGACGATCAGCGCGTACGCCGACACGTGGTCGACCCCCGCGGCCAGCACGGCGTCGAGCGTCGCGAGCAGGTCGTCGGGGCGCTCGCCGGGCGTGCCGTAGATCACGTCGAGGTTCACGTGCTCGAACCCGGCCGCGCGGGCCTCGGCGGCGGCCTTGCCCGGCCGGCCCGGGGTGTGCACGCGGTCGAGGATCTTCAGCACGTGCTGCGCGGCCGACTGCATGCCGAGCGACACGCGCGTGTACCCCGCGTCCCGGATGCCGGCGAAGAACTCCGGCGACGTCGACTCGGGGTTCGACTCCGTGGTCACCTCGGCGCCCGGGGCGAGCCCGAAGACGTCGCGGACGGCGTCGAGCACCGAGCGCAGGCCGTCGGCGCCGAGCAGCGACGGGGTGCCACCGCCGACGAACACGGTGTCGGCGGCGGGCGGCACGACCAGGACTTTCGCGGCGAGCTCCAGCTCGCGCCGCAGCCCGTCGAGCCAGGACTGCGGCGACGAGCCCGAGTCGAGCTCTCCCGCGGTGTAGGTGTTGAAGTCGCAGTAACCGCAGCGTGTCGCGCAGAACGGGACGTGCACGTAGACCCCGAACGCTCTGCTGCCGAGCCCCTTCAGCGCGCTTTCCGGCAAGGCCGGATCGATCGAGGTGGCGGGGTCGGAACGCAGTACGGGCACCCCCGGATTGTCCCCTACGACGCCGGGAGGTTCGCCGCCGCCCAGTCCGGGTCCGGCGCGATCATCTCGATGACGTCGAGCAGAACGCCGTTGGGATCGGCGAAGTAGAAGTGCCGCTGCCCGTAGACCTCGTCGACGACCGGGGTGACGAGCTCGACCCCCGCGTCCACCAGCCGCTTCGCCTCGGCCGCGGCGTCGTCGACGACGAGCCCGAACATCAGCCCGGCCGTCTCGCTCGCGCGGTAGGCCGGCGGGACCGACTCGTGACCGCGCTGGACGAAGCTGATCTCGTAGCCGGGCGCCCCGGCGTTGATGCTCGCGAACCAGTCGAGCTCGACCGTGACCGGCAGCCCGACGACGTCCGCGTAGAAGCGGGTGGTCGCGGCGACGTCGTCGACCAGGTACCCCGCCCCGAAACCCTTGACCTGCATCCCCTGGATTCCTTCCTCCGAACCACTGAGCTCGTAGTACTTTAGACGTAGTGGTTTGAACTGCGCAAGGGCGGTGGTTGACACTGTTTGCGCAGGCAGGTGACGCTTCTCCCAGCATGCGGTCAGCCCTGGACCACATTGTGGACGCGTGGCACGCTGACGCTGTGACTCATGCCGGTGTTCTCCTCGTGGCCCGCCGCCACGTCGACCTCCTGCGGGTCGCCAGCGCCCTCTGCGCACCCGTTCGCTGACTGACCGATCGCCACCACCTGCCACGAACCTGGACAGCCGGCGCCGGAGAAGCCCCCGCGAGCCGGTGGCCCTCCGCCGCCACGAAGAGCCTCTCGGAGGACGCCGCCATGGCCACGCCCCAGACCCCCGCCCGCCCCGCGCGCGTCAAGCAGAAGCGCGGCGAAGGGCAGTGGGCGCTCGGATACCGGGAGCCGCTGAACCCGAACGAGCGGTCGAAGAAGGACGACCACCCGCTCAACGTGCGGGCGCGGATCGAGAACATCTACGCCCACCGCGGCTTCGACGCGATCGACCCGGGCGACCTGCGCGGCCGGTTCCGCTGGTTCGGCCTCTACACCCAGCGCAAGCCGGGCATCGACGGCGGCCGCACCGCGACGCTGGAGCCCGAAGAGCTCGACGACCGCTACTTCATGCTGCGGGTCCGGCTCGACGGCGGTGCGCTGACCACCGGCCAGCTCACCGCACTCGGCGAAATCTCGCAGGACTACGCGCGCGACACCGCCGACATCACCGACCGGCAGAACATCCAGTACCACTGGATCCGGATCGAAGACGTCCCGAAGATCTGGGCGAAGCTCGAGAACGCCGGCATGACCACGATGGAGGCCTGCGGCGACAGCCCGCGGGTCATCCTCGGCTCGCCGGTCGCGGGCATCGCCGCCGACGAGGTGATCGACGGCACCCCGGCGATCGACGAGATCAAGCGCCGCTACATCGGCAAGCCGGAGTACGCGAACCTGCCGCGCAAGTTCAAGACCGCGATCTCCGGCCAGTCCGACGTCGCGCACGAGATCCACGACATCGCGTTCGTCGGGGTGAACCACCCCGAACACGGGCCCGGCTTCGACCTCTGGGTCGGCGGCGGCCTGTCCACCAACCCGATGCTCGGCCAGCGCCTCGGCGCCTGGGTGCCGCGCGACGAGGTCCCCGACGTCTGGGAAGGCGTCATCTCGATCTTCCGCGACTACGGCTACCGGCGGCTGCGCTCGCGGGCCCGGATCAAGTTCCTGGTCAAGGACTGGGGCGCGGAGAAGTTCCGCCAGGTGCTGCAGGACGAGTACCTCAAGCGCGAGCTGATCGACGGCCCGGCGCCCGAACAGCCCGCCCAGCCGATCGACCACGTCGGCGTGCACCCGCAGTTCGACGGCAAGTTCTACGTCGGCGCGGCGCCGATCGCCGGCCGCTCGTCCGGCGCCACGCTCGTCGCGGTCGCGAAGGCCGCCGAGCGGGCCGGGTCGAACCGGGTGCGGCTCACCCCGCAGCAGAAGCTCGTGGTGCTCGACGTCCCCGAAGCGCAGGTCCCCTCCCTCGAGGCCGAGCTGAGCGAAATCGGCCTCGAGACCAAGCCGTCGCCATGGCGGCGCGGGGTGATGGCCTGCACCGGGCTGGAGTTCTGCAAGCTCGCCATCGTCGAGACGAAGGCCCGCGCGCACCAGCTCGTCGCCGACCTCGAGAAGTCCCTCGCGGACATCCAGGCGGACCTCGACACGCCGGTCAGCGTGCACCTCAACGGCTGCCCCAACTCCTGCGCGCGGATCCAGACCGCGGACATCGGGCTGAAGGGCCAGATCGTCACCGACGGCGAGGGCAACCAGGTCGAAGGCTTCCAGGTGCACCTCGGCGGCGGCCTCGGCCTCGACGCCGGGTTCGGCCGGAAGCTGCGCGGCCACAAGGTGACCTCGGGCGAGCTGACCGGGTACGTCGAACGCGTCGTGCGCAACTACGTGACCGGGCGCGAACCCGGCGAGCGGTTCCCGCAGTGGGCCGCACGGGCCGAAGAGAGCGCCCTGCAGTGACTTCCACCGAACGCGCGGTGCCGTACCACTGCCCGTACTGCGGCGACGAAGACCTGCGGCCGGAAGAGAACGGCGGCTGGCTGTGTTCCGCCTGTCGCCGGGTCTTCTCGGTGAAGTTCCTCGGACTGTCCCTCCCGGAGGTGTCCCGATGACCGCCACAGCCGACTACAAGACCCTCGCCGAGCGTGCCTCGAAGGAGCTCGCCGAGGCCACCGCGGAAGAAGCGCTGCGCTGGACGACCGAGACGTTCGGCGACGACTTCATCGTCGCGTCCAACATGCAGGACGCCGTGCTCATCGACCTCGCCACGAAGGTGAAGTCCGATGTGGACGTCCTGTTCCTGGAGACCGGGTACCACTTCCCCGAGACGATCGGCACCCGCGACGCGGTGCAGGCCGTCTACCCGGACGTGCGGATCGTCAACGCCCAGGCCGAGCAGAGCGTCGCCGAGCAGGACGCCGAGTACGGCGCGAAGCTGCACGACCGGGACGCGACGCTGTGCTGCAACCTGCGCAAGGTCGTGCCGCTGCGCAAGACCCTGGCGAACTACTCGGCGTGGGTGACCGGCGTCCGCCGGGTCGACGCGCCGACCCGCGCGAACACCCCGATCGTCACCTGGGACGACCGCAACGGGCTGGTGAAGATCAACCCGATCGCGGCGTGGACCGACGACGAGTTCACCGGCTACATCCAGGAGCACTCGATCCTGGAGAACCCGCTGGTCTCGATCGGGTACCTGTCGATCGGCTGCGCGCCCTGCACGGCTCGCGTGGAGCCGGGCCAGGACCCGCGCAGCGGCCGTTGGGCCGGGCAGAGCAAGACCGAGTGCGGACTGCACGGCTGAGGGAAGGGACGCATGACGACCTTGGAGCCCGCGACCGACGCGGCACAGGACAACCTGGCCGCTCTGGAATCCGAAGCCATCCACATCTTCCGTGAGGTGGCCGGCGAGTTCGACCGCCCGGTGATCCTCTTCTCCGGCGGCAAGGACTCGACGCTGCTGCTGCACCTGGCGATCAAGGCGTTCTGGCCGGCGCCGGTGCCGTTCCCGCTGCTGCACGTCGACACCGGGCACAACTTCGACGAGGTCATCGAGTTCCGCGACCGCGTCGTCGAGCGGCACGGGCTGCGCCTGGTCGTCGCGAAGGTCCAGGACTGGATCGACGACGGGCGGCTCGAGGAGCGCGCCGACGGCATGCGGAACCCGCTGCAGACCACGCCGTTGCTGGACACCATCGCGGAGAACAAGTTCGACGCGGTGTTCGGCGGCGGCCGCCGCGACGAGGAGCGCGCCCGGGCCAAGGAGCGGATCTTCAGCCTCCGCAACGCCTTCGGCCAGTGGGAGCCGCGGCGGCAGCGGCCCGAGCTGTGGAACCTCTACAACGGCCGGCACCGCCCGGGTGAGCAGGTCCGCGTCTTCCCGCTGTCCAACTGGACCGAGGCCGACGTCTGGAATTACATCGCCCGCGAGAAGGTCGAGCTGCCGTCGATCTACTACGCGCACCAGCGCGAGGTGTACCTGCGCGACGGCATGTGGCTGGCCGAAGGCCCGTGGGGCGGCCCGCGCCCGGGCGAAGAGGTCACCGAGCGGACCGTGCGCTACCGGACGGTCGGCGACGGCTCGTGCACCGGCGCGATCGAATCCACCGCGGCCACCGTCGAAGAGGTCATCGCCGAGGTGTCGGCGTCCCGGCTGACCGAGCGCGGCGCGACCCGCGCCGACGACCGGATGTCCGAGGCGGCCATGGAAGACCGCAAGCGTGAGGGGTACTTCTGATGAGCTCGCTGCTTCGCCTGGCCACGGCCGGGAGCGTCGACGACGGCAAGTCCACGCTGGTCGGGCGGCTGCTATACGACACCAAGTCGGTGCTCGCGGACCAGCTGGACGCGGTCACCCGCGCGTCCGTCGACAAGGGACTGTCCACACCGGACCTGTCGCTGCTCGTCGACGGCCTGCGCTCGGAACGCGAGCAAGGCATCACCATCGACGTCGCGTACCGCTACTTCGCGACGCCGAAGCGGTCGTTCGTGCTGGCCGACACCCCGGGGCACGTGCAGTACACGCGCAACACGGTGACCGGCGCGTCCACCGCGCAGCTGGCCGTGCTGCTGGTCGACGCGCGCAAGGGTGTCATCGAGCAGACCCGGCGGCACGCGGCGGTGCTGGCGCTGCTCGGGGTGCCGCAGCTGGTGCTGGCGGTGAACAAGATCGACCTGGTCGGCTACGACGAGGCGACGTTCACCGTGATCGCCGAGGAGTTCGCCACACACGCCGAATCGCTGGGCTACGAGCGCGGTTCGGTGCTCGCGATCCCGGTGTCGGCACTGGAGGGCGACAACGTCGCGACGCGGTCGGAGCGGACGCCGTGGTACGCCGGGCCGAGCCTGCTGGAGCACCTCGAAGAGGTGCCGGTCGCGCCGGACCCGCACGACCAGGCGCTGCGCTTCCCGGTGCAGTACGTGATCCGCCCGCGCACGCCCGAGTACCCGGACTACCGCGGTTACGCGGGCCAGATCGCGGCGGGCACGGTGCGCCCGGGTGACGAGATCGTCGTGCTGCCCCAAGGCATCCGCAGCCGCGTCGAGCAGATCGACACCGCCGACGGCCCGCTGGCCGAGGCCGGCGCCGGGACGTCGGTGACGCTGCTGCTCACCGACGACATCGACATCTCCCGCGGTGACCTGATCGCCGCCGCGGACGCGCCGCCGCGGGTGACCGACGAGATCACCGGCACGCTGTGCTGGCTGTCGTCGAAGCCGCTGAAGCCCGGGGCGCGGGTGCTCGTCAAGCACGGCGCCCGCACGGTCCAGGCGCTGGCCGGCGAGCTGCACGCGCGGTTCGACGAGCAGCAGCTGTCCAGTGTGGACGCTCCGGCCGCGTTGGAGCTGAACGACATCGGGCTGGTGACGCTGACGCTGGCCGAAGAGCTGAGCGTCGACGACTACGGCGTCAGCCCGCGCACCGGCGCGTTCCTGGTGATCGACCCGAAGGACGGCGACACGCTCGCCGCCGGCCTGGTCGGTGAGCGCTTCTCGTGACGCCTCCCCTGGTCGCCGTCGCGCACGGCAGCCGCGACCCCCGTTCGGCCGCGACCGTGCGGGCGCTCGTCGACGTCGTGCGCGCGCAGGCGCCCGGGCTTGCGGTGCACGAGTCCTTTTTGGACCTGTCGGAACCCCGGCTCACGGACGTGCTGCGGTCGGTGCACGCGGCCGGCCACCGGACGGCGGTCGTGGTGCCCTTGCTGCTGGGCAGCGCGTTCCACGCCCGCGTCGACCTGCCGGCGTTGATCGAGCAGGTCGTTGCCGAGTGCCCGGGTTTCCGCGTCGAGGTGTCGGACGTGCTGGGCGCGGACCCGGCCCTGGAGGCGGTGGCCCTGGACCGGCTGGCCGCCGCGCCGCGCCGTCGCGGGACGGGCGTGCTGCTGAGCGCGGTCGGCTCGTCCAACGCTTCGGCGAACGCGGTGGTCGCCTCGCTGGCTTCGCGGTGGGAGTCGCGGTTGGGTGTGCCGGTGAGCGAGGCGTTCGCGTCGGCGACCCAGCCGGACATCCCCACGGCGGCGGCCCGGTTGCGGGACCGGGGTGTGCGGCACCTGGTCGTGGCGTCGTGGTTCCTGGCGCCGGGGTTGCTGCCGGACCGGATCGCCCGGCTGGCCCGCGAGGCCGACCCGCGCGCGTTCGTCGCGGAGCCGCTGGCCGACGATCCGCGCGTCGCCGACGTTGTCATCAGCCGCTACGCCACGGCGATGAGCGGGTTGCTCCGCCAGTACGCCTGACCGGCGGTCCGTGCCATGGTGGACGCATGGCGTGGGGGCGTTTCGTCTTCGGTGCGGTGGTTCTCGTCGGGTGCGCGAGCGGGACGACGGGATGCGGGCCGTCGCACACACGAGCCGAGTACGAGGCCGCCGCGCAGTCCGCGGCCGCGCGAGCGAACCGCGAGATCGGCGACCGGTGGGCGGAGACCCCGCTCGCGCAGCTGAGCCAGGAGCTCCCCGGCGGCCAGTGGACCGAAGCCCGCGTCCGTGAAGTGTGCGAAGCCGACCGCGCCACCTCCTCCGGTGCGCCGGAACCCTGGACGATCACGTGCGAGACGGACTACGTCCGCCAAGCCGGGTTCGACGGCGACCTGCCGGACCTCCTCCGCGCCGTCGACGTCGCCGCGCGCAAGCTCGGCTGGTCCGACCGCGACGGCCGCCTCCGGACCGCGCTCGGCTACTACGAGACCAACCGAACGCGCGGTCCACAACCCGGCGTTCGAGCGGGCCCCCGGCCGCGACGTCAGCGCCCGAACTGCTGCGCGCCCACCGGTTCGTCCTGACGTTCGGCCTCGTGCGCCAGTGCAGCCTCCCCGTGGACTGAACCACTGTCGGTAGCGCGGGGCGATCGCGTCAGCATCACCACCGCCAAAAGGCGAGTCTAATTCACATTTATGTTACCCAGCGTGCCTGGGAACGGAAAATCCTTGACGTGCTACTTAACTTGCCGGTAACTCTCTAAACGCTCTCTCCTCCCCTCCAAAACCGCAGGTAGGTGGATACAGATGAAAGCGCTTCACTTTTCCCGGCTGGCTGCTCTGACCGCGGCCGCGGCCCTCCCGATCGCCCTCGCCGCCCCGGCCCAGGCGGCCACGACGATCGCCTTCGACTGTCAGGCCGACGCCCCGATCGTCGGGCCGCAGCAGGCGTCGCTCAACCAGGACGCCGACGTCACCGCGCCCGCCACCGTCGCGCCCGGCGGCGCCTTCGACGTGGTCATCGACCCGGCGCCGAACGAGGTGCCGAGCGAGGTGGCCGGGAACACCGTCAAGAACATCAACACCTTCGCCCTGAAGTTCCCGGTCCCCGCCAACTCCACCTACGTCGGCGCCGACCTCGCCGGCGGGTCCGGCCTCGGCAGCACCGCGCCGGCCATCGGCGTCGCGAACGGCGTCGCGACCCTGAGCTTCCCCGGCCCGATCGCCGGCGGCGCCACCTTCGAGCTGCCGACCATCACCGTCCACCTGACCGCCGGCTCGTCGGGCACGATCGAGACGAAGCTGTCCGGCACCAGCTACAGCGACCCCGGCCTGACCTTCAAGGCGGTGGCGGGCACCTTCATCGGCGACATCACCGCCCCGACCGCCTGCTTCCCCAACCCCAGCCCGGTCTTCACCACGACGACCATCGGCTGAGCACGCCGGACAAGGCCACCCTGCGGGCGCGAAATCGCCCGTAGGGTGGCCGCATGGGGGAATGGGCGACGAGTCCTTCCGTGACTTCGGCTGTGCCCCGCGTAACACCGGCGGCCTGCGGGGAGTGTGCAAGGGTGTCGGTCATGGCTGACGAACTGGTGCACTACGACGTGGTGGGCGGCACCGCCACGATCACCCTGGACTCCCCGCACAACCGCAACGCGCTGTCGTCCCAGCTGCGCCGCGAGCTCGCGGAATCGCTGACGAAGGCCGCCCAGGACGACGCCGTGCGCGTGGTCGTGCTGACCCACACCGGGCCGGTGTTCTGCGCGGGGATGGACCTCAAGGAGGCCCGCGGCGCCGGCGTGGGCGACCAGGGCGTGAACGAGTTCCCGAAGATCCTCGACCAGCTGTGGACCAGCCCGAAGCCGGTGGTCGCCCGGCTCGCCGGCCCCGCCCGCGCCGGCGGCATCGGCATGGTCGCCGCGTGCGACATCGCCGTGGCGGTGCCGGAGGCGACGTTCGCCTTCTCCGAAGTCCGCATCGGCGTGGTGCCCGCGGTGATCTCCCTGACCGTGCTGCCCCGGCTCAACGCCCGCGCGGCGCACGAGCTCTTCCTGACCGGCGACACGTTCGACGCCCGCCGCGCGGTCGAGATCGGCCTGCTGAACTCCGCCGTCCCGGCCGACGAGCTCGACGGCGAGGTCGCCCGGTTCGTCAAGGCGCTCGCGCAGGGCGGGCCGAAGGCCCTGGCCGAGACGAAGGCGCTGCTGAGCCGCCCGCGCGCGGCGACGCCGTCGGAAGGCTTCGAGGAGATGCTCGGCCTGTCCGCGAAGTTCTTCGCCAGTGAGGAAGGCCAGGAGGGCATCCTCGCCTTCGCCCAGAAGCGCAAGCCGAACTGGGTCCCGCAGGACTGAGGCTCAGGCGTCCGGCAGCACGACGGTGAGCCGCCACGAACCGGCGCTGGGCCCGCTCGGGCCCAGCGCCCGCTGCGCGTCGGAAAGCACGCTGCGGATCGCCAGGTACGTCTTGGGTTCGGCCTTGCGCAGCGCGTCCGAGCCCGGCCAGATCAGCACGTGCTCCCCCTGCGGCAGCCAGGAAAGGTCGGTCAGGCAGTCGTAGAGCGCGTCCAGGTTGTGCCCGAAGTAGTCCGGAAAGGACAGTGCTTCGGCGAACGCGGTCAGCGTGCTCGCCTTGTCGACGGTTGCCCGCGAGTTCACCAGGTGCGGGTATGCGCCCCGGGCGAAGGCTTCTTCCGCGGCGGCCTTCGCCTGCTCCCCGGCGCTCATCGGGCCGGGTCCACGACGACGAACGACGCGTAGTGGTCGCCGGTGTAGAACAGCTCGTGCGCCTGCCCGGTGATCAGCCGCCGCGCGCCGCGGTCGGCGCTGCCGGGGGTCTTCACGGTGTACTCGTGGTAATAACCGGACTGCTTGCGGGGCAAGCGCTTCTCCCGGTTCTCGAAGACGACGTCGTCGTTGCGCGGATACGGGTAGGGGCCGCCCTTTTGGATCAGCTTCCAGGTGTCGCCGGCCTGCGAGGGCAGTGTCGACAACGGCTTGAGCGGCAGCCCGGAGTCGGCGCCGGGCAGGGCCGCGCCTCCCTGGGCGGGCGCGCTCGCCGACGTGCCGGGGCCCGGCGAGGGGGTTGCCGGCTTGTCGCCGCCGACGGCGTCCTTGACCAGCCAGCCCCCCAGCACCAGCACGAGGAGCCCGATCAGCGCGGCGGTGATCCGCCTTCGGTTGAACATGGTGCGCCAGCCTAGGACGAGGTGTCGGAGCGGTCGTCGTCACGGCCCGGGGTGAGCCGGCGGGCGAAGAGCCCGACGAGCTTGTCGAGGATCCAGGCGGCGGCCAGGCACAGCGGCACGACGACCACCATGACCAGCACGAACTGGACCGGGAACCACGCCTGGGCGAGCCACAGCTCGACCCCGTCCCACCAGTCGGCAAGCCCGTTGAACACGGTGTGAGCCTACGCGCGGTCTGCTGCCCCCGCGCCGTAGGGGCGGTACGTTGCCAGACATGTTCGCCGTGTACGCGCAGGAACCCAACGCCGAAAGCCCCTTGGACTCGCTCGTCGTCGGCGAGCGACCCGAACCCGACGTGCCGGACGGCTGGGTCCGGGTGCACGTCAAGGCGGCCAGCCTCAACATGCACGACCTGTGGACGCTGCGCGGGGTCGGGATCAAGCCGGACCAGTTCCCGATGGTCCTCGGCTGCGACGGCGCCGGCACCCTCGACGACGGCTCCGAGGTCGTCGTGCACTCCGTGATCAACGCGCCGGGCTGGCAGGGTGACGACACCCTCGACCCGAAGCGCACGCTGCTCACCGAGAAGCACCAGGGCACCTTCGCCGACCAGGTCGTCGTGCCCGCGCGCAACGTCGTCCCGAAGCCGGCCGGGCTGAGCTTCGCCGAGGCCGCGACCATGGGCACGGCGTGGCTGACCGCGTACCGGATGCTGTTCGTGAAGTCCGGGCTGCGGCCGGGGCAGACGATGCTCGTGCAGGGCGCCTCCGGCGGGGTCTCGACGGCGCTGGTGCAGCTCGGCCGCGAGGCCGGGTTCCGGGTCTGGGTGACCGGCCGCACCGAGGAGAAGCGCGCGCTCGCGGCCGGCCTCGGCGCGCACCAGACGTTCGAATCGGGGGCGCGGCTGCCCGAGCGCGTCGACGCCGTGTTCGAGACGGTCGGTAAGGCGACCTGGTCACACTCGGTGAAGTCGCTCAAGCCGGGCGGCATCATCGTCGTCTCCGGCTCGACCAGCGGGCCCGACGCGAACGCCGAGCTCCAGCGTGTGTTCTTCCTCCAGCTGCGGATCGCCGGGTCGACCATGGGCACCCGTGACGAGCTCGCGGACCTGCTGGCCTACCTCGACCTGACCGGCGTGCGGCCGCAGATCGGCGCGGAACTGCCGTTCGCGGAAGCGGCCAAGGGCTTCCAGGCGATGCTCGACGGGGACACCGCAGGCAAGATCGTTTTCACCCGTTAGGGCGCTGACCTGGGCGGATCCGGCCGGAGCCCGCCCAGGTCACCGCTTGTACCGCCCATCTCGTGAATTGTCAACGTACTCGAACCGAGATCTGGTCGTTAGCACCGAAATTCCACCAAAACCCAATGGTGGCAAGCTAATCTGTAGTCATGACCGCAACGAAGCGGCCCGCTCCGGCTGTACCGGGCGGCCGGCCCAGCAGCGACCCGGACCCGATCCGGGTTTCCTTCCGGCGCTACGCCGGCGTCCGCACCCGCGTGCTCGAGGTCGGTGACCTCGCACCGGACCCGGAGCTCCCCCGCCGCTCACTGCGGCGGCGGGCGGCGACGCCGCACGTGCGGCCCAGCGCCCCGCGGCTCGTGCTCCTGCACGGCTACTGCGACAGCGCCGACACCTGGCGCCCCGCCCTCGAGCAGCTCGCGGCCGCCGGCGTCCCGGCGATCGCCGTCGACCTCCCCGGCTTCGGCGACGCCCAGCCGCTGCGGCCCGGCCCGATGCTGCCCCAGCTCGACGCGTTCACCACCGCCGTCGTCCGCGAACAGGCCGTGCTCGGCTCGGTCGTGCTGGCCGGGAACTCCCTCGGCGGCACCATGAGCCTGCGCGCGGCGCAGAACAGCCGTCTGCCGATCTCCGGGGTCGTGTCGATCGCCGCGCCGGGGTTCGTCGACTCGTGGCTGATCCGCACGGTCGCGCGGTACCCGCTGCCGCTGCGGCTGTACTCGGCGCTGCCGGTCCCGGTGCCGGGTTTCCTCGTGCGCAAGGTCGCCGAGCAGGTCGTCCCGCGGCTGCTCTACGCGAACTCGGGCGCGGCCGACGCGACGCAGGTCCAGCGCTTCACCGCGCTGTTCCCGGACTACCGCGCGACGAAGAGCCGCCTGGAGCAGGCCCGGCAGCTCGTCGCGGAGCTCGCCGACGCCTACCGCCTCGACTCGGTGAAGGTGCCTCTCCTGGTCGTCGCGTGCGGCAAGGACAAGCTCGTCACCGCCGCGTCCGGGCGCCAGCTGCACACCCTGGTGCCGCACAGCCGGCTGCTGGTGCGCGAGGACTGGGGGCACTGCCCGCAGCTGGACGACCCGGTGGAGGTCTCCGAGCTGCTCACCTACTTCGCCGCGAGCGCGGTCCGGACCACCCAGGCCAAGCGCGCCGTCGCGGCGGCGCCGGAAGCCGTGAGCGAGGACACCGCGGCGGGCTGAGCGGCTCACACTGTCTTCACGCGGAGTTGGCGGTAGGTTCCCCCGTTGGGTCCGTGATCCGGGCTCGTCCACCGACGTTCGGGAGACGAAGATGTCCGCTCCAAGCCTGGGCTCCAGCTCCGGCATCTTCCGGCGCAAGCCGATCGACCAGATCCAGGACACCAGCGAAGCCGGTGGCCTGAAACGCACCCTGGGACTGTGGCAGCTGACCGCCATCGGCATCGGCGGCATCATCGGCGCCGGGATCTTCGCCCTGGCCGGCAGCGTCGCGCACGGCGACGACTCGGCGGGCATCGCCGGCGTCGGCCCGGCGGTGCTGATCTCGTTCCTCATCGCCGGCGTCGCCAGCGCCGCCGCCGCGTTCTCCTACGCCGAGTTCGCGGGCATGATCCCGAAGGCCGGTTCGGCCTACACCTACGGCTACGCGGTGCTCGGCGAGGTCGTCGGCTGGTTCATCGGCTGGGACCTGCTGCTGGAGTACACCGCGATCGTGGCGGTGGTGGCGATCGGCATCTCCGGCTACTTCAGCTTCCTGCTCGGCCAGCTCGGGCTCGACCTGCCCGCGTGGATGCTGGGCGCGCCCGGCACCGGGCCCGGGCACAAGGTCGACCTCTTCGCGATGCTGCTGTGCCTGTTGATCGCGTACCTGCTCAACCGCGGCATCCGCAGCGCCGCCCGGTTCGAGACGGCGATGGTCGGGATCAAGGTCCTGATCGTGCTGGTGGTCATCCTGGTCGGCTTCTTCTACGTCAAGACCGGCAACTACACGCCGTTCGCCCCGGCCGGCTTCGGCGGCGCGGTGACCGGAGCGGCGACGGTCTTCTTCGCCGTCTTCGGCTACGACGCCATGTCCACCGCCGCGGAGGAGTCCAAGGACGCGCAACGGCACATGCCGAAGGCGATCCTCTACTCGCTCGGCATTTCCATGGTGCTGTACGTGCTGGCCTGCCTGGTGCTGACCGGCATGCAGAAGTACACCGAGATCGACCCGAAGAGCGGCTTCTCGACGGCGTTCAAGTCGGTCGGCCTCGACGGGCTCGCGACCGTGATCGCGATCGGCGCGATCGTCGGCATTCTCACCGTGCTGTTCACGTTCATGATGGGCGCCACCCGCGTCGGCTACTCGATGAGCCGCGACGGCCTGCTCCCGCCGTGGTTCGGCAAGACGAGCCCGAAGCGCCAGGTGCCGAGCCGGATGACCTGGCTCCTCGGCGGCGCGTCCGCGGTCATCGCCGGCGTGCTGCCGATCGGCGAGGCGGCCGAGCTGACGAACATCGGCATCCTGCTCGCGTTCGTCGTCGTCTGCGTCGCGGTGATCGTGCTGCGCTACAAGCGTCCCGATCTGTCGCGGACGTTCAAGACGCCGGGCATGCCGGTGGTGCCCGCGATCGGCGTCGTTTTCTCGATCTGGCTGATCACGTTCCTTCAGCCGGCGACCTGGCTGCGGTTCGCCGTCTGGTTCGTGCTCGGGATGATCGTCTACTTCGCCTACAGCCGGCGGCACTCGGTGCTGAACCGCACCGGCCCGGAGGCCTAGCGGATCCGGTCGAGGCGCGCGGCGGCGTCGCGCGCCTCGACCTTCAGCCGTTCGACGATCACGGCGGCCGAGGCGTCGTAGGCGAGCGGGTAGGTCTGGCCGGCCCACAGCGAGATCGCTTCCGGGTCACCCGCCTTCGCCGACGCCTTGCGCACCGGCCCGGCCAGGCTGTTCAACTGGGGGTACGCGGCGGGCGCGCCTTCCGACAGCGCGTCCATGAACCTGTTGACCAGCCCGCGCGCCGGACGTCCGCTGAAGGCCCGCGTGAAGGCCGTCTCGCGTTCGGCGAGCGCCAGCGCCTTGCGGTGGGCCTCGGAGGTGCCGGCTTCGTCCGCGCGCAGAAAAACGGTGCCCAGCTGGGCGGCCACGGCCCCGGCGGCGAGCACGGCGGCCACGTCCGCGCCGTGGACCAGGCCACCGGCGGCGACCAGTGGCAGGTCGATCTGCCCGGCGACGAGCCGCAGCAGCGCGAGGACGCCGTACTCCGGGCCGCCGCCGGGCAGGTGCGCGTCGTCGGTGAACAGGCTCCGGTGCCCGCCGGCCTCGAACCCCTGGAGGACCAGCGCGTCGGCGCCGAGATCCGCCGCCCGGCGTGCGGCTTCCGGCGTGGTCACGGTGACGACGACCGTGCTGCCGGCTTCCTTGAGCCGCACGACGTCGGACGGGCTCGGCGGCCCGAAGGTGAACGACACCACCGGGATCCGCTTCTCAAGCACTAAGTCCAGCTTCGCCGCGTACGCGTCGTCGTCCCACTTCGGCTCGCCGAGCTCGACGTCGTACTCGCGGGCGAAGACCTCGAGCCGCTCTCGGTGGGCGCTGACGTCGGCGCCGGTGTCCGGTTGCGGGACGAAGAGGTTGACGCCGAACGCGCGGCCGGTGAGCTCGCGGGTGCGGTCGATCTGCGCGGCGAGCGCCGCGGGGGTGAGCATGCCCGCCGAGAGGAACCCGAAGCCGCCGGCTTCGGTGACCGCGGCGACCAGTTCGGGCGTGGTCGGCCCGCCCGCCATGGGCGCGGCGACGACCGGGAACGTCAGCTCGTCGAACATGCCACCGAGCGTAGTACTCAGGCGGGCAGCAACAGCGTGTAGAGCTTGGTGATGAGCCCGTCCTCGACGAGGGCGACGTCGATCCCGCGCACGACCGGCGGCGCGCCTTCCGGGCCGAGCTCCCAGGCGAGGTGGCCCAGGTCGTGGTTCACCAGCACCGGCCCGGCCGGCGCGAACACGAACCCCGGGGCCTGCTCCAGCAGCCCCTTCGCCTTGGCGTTCAGCTCCTCGTGCCCGGTCGCCATCCCCTCGGGATCGGCGAAGGTGACATCGGCCGCATACGTCGCCGCGATCGCCTTCGCACGCCGCTCGTCGTCACGCTCGTTGAAGACCTCGAGCAGGTTCGCCCGCATCAGTTCGGCCACCGTCGCCATCTCGCACCCTCCTAGGCTCGGCGCCATGTTACGTGACATGTCACGTAACCGTCAGGGGTGGTCGTCCGGCCGGGGCAGGCTGCCGTGCTCGACGAGCGAGTCGTAGACGCGTTCGAGCAGGCCCGCCAGCTGCGGCAGGCCGTCCTCCCCGAGCGCGTCCAGGAACGCCGTGCGCACGAACTCGACGTGGTCCGGCGCCGCCCGGCGCAGCGCCGCCCAGCCGTCCTCGGACAGCGTCACGTCGGTGGCCCGGCGGTCTTCGGGGCTGACGCCCGTCGCGACCAGGCCGCGTTCGCGCATGCGCTTCAGGTGGTGCGAGAGCCGGCTGCGCTCCCAGCCGAGGCGGACCGCGAGGTCGGTGACCCGCATCCGGCCGTCCGCCGCACTGGTCAGCGCGACCAGCACGTGGTAGTCGGCGAGCGAGATCCCGCTGTCGGCGCGCAGCTGCCGGTTCAGCTCGTACTCCAGGCGGAGGTGCACCTTCATGTACGCGTACCACGCGGCCGTCTCGGCGCTCGAGAGCAGCGCGAACGGCGAACCCGCCACGAAGTCCCGCGTCACCGGGCGAGCTTACTGTGCCGTTCGTTGCCGATCCGGCCACAGTCACGGCCGAATGGTTTCGTGGCCACAGTCACCGGCCGCTCGCGGGGCGGCCTGCTTTCGGCCGGATTGACAACCACCCAAACTGGTCTAGACCATGACCGGCGGAAATGCGACGATCCCGGCAGGCGTGACGGCGAGGTCGCGCCCTTCCCGCCAGGAGGTCCCCGGTGAAGCCATCCCGCACGCGACGGCTCGGCCGCGCACTCGCCGTGCTCGCCCTGATCGGCGCCGGCACGACCGCCGCCCAGCTGGCCCCGGCCGCGGCGGCCACCCCCGCGTTGCAGTCGATCGTCCCGGTGCCGGTGTCGGTGACCCCGGCGGCGGGAGTGACGTTCCCGCTGGTGGCGTCGACCAAGATCGTCACCGAGGCCGGGTCGGCGCCGGCCAAGCAGGTCGGCGACTACCTCGCCGGGGTGCTGCGCCCGTCGACGGGCTACGCGCTGCCGGTGTCCGACGCGCCCGCGTCCGTGCCCTCGGACAGCATCGCCCTCCTGCTTTCCGGCGCACCCGCGTCGGTTGGCGCGCAGGGGTACCAGCTGGTGTCGACGGCGTCGTCGGTCACCGTCCGGGCCACGACGGCCGACGGGCTCTTCGCGGGCGTCCAGACGTTGCGGCAGCTGCTGCCGGGCCGCGTCGAGAGCGCGTCGGTGCAGCAAGGACCGTGGACCGTCCCGGGCGCGACGGTCGTGGACTACCCGCGCTTCGGCTACCGCGGCGCGATGCTCGACGTCGCGCGGCACTTCCACCCGGTGTCGACGGTCAAGCGGTACATCGACCAGCTGGCCCAGTACAAGATCAACAACCTCCACCTGCACCTGGCCGACGACCAGGGCTGGCGCATCCAGATCGACAGCTGGCCGCGTCTGACGACGTACGGCGGCAGCACCCAGGTCGGCGGCGGCGCGGGCGGCTACTACACGAAGGCGCAGTACACGGACATCGTGAACTACGCGGCTTCGCGACACATCACGGTCATCCCTGAGATCGACATGCCGGGGCACGTGAACGCGGCGCTGGCGTCGTACGCGGAGCTGAACTGTAACGGCGTCGCACCCGCGCTGCGGACGGACACGGCGGTCGGGTACAGCTCGCTGTGCATCTCGAAGGACATCACGTACACGTTCATCGCGGACGTCCTGCGCGAACTGGCGGCCCTGACCCCGGGCCCGTACCTCCACATCGGCGGCGACGAAGCGTCCTCGACGTCGGCCTCGGACTACCTGACGTTCGTGAACAAGGTCCTGCCCCTGGTCGCGGCAACGGGCAAGTCGGTGGTCGGCTGGCACGACATCGCGAAGGCAACACTGCCGGCGTCGGCTTCCCCGCAGTTCTGGGGAACCACGACGTCGGACGCGGGCGTCTCGGCGGCGGTTTCCCGTGGCAGCAAGGTGATCCTGTCACCGGCGAACAAGGCGTACCTGGACATGAAGTACAACAGCTCGTCCCCGATCGGCCTGTCGTGGGCGGGCTACATCGAGGTCCAGGACGCGTACGGCTGGAACCCGGGAGCGTACCTGTCGGGCGTGGGCGAGTCCGCGGTCCGCGGCGTGGAGTCGCCGCTGTGGGCGGAAACGGTGGTGACCCCGGCGGACATCGACTACCTGGCATTCCCCCGGTTGGCAGCGCACGCGGAGCTGGGCTGGTCCCCGTGGTCGACGCACGACTGGACGGCGTTCCGCACCCGCTTGGGCGCCCAGGCACCCCGCTGGGTGGCCCAGGGCATCAACTTCTACCGGTCATCCCAGGTCACGTGGGACACGGGCGGCACGACCAACCCGGGCACATGCACGGACGCAGCCTGGACGGCGTCGCAGGTGTACACGGGCGGGAACGTGGTGTCCCACAACGGCCACAAGTGGACGGCGAAGTGGTGGACCCAGGGTGAGGAGCCGGGAACAACGGGCCAGTGGGGAGTGTGGACCGACAACGGCGCCTGTTGAGCATCGCTGGGCCCGTCTCGCGGAGGCGGGCCCAGCCCTCAAATCAGTCTTTCGGCCGCACCGGCGCACCTCAAAACCGACGCTGCTGAGCCGAACGGTGGAAATTTCCCCGTTCCCGTGCGCGAGGAAAGCGAAGAACGACTCATCGTGCGCAGTCCCGGTTCCCCGGTGGCGTCGGGATACAAGGCGCTGAAAGCAGGTGCACGATGGCCAGACCCTTCGTCCCCCGTTCCTCGACGTCACGGCGGCGGCTCGCACGAGCTTCGGCGGCAGTGGTCCTGGCGGTGACCGCACTGCTGATCGGCCCGGCCGCGGAGGCGGGAACCGACGACTACCCGGCCGCGTGGCGCGCTGCGGCGATGGACTCGGTGTTCGACTCCTGGGGCATGTACAACCGGGAATGCACGAGCTTCGTGGCGTGGCGCTTGCACGCGCGCAACGGGTTCGAGATCCCGTTCCACGACAACGCTTCCGGCTGGGGGACGGACGCCCAGGCCCGCGGCTACGCCGTCAACTCCACTCCGGCCGTCGGATCCGTGGCCTGGTGGGCCGGCGGTCACGTCGCCTGGGTCGAGGCGGTCGGCTCCGGCGGAACGGTGACTATCGAGGAGTACAACCATTCCCTGACCGGGGTGTACAGCGAGCGGACCATCGCGGCGAACTCCGTCAGCGGCTACATCCACTTCAAGGACATCGCCGCACCGCCGCCCGCCACACCCGCGCAGGAGTCGATGCAGCCGGCCGCGCAGGCCACGACCGGCGGACTGGTCGTGTTCGGCCGGGGCACCGACCAGCAGCTCTACAACGCCTGGCAAACCGGCCCCGGATCGGCGTGGACACCGTTCCAGCTCGTCACGTCCGGGGGCGGACTCGCTGCGCCGCCGGCCATCCACCGGGAGTCCGACGGAAGCTTCTCGGCCTACGCGGTCAACACCTCCGGGACTCTCTTGACGACGTGGCAGACAGCTCCCGGAAGTGCGTGGCAGCCCTGGACCGTGATCGGCGGCGGTGGTGTCACCGGCGTTCCCGTGGTCGAGCGAGCGTCGACCGGTGGGCTCGTGGTGTTCGTCAGAGGGGTCGACGGCAGCCTCTACACCACGTGGCAGCCGTCGGCCGGGTCGACTTGGGTTCCCCTGCAGGCAGTCACCCCGGGCGGCAGTCTCACCGGCACGCCGGCGATCCACCGCGAAGCGGACGGAAGACTCTCCGCCTACGCCATCAACTCCAACGGCGTTCTCCTCAGCACCTGGCAATCGGCGCCCGGCAGCGCCTGGCAGCCGTGGACGGTCATCGCCGGCGGCACGCCCTTGTCCGGCCGGGCCGTGGTGGATGTCGCATCGACCGGCGGCCTGGTCCTCTTCGCCCGAGGCACCGACGGACTCCTCTACAACACCTGGCAACCGTCCCCCGGCTCGACGTGGGTTCCGCTGCAGCCCGTCGTCGGTGGCGGTGGCCTCGCCGGTTCTCCCGCGATCCACCGGGAACCCGATGGCCGGTTCTCCGCGTTCGCGATCAACACCAATGGCGTACTGCTCACAACCTGGCAGACGGCGCCGGGCAGCGCCTGGCAGCCCTGGACCACCATCGGCGGCGGTGGCCTGACCCCCTCCGGCGTCCCCGACGTCGAAACCGCCTCGACCGGCGGGCTGGTGGCTTTCGCGCGCGGCGCCGACGGCCGGCTCTACAACACCTGGCAGACCGGGCCGGGCACGAACTGGGTCCCGTTCCAGGTCGTGACCAGCGGCCTGCTCGCGCCCTGACCGCAGGTCCGAACCACCCGGGCCAGTGAACCTGGTGCGGCTCCGGTGTGCGTCGCTAGTCTGCGGCCATGCCGGAGCCGTGCCCGATCTGTGCCAAGCACCGGGGGGCCGGGCCGCTGGTGAGCCCCGTCGTCTGGGCTGACGAACTCCTGGTCGTGACCCATCAGCCCGGCACCTTCCTGGGCTATCTCTTCGTCGAGCCCCGGCGGCACGTCGCGGGGCTGGACGAGCTCACCGAGCCCGAGGCGCTGGACGTCGCGCGGGCGGCGTGTGTGGGCGCGCGGGCGCTGCGGACCGAGCTCGATCCGCTGTCCGTGCACACCTTCGTCGCCGGGAGATCGGTGGCCGGGGTTCACTTCCACCAGCACCTGTTCGTCCGGCACCGGGGCACGCCCGAGGAGCGCGGCTGGACCGACGTCGACTGGCCCGGCGCTCCGCACGGCGATCCCGCCGGGCTGTGCGGACGGTTAGCACCGCACTTCACCCGGTGAAACCGGAACATCGCGCCGGGCGGGCAGGTTAAGTTGAGGCATGAGCGTTGATCTCGAGCAGGTTCGGACGCTGTCGCTGCAGGAGCACGGCCTCGCCACCGTCGCCACGACGCGCGCCGACGGCACGGTGCACTCCTCCGTGGTCAACGCGGGCGTCTTCGACGACCCGGTGACCGGTGTCCCGGGTGTCGCCTACGTCGCCGTCGGGCAGGCGCACAAGCTTCTGCTGCTGCGCCGGGCCGGGCACGCCACGCTGACCTTCCGGCGGGGCTGGAACTGGGTCTCCGTCACGGGCGCCACCCACCTCATCGGACCGGACGACCCCGACCCCGCCTTCGACGCCGCGGGCCTGCCGAAGCTGCTGCGCGACGTCTTCATCGCCGCCACCGGCACGCACGACGACTGGGACGAGTACGACCGTGTGATGGCCGCGGAGCGCCGGGTTGCGGTGTTCGTGCGGGCGGACCGGATAATCGGCAACCCCTGACCCGCCCGGCCCCAGGAGTCGTCCCGTTGCCCGAGTCCCCGTCCCGCGTCACCACGCCGGTCAAGGTCCTGATCGGCGTGCTCGCGGTCGCCGACGCCGGTTTCGGCGGAGCGCTCGCCTTGGGGCTGGTGCGCGGCCTGTCCCCGTGGCTGATCGGCGGCGCCTACGCGGCCACCGTGCTCGTCGCGGTGGTCGTGTTCCGCGCCTCCCGTGCTCGCATGCTCAAGCGCGGCCTCGACGGCCTCCGCGACCTCACGCTCGGCGAGGAGGGCATCCGCCTGCCCGCGGGGACGCTCAGCACCCGGGTGGTCCCGTGGTCCCAGATCGCCGACGTGACGGTGCGCCGCTCAGCCCGCTTCGGCGACGGCCACCTGCGCGACGCCATTTGGCTGGACCTGGTCACCGGTGAAGGAGTGGAGAGCTCGGTGCAGTGCTACGCCCCGCGCGGCAAGCTGCACCCGGCCCCGGCGGGAAGGCGCCAGTTCGAGCAGACGGCGATCCTCGACCCGGCGCTGTTCACGGCGGTGATCGAGCGGCTCCGGAAGGAGCTGCGGCACCGACAGCTGCACTCCCAGCTCCGCGGCGCACCACGCATCCGCCACCACTGACGGGGCTCCGCAGCTGCGCCGCATTCGACGGCGCGGCAAACGAACTGCGCGCTCACTCCGTCGGCGGCGAAACAGGGCCGCCGGGCAGAGTCGATGACCCGGTCCTCCAGCGCCGCGATCCGCCAACGCTCCCGGCCGCACAGGCAGCGCGGCCTGCGGCCCGCCGGGCAGCCTCGCCAGCATGGCCAGCGCCTCCCGGCCGGGTCCGGCCAGCGCGGCCAGCCTGTCCTGGTGCTCGGCCCGCAGGCCTCAGGCACGCCGGGCAGCTTCGCCGGCATGGCCAGCGCCTCCCAGCCGGCGCGGCCAGCCTGTCCTCGTGCGCGGCCCGCCTGCCTCAGGCGAGCCGGCCCAGCAGCTCCCGCGGCACGATCCGCACCGGGAACGGCCGCTCGAGCTCGACCGCCTCGTCGCCCGCCGCCTTGGCCACCTGCTGGTAGCAGCCGTCCTCGTCCAGCTCGAACACCGTCAACGCCGGCTCCGCCGGGTCGATCACCCAGTAGCTGCCCGTCCCGAGCCGCTCGTAGACCACCCTCTTGGTGTTGAGGTCGTGGATCGCCGTGCTGGGTGAGAGCACCTCGACCGCCAGCACCGGTGGCACCGGGAGATCCTTGTCGGTGAAGTCTTCGTCCCGGCCGACCAGGACGTCCGGCTGTAGCTCGATCTTGTCACCGTGATGCACCGCGAACGGCGCGACGACTACGTCGAACTCGGGCGGGCAGGAATCGACGAGCGCTCTCCAGAGCCATACCGCGATCGTCTGGTGTCGTCTTCCCGGCGCAGGGGTCACCAGGAGCACCCCGTCGATGAGCTCGTAACGTCGGCTGTCATACGGCATCCCCCCGAGGTCGTGCACCGTCAGGGGGCCCGAATCGCCGGGATGCTCGATGTCCGCCATGACCGTCATGGTGCTCTCCTTTCGCTCTTCGCACCAGAGCACACCAGACAGCACCGACAGAAACCGCGTCGAACACGGGTTCGGCGCCCATATTCACTAGTCGGAGTGAATATGGGCGCCACTGTCACATCAGGAGAACAGTTACTTCTTGCCCTTACCCGAGTCCTCAGTGGACAGAGCGGCGACGAAGGCCTCCTGCGGGACCTCGACCCGGCCCACGGTCTTCATCCGCTTCTTGCCTTCCTTCTGCTTCTCCAGCAGCTTCCGCTTTCGCGAGATGTCACCGCCGTAACACTTGGCCAGGACGTCCTTGCGGATCGCGCGAATCGTTTCGCGGGCGATGATCCGGGAGCCGATGGCCGCCTGGATCGGCACCTCGAACTGCTGGCGCGGAATGAGCTCGCGCAGCCGCGTCGCCATTCGGTTGCCGTAGCCGTAGGCCGCGTCCTTGTGCACGATCGCGGAAAACGCGTCGACGGTTTCGCCCTGCAGCAGGATGTCGACCTTCACCAGCTCGGCGACCTGCTCGCCGGCCTCTTCGTAGTCGAGCGACGCGTAGCCGCGCGTACGCGACTTCAGCGTGTCGAAGAAGTCGAAGATGATTTCCGCCAGCGGCAGGTTGTACCGCAGCTCGACCCGGTCCTCGGACAGGTAGTCCATGCCGAGCAGCGTCCCGCGCTTGGTCTGACAAAGCTCCATGATCGTGCCGACGAACTCCGACGGCGCGAGGATGCTGACCTTCGAAACCGGTTCGTGCACCTCGGAGATCTTCAGCCCGCTCGGCCAGTCCGACGGGTTGGTCACGACCACCTCGCTGCGATCCTCCAGCACCACGCGGTAAACCACGTTCGGCGCCGTCGAAATCAGGTCGAGGCCGAACTCGCGCTCGAGCCGGTCGCGCGTGATCTCCAGGTGCAGCAGGCCGAGGAAGCCGCAGCGGAAGCCGAAGCCCAGCGCCACCGACGTCTCCGGCTCGTAGTCGAGCGCGGCATCGTTCAGCTGGAGCTTGTCGAGCGCCTCGCGCAGCTCCGGGTAGTCGGAACCGTCCACCGGATACAGTCCGGAGTAGACCATCGGCTTCGGCTCGCGGTAGCCGGCCAGCGCCTCCTTGGCGCCGTGGCGTTCGGACGTCACGGTGTCGCCGACCTTGGACTGGCGGACGTCCTTCACGCCGGTGATCAGGTAGCCCACCTCGCCGACGCCGAGCCCCTTGCTGGGCTTGGGCTCCGGCGAGATGATCCCGACCTCGAGCAGCTCGTGCGTCGCGCCGGTCGACATCATCTTGATCTTCTCGCGCGGCGTGATCTTGCCGTCGACGACGCGGATGTAGGTGACGACGCCGCGGTAGGTGTCGTACACCGAGTCGAAGATCATCGCCCGGGCCGGCGCGTCCGCGTCGCCCTGCGGCGCCGGGACCTGCTTGACGACCTCGTCGAGCAGCGCGCCGACCCCCATACCGGTCTTGGCCGAGACCCGCAGGACGTCGTCGGGCTCGCAGCCGATGATGTGGGCCAGCTCACCCGCGTACTTGTCGGGGTCGGCCGAGGGCAGGTCGATCTTGTTGAGCACCGGGATGATCTGGAGGTTGTTCTCCAGCGCGAGGTAGAGGTTGGCCAGCGTCTGGGCCTCGATCCCCTGCGCGGCGTCGACCAGCAGGACGGCGCCTTCGCACGCCTCCAGCGCCCGAGAGACCTCGTAGGTGAAGTCGACGTGGCCGGGGGTGTCGATCATGTGCAGGACGTGGTCCTGCCCGTCGACCTGCCACGGGAGCCGGACGTTCTGGGCCTTGATCGTGATCCCGCGCTCCCGCTCGATGTCCATCCGGTCGAGGTACTGCGCGCGCATGGCCCGCTCTTCCACGACGCCGGTGAGCTGCAGCATGCGGTCGGCCAGGGTGGACTTGCCGTGGTCGATGTGCGCGATGATGCAGAAGTTCCGGATGAGCTCCGGAGGCGTGAAGGTCGTGTCGGCGAACGTCGTCACTCGAATGAGTCCTCGGAAAGTCGGGGATGGCCACCTCTATGGTCCCATGGCCCTCCGGGTGCGGGTGGGGGTCATCCCCGATGCGGGCTTTTGTGATCCGTGGTGCCCTCGAAGTATGAGCACTTCGCACCAGCCGGCACCCCCTCCCCAGCCGGAGACCAGCGGCTTCGCCCGTGTCCTCGACCGGACGTTCGGTCACCCCTCCGGCGCGCTCGGCCGCCTCGGCGGCCTGCTGATGGCCCGGGGGAACGCCGCCACCGAACACCGCGTCGTCA
The DNA here is from genome assembly GCF_055583145.1 of Amycolatopsis sp. NPDC104819. NCBI lineage: Bacteria > Bacillati > Actinomycetota > Actinomycetes > Pseudonocardiales > Pseudonocardiaceae > Amycolatopsis > Amycolatopsis sp. NPDC104819. The sequence goes on along the minus strand of NZ_JBVJON010000002.1, from coordinate 315,785 downwards.
ACCTGGCCAAGCTCGAGCCGGACGAGACCGTCCTGGTCGTCGGGCCAGGCCCCGGCGTCGGCCTGGAAGCCGCGTCGCGGCTGGCCGGGCGCGTCGTCGGCGTCGACCCCTCGCCCGAGATGCTGGCGCTCTGCCACGAGCGCTGCGGCGACCGCGCCGAGCTGCGGGAAGGGTCGGCCGCGCACACCGGTGAGCCCGGCGAGTCCGTCGACGTCGTGCTGACCGTGAACAACGTCATGCTCTGGGACGACCGCGCCGCGGGGTTCGCCGAGCTGTTCCGGGTGCTGCGGCCCGGCGGGCGGCTGCTGCTGTCCGCGCACGAGAAGTGGCTGCCCGTGAGCAGGCACGTGCTAGCCGACGAGGCCGCCGCCGCGGGCTTCGCCGACCTGCAGACGTGGACCTGGGAACCGCCCGGCTTCACCGCGCTGGCCGCGCAGCTGCGCGCCGTCAAGCCCGCCTAGCGGGTGTCGGTGCGGATCGGGTGGCCCTCGGGCACCTCGACCAGCACGATCCGCGTGCCGTCCGGGTCGGCGATCCAGGCCTCGTCCAGGCCCCAGGGCTCGCGCTGGGCGTCGCGCACCGGCTCCAGGCCTTTCCCCTTGAGCTCGGCCAGGGTGCCCGCCAGGTCCCGGACCTGCACCCAGAGCACCAGGTCGGGCGACGCGCCCGCCGTCCCCTCGCCGGAGACCTCCAGGGAGCCGTGGCCGAGGAAGAAGACGGTGCCGCCGGGGAACTCGCGCTCCACGGCCAGGCCGAGGGTGTCGCGGTAGAACCCGGTGGTCGCGGCGACGTCACGCGGGCGGATCAACAGCCTGCTCTTCAGGACTTCCATCAGACCATCCCTACCGGACGCGCTCAGGCGACCGCAATCGCGGCGATCCCCGACAGCACGATCACGGAGCCGGCGAGCCGCCGCACGGCGTCGCGTTCGCCCAGCACCAGCCACGCGGCGAGGCCGCCGAGCACGATGCTCACCTCCCGGGCGGGCGCGACCAGGCTGACCGGCGCCATGGTGAGCGCGAACAGCACCAGGACGTACGCGATCGGCGACAGCACCGCGACGACCAGCACCTCACGACGCTGCTCGCTCCAGATCCGGCGCACCTCCCCGCGGTCGGCCAGCGCACCGGGCACGAGCAGCACGCTCTGCAGGACCGACCCGAGGCCGAAGTAGACGATCGGCGGCACGCTGAGGCCGGTCACCGCGTGTGCGTCCCAGAGCGTGTAGCCGGCGATGACGGCGCCGGTCAGCAGGCCGTAGAAGATCCCGGCCTTGACCGCTTGCGGGTCGCCCGCCTTGCGGCCGGTGCTGATCACCAGCACCCCGGTGATCACGAGGAACGCGCCGAGCAGACCGAGCCAGCCCGGCCGCTCGCCGAGCACCAGGACGGCGGCCAGCACCGACAGCAGCGGCCCGGTGCCGCGCGCGACCGGGTAGACGACGGAGAGGTCGCCGACGCGGTACCCGCGCTGCAGGACGATCCCGTAGGCGATGTGCAGCACCGCCGTCACGACGGCGGCGAGCAGCCAGCTCCACTGTGGACGGTCCGTTTCCACGACCAGCAGCACGACCGTCACCGGCAGAAGGAAGACTGCGGAAGCCGTGTAGTAGAGCCAGACGAACTGCGTGCCGCCGGAGGAGATCCGCTTGGCGGCCAGGTTCCACGCCGCATGCACGACCGCGGCGACGAGGACGAAGGACAGGGCGGTGGCGTTCATGGGACCCTTTCGGGTTTTCGCGCGCGCGAAAACCGGGTCCTCCAGGCTTTTGCCCCGTCAGATGAACGACCGGCCGTCCGGGCCCGCCGATGGTGCCGCTCGGACCAGACCCGCCGGTCCTGGTTGTGTGGTGCGGCGTGTGCGGACCGGCGACGGAACCCTAGGCACTGACCGCCCTCCACCGTACTCCCCATGATCGGTTGCGCGCAGGTCCCGGCGGACGAGGCCGGGAGCCGGGCTGTTAGAGTTATCGCTCGCTGCCCGTGCGGCATTCCGTCATGGAGGAAACCTGCTTTCGAGCAGGGCCACTTCAGCGCGGCGGCGAATCTCACCGAGTGAAACAGGAGTTGCCCTATGGCCAACATCAAGTCGCAGATCAAGCGCATCACGACGAACGAGAAGGCGCGTCAGCGCAACCAGGCGATCCGGTCCTCGGTGAAGACCGCGATCCGCAAGGTCCGCGAAGCCGCCGACGCCGGCGACAAGGCCAAGGCTGCCGAGCTGCAGCGCGACGCCGCCCAGAAGCTGGACAAGGCCGTCTCGAAGGGCGTCATCCACGCCAACCAGGCCGCCAACAAGAAGTCGGCGCTCGCGAAGCGCGTCAACGCGCTCTGAGCAAGCTGTTTCTGGAGAAGCCCCGGCCTCGGCCGGGGCTTTCTTCATGTCAGCGGTCGCCCTTGGCGGCCGCCACCTCCAGCACGGCTCGTTCCAGCGCGTAACCCGGGTCCGCCGCCACGCCCTTGACCTCGGCGTTGAGCCGCGCGACCACCCGCATCGCCGTGGCCAGCCCGTCCTGGTTCCAGCCCCGGGACTGGCCCTGCGCCTTGCGGATCTTCCACGGCGGCATGCCCAGCTCGCCGGCCAGCTGGTTGGGGTTACCGCGGCCCGCGCCGGAGACGCGGGCGATCGTGCGGACGGCGTCGGCCAGCGCGTCGGCGACCAGGACGTGCGGAACCCCGAGCTGCATCGCCCAGCGCAACGACTCGAGTGCGGCGGCGCGGTCACCGCTGACCGCCCGCTCCGCGACCGCGAACCCGGTCACGTCGGCCCGGCCGCGGTGGTAGCGCCGGACCGCTTCGGCGTCGACCGCGCCGCCGGTGTCCGCGACCAGCTGCGTCGCCGCAGAGGAGAGTTCCCGCAGGTCGGAGCCCACGGCGTCGATGAGCGCGGCGACGCCGGCGGGGTCGATCTTGCCGCCCACCCGGCGCACCTCGTGCCGCACGAACTGCTCCCGCTCAGCGGGCTTCGTCATCTTCGGGCACTCCGTGACTTCGGCGCCGGCCTTCTTCAGCACGGCCGGGAGCGTCTTGCCGGCCTTGCTGCGGCCACCGCCGGTGTGCACGACGACCAGCACGACCCCCTCCGCCGGGTCCTTCAGGTAGGACGCCACGGCGTCGGCCAGCTCCTGCGAGATGTCCTGCGCCGACTCCAGGACGATCACGCGGCCTTCGCTGAACAGCGAGGGGCTGACGAGTTCGGCCAGCTCAGGGGCTGTGAGATCGGACACCCGGACGCGGGTCAGCTCGGCCGTCGCGTCGATCGTGCGGGCCGCGGCCAGCGTCTCGCGGACGGCGCGCTCGATCAGCAGTTCTTCCTCACCCAGGACCAGGTGAAGCGGGGGCGGGGCGGTGGCTTGCGCGGTCACCGGAGGATCCTCTCACTTCTCCGAACGTGCGCCCGCTCCGGTGATGTGGAGCCGCCACCATGGCACGGTCCGAACGCCATGTCGTACGGTGTCCTCGAGGCGGCGCGTTTGTGGCGCGCCCCGACAACCGAATACCGCTCATCCAGAGGGGCAGAGGGAACGGCCCGACGAAGCCCCGGCAACCGGCGTACAGCCCGTCATCCCGCGATCGCGGGGTAGCTGACGACCACGGTGCCAATTCCGGCCCGCTTCGGCGGGGCAGATGAGGAAAGGAACCTCGCGATGACCGCAACCCTCGGCACGACCTCCACCACCAAGACCCCGGATCTCGGACCGGCCGTCGAACTGGTGTCGAAGGAAGAGGGCCACCGGCAGCCGCTCGCCCCCGAGTTCGTCTCCGCCGAAGACTTCTCGCCGCTCGAGGTCGCCTACGACTTCGGCCGCGTCCGCCGCGAAGACATCGAGGCCGGCCCCAAGAACATCTGGCGCTACAAGAAGCTCCTCCCGGTTCCGTCGAACATCGAAGAAATCCCGAACACCGAGCCCGGCGCGACCCGCTTGGTGCGCGCCGACCGCCTCGCCAAGGAGCTCGGCCTCAAGCGTGTGTGGGTCAAGGACGACACCGGCAACCCGACGCACTCCTTCAAGGACCGCGTGGTCGCCGTCGCGCTGGCCGCGGCCCGCGAGTTCGGGTTCGAGGTGCTCGCGTGTCCCTCGACCGGCAACCTGGCCAACGCGACGGCCGCCGCGGCCGCCCGCGCCGGCTGGCGGTCGGTCGTGCTGATCCCGAAGTCCCTCGAGCGCGCCAAGATCCTCACCACCGCGGTCTACGACGGCGACCTCATCGCCATCGACGGCAACTACGACGACGTCAACCGCCTCGCCACCGAGCTCGCCGGTGAGCACCCGAAGTGGGCGTTCGTGAACGTGAACGTCCGGCCGTACTACTCGGAAGGCTCGAAGACGCTGGCCTTCGAGGTCGCCGAGCAGCTGGGCTGGCGCATCCCGCCGCAGATCGTCGTGCCGATCGCCTCCGGTTCTCAGCTCACCAAGGTGGACAAGGGTTTCCGCGAGCTGGGTCAGCTCGGTCTCGTGGACGCCAGCCCGTACAAGGTGTTCGGCGCCCAGGCCACGGGCTGCTCGCCGGTGTCGGCCGCGTTCCGCGGCGGCCACGACGTCGTCCAGCCGGTGAAGCCGGACACGATCGCCCGTTCGCTGGCGATCGGCAACCCGGCCGACGGCCCGTACGTGCTCGACATCGTCAACCGCACCGGCGGCGCGATCGAGGACGTCTCCGACGAAGAGGTCGTCGAAGGCATCCGCCTGCTGGCCCGTACCGAGGGCATCTTCACCGAGACGGCCGGCGGGGTCACCGTCGCCACGGCGAAGAAGCTGGTCGAGACGGGCAAGCTGGACCCGGACGCCGAGACGGTGCTCCTCATCACCGGCGACGGCCTCAAGACCCTCGACGCGATCGAGAACCACGTGGGCCCCAAGGCGGTCCTGCCGCCGTCGGCCGCCGCGGTGAACAAGGCGCTCGGGTACTGATCTTCGCCCCGGCGGTGCGCCGGGGCGGGCCGCGGGGCTCACCCCGGCTCATCGGCGCGGTGGGCCGCGGGGCTCGCCCCGGCGTGAGATCGCCGGGCCCGCCGGTTCGCCTACGACGGCGGTGTCTCCGTCCTGGTCCGTCCGGGTCACCCGTGCGCCCAACGCCACCAGAGTGTCCATTGTGGACTTGCTGGGATGTCCGTAGGTGTTGCCCGCGCCCACGCTGACCAACGCCACCCGCGGCGCCACCGCGGCGAGGAACGACGGCAGCGAGTACCGCGAGCCGTGGTGTGGGACCTTCAGCACCTCCGCTTTCAAGTCTGTGACGTCGGCTAGGAGGTCCGCCTGCGCGGCCAGTTCGACGTCGCCGGTCAGGAGCATCCGGCCGGCTGCCGTTTGCGCCCGGAGGACCACCGAGCTGTTGTTGATGGTGGTGCCGTCCTGCCCGGCTGCACGGGCAGGGACGTAGCGCGGGCCGAGCACGTCGAGTGAGAGCCCGGGCCAGTCCAGCCGCTCCCCCGGGTTCAGCTCGACCAGGGGCACGGCCTGGCGGGCCGCCTCCGCGGCGACCTGCCGCCACGCCCACTCCGGCGCGCGCCCCGGCCCGACGGCGATGCCGCCGACCGCCCGGCCGTCGAAGACCGACGCGAGCCCGCCGATGTGGTCGGCGTGCAGGTGGCTCAGCACCACCAACGGGATCCGGTCGACGGCGAGCCGGTGCAGGCACTCGTCGACCGGTCCCGGCTCGGGTCCGGTGTCGATGACGATCGCCCGTCCGGGCTCGGCGGTCGCCAGGACGACCGCGTCACCCTGCCCGACGTCGCATTCGACCATCGCCCAGTTGCGCGGTGGCCACGCCGGCGCGATCACCCGGACCGGCACGAGCACCAGCAGCGCGCCGACGACCAGCACGGCCATGAGCAGCCGGACCCGCCGGTGACGAGCGGCCAGCACCAGCACGAGGAGCACACCGGCGGCGAGCAGGCCGCCGGCCCAGCCGCCGGGCCACGCGACTGTCGCGCCCGGGGCTCGTGCGCCGTGCCGCGCCACCGTGATCAGCCAGCGTGCCTCCGGATCGGCCAGGTGCACCAGGACCTTCCCCGCGCCCGGCCACCAGGGCCCGGTGACCGTCGCCAGCACGCCGAGCACGGTCGCCGGGGCCACGACCGGCGCCGCGAGGACGTTGGTCAGCACCGAAACCAGGCTCACCGAGCCCGCCATGCCCGCGATCACCGGTGCGGTCACGAGAAACGCCGCCAGCGGGATCGCCAGCCCTTCGGCGAACCCCGGCGGAACGCCGCGGCGGACGAGCGCGGCCGCCCAGCGAGGCGCGAGCAGCACGAGCCCGGCGGTGGCGAACACCGACAGCGCGAACCCGAAGTCCGTGGCCATCGCCGGATCCGCCACCACCAGCACGCAGACCGCGAACGCCAACGCGGGCAGCGCCGAACCACGCCGTCCCAGCGCCAGAGCCAGCAACGCGACCGCCGCCATGACGCCGGCCCGCAGCACGCTCGGTTCCGGGCCGACCAGGACGAGGAACCCGGCCAGGCACGCCCCGGCCGCCACCGCCGACAGCCGGGGCCCGAGCCGGACCAGGCGCAGGAGGAGCAGGACCGCGCCGCAGGCCACGGCGAGGTTCCCGCCACTGACCGCGGTCAGGTGGGCGAGGCCGGCGGTGACGAACTCCTGCTCGACCCGCGGCGACAGGCCGCTCGTGTCGCCGAGGACCAGGCCCGGCAGCAACCCGGCGGGCTCGTCCGGCAGGCTCTGGCACAGGTCGTGGAGACCCGCGCGCAGATCGGCCGCCGCCCGCTGCCACCACGGCGCGGGGCCGGGTTCCGTGGGCGGGCCGCGCACGGACAACACGGCGACGGTCAGGTCCGAACCACGCGGCGGCATCAGCAGCCCCGAGACGGCCACTTCCTGGCCTGGTAGCAAAGTCGCCCACTGCGCGACCGGTGCGAGGAGGAGAACCTGCCCGGAGGAGTCGACCGGGCGGCCGTCGACTGATGCGGTGCGCACGTCGGCGGTGAGCACCACCGATCGGGCACCGGCTTGGGTGTCGGCGTATCCCGCGCTCCGCACCGGCTTCGGCCGTTCGGCGACGATGACTCGGAGGGTGGCCGGTAGGCCGTTTGCCGCTGCCGCGCGGAGTTGGTCGTGTTGGGCGTCGCGGATTTGCCAGGCGACCGGGCCGGCTGTGACGAGGCCCAGTACGAGTACGGCCGCGGCTGTGCCAAGTGCGCGGGGACGGCCGCGGGCGCGGTAGAGCACCAGGCCGGCGATGAGCGCCGAGGCGAGCCCGGCGGCGAGTGCCGTCCACCAGCCGAGGAGGAGGCCGGACAGTGCCGCGAGCCAGCACAGGAGGGCTGCCGGGACCAGCCGCATGTCTTGGCGGGTGTCGGTTGCGGGGACGGTGGTCATCCGACCGGCTCCTGTCTTAGTAGGCTGGCGGCTGTTGTCGACCGCGGGCCGACGAGCAGGCTGGCTGGTGCGCCGAGCCGGGCCAGCGCCCGGGCCACCGGCAAGCCTTGCCAGGCGACAGTCACCTGCGTCCGCGCGCGGACGAGGAGCCCGACCAACACGCCAAGCCACGCCGGGACCCGCTGCGGGCCCTGCCAGGCGGCGGTCACCGGGGTAGCCGCCGACCGTGAATCGACGAGGAACCCGAAAAGCGCGTCAGGCAAGCACATCTTCGCCGCCTGAACCAACCGCAAGTCGTGTGGAGCGGCAGTCACCGCGACGGCAGCCGCCGACCACCAGCCACCAAGTGACCCGGCCAGGGCCGCTGAGAGCAGCCGCGAGCCCTGCAAGGTGGCAGTCGCCGGGGTGGGAGCCACCGCCCGCGAACCGACGAGGAACCCGAAGAGCGCGCTAGGCCGGTACACCAGCGCAGCCCGAAGCAACCACGAGTCCCGCCCGCCCGCAGGAGAGAGCGGTGTTGGCCGGGTTGCTTGGCAGCCGGTGGCCGACGGTCGCCGTTGCAATGACTGCTGCTCGGCGCCGTTCGGGATCGGCGTCGGGCACCGCGACGGGGAGCCGTTGGGCCCGCCGGCGGGTGTGCGGTTCGAGCGGCTGCAGGAGACCATCCGGCCGGCTGGCACAAGCCGGAGCACCAACGCCGCCCAAACGGACTGCAAGTGTGGAACGGCAGTCATCCGGGCGGCGACCGATGACCACCAGCCACCAAGCGATCGTGCCGATGCCGCGGGGACAAGCCGGGCGGGGACGGCGGTCATCCGACCGTCACCTGCTCCCGCAACTTGGCGAACTTGCTTTCGCCGATGCCATCGACGTCACGCAACTGCTCCACCTTCGTGAAGCCGCCGTGGTCGGTGCGCCATTGGACTATGCGCTTGGCCATCACCTCGCCGACGCCGGGCAGGGTGTCGAGCTGGTCCGCCGTCGCCGCGTTGAGGTCGACCTTCGCGCCAGCCGGGTCGTCGGGGGCCGCCAAGGGTGCCGCGGGAGCCGGGATCCCGACGGCCAGCTGTTCGCCGTCGGTCACCCGGCGGGCGAGGTTCAGCGCGTGGAGGTCCGCTCCCGGGTCGGCGCCGCCCGCTGCTCGGAGGACGTCCGCGACCCGGGATCCCTGGGGCACCGTGACCAACCCCGGTGAGCGGACGCGGCCGATCACGCTGACCACGAGGCCGGCCTGGGGTGCGGCCCGGGCCGGCGCCTCGGCCGCCGGTTTTGCCGACGGCAGTGCGGGCGCCGGCTCGGGTGCCGGGCGGCCGCCGAGGAGGGCCACCGAGCCGAGGATGATCAGCACGACCGCCGCGAGGACGCCGGCGAACGCCCACCGGCGGCGGCCGGCGCCGGTGGGGCCGCCCGGCAGCCAGCGCCGGACCAGCCGGCCGCCCGGCCCGACCGTGCTCGCGTCGGGCGTGAGCTGGTCGGCCAGCCAGGCGAGCCGGTCGTTGAGGGGTGGGCCCGGATCCCGGGCGGGCTGCTCGAACACACGATCGACGTTAGGGCCCGCGGGGAGGCGTCCGACAGGGGTGCCGCCGCGTTCTGTGGACAACCGGGGTGTTGTGGATGGATCAGCTCCGCCCGGCCCGGGACCGGCCGTTTCCGTCGTACCCGGATGGCATGCTGGAAGGTTTCACCCCGCTGCCGGCACGGTGGCCCGCCGGATGACGCGGCCCCCGGCCACCGACGTCACCGCCAGCGCCACCACCGCCCCGAAGACCGCGCTGAGCAGGAACGGCCCGGCATCAAGAGCCAGGCCGCCCGTCTTGACGACGGCGAACGGCACCACGCAGACCATCGCGCCGGCGGAGGCGGCCACGATCGCCGTCACCGCCGCGGCCGTCGTTTCGCGCAGCAGCATGCCTTTCGCCTGCCGGCCGGTCGAACCGAGCAGCGCCAGGACGGCGAACTCGTCGTGACGGCGGCCGATCGCCGCGACCAGGTTGTTCGTCAGCGCGATGGCCATGAACAGCCCGATGAGGACGACCACGAGGTAGTTGATCGACGCCAGGACGCGCGCCGTGCTGTCCGCCGCGACGTGCCGGTTCTCGATCCCCTGCATGGCCAGCGTGCCCGCCGAAACGCCGACGAGCAGGGTCAGGAACGTGACCACCGGCCGCATCCGGTCCGGCGCCGCGGCCAGGTTGACCGCGGCCAGGTAGGCGCCCGCGCCCCGGGACCGCGGCCGGAAAAGGCGCAGGACGGCGTTGGCGACCGCGATCAGCTCCGGCGCGAGCACCGCGAGCCCGATCGCCGTCAGCACCGTGGCGGGGCCGGTCATCGCCGTCGTCGCGATGCTGTCGGCCGGCAGCCCCAGGACCGCCGACGCCGACCCGATCCCGGCGACGAGCAGGACGATCGCCGTCACCCGCCGGCCGTTGCCGGCCCGGCGAGAAGGCAACGGCTCAGCCACCGCGACCGGGCTACGCCGCGCGGGCTTCCGGCTGCCGATCCAAGCGGCCAGGACACCCGCGCCCAGCACCACGACCACACCCGCGACCGGCAGGGCGATCCCGGGCGCGTAGACCGTCGCCGGGTCCGTCAGCCCGGTCGCGCGGACGCCCCGCAGGAGCAGCCATCCGAGGACGTACCCGGCTCCGAGCCCCGGGAAAGCGGCGACAGCCGAGATCGCGAGCGTTTCGGCCGAAACCAGGACCCGCATCTGCCGCGGGGTGGCCCCGATGAGCCGGAGGCCGCCGACTTCGGCGGCCCGGGCCGCCAGCGTGACGCCGATGGTGGAGACCATCGCGAACACGACGATCGCCACCACCCAGCCGCCCATGATCAGCGGGAACTCGACGAGGAACGCCCGGTCCGCCGCGGCGGTGCCGGTGGCCAGGCCGGTGCCGAGCAACGCGGTCATCGCGACGACCAGGGCCATGCCGACGACGGCGACGAGCCCGGTGGCCAGCGCCGCGCCGCGGTGGTGGCGCGCCAGCCGGAGAGCCAGGGAACCCATGTCAGCGCACCCCCGCCGCGTTCGCCGCCCGCTCGGCCGACTCGACCAGCGTTGCCATCCGGTGGGCGACGGCCGCCGCGTTCGGCCGGTCCAGCCGGTCGACGACCAGGCCGTCGGCGAGGAACAGCACGGTGTCCGAAAAGGACGCGGCGACCGGGTCGTGGGTGACCATGATGATCGTCTGGCCGCGGTCGGCGAGCCGCCGCAGCAGCCCGAGCACCTCCCGCGCGCTGCGGATGTCCAGCGCCCCGGTCGGTTCGTCCGCGAACACGACCTCGGGGTCGGTCACGAGCGCGCGGGCGACGGCGACACGCTGCTGCTGGCCGCCGGAGAGCTGGCCGGGCCGGTGCTGTGCGCGGTTCCCGAGGCCGACGTGGGTCAGCAGGTCCGCGGTGCGCCGCGGTTCGGGCCGGCGCCCGTCCAGCCGCAGCGGCAGCTCGACGTTCTCGGCCGCGGTCAGCGCCGGCAGCAGGTTGAACGACTGGAACACGAACCCGACGCGGCGGCGCCGGATCTCGGCGAGCCGCGTCTCACCCAGCCGGGACAGGTCGTGGCCGTCCAGTTCGGCGGTCCCGCCGGTCGGGGTGCGCAGGCCGGCCGCGCAGTGCAGCAGTGTGGTCTTGCCGGAGCCGGACGGCCCCATGATCGCGACGAACGAGCCGCGCGCGACGTCCAGGTCGATCCCGCGCAGCGCGTCAACCGGCCCTCCTTCGCCCTCGAACCGGCAGCGCAGCTGCCGCGTGCGGACCGCGGGTGCTGTGGTCATGACGTCCCCTTCGCCTGTGATGGTCGTTCGTTTAAAACGAACGTTTACATGCTACGGTAGCACGCGTGGGACACCGGGAAAATCTGCTGACCGCGGCACGCGAGTGCCTCCTGAAGACCGGCTACGCGCGCACGACGGTGCGCGACCTGGTCGCCGCGTCGGGCGCCAACCAGGCGTCGATCAACTACCACTTCGGGTCGAAGGACCAGCTGCTCACGCGGGCGCTGATCGAGCTGAACACCGAGTGGGGCGAGCTGTTGTTCTCCGCGCTGGGCGCCCCCGACGAGCCGGTCGGGCCCGAGGAGCGCTGGCGCCGGATCATCGCGTCGATCGAGGCGAACCGGGAGCTGTGGTTCGTCAACTTCGAGAGCGTCAGCTACCTGCAACACGACGAGCAGATCCGGGAGATCAACGCCCAGGGCCAGCAGCTGGCCCGCACGACGCTGGCTCACGCGTTCGGCGGCCTGCCCGCCGACGCCGACCCCGACGACCTCCGGGTCGTCGGCTCCCATTACTACTCACTGCTGGTCGGGGTGGCCGCGCAGTGGCTGACCGACCCCGGGAACGCCCCCAGCGCGGCCGAAGTCACGCGGGCCGACCGGCGTTAACGAGACGGGACCGTCCGCTGGACGACCACGCCCAGCACCCCGGGGCCGGTGTGCGCCCCGATCACCGCCCCCAGCTCGGAGACCACGCAGCCCGCCGAGCGCGGCACCGCCTCCTCCAGCCGGTTCGCCAGCGCGACCGCCCGCTCCGGCGACGCGAGGTGGTGGACGGCCAGCTCGACGTCGTCGTCCTGGGCGGCGGCCGCGGCCAGCTCGACCAGCCGCGCGAGCGCCCGGTTCATGGTCCGGACCTTCTCCAGCGGCAGGATCCGGCCGTCGGACATGTGCAGCACCGGCTTCACCGCCAGCGCCGTGCCGAGCAGCGCCGCCGCCGGCCCGATCCGGCCGCCGCGGCGCAGGTGGTCCAGGGTTTCCACGACGAACAACGTCGACGAGCAGCCGGCCGCCGTGACCGCGGCGGCTTCGACCTCGGCCGCGTCCTTCCCGGCGCCCGCGGCGTCGGCGGCGTGCAGGGCGGCGAACCCGAGGCCCATCGCGGTCGTGCGCGAGTCGACCACGCGCACCCGGTCCGGCCCGACTTCCTGCGCGGCCAGCACGGCCGCCTCCCAGGTGCCCGAGAGCTCGCGCGAAAGGTGCACCGAGACGATCGAGTCGGCGCCGTCGGCGAAGGCGGCCCGGTACTCCTTCACGAACTCCGTCGGCGTCGGCCGGGACGTCGTGACGATCTTGCGCTGCTTCATCGCTTCGGCGACCGCCGCGGGACCGGTCTCGATGCCGTCGAGCGAAACCACGCCGTCGACCAGGACGTGCAGCGGCACCACCCGGACCGCGTGCCGTTCGGCGAAGCCCTCCGGCAGGTGGGCGGTGGAATCCGTGACTACGGCGACCGACACGCCGTCAGCCTACGTGGCCGGGGGCCGGCACCGGGGCCATCAACACGGACATCGCGTCGCCCACCGCCGCGTGTCCTTGCCAGCCCCAGTGCATGCCGTCCGGGTTGCCTTCGCCGCTGAGCACGTGCTCCCCCACGACGGCTTCGAGGTCCAGCAAAGGGATTCCGGCTCGCGCGCCCCACGCGGCCAGCGCGGCGGCCGCGGCGGGCCGCGCGGTGTGCACCCCGCCGTAGGCCGCGGCCCGGTGCACCGACGGCAGCATGCCGAAGATCGGCAGCTCGGGCCGCAGGACGCGCAGCGCACCCACGGCCGTGTCGAGGTACTGCACGGTGAGCTTGGCCGGCAGCACGGTCGGCCGGCCGCGGAACGCGACCGACAGCTTCGGCTGCGCGGCGAGATACGCCTTGCGCACGACGCGCCGGACCGGGTCCGGCCGCAGGTACTTCAGCCCCGTGCGCAGGTAGGTCGGCAACGGCGACGGCAGCGTGTCCATGCTTCCGACGGCCAGCACGACGGCGTCGACGTGGTGCAGGTCGGCCCAGACGCGCGGGTCGCCGGTCAGCGACCACCACGCGTCGCGGGCGGTCCAGCCGATCCCGGCGACCAGGTCGGCGGTGCCGCCCAGCGCCGCGGCGGCCACGTTGGGCCACAGCCGCGGTTCGTCGGCGGCGCAGGGTCCTTCAGGACCGTGAAAGCTCAGCGAATCGCCGAACACGAGCAGGCGCGGCCCCATCGGCTAGCCGTGCATCCCCGCGTTGTAGGCGTGCAGCCGCCACTTGCCGTCACGCAGGCCGAGCTCGACCCAGTGGCAGTTCGAGATCCCGCCCAGCGACGGCCAGATCTCCACCGGCAGGTTCACCAGCCGCGCGGTGAGCGCGGTGATCAGGCCGCCGTGGGCGGCCAGCAGCACGGTGTCGCCGGCGTCGGAGTTGGCCTGCTGCAGGTCGGCGACCACTTCGCCCGCGCGGTCGGCGACGTCGAGGCGGTTCTCCCCGCCCGGCGGCGCCCAGGTCGCGTCCTTGCGCCAGCGGTCGCGCTCGCCGGGGTAGGCCTCGTCGACCTCCGCGCCGGTCATGCCCTGCCACTCGCCGAGGTGCGTCTCGCGCAGCCGCTTGTCGATGCGCAGCGGGACGCCGATCGCGTCGGTGAGCACGGTGGCCGTGTCGGTGGCGCGACGCAGGTCGGAGGCGATCACCAGGTCCGGCGCGAACCGGGCCAGCGCGGGCGCGGCGAACCGGGCCTGGTTCCAGCCGCGCGGCGTCAGCGCCGAGTCGAGGTGACCCTGCATCCGCCCGGCGGCGTTGTAGTCCGTCTCGCCGTGGCGCCAGAGCACGAGCCGCCGCGGGCTCACGGGACGTCCGGGTCCTCGTCGGCGGCCGGCTCCTCGAGCCCCGCCACCTCGATCCTCGGGCAGTCCTTCCACAGCCGCTCGAGGCCGTAGAACGTGCGCTCCTCGACGTGCTGGACGTGCACGACGACGTCGACGTAGTCGAGCAGGACCCAGCGGCCCTCGCGGGCGCCTTCGCGGCGGACCGGCTTGTGCCCGCTCTCCCGCAGCTTCTCCTCGACGTTGTCGACGATCGCGCCGACCAGGCGCTCGTTGGACGCGGAGGCGATGACGAAGGCGTCGGTGATGACGAGCTGCTCGGACACGTCCAGCACGACGACGTCGCTGGCCTTCTTGTCCGCCGCCGCGTGTGCGGCCGCTACGGCCAGCTCTCGTGCCTCGGACGTGGCTGCCACGGTGCTCCTTCACAGATCGGGTTCGCCCGAGAAGGGTACCCGCACCGACCAGCGGCCTTTCAGTCGCTCTTCCGATAGAGATCCTTCTTGGTGATGTAGCGGACGACGCCGTCGGGGACGAGGTACCAGACCGGCTCCCCGCGTTCGACGCGGTCGCGGCAGCCGGTCGACGAGATCGCCATCGCGGTCACCTCGACCAGGCTCACCTTGCCGCTGGGCAGGTGGTGCGAGTTGAGCCGGTAGCCGGGCCGCGTGACGCCGATGAAGTGCGCGAAGTCGAACAGCTCGTCGGCCTTGTGCCAGGTCAGGATCTGCTCGAGCGCGTCGGCGCCGGTGATGAAGTACAGCTGGTCTTCGGGGTACTCGGCGTGGAGGTCGCGCAGGGTGTCGACGGTGTAGGTCTGGCCCGCGCGGTCGATGTCGACGCGGCTGACCGAGAAGACCGGGTTGGACGCGGTCGCGATGACCGTCATCAGGTAGCGGTCCTCGGCCTTGGTCACCTGGCGGTCGGTCTTCTGCCACGGCTGCCCGGTGGGGACGAAGATCACCTCGTCGAGCCCGAACCGGGACTGGACCTCGCTCGCTGCGACGAGGTGGCCGTGGTGCACGGGGTCGAACGTGCCGCCCATGACCCCGATCCGCCGTGGTGACATGAGTGAGGAGCCTATACATCGGCGGGCGCCGACGTCCTGTGCTGCCGCACACCTCGCCCGACCGGGCAATCGTTGTGATTCAGGTCACATTACGGCCGGTATTCGACACGAACGGTCCGTTCGCGACGCCGCCGATTCCCGGTCTGTCGGTGCCATGGGGTAGACGTGGGGACGTGGACACCACCGGCACCACCCCAGCCCTCCGCGACCGCGCCGAAACGCTCCTGCGAGCACTGGCCGGCGATTCGGCGAAGCTGCGCGAAGACCAATGGACGGCCATCGAGGCCTTGGTCGCGCAGCGGCGCCGCGCGTTGGTCGTGCAGCGCACCGGCTGGGGCAAGTCGGCGGTGTACTTCCTGGCGACGGCCTTGCTGCGCGAACAGGGCAGCGGGCCGACGGTGATCGTCTCGCCGCTGCTCGCGCTGATGCGCAACCAGATCTCGGCCGCGGCGAAGGCCGGGATCCACGCGGCGACGATGAACTCCGCCAACGCCCAGGAGTGGGAGCAGGTCCAGGCGGCGGTCGCGGCCGGCGAGGTCGACGTGCTGCTGGTCAGCCCCGAACGGCTGAACAACCCGGACTTCCGCGACAACGTGCTGCCGAAGCTGACCGCGAGCACCGGGCTGCTGGTGGTCGACGAGGCGCACTGCATCTCCGACTGGGGGCACGACTTCCGGCCGGACTACCGGCGCCTGCGGACGCTCCTGGGCGACCTGCCCGACGGCGTGCCGGTGCTGGCGACCACGGCGACCGCGAACGACCGCGTGGTCACCGACGTCGCCGAGCAGCTGGGCCTCGGCACCGGCGGTGACACGCTCGTCCTGCGCGGCACGCTCGACCGGGAAAGCCTGCGGCTGGCGGTGTGCCGGCTGCCGACGTCGCAGGCGCGGCTGGCCTGGCTCGCCGAGCACCTGGCCGAGCTGCCCGGGTCCGGGATCATCTACACCCTCACCGTCGCGGCGGCGCACGACGTCGCGTCGCTGCTGAAGGACCGCGGGTACCCGGTGGCGGCCTACACCGGGAAGACCGACCCGGCCGACCGGCAGGCGGCGGAGGACGACCTGCTCGGCAACCGGGTCAAGGCGCTGGTCGCGACGTCCGCGCTGGGCATGGGGTTCGACAAACCGGACCTCGGGTTCGTCGTGCACCTCGGGGCGCCGTCGTCGCCGATCGCGTACTACCAGCAGGTCGGGCGCGCCGGGCGTGGTGTCGAGCGCGCCGAGGTCGTGCTGCTGCCCGGCGAGGAGGACAAGGCGATCTGGGCGTACTTCGGGTCGCTCGCCTTCCCGGACGAGCTGCGCGTGACCCAGGTGCTGAACACGCTCTCCTACGCCGACCGTCCACTGTCGACGGCCGCGCTCGAGCCGTCGGTGGAGCTTTCCCGCTCGCGCCTGGAAATGGTGCTCAAGGTCCTGGACGTCGACGGCGCGGTGCGGCGCGTCAAGGGCGGCTGGACGAGCACGGGTGAGGACTGGCAGTACGACCGCGGGCGCTACAAGCGGGTCGCGGAGGCGCGCGACCGCGAGCAGGACGCGATGCTCGGGTACCTGGCGACCGACGGCTGCCGGATGGAGTACCTGCGCCGCCAGCTCGACGACCCCGAGGCGGCGCCGTGCGGGCGGTGCGACAACTGCACCGGCCAGCACTGGGACACGACAGTGGCGGACGACGTCGCCGAGGCGACCCGGGAACGGCTGCAGCGTCCCGGCGTCGAGGTCGCGCCGCGGAAGCAGTGGCCCACCGGGATGTCCTCTTTGGACGTTCCGGTGTCCGGCCGGATCTCGGCCGACGACCAGGCCGAGCCGGGCCAGGTGCTCGGGCGGCTGACCGACGTCGGCTGGGGCAACCGGCTGCGGGAGCTCGTGGGGCCGCAGGCGAAGGACACCGAGGTGCCGGACTCGGTGTTCAAGGCCTGCGTCCAGGTGCTCGCCGGGTGGCAGTGGTCGGAGCGGCCGGTCGCGGTGGTGGCGGTGCCGTCGGAAACGCGGCCGCAGCTCGTCTACAGCCTCGCGACGCGGCTGGCCGAGATCGGCAAGCTGGAGTTCCTCGGCGCGCTCGACGCCGAGGGGCCGCCGCCGCGGCAGGCGAACAGCGCGCAGCGGCTGGCCGACCTGTGGCGGCGGATGAGCATGCCGGCCGACCTCGCCGGGGTCCTGGCGGGCGGGCCGGTCCTGCTGGTGGACGACGTCATCGACACGGGCTGGACGATGACGCTGGCCGCGCGCCTGCTGCGGAAGGCCGGGGCGCCGGCGGTCCTGCCGTTCGCGCTGGCGAGCACCGCTTGAGAGGAGAACGGACAGTCAGGATCTTTCGCACCGCGAACGAATGTGGCAAAGTCCCGTCCACCTTCGGGGGACGTGGAGGCTGCCATGACCGTGCAGGTCCAGCACCGGCTGCCGGTGCGCAAGCTGTTCGCGGCGAGCGCGGGCAACGCGCTGGAGTGGTTCGACTGGACGATCTACGCGACGTTCAGCATCTACTTCGCCGGCGCGTTCTTCCCGGCCGGGAACGACACGCTCGCGTTGATCAACACGTTCGCCACCTACGCGCTCGCGTTCTTCTTCCGCCCGCTCGGCGGAGTGCTGCTTGGGCGCTTCGCGGACACGCGCGGCCGCAAGCCCGCCATGATCCTCACCATCCTGCTGATGGCCGGCGGGTCGGTGGCGATCGGGCTGCTGCCGACGTTCGCGCAGGTCGGCTGGCTCGCGCCGATCCTGCTGCTGCTCGCCCGGATCGCGCAGGGGCTGTCGCTCGGCGGTGAGGTGTCGAACGCGTCGGCCTACCTGGGTGAGATCGCGCCGCCGGCGCGTCGCGGGCGGTACTCGGCGTTCTTCTACATCTCGACCGGTTCGGCCGTGCTCATCGCGACCGTGCTCGGGTTCGTGCTGGCCCGGACGCTCGACAAGGCGCAGCTGGCGTCGTGGGGCTGGCGGCTGCCGTTCCTGCTCGGCGGGGTGTTCGGCCTGGTCGGGCTGTGGCTGCGGCGAAGCCTCGCCGAGACCGAGCTGTTCGAGCAGACGAAGACCAAGGCCCAGAAGCTCGAACGGCCGTTGCTGACCACGCTGACGCACCACCCGAAGGCCGTCGGCCGGCTCGTCGGCTTCTCGATGCTCTCGACGCTGTGCTACTACACGTTCTTCAGCGCGCTGACGTCCTTCGCGGTGAAGAACCGGCACGCCGACGCGGACGTCGTCTTCCTCGCCCTCTCGGTCGCCACGGCGTTGTTCATCGTGCTGCAGTACCCGATGGGGGCGCTGGCGGACCGGGTCGGGCGCAAGCCGCAGCTGCTCGTCTGGTCCGGGGCGACCGCGGTGGTGATCGTGCCACTGTCCACTTTGATCGGACCGTCGGCCGGCGGGCTGCTCGTGGTGTTCTGCGTCGGGCTCGGGCTGTACACGGCGATGACGTCGATCGCGCCGGCGATCATGAGCGAGCTGTTCCCCACCGAGCTGCGCGGGCTGGGGATCGGCGCCTGGTACAACCTGACTGTCGCGGTCTTCGGCGGCACCGCCCCGCTGCTGATCACGGTGTTCGGCGCCGTCTCGCTCACGCTCTACTTCTGGTACGTCGCCGCCGGCGCCGCGATCGCGTTCGCCGTGATCCTCACGCTGCCGGAGACCAAGGGCGCGGAGCTGCGGTAAACCCCGTCGTCACCGGAGGGTCGCGCTCGCTACGCTGCGGGCTCCGTGACCGATCCGAAGGAGGGACACCGTGCAGCACGCCGACGTTACCGAGGAGCTGGCGCGCCGCGTGGTCGCCGCCGCGGGCCGGGCACTGGACGTCGAGCTGACGCCGGAGCAGGCGCTGATCCAGGCGTCGCCGCGTGACGGCGTCGACTACCAGGGCAACCTCGCGATGAGCCTGGGCAAACGGCTCGGCCGGCCGCCGCGCGAAGTCGCGACGCTGATCGCGGAGGCGCTGGAGCTGGACGGACTCGCCGACCCGCCCGAAGTGGCCGGGCCCGGTTTCCTCAACTTCGTGCTGCGCACGGACTGGCTGGAAACGCGCGTCGCCGCGATGCTCGGCGATCCGCGGCTCGGGGTGCCGGAGGCGGCCGAACCGCGGACGATCGCGCTCGACTACAGCAGCCCGAACGTCGCGAAGGAAATGCACGTCGGGCACCTGCGCTCGTCGGTGATCGGCGACGCGCTCGCCCGCCTGCTGCGCTTCGCCGGGCACGAAGTGCTGGCGCACAACCACCTCGGCGACTGGGGCACGCCGTTCGGCATGCTCATCGAGCACCTCCTCGACGTCTCCGCCGGGCATCGCGCGATCGCCGATCTCGACGCCTTCTACCGCGAAGCCCGCGGGAAGTTCGACAGCGACAAAGCGTTCGCGACCCGCGCGCGCAACCGCGTCGTGCTGCTGCAGAGCGGCGACGAAGAGACGCTCGCCGTCTGGCGGGAGCTGGTCGAGGAGTCGAAGCGGCACTTCAACGAGGTCTACGCGCTGCTCGGGATCTCGTTGACG
The DNA here is from genome assembly GCF_055583145.1 of Amycolatopsis sp. NPDC104819. Taxonomy (NCBI): domain Bacteria; kingdom Bacillati; phylum Actinomycetota; class Actinomycetes; order Pseudonocardiales; family Pseudonocardiaceae; genus Amycolatopsis; species Amycolatopsis sp. NPDC104819. The sequence continues at coordinate 296,348 of NZ_JBVJON010000002.1, read as the reverse complement.
GACAAGGACATCTACGGCGAGAGCTTCTACAACCCGTTGCTCGCCGCGGTGGTCGACGACCTCGAAGCGGCCGGGCTGACCGAGATCAGCGACGGCGCGGTCTGCGTGTTCCCCGAAGGGTTCCGCAACCGCGAAGGTGACCGGCTGCCGCTGATCGTCCGCAAACGGGACGGCGGTTACGGGTATGCCGCCACCGACCTCGCGACCGTCCGGTACTGGACGTCCGAACGCGGCGCCACCGACCTGCTCTACGTCGTCGGGACGCCGCAGGCCCAGCACTTCGCGATGCTGTTCGCGACCTGCCGGGAAGCGGGCTGGTTGACCGGGCACGCCGAGCACATCGGGTTCGGCACGGTGCTCGGCGCGGACGGCAAGACCATGCGCACCCGCGCCGGCGACACGATCAAGCTGGCCGACCTGCTCACCGAAGCCGTGACGCAGGCCGCCGCGGTCGTCGCCGAACGCAGTGAGCTCGACGCGGCGGGCCAGGCCGAGGTCGCGCGGGCCGTGGGCATCGGCGCGGTCAAGTACGCGGACCTGTCCGGGGACCGCGAACGCGACTACGTCTTCGCTTGGGACCGCATGCTCGCGAAGGAGGGCAACACCTCGGTGTACCTCCAGTACGCACACGCGCGGACGCAGTCGATCCTCCGGAAGGCGGGCGGCCTGCCCGACGGCACGCAGGTGCTGCTGGAAGCACCGGCGGAGCGCGCTCTGGCGCTGAAGCTGCTTCGGTTCGGCGAAGCGCTGAAGAGCGCGACGAGCAGCTACGCGCCGCACAAGCTCTGTACATACCTTTACGAGACGGCGGTCGCTTTTTCCCGGTTCTTCGAGGAATGTCCGGTCCTGAAGGCGTCCACCCCGGAGTTGCGCGCGTCCCGGCTGCGGTTGACTACGCTGACGTCGCACACGCTCGCGCTCGGGCTCTCCCTGCTCGGCATCGCGGCGCCCGACCAGCTCTAGCGGGAGACCACTGTGGAACTGCCCGGCGACCTGCTCGCGCTGCTGCGCGAGCCCAGCCTCTGCTTCCTCTCGACGTTGATGCCGGACGGCTCGCCGCAGCTCACCCAGACCTGGGTGGACACCGACGGCACGCACCTGCTCGTCAACACCGTCCTCGGTCACCAGAAGCAGCGCAACATCGAGCGTGACCCGCGGGTGGCGCTGAACGTCGCCGACCGCGAGCGGCCGTCGCGCTACTTCGCGATCCGCGGCCGGGTGCTGGAGATGACCGAAGAGGGCGCCGTCGAGCACATCGAGAAGCTGGCGCAGCGTTACCTCGGCGGGCCGTACCCGTGGTGGGGCGGGCGCGACCAGACGCGGCTGCTGCTGACGATCAAGCCCGACCGGATCAACCCGTCATGATCATCGTGTCCGGCTGGCTCGCCGTCGCTCCCGAGAGCCGTGACGCCTATCTCGAGGACTGCGCCGAAGCCGTCCGGCTGGCCCGGGAAGCGCCGGGTTGCCTGGAGTACTCGCTGGGCGCCGACCTGCTCGATCCCGGCCGGATCACCGTCTACGAGCGCTGGGAGTCCGATGAGGACCTCGAGCGCTTCCGCGGCTCCGGGCCTTCGGACGAGCAGGCGGTCCAGATTCTCGACGCGTCGGTGGCGCACTACCGGATCTCGGCCGTCGAAGCGCCGTGATCGGCCAGTAGCGCCACCAGTTCGCCGGCCAGGCCGCGGCCGATCGGCTCCCGCGTCGCGAGGAGCCGGTACCAGAGCGTGCCGAACACGACGTCGATCACCGTGCGGGCGCTGACTCCCGCCGGCAGCTCGCCGCGCTCGCGGGCGCGGTCGACGATGGTGCCGAGCGCCTCGCGGCGCCGGTTGAGGAAGTCTTCGCGGAACCGGCCGCCGAACTCCGGGTCGAGCTGCGCCTGCGCCATCAGTGCGCGCAGGGTGTCCGCGACCTGGGCTTTCCCGCCCAGCTCGAACGTGCTGTCCAGGAAGCCGGCGAGGTCGGCGCGGAACGACCCCTCGTCGGGGATCGGCACGAAGAGGTCCGCTTTTGTCGCGAGCGCGTCGAGGAGGACGTCGGCCTTCGACGGCCACCAGCGGTAGATCGTCTGCTTGCCGACGCCGGAGCGCGCGGCGATGCCCTCGACGGTGAGCGTGCCGTAGCCCGCCTCCGCGACCAGGTCGAGCGTGGCGGTGAGGATCGCCAGCCGGCTCTGTTCGCTGCGCTTGCGGCCGGGACGGGACTGGTCGGTCATGGGATCCGATGGTAGCGTCGATTTCGAAACGAGACGTACCGGTTCGAAATGAGGAACGAGCATGAGCATCGCACTTGTCGCCGGCGGCACTTCGGGCATCGGCCTGGCGACCGCGCGGCGGCTGAGCGAGCGGGGTTACGACGTCCACGTCACCGGGCGCGGCAAGGAGCGCCTCGACGACGTCGCGGTCGGCGACCCGTCTTTGACGGGGCACCAGGCCGACGGCGGGGACGCGGCGGCGATGGCCGCGCTGGCCGCGTCACTCGGGACGGTGGACGTGCTGGTGGTGAGCCTGTCCGGCGCCGAAGGGATGGGCCCGATCGCGTCGCTGGACCTGGCGATGCTGCGGCGGGCGTTCGACGCGAAGTTCTGGGCGCACCTGACCACGATCCAGGCAGTGCTGCCGCACCTGGCCGCGGACGGGTCGATCACGCTGCTCGGCGCGATCAGCGCGCACGCGGCAATGCCGGGGACGGCGGGCATCGGCGCGCTCAACGCGGCGGTGGAGGCGCTGGTCAAGCCCTTGGCGGTCGAGCTCGCGCCGCGGCGGGTGAACGCGGTTTCGCCGGGGGTGGTGGACACGGCGTGGTGGAGCGGCTTCCCGGCGGAGGTGCGCGAAGGGTTCTTCGCGCAGACGGCGGCTTCGATCCCGTCCCGCCGCGTGGCCACGGCGGACGACGTGGCCGAGGTGGTGACGGTGGCGGCAACGAACCGCAACCTGAGCGGAACGATCCTGGAGGCCGACGGCGGTGCCCGCCTGGTCTCGGTGGGCTAGCGGGCATCACGCATGACCGAAGGGGAATCTCGCGTGATCCGGCGGGCATCTCACGTGATTAGAGGGGCATCACGCGTGATTAGAGGGTCGACACACGTGTTTGGAGGGTCGACACGCGTGATTGGGGGGTCGACACGGCGATGGCCGCTAGACCACGCGTGATGCCTGCCCGATCACGCGAGATGCCCGCCTGATCACGGGTGATTCCCCTCGGATCACGGGTGATGCCCGCTGGATCACGGGTGGTGCCCCTCGGGGCACGGGATGGCTGGTGGCGGGTTAGCGGCGGAGGGGGACGAGGTCGTCGGCGTGGACTACCTCGCGGCGTTGTTCCGGCGGGAGTTCGGGCGTTGAGCGGCCGATCAGCTCCGGGAGCTCCGTCGCGTCGAAGGCGACCACTCCGCGGGCCACCGCCCGGTCCTTCGCGTCGACCAGGTCCACCACGTCGCCGGCCTGGAACTCGCCTTCGACACCCGTGATTCCCGCGGCCAGCAACGACCGGCGGCGGCGGACCACCGCCGTCACCGCTCCGTCGTCGAGGCGGAGCTTGCCCGTCGTGTCCGCCGCGTAGCCCAGCCAGAAGCGGCGGGCCGACAAGCGGGTGTCCGCCGGGGCGAACGCCGTTCCCGGGGACGCCGTTGTCAGGGCCGCGGCGGCTTCCGACGCCGCCGCCAGCAGGACCGGGATGCCCGCGCCCGCCGCGGTTCGGGCGGCCGCCAGCTTCGACACCATGCCGCCCGTTCCGAGACCGGAGCTGGACATGCCGACCGAGATTCCGTCCACATCGGACTCCGAGAGCACCTCGGTGAGCTTGCGGGTGGCGCCCTCGCGGGGGTCGCCGTCGTACAGACCGTCCACATCGGACAGCAGGATCAGCGCGTCCGCGCCGATCAGGTGGGCCACCAGGGCCGCCAGCCGGTCGTTGTCGCCGAAGCGGATCTCCTCCGTGGCCACAGTGTCGTTCTCGTTGACCACCGGGACCGCGCCGAGGGCCAGCAGCCGCGAGAACGTCCGCTGGGCGTTGCGGTAGTGCGAACGGCGGACGACGTCGTCGGAGGTGAGCAGCACCTGCCCGACCGTCAGTGTGTACCGCCCGAACGATTCGGCGTACGCGTGCGCCAGCGCCAGCTGGCCGACACTCGCCGCCGCCTGCTGCGTCGCGAGGTCACGCGGACGCTTGCCCAGTGACAGCGGGGCCAGGCCCGCCCCGATCGCGCCCGACGACACGAGCACGATCTGCGTTTCGCGGGCGACACGCTCGGCGATCGCGTCGACCAGCGCGTCCAGGCGGGCCGTGTCGAGCCCGCTGCCCGCGGTGGTCAGCGCCGACGAGCCGACCTTGACCACCAGGCGCCGGCCCGCGGCGATGGACTCGCGGGTGCCGCTCACGCGTCGAGGTCCAGGTCGTCGTCGTCCTCCGGCTCCTCCGTGCCGTCGCGGCGGACCCGGCGGGCTTCCTTGCGCTCGGCCGCGCCGATGCGTTCGTTGCGCTCGAGCCGGACGTCGGTGCCGCGGCCGGACAGGTGCACCGCGACGCTCGGCGTCGACGGCTCCCACTCGAACTGGACGTCGCCGATCGTGACCGGGCTGCCCGGCCGCGCGCCGAGCTTGGCCAGCTTCTCCTCGACACCGAGGCGGTTGAGCCGGTCGGCCAGGTACCCGACGGCCTCGTCGTTCGCGAAGTTGGTCTGGCGGATCCACCGCTCCGGCCGGGAGCCGCGCACGATGAACGCGCCCTCCTCCTCGGGGTCGACCTCGACGGTGAACCCGGTGTCGTCGACGGCGAGCGGCCGCAGCACGATCTTCTCCGGCTCCAGCACCGGCTGCGCCTCGCGGTACTCCTCGACCACCTTGGCGAGCGCGAACGTCAGCTCGCGAAGGCCCTTGCGCGACGCCGTCGAGACCTCGAACACCTGGAGGCCACGGGCTTCGAACTCCGGCCGGACGAACTCGGCCAGCTCGGCGGCCTCGGGGACGTCGATCTTGTTGAGCACGACCACCCGCGGACGTTCTTCGAGCTTCCCGCCGAGGCCGGGGGTGTACTTCGCGAGCTCGGCCTCCAGAGCGTCCACATCGGACACCGGATCGCGGCCGGGCTCGAGCGTCGCGCAGTCGACGACGTGCACCAGCACCGCGCAGCGCTCGATGTGGCGGAGGAAGTCGAGGCCCAGGCCCTTGCCCTCGGACGCGCCGGGGATCAGGCCGGGCACGTCGGCCATCGTGAAGACGGTCTCGCCGCCGGTGATGACGCCGAGGTTCGGCACCAGCGTGGTGAAGGGGTAGTCGGCGATCTTCGGCTTGGCCGCGGAGAGCACCGAAATCAGCGACGACTTGCCGGCGGACGGGAACCCGAGCAGGCCGACGTCGGCGACCGACCGCAGCTCCAGCACCAGGTTGCGGGCCTCACCCGGCTCGCCCAGCAGCGCGAACCCGGGGGCCTTGCGGGCCTTCGACGCCAGCGAGGCGTTACCCAGCCCGCCGCGGCCGCCCTGGGCGGCGACGAACGTGGTGCCCGGGCCGATCAGGTCGGCGACCAGCTCGCCGTCCTCGGTGAACACGACGGTGCCCGAGGGCACCTTCATGACCAGGGTGTCCCCCGCCGCGCCCGCGCGGTTGCCGCCCTGGCCCATCTTGCCGCTGCCCGCCTTGGCGTGCGGGCGGAAGTGGAAGTCGAGCAGGGTGTGCACGTTCGGGTCGACGACCAGCAGGACGTCACCGCCGTTGCCGCCGTTGCCGCCGTCCGGGCCGCCGAGGGGCTTGAACTTTTCGCGGTGCACCGAGGCGCAGCCGTTCCCACCGTCACCCGCGGTCAGGTGGATGACCGCGCGGTCCACGAACCGGGACGCCATGACTATGCCTCACTTCACTCAACAAAAAGGGTCCGAACAAAACAAACGAGGGGTGGCACCGGATATTCCGGTCCCACCCCTCGTCAGAGGTCTAACAGCGACCGAAGGCTCAGGCCTCGGCCGGCACGATGTTGACCGTCTTGCGGCCGCGCTTCTCGCCGAACTTGACCGCACCGGCGGCCAGGGCGAACAGCGTGTCGTCGCCGCCACGGCCGACGTTCACGCCGGGGTGGAACTTGGTGCCGCGCTGGCGGATGAGGATCTCGCCGGCGTTGACTTCCTGGCCGCCGAAGCGCTTGACGCCGAGGCGCTGCGCGTTCGAGTCACGACCGTTGCGGGAGCTCGATGCACCCTTCTTGTGAGCCATAGCTCAGTCCTCTTTCTGAAAAGCAGATCCGGAAAAGTTCTTACAGCGAGATGGCGGTGACCTCGACGCGGGTCAGCTTCTGCCGGTGACCCTGGCGCTTGTGGTAGCCCGTCTTGTTCTTGAACTTGTGGATCCGGATCTTCGGACCCTTGGTCTGCTCGACGACCTTGCCGGTGACCGAGACCTTCGCCAACGCGTCGGCGTCCGTGGTGACCTCGCCACCGTCGACGTACAAAACGGCGGGGAGGATGTGCTCGGTGCCCGGCTCGCCCTCGAGCTTCTCGACCTCGACGACGTCGCCGACGGCCACCTTGTACTGCTTGCCGCCGGTCTTGACGATCGCGTACGCCGACACGGAAGTCTCCTGCATTACTCGACAATGGGTGGGGGCCCGCGCGATCGGCCCACCTCCGGGAAGGCGGTCCTGGACTCGCGCAGCGACCTGCTCTGGTGGCAGGCCGTACTACAGGTTACGTGGGGTGCCCCGATGCGTTACCACCGGGGTCCCCTAGTTGTTCAGTTGCTCTGTTCCGAGGCGTGCACCGGCGGGCCCGCCGGGCGCGACGCGGCCCGGCGCGGACGGCGCCGGGTGGAGCGCACGGCCGGCTCGGGCACGCTGACCTCGGGTTCGGCGACCGGCTCGGCGGCCTCCGAAGACTCGGTGACCGGCTCTTCCACCGGTTCCGGCGCCGAGGACCGCTCGACCGCCGGCTCGTCCTGCGGCACCGGCGTCTCGTCCGCCTCGGTGGTCACCGGGACGTCCGCGACCTCGGTGGCCGGCGCGACGGCTTCCTCGGCCGGCTCGACGGCCGAGGTGGTGTCGGCGGGCTCGGGCACGTGCCCGTTGCCGTTCAGCGCACCCTGGTCGTGCTCCTTGGCGGCCTTCGAGGCGTTCGCCATCGCCGCCACCGCGGACGCGACCGACGCGCGCTGCTCCGGCGGCGGGACGGCGTGGACCTCGGCCTTGGCGGCCTCGGCCTGCTCCTTGGCGGCTTCCTCGCCCTTGCCGCGGCCCCGCGACCGGCGGGAGCTCTTCTCCCCGCCACCGCCGCCGTTGCCGCCGTTGTTCCCGCCGTTGCCGCCGTGGGCGTGCGAGCCGCCGCCCGTGCGCTGCACCTCGGTCGAGACGACCACGCCCCGGCCCTTGCAGTGCTCGCACGGCGTCGAGAACGCCTCCAGCAGGCCGGTGCCGATCTTCTTGCGGGTCATCTGCACCAGGCCGAGCGAGGTGACCTCGGCGACCTGGTGGCGCGTGCGGTCGCGGCCGAGGCACTCGGTCAGCCGGCGCAGCACCAGCTCGCGGTTGGACTCGAGCACCATGTCGATGAAGTCGATCACGATGATGCCGCCGATGTCCCGCAGCCGGAGCTGGCGGACGATCTCCTCCGCCGACTCCAGGTTGTTGCGGGTCACCGTCTCCTCGAGGTTGCCACCCGATCCGGTGAACTTGCCGGTGTTGACGTCGATCACCGTCATCGCCTCGGTGCGGTCGATGACCAGGTAACCGCCGCTCGGCAGCCAGACCTTCCGGTCGAGCGCCTTGGTGATCTGCTCGTCGATCCGGTGGTCGGCGAACGCGTCCCCGGTGCCGGTGTAGCGCTTGAGGCGCTCGGTGAGCTCCGGCGCGACGTGGCTGACGTAGCCGTTGATGGTCTCCCAGGAGCGGTTGCCCTGGATCTCCAGCTTGGCGAAGTCCTCGGTGAAGAGGTCACGCACGACCTTGACCAGCAGGTCCGGCTCTTCGTAGAGCATGGTCGGCGCGCCGCCCTTGCGGCCGGAACCGGCGTCGGCCTTCTCCTTGATGACGTCCCACTGGGCCTTCAGGCGGTCGACGTCGCGGCCGAGCTCCTCTTCGCCGATGCCCTCGGAGGCGGTGCGGATGATGACACCCGCGTCCTCCGGGACGATCCGCTTGAGGATGTCCTTGAGCCGGCGGCGCTCGTTCTCCGGCAGCTTGCGGGAGATGCCGGTGGCGCCGCCCGCGGGGACGTACACCAGGAAGCGGCCGGGCAGCGAGATCTGCGTGGTCAGCCGGGCGCCCTTGTGCCCGACCGGGTCCTTGGTCACCTGGACCAGCACGGAGTCGCCGGTGGAGAGCGCCTGCTCGATCTTGCGGGCCTTGCCCTCGAGACCGGCGGCGTCCCAGTCGACCTCGCCGGCGTAGAGCACGGCGTTGCGGCCGCGGCCGATGTCGATGAACGCGGCCTCCATGCTCGGCAGCACGTTCTGGACGCGGCCGAGGTAGACGTTGCCGACGATCGAGCCGGAACCCGACTGCGTCACGAAGTGCTCGACCAGCACGCCGTCCTCGAGCACGCCGATCTGCGTCGAGTCGCCCTTCTCGGCGACGACCATCGTGCGCTCGACCGACTCGCGGCGGGCGAGGAACTCGGCCTCGGACAGGATCGGGGCGCGGCGGCGGCCGGCCTCACGCCCGTCACGACGGCGCTGGCGCTTGGCCTCCAGGCGGGTCGACCCGCGGACGCTGCGCACCTCGTCGCGCGCCGGGCGCTCACGCTCGGCCTGCTCGGCCTTGGCCTGGCGGACGTGGGTGACGGTGTTGGGCGGGTCGTCGGTGGTCTCGGCGTCGTCGCCGTCCGAGCCCTTGCGACGGCGACGGCGGCGACGGCGCTTGTTGCCACCCTCGCCGTCTTCGCTGTCGTTGCCGTCGTTGTCCGCCTCCGCGGCGGCGTCTTCGGTCTCTTCGGTGTCCGCTTCGGGCTTTTCGTCCGTGTTGCGGCCCTTGCGGCGCGGCTCTTCGGCCTGGCCGTCCTCGTTGTCGCCGGCCTCGTCGCTGCCGTCGGCGCCCTTGCCCCGGCCGCGGCCACGGCGGCCGCGGCGGCGACGGCGGCGGCTGTTGGCGTCGTCACCGTCGTCGTCACCGGTGTCGGTGGCCGGCGTGGTGTCCTCGGCCTCGTCTTCGTCCGCCTCCGGCTCGGGCTGCGGCTTCGCCTTGGGCTGGGCCGGCGGCTGCGGCGGCTCGGCGAACGGGTCCGCCGGCTTGCGGGCCGGCTTGGTCGCGGCGGGCTCCGGCGGCAGGAAGACCGGCGACGGCGCGGCGAACACCGGCAGGTGCGCGCGGGTCTTCTGCCGCGGGCGCGGCTTGTCGGCCTCCGCGGCCGGCACCTCGGGCACCGCCGGGGCCTCGGCCTTCTTCGGCTCCGGCGCTTCGGGCTGCTCGGCGGCGGGCTGCTCGGCGGCCGGCGCCGCGTCGGTGGTGCCGCCCGAGAAAGCCTCGGCGACCTTGAGTGCCACTTCCCTGGTCACGCTCGACTGCGCGCTGCGGACGCTTTCGCCCAGTTCGGCCAGCTTCGCGAGGACGTCCCGGCTGTGCGACTCGAGCAGCTTGGCCAGCGCGTGCACCCGGATCCGGGCGGGCAGGTCGGCCAGCGGGCCGGTCGTGGGTGTGGCGGGATTCCCGCCGGTGTGCTCGGCGGGTGTTTCCGCGTTCGACATGTGTCTCCTCCGCCCCCGGGCGCGTCTGCCGGTTCGCACCGGCAGGGACGCGGCCGCGCAGGGGCCCCTTTCTGTTCGTTCCGCCGTGGTGGTCACCAGCGGCGGGAATCCTTGCCCGACGACCGGGCGCCGCACCACCGCACTCGGTGGCGCGCAACCCGGTCAAAGGTCTGCTCGGCGGCGTGCGTGGCCAGGCTGTCGCTACCCCCGGGCCGCCCGCCACGTCGTCCAGCCGCCCGGTCTGCGGGCGGCGACGCGTCGCGGGAGTTCACGCACATCACCGGGCCACAACACCGCAGGCAGCACCTCTCACGTGCGCCCCGCGGCCCGGTGGCCTCCCCGAGTATCCCACACCGGGTGACTGCTCCGTCGTACTCGGTACCTCCGCCCACGCCGCCGGGCGCGCCGCGGGCCCACCGGCCGGGGGAACTTGGCCATAGCGCTTGTCCGCCGGGCACGGGGTGGCTACCGTGCGGCTCGGGGTGACCGGGATCTCGCGCGCCGGCACCCGCGGTTCCTGCATCCGGTGGGAGGTCCGGTGTCCCTGCTGGCGCGGCCGCTGCGGGCGGCCGTGTGCACCGTCCTGGTGCTTTCGGGATGCGTCACCGCCGGTCCGGCGGTGGCCGACGAGCCCGGCTGCGGCCACGGGCGGAACCTGCGTTACGTCGTCACCTTCGACCGCGGCACGCCCGAGGCAACCGCCCGTGCGCAAGTTACGGCCGCGTGCGGCGCCACCACCGTGTACTACCCGCAGATCGCCGTGGCGGTCACCACGTCGGGTGACTCGTCCTTCGGCGACCGGATCGGGCTCGACCGGGCGTTCAGCGCCCAGGCCGAGCGGCTGGCCGCGCAGCACGCGACGGAGTCCGCCAGGCCGCAGCCCGTCCGGGCCACGCTGCCGGCGACCGACCCCGCGAAGGTGCCCACCACCGACCTGAGCGCCCAGCAGTGGGACATGCGGATGATCAACGCGGGCCGGGCGCGCGGGTACGCCGAAGGCAGCCGTGACGTCGTCGTCGGCGTCCTCGACTCGGGGATCGACCCGGACCACCCGGACCTGAGCGGCGCGCTCGACCGCGACGACTCCGCCGGCTGCCTGACCGGCGCACCCGACCGCTCCCCCGCGGCCTGGGCGCCGACGACGTCGGTGCACGGCACGCACGTCGCGGGCATCATCGCCGCGGCCGACGACGGCCACGGTGTGACGGGAGTGGCGCCCGGGGTGCGCGTGGCGTCGGTGAAGGTGATCGACGACCGCGGGTACGCCGACCCCGAAGCGGCGGTGTGCGGGCTGATGTGGGCGGCGTCGCGGCACATGCGGCTGACGAACAGCAGTTTTTTCGTCAACCCGTGGACGCTGTCGTGCATCCGCGGCAACGACCGCGGTGTGGTGCACGAGGCGCTGGCCAGGGCGGTCGAGTACAGCACGTCCGCGGGCACGCTGAACGTGGCGGCGGCGACCAACGAAGCCGTCGACCTGACGCCGTCGGCGCGTTCGGGGTCGCCGGGCGCGGGCAGCGGCTGCGAAGCCCTGCCGGCGGCGCTGCGGGACGTCGTCGCCGTGTCGGCCGTCGGCTCGGACCGGGTCAAGGCGGGCTACAGCTCGTACGGGCTGGGCGTGATCGACGTCACCGCGCCCGGCGGCGAGACGGGCCAGTGCGTCCTGTCGACGGTGCCCGGCGGGTACGCGCCGCTGTGCGGGACGTCGATGGCCGCGCCGCACGTGACGGGGGTGCTGGCGCTGCTGGCGTCGTCGTCACCGGAGGCCGGGCCGAGGCAGCTGCGGCGGACGTTGGACGCGCAGGCGATGGCGATGCCCTGCCCGGCCGACTACGACCTCACCGGGGACGGGACCCAGGACGCCTACTGCGCCGGGTACGAGGGGTTCAACGGGTTCTACGGGCACGGGATGGTGGACGCGCTGGCGGCCGTGGCCCCGCGGGGACGGCCGGATCCGGCCCGCTGAGGCCTCCGGGCTCGTGCGCGAAACCGGAACTCGCGTGACTGGAGCCGGAACTCGCGTGATTGGGCGCGTAACTCACGTGATCAGGCGGGCATCTCACGTGATTGAGGGGGCATCTCGCGTGCTTGGAGGGGCATCTCGCGTGATTGGGGGGTCGACAAGCGTGATTGGAGGGTCGACACGCGGGGGTGGGGTCAGGTCAGGAGGAGTTTGGCGATTCGGCGGGTCGAGGCCCACAGGCCCAGGCCGCCCAGCGCCAGCAGGTAGGCCAGGTTGACCAGCATCGAGCCGGACAGGAGGCCCGTTGCCAGGCCGCGCATCAGCTCGATCGCGTGGTAGAGCGGGAGACAGCGGACCACCCACTGCAGCGGCTCCGGGTAGACCGACAGCGGGAAGAACGTCGTCGAGAAGAGGAACATCGGCATCAGGATCAGCTGGATGTAGTCGAACTGGGCCGTCGAGCGCAGGAACGTCACCATGGCCATGCCCGTCGCCGAGAACGCCAGGCCGACCAGCAGCGCCGCCGGGACCATCAGCAGGGCCCACCACGACACGAGCAGCCCCATCGCCGCCGCGATCGCCAGGAACGCCACCGAGTAGACGCCCGCGCGGGTGACCGCCCAGCCGATCTCGCCCAGCGCGACGTCCAGCGGGCCGATCGGAGTGGCCAGCATCGCGTCGTACAGCTTCGCGTAACGCAGCTTGAAGAACAGGTTGTACGTCGACTCGAAGACCGCGCCGTTCATCGCCGACATCGCCAGCAGCGCCGGCGCGACGAACGCGACGTAGCTCATCGGGCGGCCGTCCGGGCCCGCCACCTCGGTGACCAGCTTGCCGAAGCCCAGCTGGAACGCCAGCAGGTAGAGGAACGGCTCGACCGCGCCGGACAGGAAGATCATCCAGTTGGTGCGGTACACCAGGTACGACCGCTCGACGAGCATGCGCGCGCGGCCCGCGTACAGCCCGGGCGGGAGGATCCGCAGCAGCAGCCCGGCGCGGGCCGGCGGCGCTTGGACGCTCACCATCAGACCACCAGCCTCCGGTAGAAGGCCCGGTGCGCCAGCGCCCACCCGGCCGCGAACAACCCTGCCAGGACGGCGAAGTGGCCGAGCATCGCCCAGCCGCCGACCCCGCCGACGCTCACGCCGCGGGCCAGCTGCGTGCCGTGCCACAGCGGGGAAAGCCAGGCCAGCCAGCGGATCGCGCCCGGCAGCTGGGAGATCGGGAAGAACGTGCCGGAGAACAACGTCATCGGCATCACGACGAAGCGGAAGATTAGCCCGAAGCGCTGGCCCTCGTCGTGCGTGCTCGCCGCGAGCGCCGCCATCGGCGTGGTGCAGGCGAGCCCGGTGACCGTGCCGGCCACGACCACCAGCAGCACACCGGGCCCCGTCCAGGCGCCGAAGAACAGCGCGACGAACGCGTAGATCGCGCCGGCCAGCGTCAGCCGGATCGCCGACCAGATCAGGTGGCCGCCGAACACCTGGCCCGGCGACACCGGTGTGGCGGTGACGGCCAGGTAGTCCTTCTGCCACTTGAACCCGGACAGCACCGGGTAGCTCGACTCGCCGACCGCCTGCTGCGCGGCGCCGGCGGCCAGCAGCGCGGGCGCGATGTACTGCAGGTACGACAGGCCGCCGGTGACCGCGCCCGGCCGCACCTGCGAACCGAAGCCGAGCCCCATCGCGGCGAGGAACAGCACCGGCTGCAAACCCGTGGAGTACAAAGTGGACAGCCAGTGCCGCCGGTACCACGTCCAGTGCCCCTCGACGCGCAGCCAGGCGCCGTGCCACTTCCCGACGACGCGGCCGGTGGAGACGGTGGTCATGGCCGCCTCCCCGGACCCGGCCGGCCGAGCCGCCGCAGCCGACCGGCGAGGGTCGTCGGCGAGTGCCTTCCGTTCGTCTTCGTCACGGGTCAGTCCACCAACGTCCGGCCGGTGAGCCGCAGGAAGACGTCTTCCAGCGAGCTGCGGCGCACCAGGCTCGACAACGGCCGCGCCCCGCGGGCGTGCGCGTGCTCCAGCGCCGCCTCGCCGTCGTCGCTGTAGAGCAGCACCCGGTCCGGCAGCTCCTCGACGCGCTCCGCGAGCCCCTCCAGCTGCTGGGCCGCCCCGGCTTGCTCCCCCGGCGCGAACCGCAGCTCGACGACCTCACGCGTCGAGTACCGGCTGATCAGGTCGGCCGGGGAGCCCTCCGCCGCGATGCGGCCGTGGTCCATCACCACCAGCCTGTCGCACAGCTGCTCGGCTTCGTCCATGTAGTGCGTGGTGACGATCAGCGTGGTGCCCTGGGCCTTGAGCCGGAAGAGGCGGTCCCAGAGCAGGTGCCGGGCCTGCGGGTCCAGCCCCGTCGTCGGCTCGTCGAGCAGCAGCAGCTCCGGGTCGTTGACCAGCGAGCGCGCGATCGTCAGCCGCCGTTTCATGCCGCCGGACAACGGGTCGACCTTGTCGTCGGCGCGGTCGGTCAGCTGGGCGAACTCCAGCAGCTCCTCGGCCTTGCGCCGGGCCGCCGCGCGCGACAGCCCGAAGTAGCGGCCGTAGATCAGCAGGTTCTCCCGGACGGTCAGCTCGACGTCCAGGTTGTCCAGCTGCGGCACCACGCCGAGCCGCGCGCGGATCCGCGGCCCGGCTACCTCCGGGTCGAGCCCCAGCACCCGCAGGTCACCGTCGGTGCGCGGGGACACGCACGCGATCATCCGCATGGTCGAGGACTTCCCGGCGCCGTTCGGGCCGAGGAAGCCGAACGCCTCGCCGCGCCGCACCTCGACGTCGATCCCGCGCACGGCCTCGAACTCGCCGAAGCGCTTCACCAGCGCCTTGGCCTGCACCAGCGCCGGTTCCCGGTCCTCCGATTCGTCCACACCCCCGACCATAGGACCGGGCACCGACAAAAACCGAACGGATTAGCCGCGGACGGTCACCACCAGCGTCTCAGCCCGAGAACTCCTGGGCGACGAAGCGCAGGAAGGCCGACGCGTCCTCGCCGGACAGCGCACGCGTCCGGAAGAACTCGAACACCTCAAGATGATGCGCGATATCTCTGGCATCACGCAGCGCAACCTCGCCGGAGAACAGCTCGGCCAGCACCAGCCGTTCGTCGTAGACGACGAACGTGTTCAGCGGGCCGCCCGCTGTGCGCCCGGACTGAGGCACGATGGCAAGGTCGACATTGGGACGCTCGGCCACGCCTGCCATGTGCAGGCACTGCGCCGCCATCGCGGGCAGGCTCGCGTATCTCCACCGGACCGCTTGTTCGGTCAGGACGAAGAGGAACCGGCGATCCGGATCATCCAACGCCGCCTGGCGCCTGAGCCTGACACCCACCGCCTTCTCGACATCTCGTGCGGGATCGGTGCGCACCATCGGGGAGAGCGCGGCTCGCGCATACTCCTCGGTCTGCAGCAAGCCACCCGGCATGGCGGGAAGGAACTGGCGGATCGTCTTCGACCCATCCGCAAGAACTCTCAGCTCCTCCTGTTTCCGCCAGAGCCCGATCCGGGCCGCGGCGCGCCACGATGTGTGCTGAACATTGACCCGGCGGGCGAGCGCAACGAGGTCATCGGCCACCTCCCGCGGAACGTCGAGTGCGGCGAGGATCCGCTCGACGTCCGCGACACCGGGCGTGACCTTCCGCCCCTCGATTCTGCTGATCTTCGCCTGTGACATGGCACAACGGACCGCGAGCCGCTCGCCGGACAACCCGGCGGCCCGGCGCAGTGCTCGCAAGGTCTCGGCCAGATCGTCCCGCTCCGGCCCCGGCTCCTCAGCTCCAGTACTCACTGAATGCAACCGACTCCGACGAGGCCAGGTCGCGCCACGCCCGGTACTGCGTCAGGTCGGGCTGTTCCAGCTGGACCCGGCCGGACACCGCGCCGGAATCGTCGTAGTCGAGGTGCACGACCGTCGCATCGTCGAAGAACCAGAAATCCTGGCGAGGCAAGTCGAGTGTTCGGCCGGTCAAATCCAGGATCCGGATGTCCTCCCCTGCTCGTACGTTGTACCGGAATCCCCACTCGAATTCGTAGCGAACGTAGTCCGGGAGCGGGCGGGTGACGACGCGCACCCGCTGCATGGAACGTCCGGCCTCGCGATGGCCTGCAACGATGTCCAGCCAACCGTAGTGAAGATCCTCAGGCGGCTTTTCGCCCGCGAGGAAGCGGTCGTATTCTTCCCTTTCGCTCGCGACGTCGTAGGCCGGCAACGTTTCGAGCCGGAAGGCCGAGAGCCGGAACGTGCGGAACAGCCGGCCCAGTTCTTCACCGCGCAAGAGCACTCAGTGCCTCCTTCACCAGGGCCACAGGCAGCTCGACTGCCTGCTCCCCGACGCCGAGGCACATGCCGTCGGCGGCCGCGACCGCCATGCCTTGCAGAACCAGGGTTCCCCGGTCGGACAAGAACACGGTGTCACATTCGCCTTCCTTGCATTCTTTCGCAAGCCTGGTCACCTTCACAGCGTCCTCCCCTGCCTGTCCCGGCAACGAGGACACTACGGAGCGTAAACCATCGCCCGCAAGACGGACTGCCCTGCGATTCGCGATCTTGCATGAACTCACCTGGACGATTAGGAGCTGTCCTGTAAGTCATCGGAGCCAGAGCACGATGGCGGCGATGGTGAGTTCTGCCTGATGGTAAGCGGCACGTTTGGCGTAGCGGGTGGCCAGGTCACGGAACTGCTTGAGCCGGTTGAAGCACCGCTCGACCACGTTGCGCTGCTTGTAGACCTCAGCATCGAATGTGGGTGGTCGCCCGCCGCGGGAGCCCTTGGCGGCGCGGCGGGCGATCTGATCGTCCCGTTCCGGGCTGACGAAGGTGATCTGCCGGTCGCGCATTGCCTGCCTGGTCGAAGGATGCGAATAGGCCCTGTCCGCGATCACCGTCTCCGGCCGGCACCGCGGACGCCCGGGCCCGGGGCGGGTGACGCTGATGCCATCCAGCAGCGGCAGCAGCTGCGGGTTGTCCCCGGCTTGGCCTGGGGTGAGCAGGATCCGTATCGGCAGGCCCCGCCCTTCGACGGCGAGATGGATCTTGGTGCTCAGCCCGCCGCGGGACCGGCCGAGTCCTTCCCCGTCGCAGGCGAGGGCTTCGATTCCGTCGCTGCATCCCCCTTTTTCCGGGCGCCAGCGGCATGCTGGTGCGCCCGGACCACGCTCAAGTCGACCGAGATGATCCACTCGAGGTCGCCGACGGCGTCGTCTTTGACGATCACCCGCTCGAGGATCCGTTCCCAGGTGCCGTCTTTGGTCCACAACCGCAGTCGTTCATGCGCGGTCTTCCAGGGACCGTAGCGGTCGGGCAGGTCACGCCACGGGGCGCCGGTGCGCAGTTTCCACAGGATCGCGTTGATCACCTGCCGGTGATCCCGCCACCGCCGGCCGCCGCCCTGCACCGGTGGCAGCAGCGGCTCGATCACCGCCCAGGCCTTATCCGTCAACTCACCGCGACCAACCACCGCGCATAGTTACCAGAGGTCCAGCTCAACCACTTACAGGACACGCCCTAGCCGCGGACGGTCACCACCAGCGTCCGCGTCACCCCGTTGACCGTCACCGAGAGCCGCGCGACACCCGGGCGCAGCGCCGTCAGGACCCCGGACGCCGGGTCGAACGCGACGACGCCCCAGCCGACCGTCCAGTCCGCGCTCACCGGGTAGGACACCGGCACGTCCCAGGTGCCCTGGCGCAGGGTCGCCCGCACCTCGGCGCGGTCACCGCGGTTCAGCGAGGAAGGCCCGGACAGCGTCAGCGAGTCGACGTTCGGCCGCGTCTCGAAGCGCACCGGCTGCGCGTGGTCGGCCGGGTCGACGCGCACGAGCGTCCAGCCGACGAACCCGCCGTCGCCGGGCGCGGCCGCCGGGGCCTTGCCCGAGTTGCCGTTGACCAGGTACGGCACGCCGTCCACACGCGAGAGCGAGAAGACGCCCGCGTGCGAGGCGATCGAGCCGGCCGGCTTGCCGGACGCCTGCTCGAACCCGGTCAGCCACTGGGTCAGCAGCGTGGCTTCCTTCCGGTCGCCGAGCTGGGAGTTCCCGGTCGGGCTCGGGTCCTTCACCGGGTGATGCATGGCGACGACGACACCGCGCACCGACCGATCGCGCGCGGCCGAGTCGAGCGCCGAGCGCAGCATCCGGATCTGGTCGAACCCGCCCGCCCGCAGCGAGCCGCGCGAAGAGTCCATCAGCACCAGCCGGATGCCGTGCACGTCGACGACCTGGTGCGTCACCCCGAAGACGGCCTGGAAGTTGGCGAGCCCGTTGCCGCCTTCGGCTTCGTGGTTGCCCGGCACGTAGTACCAGGGCACCTTGCCGTCGAGCTCCTCGGTGATGACCTGCTTCGCCAGCACGAAGTCGGGCGGAGTGCCGCGGTCGACGAAGTCGCCGTTGATCAGCACCAGGTCCGGCTTCGCCGCGACGGCTTCCCGGAGGGCACGGCGGGCCTGCGCGACCAGCGGGCCGGCCGGGTCGTCCGCGGTGAACTGGGCGTCGCTGACGACGGCGACCCGCAGGCCGCCGGTCAGGGTTCCGTCGGTGACCAGCGCCGGGTCGTGCGGCGCCGGGTCCGCGGGCACCGTCGCCGTCGGCGCCACCTCGAAGGTGAGGTCGTCGAACACGAGGTGGCCTTCGTACTGCTGGTCCGGCACGTTCTCGACGGCGTAGAAGCGCGCCAGCCGCTGACCGTCGGGCAGCCCGGCCGGAACCGCCGCCGTGACGTAGCGCCAGCCCGTCCAGTCGACGCTCAGCGACAAGTCCACAATGGACGCGACGTTCGCCGCGTCGCGCAGCTCCGCCCGCAGCCAGGCGCCCTTGCCGTCGCCATTGACCCACAGGCCGATCTTCTGCGTGCCGGACGGCACCGGCAGCGGCGCCGACGGCGTCACGTAGGCCGCGCGCGTGGCGGTCGTGCCGGTGAGCCGGTAGTCCAGCGCGAGACCGGCGCCGCCGTCACGGCCGGGCGCGGCCGACAGCGCCGCGCCGACGACCGCCGGGAACACCGTCGCGGCCCAGCCCGCGGTGCCGTCCAGCGGCGACGCGACCTGCGGCACGGTGCCGACCGAAGCGGCCAGGTGCGTCGTGAAGCCCGCGGCGGTCGCGGTGATCGCGGAGGCCCCGGACGCGGTCAACGCCGTGACCGCATACCCGTCACCCGCCGGTTCGATCTTCACCACGGCGTGGTCGTAGTCCAGCTTGACGTCGTCGGGCTCCAGCCAGGTGCCGTACCCGTCGGCGTCGTAGCCGTAGACCTTGAACGTGCTCTTCGCGCCGGCGCCGGACAGCGCGACCTGCTCGGTGCTCGTGCCGAGCCGGACCGGCTTGCCCAGCACCGAAAGCGTGGTCTTGCCGGACGCGCGGCCGGACTTCGCGACGACGTCGACCTCGCCCGCGCCGTGGCCGGTGACGACCCCGCGCGTGACGGTGGCCCGCCGGAGGTCGGAGGTGCTCCAGCGCGGATCGGCGGCGACCGCGGCGCCGGTCTCGTCGTGGCCGTCGGCGACCAGGTGCCGGGTCAGGCCGGCCAGGACGCGGTTCGCGTCGGCCGTCGCGACCGCGGGGGCCGGGGCGAACCCGGTGAGGCGCCCGCTGCCGGGCACCGTCGCGAAGCCGATTCCGTTGGGCACCAGGCGTTCCCCGCCGTCGGAGGGGGCGTTGCGGATGCTCGGCGCGGCTTCGCCCTCGTTGCGCGCGAGCAGTGTCGACGAGCCGCCGCCGTCGAGGTTGATGGCGTCGTCGGCGCCGAGGCTCTTCATGTGGCGCGCCAGTTCCAGCTCGGTCATGCCCCGGCTGTCGGCCTGGCGACCGTCCACAGTGGCCAGCCACAGCCGGCGGCCGTCGGCGGAGAAGCCGACCGCGGTCCGCGGGTGCATGGCGACGTTGTCGACGGGCTGCACGACTCCGTCCCGGAGCAGGACTTCGTTGCCGCCCACCGCGACCGCGATCTTCCCGGCGTCCGTGCGCGGCGCGTACGTGACGCCGACCGCGTCACCCGGCTTCAGCGCGGCGAGGGCGTCCGCGCCGGCTTCGCGGGCCAGCAGGACCGTGCTCCTCGCCGCGATCGGACCGGACGCGGGCGCGGCGCGGACGTCGGTGACCACGCCGCCACGCAGTTCGACCTCGACGACACGAGCCGCTCCGGCCACCGACGTCGCGCGGGCCGAGGCGCCCCACAGCGGGGTGTAGACGCCGATCGCGTCGCGGTCGAGGACCGGGCTGTTGAAGTTGGTCGCCTTCACCGCGCCGCCCGGCAGCGTCACGTTCGCTTCGAGGAAGACCGAAGCCAGGCGCGCCTTTCCCTCCTCGGTGATCGACGCGGTGAGGTTGTGCCCGGCGGCGGGCGCGGTCTGCAGCTGCCCGCGGTCGATGCCGACGCCGATCGGCGCGCCGGTGGCGTTGATGTCGAAGAAGTCGCCGTTCACCCCGGCGACCGCGCCCGCCCGCGCGACCTGCTGCGAAAGCGGCGTGCGCGCGGAAACCGTGCCCGGGCTGAGGTACGTCGGCTTGAGGACCTTGCTGCCCAGGTCGACGGCGAGGGTGTCACCGCGGATCCAGCCCGCCGGGTCGAACCGGTCGAACTGGGTGAGGTCGAGCCCGGGCGCGACCTCCGTGGTTGCGCTGCCGGTGACGAGCCCGTCGTCCGGGTCCGCCGCGGCGAAGGTGGCCGGCCCCTGGTGGTCCGAGGACGCGGCGGGCGCGGCCTCGACCGGCGGCGTGCCGAGCGGCGCCTCGAGCGGGTCGGCGTGGGCGGGGACGGCGAACGCCGTCGCGAACAAGGCGAGCAGCGGCAGCGCGATGCGGGACTTCTTCACCAGGTACCCCAGTATCGAGTGAGAGTGAGCCGGACCAGCACAGCGCAGCGGCACGTCCGGCGGAAGGGCTTCCCGGTGAACGCCGCCTGAATGGTCTAGAACAGCGTCAGGGAGTCAGCGGTGCTTCGAGCAGCGCGGCCGCGGCGGCGCCCTCGGCACGCGGAGCCGGGCCGGTGCGCTTCCACAGCCGCAGCAGGAGGTCCAGCGCGGGAGCTTCGACGCTCGCGGCGTCGCCGTCGGCCGGGCCCAGCGCGGGCGGCTCGCCGGGGTGGACGGTCCAGACGTCGCCGGTGTCGGTCGCACGCAGCGTCACGGGCCCGGGCAGCCGCGGCGAAGGGTGCCAGCGCGTGACGCGGGGAAGCATGACGGCGAGGACCTCGTCGACGCCGTCGGCGGCCACGGCCGGGTCGAGCGCGAAGCCCGCGCCCGCGGCGGCGCGCGCGTCAGCGAGGTGGACGGCGGTTTCGTGGACCTGGCGGCGGTACCAGAACGCCTTGGTCTTCTCGGCGCCGCCGAAGTGCCAGCACTGGTCGCCGGGGTCCGCGGCTTCCAGCGCGGCCAAGAGCCCTCGCGCGGTTTCGGCGTACCAGGACGCCGGATCGCCACCCGGGCCGTCGGCGAAGCTCTGCCGCTGCGCCTGCCCGGTCGTGACGATCGAGGTGGCCCAGCGGTGGACGTTCCCGAGGTGCGTGCCGAGGTCGGCCAGCGTCCACGCGCCGCAGTCCACGACCGGCGCGGCCGGGTCGGCGGTGCGCAGCACCTCGGTGAACCCGCCGGTCAGCTCCCGCAGCACGGGGAGGTAGTCGCGGGCCGGGAACGGCATCGTCGTCACGGGTGCTCCTGGGGAGAACCGGGGCCACGCGCGGGCGTGGCCCCGGCGCCGGTCACAGGTCGGGGAACCAGAGCTTCAGCTCGCGCTCGGCCGACTCCGGCGAGTCCGAGCCGTGGACCAGGTTGAACTGGGTCTCCAGCGCGAAGTCGCCGCGGATCGTGCCCGGGGTGGCCTTCTCGACCGGGTCGGTGCCGCCGGCCAGCTGCCGGAAGGCCGGGATGGCGCGCGGGCCCTCGACCGCGAGCGCGACCAGCGGGCCCGACGTGATGAACTCGAGCAGGTCGCCGAAGAACGAACGCTCCTTGTGCTCGGCGTAGTGCTCTTCGGCCAGGGCCTGGGGCACGGTGCGCAGCTCGAGGGCGACGAGCTTGAGGCCCTTGCGCTCGATCCGCGAGATGACCTCGCCGACGAGGCCGCGCGCGACGCCATCGGGCTTGACCAGGACCAGCGTGCGTTCAGTCACGACGGTTTTGCTCCTTATTGCGGGTAAGTGTCGGTGCGCGTGAGCGTAGCCGACCCTGTTCAGCGGCCCTGCGGGTGCAGCTTCTTCGACCACAGCGACGCGCCGGTGGCGTCCCGCAGGTCGACGGTCAGGTCGCCGCTCGCGCCGTCGACGTTCAGCTCGCCGAAGTGCTGGAAGCCGTCGATCGGGGCCGTGTTCGCGACCGGCGGGGCGTGCACGAACACCGCCTCCGGGCCGAACGTCGGGTCGAGCGTGTTGGGTCCGAACGCGCCCGCGTTCAGCGGCCCGGACACGAACTCCCAGAACGGGTCGAAGTCCTGGAAGGCCGCGCGGTCCGGCGAATAGTGGTGCGCCGCCGTGTAGTGGACGTCCGCGGTCAGCCAGACGACGTTGCGGACGCGGCGGCGCTGGATCTCCCGCAGCACCCAGGCCAGCTCCGTCTCGCGGCCGCCGGGCGCGCCCGGCAGGTTGTTCGCCACCGCCTCGATCGCGGTGCCGTCCGGGACGACCAGGCCGAGCGGCATGTCCGCCTGGACGATCTTCCACGTCGCCGTGCTGCGGCCGAGCGCGTCGGCGAGCCAGCGGGCCTGGCGGTCGCCGAGGATGTAGCCGGGCTTGGTCTGGTCGGCGGTGTTGGCGTTGCGGTAGGTCCGCATGTCCAGCACGAAGATCTCGACGCGGGAGCCGTAGGTGAAGCTGCGGTAGACCCGCCCGTCGACCGCGCGGCGCGAGTCGATCGGGTGCCACTCGTGAAACGCCTGGTACGCCCGCGGCGCGAGCACGTCGACGCGCTTTTCGGTGTAGGCCGGGTTGTCGAGGATCTTGCCCGGGTACCAGTTGTTGAGGACTTCGTGGTCGTCCCACTGAACGTACGCCGGCACCTGGGACACGAACCGCTTGAAGTTGTCGTCGAGCCGGTTGTAGGCGTGCTGGCCGCGGAACTCTTCGAGCGTCTCGGCGACCTTCGCCTTCTCCGTCGTCATGACGTTGCGCCAGGTCCGGCCGCCGGGCAGCGCGACGGTCTCGGTCAGCGGGCCGTCGGAGTACACCGTGTCGCCGCTGTGCAGGAACAGGTCCGGGCACCGGGCGGCCATCGCGGAGAAGATCGTCATGCCGCCGAGCGCCGGGTTGATCCCCCAGTTCTGGCCGACGACGTCGCCGGACCACAGGATCCGGGCGTTGCGGCGGCCCACCGGCGCGGTGGCGAACCGGCCGGTCAGGGGCTGGCTGGTCGCGCGCCCGTCCAGCGACTCCGCCGTGACGCGGTAGTGGAACTCGGTGCCGGGCGTCAGGCCGGCGACGCGCACCTGGCCGGTGCCGCCGGTGGCCGGGCCGGCGACGGGGCCGGTGATCCGGCGGGCGTGCCGGAACGACGGGTCGCGGGCGACCTCGACGACCAGGCGCGAGGGCCGGTCCGCGCGCGACCAGACGATCGCGGACCCGGGCGTGACGTCGCCGGACTGGACACCGTGGGTGAGCACCGGCCGGTCACGGCGGACCAGCGGTGTCGCGGCGAAGGCCGTCGAGGGCAGCACGAGACTGGCGGCGGCGCCGGTCAGACCGGCTTTGAACAGCGTGCGGCGGGAGTGGTGGGTCGGTTCGGTCATGCGCGGATTCAATCCCGCCCCGGCCAACGCCGGATGGCGCGCGGGTGAACGGATCCCGGGGGATTTCCCCCATGTCCGCGGGGCTCGCCGTCGGTAGCGTGGTGATCACGACAAGGGGGTCAGATGAGACCAATCAGGAAAACCCTGGCGGTTCTGACGGCGGCGCTCACCATCACCACGCTGGGCACCGGTGTCGCGGAAGCCGGCGAAGACGGCGCGAAGGCCGTCCTCCGCTACACCGAACACGGCGTCCCGCACATCGTCGCGAAGGACTTCGACGGCCTCGGGTACGGCTACGGCTTCGCGGCGGCGACCGACAACGTCTGCGAGCTCGCGAACATCTATCTCACGGTGAGCGCGCAGCGGTCGAAGTACCTCGGCCCGGAGGGCGGCGGTTACCCGTCGCTGTCCGACGCGAGCAGCAACCTCCACAGTGACCTGTTCTTCCAGCGGATCAACGACTCGGGGGTGGTCGACCGGCTGGCCGCGGCACCGGCGCCGCAGGGCCCGCGGCCCGAGGTGCGGCAGCTCGTTTCCGGGTACGTCAAGGGGTTCAACGCCTACCTGGCGCGCACCGGCCGGTCCGGGATCACCGACCCGGCCTGCCACGGCGCCGCCTGGGTCCGGCCGATCACCGAGCTGGACTTCTACCGGCACTACTACGCGATCGCGATCACCGGCGGCCAGGGCGTCGTCACCGAAAGCCTGTTCACGGCGCCGCCCTCCGGTCCGACGCCGGTGCCGGGCACCGCCGGGCAGCTCGGGGCGGGCCTGCGTCAGGCGCTGGGCGGCGGGGGCCTCGGCAGCAACGGCATCGCGGTCGGCGCGGACTCGACCCGGGCGGGCGAGGGCAGCGTGCTGCTCGGGAACCCGCACTACCCGTGGCAGGCCGGCCGCCGGTTCTGGCAGAGCCAGCTGACCGTCCCGGGCCGGTTCGACGTCGCCGGCGCGAGCCTGCTCGGGATGCCGTTCGTCCAGATCGGCCACACCGCCGACGCGGCGTGGACGCACACGGTGTCCACTCCGGTCACGTTCGGCTTCTTCGAGGTGCCGCTGACGGCGGGCGACCCGACGACCTACCTCGTCGACGGCAAGCCGGAGAAGATGACCGCCCAGGACGTCACCGTGCAGGTCCGCCAGGCCGACGGCTCGGTCAAGCCGGCGAGCCGGCGGTTCTGGTCGACGCGCTACGGCTCGGTCATCGGCGACTTCCAGGGTGTTCCCCTGCCGTGGTCGGCAAAGTCGGCGTACGCGGTGCGTGACGCCAACGCGACCAACCTGCGCGGGCTGAACACGTGGTTCGAGCTCGACCAGTCGCGCAGCACGGCCGACGTCGTCCGGGCGCTGAGCCGCACGCAGGGCGTGCCGTGGGTCAACACCGTCGCCACCGACCGCGCGGGAAACGCGCTGTACGCGGACATCCAGGTCGTCCCGCACGTCACCGACGAGCTGGCGAGCCGGTGCAACACAACACTGGGACAGCAGACGTTCGCGGCGTTCGGACTGTCCATCTTGGACGGCTCGAAGACGTCGTGCGGCTGGGGTGCCGACCCCGGCGCGGTCGAACCGGGGATCTTCGCACCCTCGCGGCTGCCGCAGCAGACCCGCCGCGACTACGAGCTGAACGCGAACGACAGCGCGTGGCTCGCGAACGCCCGCGCGCCGATCACCGGGTACCCGCACATCGTCGGGGACATCGGCACCGAACGCTCGCCGCGCACGCGGGAGGCGCTGCTCACCGCCGAGCGGGGCGGGTTCACCACGGACTCGATGAAACAGATGCTCTTCGCCGACCACAGCCTGGTCGCCGACCTGGCCGCGGCAGATCTGGCGAAGCTCTGCGCGTCGTTCCCGGGCGGCCAGGCGCCTTCGGCGAGCGGCCCGGTGCCGGTCGGACCCGCGTGTGACGCGCTGGCGAAGTGGGACCACCGGTACTCGCTCGACAGCCGGGGTTCGCTGCTGTTCCAGCGGTTCGCCGCCCGGCTCGCCGACCTGTCGCGCTTCACCGTGCCGTTCGACCCGAAGGCGCCGCTCACCACGCCGAACACGCTGAACACCGCGGACGCCGGGGTCCGGCAGGCGTTCGGGGACGCGCTGGTGGAGCTGCGCGCGGCCGGGCTCGCCCCGGACGCGCGGCTGCATGACGGCCAGGCCGTCACGCGCAACGGCGAGCGCATCCCGATCCACGGCGCGCAGGGTTTCCTCGGGGTGCTGAACGTGATGACGACGCAGTGGGATCCGGCGCGCGGAAACGTCGAAGTGGCGCACGGGTCCAGCTACATCCAGGTGGTCGGCTTCCACGGGCGCGCGTGCCCGGACTCCTCGACGCTGCTGACGTATTCGCAGTCGGCGAATCCGAAGTCGCCGTACTTCAGCGACCAGACGAAGCTCTACAGCCGTGGCGAGTGGGTGAAGGACCGCTTCTGCGAACCCGACATCCTGCGCTCCCCCGCGCTGCGGATCGTCGTCCTGCGCTGAGGTGCCCGGCGGGGGCGGGCGCTCAGCCCGCCTCCGCCGCCAGGACGCGTAGGTCGTCGAAGGCTTCGGTCAGGTGCTCCGCCAGGCCGCGCCCGGAGTCTTCGAGCCACGCCACGACGGCGTGGTGGAAGGTCGCCCAGCCGGTCTGGGCGGCCAGCGCGGCGAGCCGCTCGGCCACGCCGCGCTCGCGCAGCGCCTCCGCCAGGGCGTCGGTCATCGCCGCGGCCTTGGCCAGATCGCGTTCGCGCAGCGCCGGGGTCGCCGCGATGACCGCGAGCCGCGGCTCGGCGAACGGCCGGTTGCCCTCGATGATCCGCGCGGCCTTCCGGAAGGCCCGCAGCAGGACTTCCAACGGCGGGAGCCCGTCGCGCGCGTCGGCCACCGACCGGGTCAGGTCCGCGCGCAGGGTCGCTTCGCCGTCGAAGAGCACTTCGCGCTTGTCCGGGAAGTGCCGGAAGAACGTGCGCTCGGTGACGCCGGCCCTGGCCGCGATCTCGGCCGTGGTGGTCTGGTCGAACCCGCGTTCGGCGTACAGCTCCAGCGCCGCCTGCTGAAGGCGGCGGCGCGCTTCTTCTCCGCTGCGTGGCACCCCGCCAGCGTACCCGTAGTGACAGCGACTGACACTACGAGGTACGGTTCGTAGTGTCAGTCACTGTCACTACCTCGGGAGCACGTCCATGCACGTCTTCGTCACCGGCGGTTCGGGCCTCACCGGCCCGGCCGTCGTCACCGAACTGGTCGAGGCCGGCCACAGCGTCACCGGCCTGGCCCGCTCGGCCGCGGCCGCCGACCGGCTGACCGCGCTGGGCGCCACCCCGCACCACGGTTCCCTGGAGGACCTCGACAGCCTGCGTCGCGGCGCCGAAGCCGCCGACGGGGTCCTGCACATGGCCTTCGGCGGCGACTTCGCCGATCCGGACGACATGGAACGGCGCGACCGGACGGCGATCGAGACGCTCGGCGCGGTGCTGGAGAACACCGGCAAGCCATTCGTCAGCACCTCCGGCACGCTGGTCATGCCCGCCGGGCGCGAGAGCACCGAGAAGGACGAGCCGGACACGGCCGGGCTCGCCGCCTTCCGGATCGCCGGCGAGCGCGCCTGCCTGGAGTTCGCCGCCCGGGGAGTGCGCGCGAACGTCGTCCGGCTCGCGCCGACGGTCCACGGGCCCGGGGACCACGGCTTCATCCCCATGCTCATCAACACCGCGCGCAAGACCGGGAAGTCCGCCTACGTCGGCGACGGCGCCAACCGGTGGCCCGCCGTGCACCGGCTCGACGCGGCCGTCCTGTTCCGGCTGGCGCTGGAGGACGCGCCCGCGGGCAGCGTGCTGCACGGCGCGGCCGAGAACGTCCCCTTCAAGGACATCGCGGAGACGATCGCCGGCGGCCTGGGCCTGCCCGCGGTCTCACTCACCCCCGAGGAGGCCTCGACGCACTTCGCCAGCCCGTTCTTCGCGCTGGCCTACGCCTTCGACGCGCCGGTCAGCAGCGGGTTCACCCGCGAGCTGCTCGGCTGGGCGCCGACCCGGCCGGGCCTGCTCGACGACGTCGCGACCGGCGACTACCTCTAGGCCTGGGACTGCTGCTGGCTCGCCAGGGTGCCGGCCGCCATCCGGCGGGCGACGTCCTTGCGCAGCCACAGCAGCCACAGCCAGACCGCCAGGAAGATCACGCCCAGCACGGCGATCGCGGGCAGCCAGAACACCAGCGCGATCAGCACCACCTGCAGCGCGAGCAGCAGCGGCACCGCCCACGGCCGCTTCACGAACCCGCAGGTCACGATGAGCAGGACGGCCACCGCGATGACCGTCCACCCGGTGCCGGTGCCGATCCCGCCGCCGAGCTTGTTGACCACCGGCAGCGCGAGGGCGACCGTGATCGCCTCCATGATCAGCGTTCCCGACATCACGCCGCGGAAGCCCTTCATCGGGTCCTTCGGCTTGGGAGTCGCTTCCGTCATGCCGGCTCCTTCCCGAACAGGGTGCGCGCTTCGCCCACGGTGACCACCGATCCGGTGACGAGCACCCCGCCGCCCGCGAGCGGCTCCTCGGGGTCGTCGCTGGTCTCCACCAGCGCGATCGCCGTTTCGATCGCCGTCTCCAGGTCCGTCTCGGCGACGACGCGGTCTTCGCCGAACACCGAGATCGCCAGCTGGTTCAGCTCCTCCAGCGGCATCGCGCGCGGCGAGGAGTTGCGCGTCACGACGATGTCGGACACCACCGGCTCCAGCGCGTCGAGGATGCCGTGAGCGTCCTTTTCGGCCATCACGCCGACCACCGCGACCAGACGGCGGAAGGCGAACTCCTCGGCCACGGTCGTCGCGAGCGCGCGGGCGCCGTGCGGGTTGTGCGCGGCGTCGATCATGACCGCGGGCGCCGAGCGGACCCGCTCGAGCCGGCCGGGGGTCTCGACCTCCGCGAACGCCTCGCGGACGGCCTCGAGGACCAGCTGCTTGTCCTTGCCCGCACCGAAGAACGCCTCGACGGCGGCCAGCGCGAGGGCGGCATTCGCGGCCTGGTGGGCGCCGTGCAGCGGCAGGAAGATCTCGTCGTACACCCCGCCGAGGCCCTGCAGCCTCAGCAGTTGCCCGCCGACCGCGACCTCGCGCTCCAGCACGCCGAACTCGCTGCCCGCGCGGGCGACCGCGGCGTCGACCTCGACGGCGCGCTCGAGCAGCACCTTCTGCACCTCGGGGTCCTGCTCGGCGATGACCGCGACCGAGCCGGGCTTGATGATGCCCGCCTTCTCGCGCGCCGCGCCGAGGATGTCCGGGCCGAGGTACTCGACGTGGTCGATGCCGATCGGGGTGATGACCGCGACGTCGGCGTCCGCGACGTTCGTGGCGTCCCAGGCGCCGCCCAGGCCGGCCTCGATCACCGCGGCCTCGACCGGCGCGTCGGCGAAGGCGGCGAACGCCATGCCGGTGAGGATCTCGAACTTGCTCATCGCGACGCCGTCCGCGGCCGCGCCGTCGACCATCGCCACGTACGGCGCGATGTCGTGCCACAGCTCCGCGTACCGGGCGGCGGAGATCGGCCGGCCGTCGAGCGCGATCCGCTCGGTGACCAGCTGCAGGTGCGGGCTCGTGTAGCGGCCGACACGCAGGCCCATCCGGGTCAGCAGCGCGTCGATCATCCGGGCGGTGGAGCCCTTGCCGTTCGTGCCGGCGACGTGCAGCACCGGGTAACCCCGGTTGGGCTCGCCCAGCAGCTGCGTCAGCGCCGAAATGCGGGTCAGCGACGGCTCGATCTTCGTCTCCGGCCAGCGCTGGTTCAGCTCGGCCTCGACGGCCATCAGCTCGCGCCGCGCCTCGGGCCCGTCCGGGCTGCCGTACACCTCAGGCTCACCCTGGTCGTCGAGCTCGTGCAGCTCGGCGTCCTCGGGCACGCTCAGGTCGGGCACCGGGCCGGTCGCGAGGTTGTCGCCGAGCTGGCCGACGCCGCCGATCCCGCCGCGCGAGCCGCCGCCCACGTCGAACGCGGTGTCCCGCGCGTCCAGCTCCGGGTCGTGGTCGTCCGAGTCCTCGTACCCCTCGGCACCGAGCTCGTCGACGCCCGCGAAGCTGTCCAGATCCGACAGGTCCGGCCTGCGACCTGTCTCATCCTGCGGCACTGAATCTCCTCCGGCCTGGGGTTTTGGCACTTGCTTGCGAGTCTACGTGCGTGACAGGTGGCACTCTCGACCCATGCCGTTCAACCACAACGACCACTACCACCCGCTGCTGCTGGACCAGCTGCCGCCCGGGCCGGGGATCGCGCTGGACGTCGGGTGCGGCACCGGCCGGTTCGCGCGCCGGCTGGCCGCGACCGGCATGGCGGTGGAGGCGGTCGACGTCTCGGCGGCGATGGTCGAGGCGGCGTCGGGCCTGGGGTCGCCCGGCCCGGGCAAGATCGTCTACCGGCAGGCCGACATCACCACCGACGCCCTGCCCGAGCAGCACTACGACTTCGTTTCGTGCCTGGCGTCCCTGCACCACATGCCGCCCGGGACGCTCACCAAGCTGCGCCGCGCGCTGGTGCCGGGCGGGGTGCTCGTCGTGCTCGCCCTGGCGCGGCCGAGCACGCCGCTGGACTGGGCGCGGGCGGCCGCGGCGGTCCCGGTCAACACGCTGGCCCGGCTGGTCGTCTACGCCGGCGAGCGGCTGAACGGCGGCGCGGAGGACGGCCCGCGCGCCCCGGTCGTCGACGACTACCCGACGCTGGCCGAGCTGCGGCGCGAGTCGGCCCGGCTGCTGCCCGGGAGCACGGTCCGGCCGTTGCTGTTCTGGCGCACCCTGGTCACTTACCGTGAACGTGAAGACGGTGACCCGACAGGCGGGTGAAGTCCGGCCCCGAAGCGCCCCGCGCTCGCTAGATCTGGAAGGAGTGTTTCCGGAACCAGAACGGGGTCTTCATGCGCAACACCCGGCTGCTCCTCGCGGTCGTCTCGGCAGCCATGCTCCTCACCACCACCGCGACCGCCGCGTCGGCGGCCCCGCGGATCCACCACTACGTCGCCCTGGGTGACTCCTACACGTCGGGCCCGTTCATCCCGGTCCAGCGGACCGACCCGCTCGGCTGCGGCCGCTCGACGGCGAACTACCCGTCCGTGCTGGCGGACACGCTGAACGTCGGCGACTTCGACGACGTCAGCTGCGGCGGCGCCGACACGACGAACATGACGCGGCCCCAGGCGGTCCCGTTCAACGGCACCAACCCGCCGCAGCTGGGCGCGCTGCGCGTCGACACCGACCTGGTCACCCTGGGCATCGGCGGCAACGACTTCGGCGTGTTCGGCAGCATCGTGTCGACGTGCCCGGGGCTGCGCGCGAGCGACCCGACCGGCAACCCGTGCGAAGAGCACTTCACGACCAACGGCGTCGACACGATCCAGAAGGCGATCACCCAGACGGGCGCCCGGGTCGAGGCGGTGCTGGCGGCGGTTCACGAGCGCTCGCCAGGCGCGCGGGTGCTGGTCGTCGGCTACCCGCGCATCGCGCCGGAAAGCGGCTACTGCCCGGACGTCCTGCCGTTCGCGGACGGCGACTACGCGTGGCTGAACCAGGTCGAGCGCGAGCTGAACCAGGCCCTTTCGGACGCGGCCGACGCGGACGGCGACACGACGTTCGTCGACACGTTCGGCCCGTCCCGCGGGCACGACGCCTGCGCGCGCGGCGGGTCGGCGTGGATCAACGGCAAGGACCAGAACGTGTTCGTCGCGGCCGCCTACCACCCCCTGAAGGCGGGGATGGCGGGCGTGGCCGCGGTGGTGCTCAAGTCCGTGCGCTGACGAAGTCCAGCACCAGCCGGGCGAACTCGTCCGGCAGCTCGGCCGGGGCGCCGTGCCCCGCGTCGATCCAGGCGGCGCGCGCGTCCGGGATCGCGGCGAGCAGCGCACGCTGCTGCTCCGCCGTGACCACCCGGTCGTGCGCGCTGCCGAGCACCAGCACCGGCGCGGTGATGGCGCCGAGCACCGGCCGCAGGTCGACGGCCCGGTCGGCCTCGACCTGCCGTCCGGCGCCGGGCTCGATGACCGATTCGAGCGTCTTGACCAGCTGTTCGTTGCTCTCGGCGGTGGCCTGGTCCCAGTAGCGCGGGCCGAAGGCCATCAGCGGGAGCATGCGGGCGAAGGTGCCGGTCGCGAGCAGGTCGAGCCAATACTGGAACTCGGCGTCCTGCCGGACGTCGGTCACCGGCCAAGCCGCGTGCAGCACCGCCGACCGCACCCGGCCGGGCCGCGTGCCGGCCAGCTGCGCCGCCACGACCGCGCCGAGCGAGTGACCGACGACGTGGGCTTGGTCGACGTCGGCGTGCTCGAGCACGACCGCGGCCTGCGCGGTGAGGTCTTCGACGTCGACCGGTCCGCCGTGGTCGGTGGTCAAGCCGGAGCCGGAGAAATCCGGGGCCAGGACGGTGAAGCGGTCTTGGGCCTGGGCGGTCAGCGGGGCCCACTGCTCGCGGGAGGCGGCGGTGCCGTGCAGGAGGAGCAGGGCAGGGCCGTCGCCGGTCCGGTCGTAGTGGACGACGGCTTCGCCGCCTTTGAGCGTCACGGGGACTTGGGGCATGTCAGCTCCTTCAGGCGTTTTTGACGACGCTGCGCAGGGCGGCGGTGAAGGCGTGTGGCGCCTCCTGGTGCGGGATGTGCCCGGCGCCGGCGATGACGTGCACCACGGCG
Source organism: Amycolatopsis sp. NPDC104819 (assembly GCF_055583145.1). NCBI lineage: Bacteria > Bacillati > Actinomycetota > Actinomycetes > Pseudonocardiales > Pseudonocardiaceae > Amycolatopsis > Amycolatopsis sp. NPDC104819. The sequence goes on along the minus strand of NZ_JBVJON010000002.1, from coordinate 264,393 downwards.
CCGGGGGTCAGCGCCGCGCACTCGCGGGGGACGTCGAGGGGGATCTCGGTGTCGAGCTCGCCGTGCAGGTAGGCGATCGGGACGTTCAGCTCCGGCAGCCGCGGCCGCGGGTCGTGGTGGGTGACCTCGACGAACAGGTCGTCGAGGTAGACGCTCGAGTCGACGAGCTGCCGCACGGTCCAGTCGACCAGCGCCGGCGAGGCGCCCGGCGCGAACCAGTGCGGCGCCCACCCGGCGAGCGTCCCCGGCCGGTCGTCGGCCATCTCCTTCCGCAGGCCGAGGACCTTTTCCCGCAGCTCGGCGGCCGGCCAGTGCGCCGGGCCGTCGACCGCGACGACCCCGCCGACGAGCTCGGGGCGGGACAGCGCCAGTTCGGTGGCGAAGGTCGCACCGAGCGAGGAGCCGACCACAACGGCGTCCCTGAGGTCCAGCGCTTCGATCACGGCGGCGGTGTCGGCGGTGAGGCCGGTGATGGTGTTGCCCTCGAGCGGGCGGTCCGAGCGGCCGCACCCGCGCCAGTCGAAGGTGACGACGCGGTGGTCGCGCACGAGGTCGGGCAGGCACGACCCCCAGACGCGGCCGCTGGTGCCCCAGCCGTGCAGGAAGAGCAGAGCCGGTCCGGCGCCGGCGTCTTCGTAGTGGAGCCGGGTGTGGTTGACGTCCAAGTAAGGCATGGCTCGAGCCTCGCTTCCGGGCGTGCGCGGTTCGAGGGTCAACCGGCTCTTACACTCATCACGAACGCTGATGAATGGGGTCTTCGGTGGAACTACGGCAGCTGCGCTACTTCCTCGCGGTCGCGGAGGAGCTGCACTTCGGCCGCGCGGCGGAGCGGCTGCACATCGTCCAGCCCGCGGTGAGCCAGCAGATCCGGCGGCTGGAGCGGGAGCTGGGAGTGTCGCTGTTCGGCCGGACGACGCGGAGTGTGTCGCTGTCGGAAGCGGGCCGGCGGTTCCTGCCCCACGCACGAGCGGTCCTGGCGGCGGCCGATCGGGCGTCGGATTCGGTGGCGGAGTTCCGGGCTGTCTCGTCGTTGGTTCGGCTGGGCACGAGCGAGGGTCTGGGTGACCGCCTGGACGTGTTGTTGAGCGCTTTCGCCGCGCTCGCGCCTTCGGCTTCTTTGGAGCTGCTCCACGCGCCGACTGCGCAACGCCTTCAGCGAGTCCGCGACGGTTCCTTGGACGCGACGATCGTGCGGGGTTCTTGGCCTGGTTCCGGGCTCGACTTCACTCCCTTGTGGACAGACGAGGTGATGGTGGCTTTGCCCGCTTCACATCCCCTGGCTGCTTCTGCCGAGGTTTCCTTCGCGTCTTTGGCTTCCCTGCCGGCGCGGTTGAGCCCGCCTTCGCGGAACCAGCCGTTGTATGACCTGGTGGTTTCTTGTTGCCGTTCGGCGGGGTTCGAGCCGGTGCTGGGTCCCGACTTCACGACGGCGCAGGACACGTTGGGAACGCTGGGCTTCGGCCGTCCACACTGGACGGTGTTCTACCGCGCGCACGCCAACTTGCTGCCGGTGCCGGGAGTGGCGTTCCGGCCGCTGCGTGACCCGTCACCGGTGATGCCGACGTACCTGGCGACACCTTCGGACCGGCGGTTGACTCCGGAGCTGGTGGCGTTGATCGAAGCGGCGCGAGCGACCGAGTAACAAGCCGGCCTTCCCCAGCGACCCCTCCCGCGTGCCGCAAACTTTTCAGATGGACCGCGTGGATCGCATCGCTGACATCCTGTACGGCGTTGCGTCGGGCGAGGGCCTGATCGGCTACGTCCCGCTCGGCAGGCGCGTCGGCGTGCAACCGCACCACCTCGGCCAGTTCCTCGAGCAGGTTTCCGCCCGGGCCGCGGACCGGGACGAACCGCTGTGGAGCGCGCTCGTCGTGGCCAAGGACAGCCGTCGGCCGAGCAGCGGGTTCTACGTTCTCGCCCGGCGCTTGCGTGACGAGTACGCGAGCCTCGACGACCAGGACGTCTGGGAGAAGGAGCGGCGGCGATGCTACGACGCCGCCCGCCCTGTCTGAGCGGACGAAAGCCCGGCCCTCCCGAAGGAGCGCCGGGCTTCGTTCGTCACCACCCTCAGGAAGCCGGCAGAGCCGCCAGCCTCGCCGTGATGCGGTCGATGTCCGACACCGCCGTTTCCTTGCGCAGCTTGATCTTGTCGATCACCGGGGCCGGGGCCTTCGCGATGAATGCCTCGTTGCCCAGCTTCGCCTCCGTCTGGGACAGCTCCTTCTCAGCCGCCGCCAGGTCCTTCTGCAGGCGCTTGCGCTCTGCCGCCACGTCGACCGTGCCTGACAGGTCCAGCTCCACCGTCACCACGCCGGCCGCCAGTGCGACCTCGAGGGACGCGCTCGCCGCGAACTCCTCTGTCGGTGCCGTCAACCGGACCAGTGACCGGACCGCCTCCTCGTGGCCGCCCGAGTAGCCCGCCAGGCGGGCCGCCACCTTCTGGCCCGGCTTGAGCCCCTGGTCCGCGCGGAAGCGGCGGATCTCCGTCACCAGCTTCTGGACGTCCGCGATCCGCGCGTCCGCGGAAGAGTCCGCATAGCCCTCGAACGGTGCCGGCCAGGCCGCGACCACCAGCGACGCACCGCCGGTCAGGGCCGTCCAGAGCTTCTCCGTGATGAACGGGATGAACGGGTGCAGCAACCTCAGCACCGTGTCCAGCACGTGGCCCAGCACCGACCGCGTCGCTGCGACCCGAGCGTCTTCGCCTTGGTACAGCTGGACCTTCGCCAGCTCCAGGTACCAGTCGCACAGCTCGTTCCACGTGAACTGGTAGAGCGCGCCCGCCACCTTGGCGAACTGGAAGTCCTCGAACAGGCCGTCCACTTCGGACACCAGCGCGCCGAGGCGGCCGAGGATCCAGCGGTCGGACTCCGTGAGAGAAGCAGCGTCAGGCAACGGCGAAGCGACCGAAGCGCCGTTCATCATCGCGAACTTCGTGGCGTTCCACAGCTTCGTGCAGAAGTTGCGGGAACCGGCCGCCCACTCGTCGGCCAGGGCCATGTCCGCGCCCGGGTTCGCGCCGCGGGCCAGGGTGAACCGGGTGGCGTCCGCGCCGTACGCGTCCATCCACTCCAGCGGGTCGATCACGTTGCCACGCGACTTCGACATCTTCTTGCCCTGCGCGTCGCGGATCAGCCCGTGCAGGTAGACGTGGTCGAACGGCTGCTTGCCGTCCATCTGGTGCACGCCGAACATCATCATCCGGACGACCCAGAAGAACAGGATGTCGTAGCCCGTCGACAACACACTGGTCGGATAGAACTTGGCCAAATCGGCAGAAGACGAGGGCCACCCCAGCGTCGACATCGGCCACAGGCCCGAGGAGAACCACGTGTCCAGCACGTCCGGGTCCTGCGTCCAGCCCTCACCTGTCGGCGGCTGCTCGTCCGGGCCGACGCACACCACTTCGCCGTCCGGGCCGTAGTACACCGGGATCCGGTGGCCCCACCACAGCTGGCGCGAGATCGTCCAGTCGTGCATGTTGTCGACCCAGTCGAAGTACCGCTTGCCCAGCTCGGCCGGGTGGATCTTCGTCCGGCCGTCGCGGACCGCGTCGCCGGCCAGCTTGGACAGCTCCTCGACCTTGACCCACCACTGCAGCGACAGCCGCGGCTCGACGACCGTGTCGCAGCGTGAGCAGTGCCCGACCGCGTGCACGTACGGGCGCTTCTCGGCCACGATCCGGCCGAGCTCGCGCAGCGCCGCGACCACCGCGGGCCGCGCCTCGAACCGGTCGAGGCCCTCGAAGGGACCCTTCACCGTGATCTCGGCCTTCTCGTTCATCACTGTGAGCATCGGCAGGTCGTGCCGGCGGCCGATCTCGAAGTCGTTCGGGTCGTGCGCCGGGGTCACCTTGACCGCGCCGGTGCCGAACTCGGGGTCGACGTGCTTGTCGGCCACGATCGGGATGCGCCGCCCGGTCAGCGGCAGCTCGACCTCGGTGCCGACCAGGTGCGCGTACCGCTCGTCGTCCGGGTGGACGGCGACCGCGGTGTCACCCAGCATCGTCTCGGCGCGGGTGGTGGCCACCACGATCGCGGTGTCGCCGTCGCCGTAGCGGATCGAGACGAGCTCGCCGTCGTCGTCGCTGTGGTCGACCTCGATGTCCGACAGCGCCGTCTGGCAGCGCGGGCACCAGTTGATGATCCGCTCGGCGCGGTAGATCAGGCCCTCGTCGAAGAAGTTCTTGAACACCGTCTGGACGGCCTTCGAGAGGTTCTCGTCCATGGTGAACCGCTCGCGCGACCAGTCGACGCCGTCGCCGAGGCGCTTCATCTGGCCGAGGATCTTGCCGCCGTACTCGGCCTTCCACTCCCAGACGCGCTCGACGAACTTCTCGCGGCCCAGGTCGTGGCGGGAAAGGCCCTCGCCGGCCAGCTGGCGCTCGACGACGTTCTGCGTCGCGATGCCCGCGTGGTCCATGCCCGGCAGCCACAGCACCTCGTAGCCCTGCATGCGACGGCGGCGGCTCATCGCGTCCATCAACGTGTGGTTGAGGGCGTGGCCCATGTGCAGGGACCCGGTCACGTTCGGCGGCGGCAGTACGATCGAGAACGGCGGCTTCCCCGACGAGGCGTCGGCCGTGAAGTACCCGGCCGCTACCCAGCGGTCGTACATCGGTGCTTCCTCGGCGGCCGGGTCCCAGGCACCCGGAAGGTCGGTGGTCTGCTGCGGAGCGTTCTCGGTCACAATGGACAAGTCTACGAACCCGTCACGGCGGGTCACCCAGGGGGAAGGCACTCGGGATGGCAGAGCCCCAACAGCCGCAGGATCCGGACGACCGGCGCCTGGAGACGCACCCGGACCTGGCGAACCCGGACTGGCAGCGCTACGCCGAGCGGGACGCCTGGCTGGGCGCGAAGAAGGAGCTGAAGAAGCGCCGCAAGCGGGAGCGCCGCGCGGGCGGGTTCCAGCAGCCAGGGCAGAGCCGCTGGCCGGGTGTGCTCGCCCTGCTCCTGGTGGCCGGCCTGGTCGCCGCGGCGATCATCGTGCACCAGATCCAGGGTGTCGGCGTCAACGAGTTCGTCTTCTTCGGCTGAACCCGTAACGCTCGCCCCCCGCCGTCGATGATCAGGCATCGACCCTGGGGGAAGCACGTGGACGACGACAACCTGCTCGACTCGCACCCGGACCTGATGGACCCGGAGTGGCGGAAGCACGCGCAGACCGACGCCTGGCTGGGCGCCAAGAAGGACCGCAAGCAGCTCCGGAAGCAGCAGCGCGGACGCGGCTTCCGGAAGCCGCGCACCCGCTGGTGGATCCTCGCCGTCTTCGTGGCGATCCTCGGCCTGACCGTCGCGGGCATCGTGCTGGCCGGCCGTCCTCCGGCGCGTGAGGCGATCCCGGAGACGCCCAACCCGACCCAGGTGGCGCAGTTCGCCCACGTCGACCTGGCTTACCCGTACGCGAACACGCCCGCCCAGGACTGGACCAAGGGCCTCGGCGGCATCACCTCGCCCGCCGCGGCCGCGATCGGCTCGTTCAAGGCCGAAGCGGTCGCGGACGCCTACGCGCGGGCCCGGCAGGCCATCACCGCGGCCCACACCGACCCGGCCGTGCTGTTTTCGCACGACCCGAAGGCGTTCCTCGCGCTCTTCGCCCCGGACCAGCGCGAGCAGATGACACCCCGGCTCGCGGCGAAGCCGTCGAAGGACCAGGCCGGCTTCAACTCCTACCTGACCGAGATCGCCGACGGCTACCACCTGCTCGACGCGGGCCCCCGCACGTTCGGCACGCTCACGGCGCACGCCGGCGAGAAGCCCGGCGAACTGGCCGTCGACGCGAAGTACGTCGTCGCCTACGCCTTCGACAACGTCCACCCCGAGGGGCTGACCAGCCCGAACGAGATCGTCAGCTTCCTGCGCGTGGACGAGACGTACGTGGTCGCCACCGGTTCGAGCGTCGCGAAGTCGAGCCACGGACTGTGGCTGGACGGTGGCCAGAGCGCGACGTGGTCGGTCGGGTGCGCCGCCGCCGACGAGGGCTTGCTGGCGCCGAACTACGCGAACCCGCGGACCGGCCCGTCGACCGGCGGCCACGACGCGCCCGGCTACTACGACCCGAAGTACCCGGTGCCGACCTTCGACGACTGCCACTGACCCGAGCGCACTCCCGGCCGGGAGTGCGTCACATCCAGATGCACAGTCTGGGCTGTACAGTTAACCTGTGTGCATGGGCGAAGTACCAGCGCACGTGGCCGAGACCGCCGGCTGGCTCCGCGGCGTGGTCGCGCAGCTGCACCGGCGGCTGCGCCAGGTCGACAACGCGGGGATCCTGACCCCGTCGCAGTCGGCCGCCCTCAACCGCCTCTACCGCGAGGGCCCGGCCACCCAGGGTGAGCTGGCCGCGGCCGAGCACGTCCGGCAGCAGTCGATGGCCGCCACCCTCGGTGTCCTCGACGAGCTGGGGTACCTCGCCCGCACCCCCGACCCGGCCGACCGGCGCCGCGTGGTCATCGGCCTGTCCGAAGCCGGCACGGACACCGTGCGCGGCATCCTCCAGCACCGCGACGAATGGCTCGCCCAGGCGCTGTTGGACGAGCTGACCCCCGCCGAGCTCGAGGCCGTCACGCGGGCGCTGCCGCTGCTTCAGCGCGCCGCTCAACACTAAGACCCCGTCGGCCGGTAAGAGATAGGAGCGTCCTGACGAGCGCCGTCACCGCACCCGCCAAGTTCGGCGCCCGCCTGGTCACCCCGCTGGTGGCCGGCGCGGTGCTCAACCCGATCAACTCCACGCTGATCGCCGTCGCGCTCGTGCCGATCGGGCAGAGCTTCGGCGCCGGCCCCGGCCGGACCGCGTGGCTGATCTCGGCGCTGTACCTGGCCACCGCGGTCGGACAGCCGGTGGTCGGCCTGCTGGTCGACCGCTACGGCGCGCGGCGCGTCCTGCTCGGCGGGGCGACGCTGGTGATCATCGCCGGGATCGCCGGCATGATCCCGCTCTCGGTCGGCTGGCTGACCGGGGTGCGGGTCGTCCTGGGCCTCGGCACGTGCGCCGGGTTCCCGGCCGCGATGGCCGTGCTGCGCCACCACGCCGAAGCGAGCGGCCAGGGCGTGCCCGCGCGGGTGCTGTCGGTGCTGTCCATGTCCGCGCAGACGGTGATGGTGATCGGCCCGACGCTCGGCGGGGTGCTGATCGGCCTCTTCGGCTGGCCCGCGATCTTCGCGGTGAACATCCCGCTCGCCGGGCTCTCGCTGGTCCTGGCGCTGCTGTGGGTGCCGAAGGACGACCGCGGCGCGCGCACGGCGAAGCCGATCGACGTCCTGGGCATCACGCTCTTCTCCGCGACGCTGCTGGCGCTGCTGTTCTTCCTGATGAACCCCGGCGCCGACGTCTGGCTGCTCGCCGTCGTCGCCGCGCTCGGGATCGCGTTCGCGCTGGTCGAGCTGCGGCGCGCGGACCCGTTCCTCGACCTCCGGATGCTCGCGGCCAACCGCGCGATCCTGCGCACCTACCTGCGGCAGGCGCTGAGCTTCATGGCCATCTACGCGATCATGTTCGGCTACGTCCAGTGGCTGGAGACCACGCGGCAGCTGTCGGAGGAGGCCGCCGGGCTGATGCTGCTGCCGATGTCCGGCACGGCGGTGTGCGCGGCGGCGTTTTCGGGACGCGCGTCCGGGATCAAGGCCCGGCTGGTCACCGTCGCGGTGGCCCTGCTCGGCGGCTCGGCGCTGCTGCTGCTCGTGCACGACGGCACCTGGGTCGGCGCGCTGCTCGCCCTGGCCGCGCTGTTCGGCCTGGCCCAGGGCCTGACCAGCGTCGCGAACCAGACGACGCTCTACCGCGAGGCGCCCGCCGAGCAGATGGGCACGGCCAGCGGCCTGTTCCGCACGGCCCAGTACCTCGGCGCGATCGTCGCCTCGACGCTCATCGCGCTGTGTTACGGCCCGCACGCCGATTCGGCCGGCCTGCACCGGCTGGCGATCGCGCTGGTCGTCATCAGCGTGCTGCTGCTGGCCGTCACCGTCGCCGACCGCGGGCTGCGCGCCGCCAAGGTGTGACGCACCCCCTGTTCGCGCGCACGGTCATCGAGGCGCACGATGGACCCCATGACCCGTGAAGCGCCGGCGCAGGACGTGGACGAAGCCCGCCTCGAGGTGGGCAAGCCGAAGGGCTGGGCGGCCGGGATCCCCGGCGTGGCCGTGTCCCTCGCGCGCAGCGTCGAGCAGATGGGCACCGGCCGGACCGTCAAGGCGCTGCGGCTGCTGAACCAGCGGGAAGGCTTCGACTGCCCCGGGTGCGCGTGGCCCGAGCCCCGTGAGGTCGACGGCGAGAAGCGCAAGCTGGCCGAGTTCTGCGAGAACGGCGCGAAGGCCGTCGCCGAAGAAGCCACGAAGCGGCGCGTGGGCCCGGAGTTCTTCGCCGCGCACCCGGTCGAGGAGCTGCGCGGGAAGACCGACTACTGGCTGGGCCAGCAGGGCCGGATCACCGAGCCGTTCGTGCTGCGCGAAGGCGCGTCGCACTACGAACCGATCTCCTGGGACGACGCGTTCGAGCTGGTCGCGGGTGAGCTGAAGGCCCTGACCGACCCGAACGAGGCGTTCTTCTACACCTCGGGCCGCACCAGCAACGAAGCCGCGTTCCTCTACCAGCTGATGGTGCGCTCGTTCGGCACGAACAACCTGCCGGACTGCTCCAACATGTGCCACGAGTCCTCCGGCGCGGCGCTGGCGGCGACCACCGGCATCGGCAAGGGCTCGGTGAGCCTGGCCGACATCCACCAAGCCGACCTCATCGTCGTCGTCGGGCAGAACCCGGGCACCAACCACCCGCGGATGCTCTCGGCGCTCGAGGTCGCGAAGGGCCACGGCGCACAGGTCGTCGCCGTGAACCCGTTGCCCGAAGCCGGGTTGATGCGGTTCAAGAACCCGCAGAACGTCCGCGGGGTGGTCGGCAAGGGCACCCCGCTGGCCGACGAGTTCGCCCAGATCCGCCTCGGCGGCGACCTCGCGCTGTTCCAGGCGGTCGGGCACCTGCTGCTGGCCTGGGACGAGGAGGCGCCCGGCTCGATCGTCGACCGCGACTTCGTCGAGCGGGTCACCGAGGGCTTCGACGACTACACGAAGCACCTGCGCGAGATCGACTGGCCGGAGGTCGAGCACGCGACCGGGCTGCCGAGGGAGCAGATCGAGAAGGTGGCGCGGATGATCGCCACCTCCGAGCGCACGATCTACTGCTGGGCGATGGGCCTGACGCAGCACAAGCACGCCGTCCCGACCATCTCGGAGATCGCGAACCTGGCGCTGATGCGCGGGATGATCGGCAAGCCGGGCGCGGGGCTGTGCCCGGTGCGCGGGCACTCGAACGTCCAGGGCGACCGGACGATGGGCATCTGGGAGAAGATGCCGCAGTCGTTCATGGACGCCCTCGCCGGCGAGTTCGGCATCGACGTCCCGCGCGAACACGGCCTCGACACGGTCGACTCGATCCGCGCGATGCGCGACGGCCGCGGCAAGGTGTTCTTCGCCGTCGGCGGCAACTTCGCGTCGGCGACCCCGGACACGGAGGCGACGGAGAAGGCGCTCGAGTCGTGCTCGCTCACCGTGCACGTCTCGACGAAGCTGAACCGCTCGCACGTGGTGCACGGCCGCACCGCACTGGTCCTGCCGACGCTCGGGCGCACCGAGCGCGACGTCCAAGCGAGCGGCGAGCAGTTCGTCACGGTCGAGGACTCGATGTCGCAGGTGCACACCTCCCGCGGCCGTCTCAAGCCGGCGAGTGAGCACTTGCTGTCGGAGGTCGCGATCGTCTGCCGGCTCGCGGAAAAGCTCTTCGGCGCCGGGCACGCCGTGCCGTGGCGGACGTTCGAGACCGACTACGACCTGGTCCGCGACCGGATCTCGCGGGTCGTGCCGGGCTGCGAGGACTACAACCGCCGGGTCCGCGAGCCGGACGGGTTCGTGCTGCCGCACGCGCCGCGCGACTCCCGCGAGTTCACCGGCACGGCCAACGGCAAGGGCAACTTCACGGTGTCCCCGCTGGAGTACCCGCAGGTGCCCGAGGGCCGGCTGCTGCTGCAGACGATGCGCAGCCACGACCAGTACAACACCACGATCTACGGGCTGTCGGACCGCTACCGCGGCATCGAGAACGCCCGCCGCGTGGTCCTGGTGAACCCGGACGACCTGGCTTCCCTCGGCCTGACCGACGGCGCGCTGGTCGACCTGGTCTCGGAGTGGCGCGACGGCGACCGCCGCGCACCGGAGTTCCGCGTGGTGTCCTACCCGACGGCCCGCGGCTGCGCGGCGGCGTACTTCCCGGAGGCCAACGCGCTGGTGCCGCTGGACTCGGTGGCGGAGAAGTCGAACACCCCGGTGTCGAAGGCCATCGTGGTGCGCCTCGAGCCCCGGTCCTGACGGCTCAGCCCTTGTAGTCGCGCTGCAGGGTGGTGGTCATGTCGGTGACCACGGCCTGGACGTTGTCGAGGGTCGCGGGCGGGATCAGGGCGGCTTCCGTGCCGCCGTCGGCGATCGCCAGGCCCAGCACCACGTTGCCGGTGCGGACCGCCGCCCACTGCTCGGAGAACCCGGCTTCGTCGCCGACTCCGGTGGCGAGCCGGACGCCCGAGTGGTCGGCCAGCGCGTCGGTCATCAGCTGGGTGGCCTTCGTGGCGCCCTGGGCGGCGTCGGAGTCGGTGTAGCGGACGACGGCGATCGTGACCAGCCGGTAGTCCTGCAGGTTGGGCTTCCCGCCGCCGAGGTCGCGGGCGAACAGCCGTTTGCAGCTGGTCAGGGCGTTGTCGTCGTTGGAGCGGTCGGTGGGCACGACCGGGCTGTCGGCCGTCTTGACCGAGCTCGCCGGGATCTCGACGGTCCCGGGCGCGAGCCGGGCGAGGGTGTCCGCGCCGGGCAGCTTGCAGGCGTCGACGGCTTCGGGGTAGTGCGAAACCCCGGACCCCGACTGGCACCCGGCGCAGAAAAGGGCCGAAAGGACCACCGGAAGGACCCACCACCCGCGGGCGATGCTGCTGCGCATAAATCCCGGACTTTCCGTATTTCCCGAAATTGACTTTCCGGGTGCTCACCGATCGGGTGAACTACTCCGGACCGTCGCGGTGCTGCCGCCGGACGGTCCCCGGAACACTGCCTCACCAGTGGGGCAGCGTCAAGACCAGTGCCACGGGTGGTCCACCGTGGTCCACTCGGCCGGAAGTCCTTGCGGTGCTTTTCCGGAAATCCCGTCCGCATTTCGCGGAACCGGACAGAAAGGGGGAAAGTAATTAGCAGCCGGTCAATTGACGCAGACGACACCGCTCGAGGTGATCGGCTCGTCGCCGGCGGCCGGCGCGCTCCCGCCGCCGGCCGCGCCGGGCCCGTTGTAGACCGTCCCGAGGACGACCTCGATGTGCCCCGGCGGCACCGACGCCGACTCCTGCTTGTCCAGCCCGCCGAGCAGCTTCGCGACCTCGGCGCCGCGCTGGGCGAGGTCCGCGCCGAAGCGCACGAGCGACATCCGCCGCGTGGCGGTGTTCCCGGTGTCCCCCTGGGTGAACCCGTGCTCGCCCAGGAACCCGGCGACGCGGGCCGCGAGCCCCTCGCGCGGGCCCGCGTTGGCCACGTCGACCGTGACCGGCGCGGCCTGGGCCGACGGCGGCGCCGCCGGCCCGATCAGGCCCGCCGCGAACGACTTCACGGCGGCCGGGTCGACCTGCACCGCCGTCGCGCGCGGGTCGGCGGGGTCGTAGCGGTAGTCCGGGTTCACCACCGGGATCGTCTCGAACCGGATGCCACCGCCGCTGACTCCGCGCATCTGCGCGACGAAGTCGAGCAGATTCCACGACGCGTCGAGCACCACCGACCGCTTCACGGCGTCGATCAGGCCGGACAGCTTGCCGGGGTCGGCCAGCGTGCCCGCCGACAGCACCTGCCGGGCCAGCCCGGCGAGGAACACCTGCTGCCGCCGGACGCGGTCGAAGTCACCACCCTTGAGGTGGTCGCGCTGCCGCACGAAGGCCAGCGCGTCCGCACCCGAGATCCGCTGCGGGCCGGCCGGGAAGTCCGCGCCCGAGTTCTTGTCCTTGGTGGCTTCCTTGAGGCAGACGTCGACACCGCCGACGGCCTTGCTGATCTCGGAGAAGCTGAGCAGGTTCACTTCGGCGAAGTGGTCGATCTTGACGCCGGTCAGGTCTTCGACCGCCTGCCGCGTCGCGCGCCGGGCGGCGGTCAGCGCGGACTGGTCGATCTTCGCCTTGTCGGTCTCCCCCGCCGTGCGCAGCCGCCGCGCCTCGCCCGCCTTCGCCCGGCCGAACGCGGCGTTGATCTTGCCCTTCCCGCCGGGCATCGCGACGTAGCTGTCGCGCGGGATGGAAAACGCTTTCACCTCGCTCGTCCCGTTCGGGATCCGCAGCACGATGAGCGTGTCGGTGAGGTCGTCGCCGTTGGCGCCGACCCGCAGCTCCCGCAGGACGTCGGGCGAGAGCGGCCTGCCCTGCGGGTCGGTGCGGGCGTCCCGGCCGACGAGCAGGATGTCGAGCGAGCCGTCGGCCGGCTGCTCCCCCGGCTTGGCCTCGCCGTCGGCGTCGATCACGCTGTCGCGCGTGACCTCGTCGAGCGCGCGGAGGTTGGTGTAGCCGTACGCCGTGCCGCAGAGAACGACCAGGGCCAGCCCGGCGACGACGATCTTCCCCAGTGGATGCACGCCCTACCGACGCGCGCGGGCCGTCGCCTGCTGCACGCGTGAGGCAGGTCACATCCGCAGGTGGGAGGCGCCGTTGAGGTCGAGGATCGCGCCGGACGCCCAGGTCGCCTCGGCGGAGGCCAGGTAGACGACGGCCGCGGCGACCTCCTCCGGCGTGCCGACCCGCCCGAACGGGCTCTGCGCGCGCAGGGCGTCGTCGATCCGGTCCGCGACGCGCTCGGTGGCGGTGAAGCCGGGCGCCACCGACGTCACCGCGATGCCGTGGGGCGCGAGGGAGAGCGCGAGCGACTGGCCGAACGCGTGCAGCGCGGCCTTGCTCGCGCCGTACGCCGGGTGGTCGGGCTCACCCCGGAACGCCCCGCGTGACCCGATGTTGACGATCCGGCCCGGCGCCCCTCGTTCGATGAGGTGCCGGGCGACGCAGTAGCTCACGTTCGCCGCGCCGACGACGTTGACGTCGAGGGTGCGCCGCCAGACGCGCTGCCAGTCCGCGTAGGACACCGAGGCGACCGGGTGCGCGGTGCCGGCCGACGGCGCGACGGCGGCGTTGTTCACGAGCACGTCGACTCCGCCCACCCCGGCTTCGGCCGCGTCGGCGATCCGTTGCGCCGCTTCGGGATCGGCGAGGTCACCCCCGACGAGCACGTGCCCTTCGCCGGGCAACGCGGCGAGCGTCTCCTCGGCGTCGGCGGCGCGGTGTCCGTAGTGGACGGCCACGCGGTGCCCCTTCGCCGCGAAGGCGAGGGACACCGCCCGCCCGATTCCCCGGGACGCCCCGGTGACCAGCACGCCCCCGCTCATCCGAAGAGCTGCACCAGCTTGAGGAACAGCTGGTACACGCCGTAGGCGAAGGGCAGCACGACCCACGCCCAGGCCAGCACGATCAGCGGCACCCGGTTGGTCTTCGCCGACGGCTCGGTCATCACGCCTCACTCCTCGCGGCCGCGCCGGCGGGCGCCGGCTCGTGGAACTTCGCCTTCACCGGCCGGACTAGCTCGTTGGCCACGAAGCCGACCACGAGCAGGCCGATCATGATGTAGAACGACGTCGTGTAGAGGTCGGGGCCGGACTTGCCCGCCGCCTTCTCGCTGTCGGCGATGGCGTTGACGATCAGCGGGCCGAGCACACCGGCCACCGACCACGCGGTGAGCAGCCGACCGTGGATCGCGCCGACCTGGTAGGTGCCGAAGAGGTCCTTGAGGTACGCCGGGACGGTCGCGAACCCGCCGCCGTAGAACGACAGGATCACCATGGCGCACAGGATGAACACGAGCTTCGACGAGTTCTGCGTCAGCGCGATCACCAGGTACAGCGCCGCGCCGACGCCGAGGTAGGTGCGGTAGATGTTCTTGCGGCCGACCAGGTCCGAAGTGGACGACCAGACGAACCGGCCGAGCATGTTGCACAGCGACAGCAGCGCGACGAACCCCGCCGCCGCGGCGGTGCCGACCGGGGTCGACGTGCTCTTGAAGAAGTCCACGATCATCGGGGACGCCTTCTCCAGGATGCCGATGCCCGCGGTGACGTTGAAGCACAGGACGACCCACAGGCACCAGAACTGCGGGGTCTTGATCGCGTTCGCGGCCGAGACGTTCGCGGTGCTGATCATCGCCTTGCCGTGGTCGGTCTTCTCCTGCCAGCCCGCCGGCTTCCAGTCGTCGGCCGGCACCCGCACGAGCAGCCAGCCCATCGACATGAACACCGCGTAGACGATGCCGTGCACCAGGAACGCCGTGGCGATGGTGCCTTCGGTGGGCGAGGTGCCGAGCATCGAGGACGACCACGGCGAGGCGATCAGCGCGCCGCCGCCGAAGCCCATGATCGCGATCCCGGTGGCCATGCCCGGCCGGTCCGGGAACCACTTGATCAGCGTGGACACCGGCGAGATGTAGCCGATGCCGAGCCCGATGCCGCCGACCCCGCCGTAGCCGAGCACGACCAGCCAGAACTGGCCGGTGGCCACCCCGAGCGCGGAGATGAGGAAGCCGCTGGCGAAGCAGCACATCGAGACGAACATCGCCCAGCGCGGGCCGTTCTTCTCGACGAGCGTGCCGCCGAACGCGGCGGACAGGCCGAGCATGACGATGCCGAGCTGGAACGGCAGTGAGCTCTGCGTCCCGGTCAGGTGCATCGTCTTCTCGAGCGGAGTCTTGAACACGCTCCACGCGTAGGCCTGCCCGATCGACAGGTGTACCGACAGGGCCGCCGGCGGCACCAGCCAGCGCGTCCAGGTGGGGGGTGCGACGATCCGGGAACGGTCCAGGAAGCCGAGAGCCATCGGATCCCTCCGTAGAGTGGGGATGATGGAGGGAATGTATTACTAAATACCCGGTGTTGCACCATGCGAGTGTCAAACTTTCCGGCGGAGAAGGGTGTGGGTCATGGGCAGGGTGACCGTGCGCAGGCCGGTGCGGCGGATTTCCGCGACCGGCGACCGGCGCCGGCCCGACTCGCTCGCGGCCGAAGAGCCCCTGGAGCTGCGGGTCGGCGGCAAGGCGCTGGCGGTGACGATGCGCACGCCGGGCCACGACGTCGAGCTGGCCCACGGCTTCCTGCTGTCCGAAGGGGTCATCGGCGGCCGGGAGGACGTCTCGGTCGCCCGCTACTGCGACGGCGTCGACGACCAGGGCCGCAACACCTACAACGTGCTGGACGTCGCGCTGGCGCCGGGCGTGCCGCCGCCGGACACCGGGGTCGAGCGCAACTTCTACACGACGTCGTCCTGCGGGGTCTGCGGCAAGGCCGCCCTCGACGCGGTCAAGCTCAAGACCCGCTTCTCCCCCGCTTCCGCCGGCTTCGCGGTGAAGAGCGAGACCTTGTCCGGCCTGCCGGACAAGCTGCGCGCCCGCCAGAAGGTGTTCGCCAGCACCGGCGGCCTGCACGCGGCGGCCCTGTTCACCCCGGACGGCTCGCTCGACGTCGTCCGCGAAGACGTGGGCCGGCACAACGCGGTCGACAAGGTGCTGGGCTGGGCCGTCCTCGAGGGCCGCACACCCGCGCCGGAGCACGGCCTGCTGGTGTCCGGGCGGGCGTCGTTCGAGCTGGTCCAGAAGGCGGCGATGGCCGGGATCGGCCTGCTGGCCGCGGTGTCCGCGCCGTCGTCACTGGCGGTAGAGCTGGCCGAGGAGAACGGCATCACCCTGATCGGCTTCCTGCGCGGCGACTCGATGAACCTCTACACCGGCGACCACCGCGTGCTCGTCTGACGGTCGACCCGGCTCAGGCGGTCTCGACCCAGTTGCCGTGGAAGCCGTTCGGCACGCGGTCCGGCAGGTGCACCGCGGCGACGGTCTCCAGCGTGCCCGCGTCGAGCAGCGTGAGGTCGCTGCGCTGCGTCGCCGGGTCGAAGACGAAGCCCATCAGGACACCGTCGTCCTCGGCCGCGTCGTCGTGGCACGGGACGAAGACGAACTCGCCGGGCTGCCGTCCGTCGCCGAACGTGCGCTCCTGGCGCGAGCCGGTCCGGAAGTCGTGCTTGAACAGCGATCCGCCGGGCTGCGCGCCGTCTTCGGTCGAGATCGCGTAGCCGTAGCGGTGCGGCCGGCCGACGAGCCGCTCGTCGACACGCGGGAACTCCTGACCGCGGTCGTCGAGCCGCTCCTCCAGGACTTTGCCGGCGCTGAGGTCGACGGTCCAGCGGTCGAGCGTCGGGCCGCCCTCACCCGGGCCGTGCAGCTCGCGGTCGAACATCTTCGGGTGGCGGACGACGTCCAGCACGATGCCGTCGCCTTCGTCGTGGGCGTTGAGCGGGTGGAAGACGTAGCACGGTTCGACGTCGAACCAGCGGACGTCGCGGTTCTGGCCCTCCCGCGGCATGACGCCGATCCGGGCCGGGTACTTCGGGTTCCAGCGGTAGGGCAGGCCGCCGTTCGCGCCGATCTTGCTCGCCATCATCGCGGTCACCGGGTCCGGCACTCGGACCTTGCCGACCATCGCCGACAGCACCAGCTTCGCGGGGGTACGCAGCGCGCCGGGCACGTTGGCGGCCACCGCCATCTCGGTGTTGAAGGTCACCGGCAGGTCGTAGAAGACGACGTACTTCTCGGTCAGGGAGAAGTCGTGCATCATCGGCGACCCGGTGACCTCGACGTCGACCGTGCGGCGGACGTGCCCCTCGGCGTCGATCACCGAATACTGGACCTTGTTGCCCATGCCGAAGAAGTACGACACGGCGTGCAGCTCCCCGGTGCGAGGGTCACGCTTGGGGTGCGCGGTGTACCCGCCCGGGAGCGTGCCGTCGAAGTCGCACTGGCCGACGGTGTCGAGCTCGTCGGTCAGCTCGTAGATGGGCGCGCCCGCCTCGACCAGGGCGAGGGTCTTGCCGGCGTGGCCGACGACGTTGGTGTTGGCGCCGAGCGCGTCCAGCCCGCAGAACCGGCTGGCGTCCTCGCCGTTCAGCGTCGCCGAGACCGACGGGTTGCGCACCCAGCGGTTGCGGTACCACTCCGCCTTGCCGTCGCGCAGGCGGACGCCGTGGACCATGCCGTCGCCCATGAACCAGTGGTAGGCCGCCGGGTCCACTTCGGACAGCGGGTTGGGCCCGTTGCGCAGGTAGCGGCCGTCGAGGAAGTCGGGGATGTGCCCCGTGACGGCCAGCTCGGTGATCGTGTGCTCCCGGCTCACCGGGCCGAAGTTTCCTTCGAGGAACTTGTTGCCCATGCCGAACCCCTCCGAGGCTGTCATAACTTGGTTATGACTTCATTTATAACAGGGTTATGAGATACTGGCAAGCATGAGCCCGAAACCCCGAGCGAATGACGTCAAGGAGCGGCTCGTCGAGGCCGCCATCCGGCTGCTCGACGACGGCGGCCCCGAAACCCTGCAGGCCCGCAAGCTCGCGGCCGAGGTCGGCGTCTCGACGATGGCCGTGTACACCCACTTCGGGGGCATGGCCGCGCTGGTCGACGAGGTCGCGCGGACCGGGTTCCTGCGGCTTTCGGCGCGCTTGGGCGAGGTCGGCGAGACCGACGACCCGGTGGCGGACGTCTTCAGCCTGGCCCGGACCTACCGGCAGGCGGTCGCCGAGCAGCCGCAGCTGTTCGCCGTGACGTTCGGCCAGTCGGCCCCCGGCGGCAAGCGGGCCACGCTGTCGGACCTCACGACCGAGGAAGGCCGCGAAGCCGCCCAGGAGGGCCTGGAGGCGTTCGAGCACATCGTCCGGGCGACCGAACGGGCGATCGACGCCGGGCGCTTCCGGCCCGCGGAGAAGTACCAGGCGGCGGCGCAGCTGTGGAGCGCGCTGCACGGTTTTGTCACGTTGGAGGCGTCCGGGCACTTCGGCCTCGACGAACAGGGTATAGACCACATCTTGATACCCCTGGGAATCACGCTGGCCGTGGGCCTGGGAGACACTGTGGAGCGGGCCGAACGCTCGACCGAGGCCGCCAAAGCGGCTTGGCGCGCGAAGACCCGAAACGCCGGGCAAGGTGAGAACGACTAACCCGGCGGGTGGGACGCGAGGGGAACGTGGAGCGGGTGCGCGGCGTCCTAGGGAAGAGCAGGCGGGGACGGAGACAGGTGAACGAGGAAGACGGGGATCGCGGGGACGCGGCGGGGGCCGAGCCCCAGACCGCGGCCGGGGCGGCGGTCCGGGACGCGCGCAGGTGGCTCAGCCGCCGGTCGGCCCTGATCGCGGGGGCGTCCGGGCTCGCGGTGGCCGGCCTGGCGGTCGGCACGGCGACCGGCAAGCTGCCGTTCAGCCCGGCGCTGCAGCGCGCGCTGGGCGTGGCGTCGTCGAACCCGACGACGCAGCTGGGCAGCACGCGGGTCGAGCGGGTCTACTCCCAGGCCCGCGGCCGGATGGTCGACCTGGTGTTCGTGCTGCCGTCGAAGACCCCGCCGAAGGGGCTCCCGATGTCGCTCATGCTGCACGGCCTGCACGGCAACGCCCGCAGCGCGGCGCCCACCGGCACGCTCAAGCAGCTCGCCAGCGACGTCGCCCGCAAGGCGGTCCCGGCGTTCGGCTTCGTGGCCGTCGACGGCGGCGACAACTACTGGCACCAGGTGCACCCGAACGACGACCCGATGGCCATGCTGCTGGAAGAGGTCCCGCAGTGGCTGCGGGCCCGCGGCTTCGCCGGCGACACCGGCCTGCCGTTCGCCTGCACCGGCGTGTCGATGGGCGGGTTCGGCGCGCTGCTGTACACGCGCCGCCGTGTCGAGCGGCGCCAGCCGCCGGCCGCCGTCGCGACCCTGGCCCCGGCCCTGATCCTGTCGTGGCAGGAGATGGCCAAGCGGCACATCTTCACCGGCATCCAGGACTGGACGGCGCTCGACCCGCTGCGGCACGTCGACGAGACCAAGGGTGTCGCCAACGGCATCTGGTGCGGCACCGAGGACCCGTTCATCACCGGCGTCCGGCGGTACATCGACGCGGCCCACCCGGCGGTGGCGCACACCGCCCACGGCAAGCACGGGGACACGTTCAACCGGACCGTGGTGCCCAGCCTGGTCAGCTTCCTCGGCAAGCACGTCCCCCGCGCGGACTGACCCGGCCGGCTCAGCCGGCTCAGCAGGTGAAGTGGACCCGGGTGGTCGTGCGGCCCGGGATCCAGTACGTGCGGACCAGGTCGGCGAGCCGGTGCACCAGCAGGAGCCCGCGCCCGCCCAGCGTCGCCGCCGGGGGCGGGACGCGGCCGGCCAGCGGCTCGGTGATCGTGCCCGCGTCGGTCACTTCGGCGACCACCTGGCGTTCTTCGGTCCACAGGCGCAGCACGCCGGTGCCCCCGCCGTAGAGGACACTGTTCGTGGTCAGCTCCGCGATCGCCAGCGCGAAGTCGTCCCGGCGGGGCCGGCGCAGGCCGTGACGGGCGGCCCAGATCTCCGCGAAGCCGCGCAGCGACGCCAGCTGGGCGACGTCGAACCGGCGCTCGACCGCCACCGACGGCGGCACCAGCGGCCGCGTGAAGTCCGCCCGGGCGCCTTCGGGGTCGAACCGGGCGCTGGGCGCCCGGCCGCTCGAGGCCCACAGCTCGGGGTGGGTGCGCTCGACGTCGGCCAGGACCTCCGGCGGCAGCGCCGCGACGTCGTAGGGGCAGAGCACGGCGACGTCGCGGCCGGCAAAAGCGTGGTTGACGACGACCTCGTGCAGCACGCACTCCGGGTATTCGACGTCCGTGCGGGCGGCCCACATCGGCTCCCCCACGATCCGAACCCGGCTCGAGTGCTCGCCGGCGAAGGAGAGCAGGACCGACGGCAGGATGGCGCCGGGGTTGCGGCCGGCCTCGCACATGTCGATCAGCCGGACGTGGGACGCCCGGTCGCCCAGGGCGTTCTCGAGGAGCTTCAGGTTCCGCTCCGGCACGGCCACGGCCACGGGTTCACCCTGGTCGAGGCCTTCGACCAGGAACGGAACGACGCCATCGAGATACTCAGTGTCACCACGGTAGAGCAGTGCGGGATGCCGGAACGGTCCGCGCGCATCTGCCACGGGAAATTCCTACCCAAAAACGGGTGAACGCAAACGGGCCGGAAGGAGGGAGTTCACTCCACCCAGCGGCCGACGACCGAAATCAGCCAGAAGCCGACCAGGGTCGCGAGCGCGAACAGCAGCACCCAGCCGAACAGCTGACGTCGTTCGGTCACCCCGCGCGCCTGCCACAACCCGTAGCCCGCGACGAGGAACAGCGGCACCGGGATCAGCGGCAACGGCGACAGCCGCGCCACCACGCCCACGACACAGGTGCCGGTGAACACGGCCAGCACGCCCATCAGGACGCGGTTCAGCCACGTGTACCGGTCGAAGACCGACGCGATCACGCGCTCGCTCAGCTCGAGGAACCCCGGAGCCGTCCCGGCCGGGGCGCCCTCGGCGGGCGCCGCGGCCGGCTCCGGCGGAGGCGGCGCCTGCACGCCTCCACCGGGGACCATGCCCCCGGAGCCCGGGAAAGAGTCAGCAGTCATTCAGCTTTCCTGTCGGGTCTCCGGGCCGGGGTGGCCCGGAGACACCCGGGTCAGGCCGACTTCTCGCCGCGCTCGCTGCGCGCGCGCCTCGTCGGCTGCCGGGCGACGATCGTCGGGTTCACGTTCTCCCGGACCGTCTGCTCGGTGATGACGACCTTCGCCACGTCGTCGCGGCTCGGGATGTCGTACATCACCGGCTGGAGCACTTCTTCCATGATGGCGCGCAGCCCGCGGGCGCCGGTCCCGCGCAGGACCGCCTGGTCGGCGATCGCTTCGAGCGCGGTCTTGGTGAACTCGAGCTCGACGTTGTCCATCTCGAAGAGCTTCTTGTACTGCTTCACCAGGGCGTTGCGCGGCTGGGTGAGGATGCTGACCAGCGATTCCTTGTCCAGGTGGTTCACCGTCGCCACGACCGGGAGCCGGCCGATGAACTCCGGGATCAGCCCGAACTTGATCAGGTCCTCCGGCATCGTGTCGGAGAAGACGTCGCTCTCCTCGATCTCGGACTTCGTGCGGATCTCCGCGCCGAAGCCGAGGCCGCGCTTGCCGACCCGCTCGTTGATGATCTTCTCCAGCCCGGCGAACGCGCCGGCCACGATGAACAGCACGTTCGTCGTGTCGATCTGGATGAACTCCTGGTGCGGGTGCTTGCGGCCGCCCTGCGGCGGGACCGAAGCGGTCGTGCCCTCGAGGATCTTCAGCAGCGCCTGCTGCACACCCTCGCCGGAGACGTCCCGCGTGATCGAGGGGTTCTCCGACTTGCGGGCGATCTTGTCGACCTCGTCGATGTAGATGATCCCGGTCTCGGCCCGCTTGACGTCGTAGTCCGCCGCCTGGATGAGCTTGAGCAGGATGTTCTCGACGTCTTCGCCGACGTACCCGGCCTCGGTGAGCGCCGTGGCGTCCGCGATCGCGAACGGGACGTTCAGCAGCTTCGCCAGGGTCTGCGCGAGGTAGGTCTTGCCGCACCCGGTGGGGCCGAGCATCAGGATGTTCGACTTCGCGAGCTCGACCGACTCGTCCTTGGAGTCCTTCGGCCCGGCCTTGTCGTCCGCCTGGATCCGCTTGTAGTGGTTGTAGACCGCTACCGCGAGCGTCCGCTTGGCGTCGTTCTGGCCGATGATGTACTGCTCGAGGAACTCGTGGATGTCGGCGGGCTTGGGCAGCTCGTCGAGCTTGACGTCGCCGGCCTCGGCCAGCTCCTCCTCGATGATCTCGTTGCAGAGGTCGATGCACTCATCGCAGATGTAGACCCCGGGGCCGGCAATGAGCTTCTTCACCTGCTTCTGGCTCTTCCCGCAGAAAGAACACTTCAGCAGGTCTCCGCCGTCACCGATCCGTGCCATGGCCGTTGACCTCGTCCCCTCCGGCGCGGGTTTCCGCGCCTGACGTGTGTTGCCAGTGTGCGGCCCCGGTCACGGACGACCTGGCGGAGCCTCACGCATTGCCACTGACGGTACCCGTCCGATGCCCTGGGCGGGAACACCCACAAGCTCCGGGAGCACGTCAGAGGACGACCCTAAACCAGGAGGCCGGTGTGTGTCGTCTTCTCGACACACACCGGCTCGGCGGATCTACAGCGCCGACGCCTTGCGGTACGGGAGCACCTCGTCGATGATGCCGTACGCCTTGGCGTCCGCGGCGGTGAGGATCTTGTCCCGCTCGATGTCGGCCCTGATCTGGTCGGGATCCTTGTTCGTGTGCTTGGCCAGGATGATTTCCATCTGGCGCCGCATCCGCTGGATCTCGTTCGCCTGGATCTCCAGGTCGGAGACCTGGCCGTAGCTGCCCTCGGTGGCGGGCTGGTGGATCAGCACCCGCGCGTTCGGCAGCGCGAACCGCTTGCCCGGGTTGCCGGCGGCGAGCAGCACCGCGGCCGCCGAGGCGGCCTGGCCGAGGCAGACCGTCTGGATGTCCGGCCGGATGTACTGCGCGGTGTCGTAGATCGCCATCAGCGAGGTGAACGAGCCACCCGGCGAGTTGATGTAGATCGTGATGTCGCGGTCCGGGTCCTCGTGCTCGAGGTGCAGCATCTGGGCCATCACGTCGTTGGCCGACGCGTCGTCCACCTGCACGCCGAGGAAGATGATCCGCTCTTCGTACAGCTTGTTGTACGGGTTCGACTCCTTGACGCCGTAGCTGGTGCGCTCGACGTACGACGGGAGGATGTACCGCGACTGAGGGACGGAAGGTGACCGGAAGTCACCCGGGAGCCTGAAGTTGCTCATGGTGAAGTCTCCTTGGTGCTTCGGCTCAGTTGGAGCCCGGACGAGCGATGTTGGCGGTGAGGACGTGGTCGACGAACCCGTAGTCCTTCGCCTCCTGCGCGGTGAACCAGCGGTCGCGGTCGCCGTCCTTGATGATCTGCTCGACCGTCTGCCCGGTCTGGTCGGCCGTGATCTTGGCCAGCTCCAGCTTCCACTTGTTGAACAGGTCGGCCTGGATCGCGATGTCCGAGGCCGTGCCGCCGACACCGGCCGAGGGCTGGTGCATCAGGATCCGGGCGTGCGGGAGCGCGTAGCGCTTGCCCGGCGTGCCCGAGGAGAGCAGGAACTGCCCCATCGAGGCCGCCATGCCCATCGCGTACGTCGCGACGTCCGGGCGGATCAGCTGCATGGTGTCGTAGATGGCGAACCCGGCCGTGACCGAGCCACCCGGCGAGTTGATGTAGAAGCGGATGTCGGACTCGGCGTCGTCGGCGTCGAGCAGCAACAGCTGCGCGGTGATCCGGTTGGCGATCTCGTCGTTGACCTCGGAACCGAGGACGACGATGCGCTCCTGGAGCAACCGCTCGAACACCGAGTCGGTGAGGGTGAGCCCTGCGGTTCCGGTCCGCGCCTCGGGCGTGTGCTGCGTCACGTCTGCCTGCCTTTTCGCCGGCGGCGGCCCGGTGCTGACGGCCGCCGCTGTCGTTTCAGATGCTTGAGATCTTGTATCCGACCCTAACGAACTTGGGCGGTGCAGAATGCCTGACACCGCCCAAGTTCGCTCACAGCTTCACTCCGCGGGAGTCTTCGCCGCCTCGTCGGTGACCTGCGTCTCCTGGGTTGCCTCGTCGGCGGCCGGCTCGTCGTTGCCGAACAGCTCCGAGAGGTCGACCTCGGCGCCCGAGCCGTCGGTGACGGTCGCCTTCCGGACCACGGAGGCGAGCGCCTTGCCGCGGCGGACGTCGGCGTAGATCGCGGTCAGCTGGCCGGACTGCTGGGCCCGCTGGACGTACTCGTCCGGGCTGATCCCGAAGCGCTGGGCCTGGTAGATGATCCGCTCGGTGAGCTCGCCGTCGTTGACCGACACCTCTTCCTTGTCGGCGATGGTGTCCAGCAGCAGCTGCGTGCGGACGGCCTTCTCCGACTCGGTGCGGGTCTCGGCGTCGAACTCTTCGAGCGTGCGGCCTTCGGCCTCGAGCGCCTGCGCGAACTGCGCCTCGTCGTGGTCGAACGGGTGGATCGCGTCGTGCTTGCGGTTCTCGATCTCGGAGTCGAGGACCTTCTCAGGGATCGGCACCTCGGTGCGCTCGAGGAGCTCGTCGAGCACCTTGTCGCGCGCCTGGACGCCCTGCTGCATCTTCTTGACGCGGGCGAGGCGCTCGCGCAGGTCGCCCTTGAGCTCGTCGATCGTGTCGAACTCGCTCGCCATCTGGGCGAACTCGTCGTCGGCCTCGGGCAGCTCGCGCTGCTTGACCGACTGGACGGTCACGGTCACCTCGGCGTCCTTGCCGGCGTGGTCGCCGGCGACGAGCTGGGTGGTGAACGTCTTCGTGTCGCCGGCGTTCGCGCCGACGATCGCCTCGTCGATGCCGTCCACGAGCTGGCCGGAGCCGATCTCGTAGGACAGGCCGCTGGTGGCGGCCTCCTCGACGGCCTCGCCGTCGACGGTCGCGGCGAGGTCGATCGAGACGAAGTCGCCGGTCTCGGCCGGGCGCTCGACGCCGGTCAGCGTGCCGAAGCGGGCGCGCAGCTCGTCGAGCTGCTCGTCGACCTCCGCGTCGGTCAGCTCGACGTCGTCCACGGTGACCGCGAAGCCGTCGAGGTCGGGCAGCTCGATCTCCGGGCGTACGTCGACCTCGGCCGTGAACTCGAGGACGTCGCGGTCCTCCAGCTTCGTGACGTCGAACTCGGGGTTCCCGAGCGTGCGGACCTCGTTCTCGCGAACGGCCTCGATGTACTTGGCCGGGATGGCCTCGTTGACGACCTCGTCGAGCACCGGGCCACGCCCGATCCGGCTTTCCAGGACGCGAGCGGGCGCCTTGCCGGGCCGGAAGCCCGGGATGCGCACCTGCTGGGCGATCTTGCGGTAGGCGCGGTCGAAGTTCGGCTTGAGCTCGTCGAACGGCACCTCGACATTGATCTTGACTCGCGTCGGGCTCAGCTGCTCGACGGTGCTCTTCAAGGTCTTCTCCTCGAGCGGTAACGATTGTGGTGAGACAATCCTGCGGAAATGGCCCCTGGTCACCTGCAGACCGGGACGTCCGAGTCTAGGCCAGTGGCCCGCGCCGCCGGGCCGGGGGCCACCTGCGGCGTCAGGCGCCGAGCATCCGGCCGATCACCCAGCGCATCTGGCCGCTCGCGTGCTCGGCCGAGCCGCTGGGCTGCACCAGGTGCGAGAGCAGCAGCCGCATGAACGCCTCGACCGCGACCGCCCACTCCGAGGGCGTCAGCCGCACCCCGGGGTAGGCCCGCGCGAAGACGGCCGCGACGGCTTCGACGGCCCGCCCGAGCACGGCCTCGGGCTGCGAGGTGAGCAGCGGGAGGAAGTCGTCGCGGCCGCCCTGCGCGCCGCCGAGCGCGATCTCGAGCAGCGGGTTGGCGCGGGCGGCTTCGAGGGTGTGCCGGAACGCGGCGGTGACGCCGGCGACCGGGTCGTCCGGGTGCGCGGCGACGTCCCCGTTGACCCGCTCGACGAAGCGGTCGGTCTCGCGCAGCATCAGCGCCTTGGCGAGCTCGGTCTTGGACCCGAGTTCGTTGTAGACGGTCTGCCTGCTGACGCCGACCCGCGCGGCGAGCTTGCCCATCGTCACGGCGGCCCAGCCGTCGGCGTGGATGACGTCGGCCGCCGCGATCAGCAGCTTTTCCCGGGTGGGCGCCGGGGCCGGGTGGGTGACCGCCTTCACACGGCGAGCTTACCCGCCGGTTCCGTTCCGCTGGCCGACACCTTTTTTCGAAGCCTGCCGTAACGTTTACATCCGGCTTTGAGTTGTCTACGGTGACTCCCGCCTGGCCAGGAGCTTCTCGACCGAGGAGACCACTCGATGACCGCCGCCGTCACGCAGCCGCACGAGTCCGCCACCTCGGCGGCGCCCTCGTCCGGCACAGTGCGCGCACGCGCGGTGCCGGCGCCCCGGATCTCGCTGCCCGCCGTTTCGGTGCCCACGCTGGCGCTGTTCGCCGGCGCGCTCGCGGTGTGGGTTTCCTCGACCTGGCTGCTGCTCGCGGGGCTGCTGCCGGCGGCCGCGACGGTGCTGCTGAACACCGCCGTGACCTTCGCGATGTACACGGTGGCGCACGAGTCGGCGCACCACTCGGCGGGAAAGCTGACCTGGGTCAACGAGGTGCTCGGCCGGCTCGCCGTGCCGTTCGTCGCGGCGTACGCGGCGTTCCCGGCGCTGAGGTTCGTCCACAGTGAGCACCACCGTCACACCAACGCCGGCCACGCCGATCCGGATGCCTGGGTTTCGCGCGGCCCTGGCTGGCAGCTGCCGCTGCGCTGGTCGACCCTCGACTTCTCCTACGCACGCTGCTACGTCGCGCGGCTGCGGTCGCGGCCACCGCACGAGCTGGTCGAAGGGCTGGTGATGCTCGCCGCGGCGTTGTCGGCCGTCATCGCGCTGATCGCGAACGGCCACGGTGCGGAGCTCCTGGTCGTGTACGTGCTGCCGCAGCGGTTGGGGCTGGTCCTGCTCGCGTGGTCGTTCGGCTGGCTGCCGCACCACGGCCTGCCCGCCGCGGCGAGCTCGTGCGGCCGGTTCGGCACCACCCGCGTCCGCATCGGCCTCGACCGGCTGCTGACACCGCTGTTGCTGGCCCAGAACCTCCACCTGGTGCACCACCTGCACCCGGCGGTCCCCTTCCATCGCTACCGGCGGGTCTGGCTCGAGAACCGCGACGCCTACTTGGCCCGCGACGTCCCGATCAGCACCGCGTGGGGCCGGGACCTGACGGCGGCCGAGTACCGGCTGGGGGCGGGGCTCGGGAGCACGCCCGAAATCACCGTGCCGGCGCCGGCGCCGCCGCCGCTCGGGCCGAGCCGGTTCCACCGCCTGCGGGTGGCCGCGGTCCGGCCGCTGACCGCGGACGCCGTCGCGGTCACCTTCGCGGTCCCGCCGCACCTGGCGGCGGAGTTCCGGTTCACGCCGGGCCAGCACGTGGCGGTCCGCGCGGTGGTCGACGGACGGCCGGTGCGGCGGACGTACTCGATCTGTGCCCCGGCGGGGTCCGGTGAGCTGCGGATCGCGGTGAAGCGACGTCCGGGCGGGGCGTTCTCCGGTTTCGCGACGACGACGCTGGCCGCCGGTGACCACCTCGACGTGCTGCCGCCGTCGGGCGGGTTCACGCTCACGCCCGATCCGTCGCGGACCGCGCACTACGTCGCGCTGGCCGCGGGCAGCGGCATCACGCCGGTGCTCTCGATCCTCGTCAGCGCGCTGTCGGCCGAGCCGCACAGCCGCGCGACCCTGTTGTACGTCAACACATCGGGGGCGACGACGCTCTTCGCGCGCGAGCTGGGCGCGCTCGCCGACGGGTTCGGCGGCCGGCTGCACGTCGTCCACTACCGCACCGACGAGCGCGACCCGGACCTGCACACGCACCGGCCGCGGAAGTTCGACACGGTCGGCGAGGCGCTGGCGATTTCGCACGAGCGGTACCAGCGCGGACGCCTCGACAGCACCCGGCTGCGGGCGCTGCTGCAGAACCGCCTCCACCCGGCGAAGGTCGACGAGTGGTTCCTCTGCGGCCCCCGCGGCCTGATGGAGCTGGCCCGCCGCACCCTGGCCGACGCGGACGTCCCGGAGGAGAACGTCCACTTCGAACTGTTCCGCGGCGCGGCCCCGTTGAGAGACCCGGCGGGCGCGCCGGCCCAGGTGTCGGTGACCCTGGGCGGCACGCCGACGACCGTCGCGGCCGAAGCGGGCGAAACGGTGCTGGACGCGGCGCTGCGAGCGGGTCTCGAGGTGCCGTACTCGTGCACCGGCGGCGCGTGCGGGACCTGCCGCGCGACGCTGCTGCAGGGCCAGGTCGACATGGATGTCCGGTACGCGTTGACGGAGGACGACGTGGCGTCGGCCCGGATCCTGACGTGCCGCTCCCGCGCGACAACCCCGGAAGTCTCCGTCGACTACGACCGCCGCTGACCCGTGCGCAGAGTCGCGGCGTGCGGGGATACCCCATCGACCTGAGAAGTGAGGCGCAGCGTCTGCGGGCTGCGCGAAGCCTGCTCGGCGACTTCGAAAACACCGCCGGCCGGGTCGTGGCGCGCCTCACCGGCGAGCGGGTGCTCATCCAGGACGACAACAGCTGCGACCGGACGCCGGACATCAGGATCGAACACGGCGACGGCCGGATCAGCCACGTCGAAGTCACCACGGACGTCGACCCGAAGTACGCCGAGATGGTCATGCGGCTGAGAACGCCGGGGGCGGTGTACCCGGAGATACCCGGGCGCATTCCGGCGCCACATCTCGACCGGGTCTGGTTCGTGACGCTGTCCGCCGCGGCGAACCTCGCCAAGCTACGCAAAACCCTTCCCGACCTCATCACCGCGGCCACAGAGGACGAGCTGCGAAAGCTCGGCATCACTCGCGCCTCATGGCGACCGGCGGCCGACGGCGAGGCCGCGATTCTGCTGTACCCCGAAGGAACCGAAGGCCCGACCGACGTGACCTGGGAGCAGTGGCACCAGGCGCTGAGCCGGCTCCTGCGCGCAGACCGGACCATGGCGAAGTGCCGGAAGCTGGAGCAGGCCGACGGCACCGGCAAGCACCTCTTCCTCGGCCTGACCCACACCAGCGAGTGGGAGCTGTACTTCCCGCTCTCCCTCGAGGTCACCGATTTGCCGTCGAAGCCACCGGCCGTACCCGGTTACCTGACCCACTGCTGGATCATGAACGCCCACTCGCCCGGCCGCTGCCTGATGTGGTCCAGGGACCGGGGCTGGATCGACACCCGCGGACACTGGCGAACCGAATGACCGGGGTGGCCCTGCCCCAGGGCCACCGCAACCTCGGTCAGCCGGTCCGGGTGGGCGCGCCCGCCGGCGGCGCCCCCTGCGCTCCCGCATCGCCGTCCGTCACCGACGTCGCCGTCGCCGTGTCGCCGGACTCCGTCGCCACCACCGTGACCGTGTCTCCCGTCGCGAGGCCCGTCGCCTGGGCCGACGTGATCGTGTACGTCTTCGAAAAGCCGTCATCGCTCTTCGCGGTCAGGGACGTCGCGCTAAGCGCCGTCACCTCGCCGGTCTGCGTGATCTTCGTGACGTAACCGCCGTTCCCGTCCGAGGCGACGTACTCGCCGTGCAGGGTCGACCCCAAAGCGCCCATGCCGCCCGGGCCGCCCGGCATCCCGCCCGGCCCGGCGGCCGTCGTGGTGTCGGTGGCGGCGGACGACGACGCGGCCCAGACCGCCGCTCCGCCGCCGGCCACGATCACCGCCGCGACGGCGCCCGCCGCGACCTTCTTCCCGGTCGACCAGGCCGGCCGGGAAGGTGCGCCCGGGGCCGGTGTGCCGCCCCACGCCTGGTCCGAAGTGGACGGTGCCTGCGGTGTGGTCATGTCGTGCTCCTTAACGAGATGCTGCGGTGGGATCCACCGTGGGGCCGCTCGCTGTGCGCGGACTGTGGTGGGCGTCAGCCGTTCCTGTGACCGGAGGAATCGGGCAGCCGCACCGCACAGCCGCCTCACAGGCAGCACACAACCCGCACACACGGCGCGGACGGACGCTGAACCCATGGCCGCGCGAACCACCACGTCGCACCCCCGCCGGGGGCGGCTTTCGCTGCGCGCGAAACTGACCGGCTCGATGGTCGCGCTGCTCACCGTGGTGTGCCTGATCGTGGGTGTGGTCAGCGAGCTCGCGCTCGACGTGTTCCTCACCCGCCAGATCGACCAGCAGCTCTCCGCCGCGGCGACCCGCTCCCAGGTCTTCGCGAGCAACACCGGCCCGCACGACGGCGGGCCGCAGCCGGACGGCCAGCACCCGCTCGGCCAGAACGTCGGCACGGTGAGCGCCACCTTCTCCGGGCAGCTGCTCGTCCGCGACGACAGCATCTCCGAGCACGGCGAACGGCTGCTCCTCACCGCGGCCCAGCAGGCCGTCATGCTCTCGGTGCCCGCCGACGGCAAGCCGCACACGGTGTCCTTCGCCGACCTCGGCGCGTACCGGCTGATGGCGCTGCCGGTCACCGGGAGCGGCGATGTCGTGGTCACCGGCCTGCCGCTGAAGCCGGTCGACGACACGCTGCTCACGGTCGGGCTGATCCTGTTCGGCGTCGCCGCCGCGGGCGTGCTCGGCGCGGCCTTCCTCGGCGCGTTCGCGGTCCGCCGCACGCTGCGCCCGCTCGACCGCGTCGCGGCCACCGCCGGGCGCGTCACGGAGCTGCCGCTCGACCGCGGCCAGGTGGCGCTTTCCATCCGCGTCCCCGAGCCCGACACCGACCCGCGCACGGAGGTCGGCCAGGTCGGCTCGGCGCTGAACCTGATGCTCGGCCACGTCGCCCAGGCGCTGGAAGCGCGTCACGACAGCGAGCTGCGCGTCCGGCAGTTCGTCGCGGACGCCAGCCACGAGCTGCGGACGCCGCTGGCCGCGATCCGCGGGTACGCCGAGCTGGCCGCCCGCGGCAGCGCGCTGGTGCCGCCGGAGGTCGCGCGTTCGATGGGCCGGATCCAGTCCGAGGCCGTCCGGATGACGGCGCTCGTCGAGGACCTCCTGCTCCTCGCCCGCCTCGACGGCGGCCGCCCCCTCGACGTCCGCGAGGTCGACCTGACCCGCCTGGTGGCCGACGCGGTCGGCGACGCCCAGGTAGCCGGCCGCGGCCACCGCTGGCAGCTGGAGCTGCCCCCGGACCCGGTCCTCGTCCTCGGGGACGTCCAGCGGCTGCACCAGGTGCTGGCGAACCTGCTGGCCAACGCCCGCACGCACACCCCACCGGGCACGACGGTCGTGACGACGCTGGCCCGCTCGGCGGACGGCAGCGCGGTCCTCACGGTGACCGACGACGGCCCGGGCATCGCGCCGGACCTGCTGCCGGACGTCTTCGAGCGGTTCGCGCGCGGGGATTCGTCACGCTCGCGGAACGCGGGCAGCACCGGCCTCGGGATGGCGATCGCGTCCGCGGTCGTGGTCGCCCACCACGGGTCGATCGAGGTGCACAGCCGGCCCGGCCGGACGGAGTTCGCGGTGCGCCTGCCCGTGGCCGTGCCCGCACAGCGAGTGCACAGCATCGGCACAACCCGGCCCCAGCTGGAGACCGGAAGCTGACTTCATGACCGCTCTCGCGTCTCGTGAAACCCCCGCCGTGACCCCTTCACCGCCGGCCGGCCGCACCTGGCACCGGCCCGCGCTCGCCGTTCTCCTGCTGGCGACGGCGGCGCTGTACCTGTGGGGCCTCGGCGCGTCGGGCTGGGCGAACGCCTTTTATTCGGCGGCCGCGCAGGCCGGTTCGGAGAGCTGGAAGGCGCTGTTCTTCGGCTCGAGCGACGCGGCGAACGCGATCACGGTCGACAAGACACCTGCCGCCCTGTGGGTGATGAGCCTGTCGGCGCGAGTGTTCGGCGTCAGCGCGTGGAGCATCCTGGTGCCCCAGGCGCTGATGGGCGTCGGCTCGGTCTGGCTGCTCTACGCGACGGTCCGCCGCACGTCGGGCCCGGCGGCCGGGCTGGTGGCGGGCCTGGTGCTGGCGTTGACCCCGGCGGCGGCGCTGATGTTCCGGTTCAACAACCCGGACGCGCTGCTGGTGCTCCTCCTGGTCGCCGGCGCGTACTGCGTGGTGCGCGCCGTCGAGAAGGCGAGCCCGCGCTGGCTGGCGCTGGCGGGCGTCGCGGTCGGTTTCGGGTTCTTGGCGAAGATGCTGCAGGCGTTCTTGGTCCTGCCGGCGTTCGCGCTCGCTTACCTGGTGGCGGCGCCGACATCGCTGGGTCGCCGTCTGCTGCACTTGCTGGGCGCCCTGGCGGCAACGCTGGTGGCATCGGGCTGGTACTTGGCGGTGGTCGCCCTCTGGCCGACGGCGGATCGCCCGTTCATCGGCGGCTCGCAGACCAATTCCCTGTGGGAGCTGGTGTTCGGTTATAACGGCTTCGGCCGCCTCACGGGCGACGAGGTAGGCAGCGTCGGCGGCGGCGCTGGACGTGGCTGGGGTTCGACGGGCCTGACCCGGTTGTTCGGCAGCGAGATGGCGGGCGGGATCGCTTGGCTCCTGCCCGCGGCGTTGCTTGCTCTCGTGGCGGGGTTGTGGTTCACGCGCCGGGCGCCGCGCACGGACCGCTCGCGCGCGTCGCTGCTCCTGTGGGGCGGCTGGCTGGTGATCACGGCGTTGGTCTTCAGTTACATGGGCGGAATCATCCACCCGTATTACACGGTGGCGCTGGCTCCTGCGGTGGGCGCTCTTGTCGGAACGGCGGCAGTACAGCTGTGGCGGCTACGGTCCAATCCGGCCGCTTCGGGACTCCTCAGCGGCGGCGTGGCTCTCACTGCGCTTACGACGTACCTCTTGTTGTCAGGTTCGTCCTGGCAGCCGTGGCTGGCACCGACGGTCCTCATCGGCGGCCTCCTGGCGGCGGTGGGGTTGTTCTTCGCGTCGCATCTGACGCGCTGGGCAGCATCGTTCGTGGCGGCATTTGCGCTGGTAGCGCTGCTGTCGGGAACGGGTGCGTACACGCTGGCCACGGCGTCGACTACGCACAGTGGAGCAATCCCCTCAGCAGGCTCATCGTCCGGCTTCGGCTTCGGCGGCCCTGGCGGCTTCGGCGGCGGCCGAGGCGGCGGCCCTGGCTCCCTGCTCTCGACAACCCTCCCCGGCGCCCAGCTGACAGCGTTGCTGAAGCAAGACGCGTCTGAGTACCGGTGGACGGCAGCAACGGTCCTTTCAAACGCAGCAGCGGGCTACCAGCTGGCCAGCGACGCCCCAGTGATGGCAGTGGGCGGCTTCAACGGAACGGACCCGTACCCGACGCTGGAGCAGTTCCAGCAGTACGTGGCCAGCGGCCAGATCCACTATTTCCTCGGCGACGGCATGACGATGCAGGGAAGCACCGGCTCCGACGCGGCCCAGCAAATCGCCGACTGGGTGACAGAGCACTACCAGGCGACCACTGTCGACGGTGTAATGGTCTACGAACTCGCAACGACTTGACGCTAGAAGACACCGACAGTGATGGCTACCCAGGCAACACCTCACGTAACGTGATTACGTCACCATGCGCTCAACCCGGCACAAAGGCCGACTTGGGCGAACAGGAGTCCTCACGTGTCGCAACCCGAAATCCGGCCTGCCACATATGACGAACTTGAAAGGCTGGCCGCCACCTTCGGAGAAGCCGAACTCTTGACGGATCGACTGCATCGTCAGAAACTGGGCCTGGGAGTGCTACTCGTCGCCCACATTGCGGAATACCCAGCGGGCATCACATAATTCTGACTGGAAGAAGCCGAGGAAGCAGCCATCAGGAGGCACTTGCCCGGCGTTCCCCTGCTTACTCATCTCAGGGTAGCGCCTTCGTACCGCAACCACGGTACTGGCCGCATGCTCTTGGAAGTATGCGAGCAGATCGCGATCGAACGAGGTCACCGCCGAGTGGCACTGGCGCTCCGCACGGATAATGTCAGTGCCGCCCGGCTCTATACGCGAATGGGCTATCAAGACCCCGGAATCGGCGTAGTTGTCTGTTACGCCCAAGTGAAGCGCCGCGATAGACGACTTCAGCGAGTAACGGAAAAGTGCACCTTGCTCGTCAAGACGACGATGCCGCGCTGAGCATTCAGCTAAACAGCGAACGAGCCACGGTACCCAGCCCGATCCATTTCCGAGTTTCAGCCGGATGAGTGATACGCAAGGCCTCGAGCGCACCCTCGATCCCACAGACTGCTGAGTGCCGCATCCGCAGGTCAGACAAATGCGCACGCCATTTCAAAGAATCTCGACCCCAATGCCTGAGGTAACACAGACAAAGCTCCGGATTAATCAGGCGGTTGCACCTGATCGCCGCATTGAGTGCATCCACCATTCGGGACTTCTGCCCGACCTCGATGGGCGAGTCCGCCACTCTTCCGATGGTTTCGCAGATGATCTCGCGGCGGCCTTGCAGGAAGATACGCCAATATTCTTCACCCGCGTCCGCGAGGTCGAGTCCGTTGTCGAAGAGCGCGAAGACTCCCTCGGCCAATGTGTCCCCGAACTCCTCACCCCGAGCACGCAGGGACGTGCCGTACGGGTCGTAGGGGCTCTGCACGGCAATACCGGTGACGGCTGACGGCCGCAGACCCGTACCTTCCAGCAGGAAGAGCCAGTCTTCGTTGTAGATGTTGGGGAAGAACGAGCCGAAGGCGGGCTCGGCGACGGCGAGCGCACCACCGCCGATAAAAGTGTCCTGCTCAAGACCGACATCTCGGAGAGCGTGGCAAACCACCGAGTTGTCGGGCATGCCTGCGTTCGCCAGGCCGACCACCGGGTAGACATCGAGCAATCCCATTGCGGCAGCAAGATCGCCGGGATCGGGAAGCACGATGTCATCATCGAGGAATACGACCCGCTCCCATCCCGCGACGGTCGCCAGGACGAGGCCGAGGTTTCGCTTGAAGCTGGTGTCCGTAGGCCGCCCGAACCGATGGGCGCCGAGAAGTCTGTCCATTCCGAACTCGGGCACGAGCCCGGCAGGCAGTGTGTTGATGTCCAGCGCTACCGCCCGCGCGCCGCCCCGCTCAGCCGCCAGGGCGGCACAGGCGGCGTCGGCACGTTTACTGCAGAGCAGGACCAGCAAGGAGTCGTTCTCCCTCGCCGCATGGACCGCTTGTGCCAGGTAGGCGGCCGGACGGCCGTGAGGAACGATGATCGCGTCCGGCGGCACTGGCGAAGCACCACGAGGCTCCGGGCGGGTCAGCAGACTCTGGTGTGACTGGTGCTGGCGCACTGGTCCTGTCATGCGCGTGCCAAAGGGGCCTCTCCAGGCCACTCGTGGAACCGGTTCTCGGCCATCGTCCCG
Organism: Amycolatopsis sp. NPDC104819; assembly: GCF_055583145.1. Lineage (NCBI taxonomy): Bacteria > Bacillati > Actinomycetota > Actinomycetes > Pseudonocardiales > Pseudonocardiaceae > Amycolatopsis > Amycolatopsis sp. NPDC104819. The sequence goes on along the minus strand of NZ_JBVJON010000002.1, from coordinate 229,670 downwards.
TCCGGGGTCAGTCCTTGATCGCCCAAGACAGGTACACGGCTGATGATGTTGAACGACTCCGCCTTGTCGAAACGGGTCTTGAGGTATTCCTGATTGCGGTCCCGGAACCGAGGATCGGTCACCGCCCTGAGCGCCGCTAGCGTACCGCGGACATACATACCGTTACAGGTCGTCACCGTCCGTTTCCGATTGAACGGTCTTGAGCCCCGGTAGAAGTGCGGGACACCATCGAGCAGCCGGCCGTTTTTGTCCAGTCGCGGCCCGAACAACCTGAAGTCTTTGCCGCGCCGCCCTCGCAACCCCCCGCGCTCGTCCTCGCCGCAACGATCGAGTTGCTCCACTGGGAGGTCCACACGCTCAAGCACTTCACGAGTTGCCTGGTTCCAGTCGACGCCGCCAAGGTTGACCGACCGCAGATGACCGAAGATCTCGATCAGCGCATCCGGGTCTGCGCAGGTTGACAGGGAGGCGAATTCCGCACTCTCGGGATTGGGGTAGGAAGATGCCAGGAACGCTCGCGGCAGTGAGGCACACACGATCGTGATGCCTTCGTCGTCAGGGAACGTCCTGATGTCCGCCATGGGCGAGCAGGACTCTTCTTCGTCGTCGGTCCGGAGCGAGAGCAGTTCCTTTCGGCGCGCCCGTTCTTCCTCTGTCCACTCTTTGTGAGAAAGCAACCGCGCGCTGCCGCCGACGATGGACCGCCGGATGGAGTACAAGGAGGCGTAGGCTTTCAGCCACCTGGCCGGGGGCCGGATCGGCTTATCGACGTTCTCCCACGTGGAGATCAACGAGGTGCTGAGGAGCTTGGAACCTCCAGCGGCAGCCGCCAACTGCGTCTGCGTGATGCCCGCTTCCGGCCACTCCTCTTCGTGCAGGCTTCTGAGCCGCCGGGCAAGCGCCGCCGATGAAGTCACCGCGGCCATGAAGTCACCGCCTTGAACCAGCTTCGTTCTCAACTCGGCCGAAACCAGTACTGTACTGATCGAGTACAGGCAAATCCATTGAAATTCAGCCGTAGCCCGGGTGCCCCTCACCCGCTTGGCTCAATAACCTAGCCCGGGCGTACCGGCCGGCACCGGAACGTCTACGCGGCAGCTCTTTCCCGGCCGATCAAGAAAGAGCTCCGAGACAACGGCCTCCAAAGCCCTCGGGAGAACATCTCCGTGTCGGCCCTCACCGCCGGACTCTCCTCGAACGACCGTCTGCTGTCCGACGTCACGCACTTTTACCACCGCATCAGTCCCCTTCAAGTGCAGCCGCACGGTAACCATCTGCAACGGTATGTAGGCCGCGGCACGCTCGGGTCGGCCCAGGCACTGACCGACGTCAGATTCCACCAGGCCTACCTCAACGGCCGGTTCGGCGACGACGAGTCGTTCAGCATCATCAGCCGGGTCCGTGTCTTCAACAGCCAAGACCTCGCTCCCGGCTGGACGCTGCCTGATAACCGCCTGCATGAATAGCCGGAGAGGAGCACCATCTAGCTCACTGGGCGATCACTTGGGCGCCGGCCTCCAGATGCAGGTGGCGGCTGCAATGAGGAGACGGGGCCCTGTTCGTGGCTGGTGCCGAACCCGCTGGATAAACTGTCGGAAGCTCAGCAGATCTCCGTCGGCGGACGTGTGTTCATCCGGCCTCGGGCCATTCGTGCAGCCGGTTTTCGGCGAGAGTCCAGTCGGGAGTCAGGCCCTGTCCGCCCACGACGGGCACACGGCTGATGATGCTGTAGGACTCCTCGACGCCGAACCGGCTCTTGAGGTAGGCCGCGTTGCGATCACGGAAACGGACATCGGTCATTGCCCTGACTGCGCCCAACGTCCCGCGACCGTACATACCATTGAATACGGTCACGGTGCGCTTTCGGTTGAACGGACTCAATCCGCGGTAGAAGTGGGCGACGTCTTCGAGCAGGTGCCCGTCGGAGTCGAGTTCGGGCGGGAAGAGCACAGACTCCCCCTCACGCTTCACGCGGAAGCCGCCAGGTGATCCGTCCTCCTGCCGGCCGACCTGCTCCACAGGGAGGTCGACCCGCGCGATCACAGCTTTGGTGACCGTGTTCCAGTCGACGCCACCGAGCAGGACGAGATGAGCGGTGTAGTCGTCGGGGCTCAGATCCTCGCTGGTGAGGAACTTGACGTGGTTGTCCGGGTTCTGCGAACGGATGTGGCCGAACAGCTCGATCAGCGCGTCCGGGTCGGCGTAGGTGTACAGCGAGACGAAATCCGGGCTGTCCGGGTCCGCGTAGCTCAAATGCTCCCGCAGGTACTCCGGGAGCTGGGCGCAGACGATGGTCACGTCGTGGTCCTTGGGGAAAGTCCAGAGCTCTCGAGCCTCGGGGCGGGCCGGGGTGTCGTCGTTGCCCTCCCGCAACCAAAGGAGCTCGTCCAGCAGTTCCTTGCGCTGGTCCTGCTCGTCGTCCGTCAGCTCTTCGAGGGGAAGGACTCGCAAGGACCGCCCGTCCCATGAACGCGGCGTCGCGAACAAAGTCGCGTACGCCTCGAGCCGCCGAATCGGCGTCCGGACCGGCTTGTCGGCGTTCTCCCAGGACGAGATGAGCGAGATGCTGAGGCCGCCGAGCGCTTGGGCCAGCTGTGCCTGGGTGAGCCCGGCGCCGGGCCACTGCTCCTCGCGCAGCGCCTTGAGGCGACGTGCGAGCGCGCGGGGTGCGACTGGGGACACGGCGTCCGCTACCCTTCAGCAAATTTCAGTGCTGCAGAGAATTCTTGATGATACTCCTCGAGGCCCAGATGCCGATCAGCGACTTACCGAAGCGACGTTTGAACGACGTAAACCGGCCTGAGCTGGCCTTCGCCTGCGAATCGCCGTGCACGCCGACGAAGTGCACCGCGGCACCCCGATCGCAGTGCCATCACCCAGGCCGTCCACACCAGGCTCGGCGGAGAACGGATTCGCGGCTGGCTCTACGCGCCCCGTGCTCGCGAGCCCGAGGAGGACCTGACCGCTTAGACCGGAAAGAGGTGGGACGTGGAACCGACGGGATTCTGGGCCGGCCTCGGACCGGCCGAGCGCAGCGAACTGGCCGCCGCCGGTCCGCGGCGTTCCTACCGGCGCGGCGAGTTCCTCTGCCGGGAAGGCGACCGCTCCAGCGCGGTGGTCTTGCTGCTGGCCGGGCACGTGCGGATCGTTCACGGCACGCCCGACGGCCGCGAAATCGTCATCGCGGTCCGCGGCGCCGGGGACGTCATCGGCGAGCTGGCGGCGATCGACGCGCGGCCGCGGTCGGCGACCGTCCAGGCCCTCGGCGACGTCGAGGTGCTGGAGATCCCCGGCGAGCGGTTCACCTCGCTGTGCCGGGCGCGGTCGCGGATCTCCTGGGCGTTGCTCCGCGTCCTCACCGACCGTCTCCGTTCCGTCGGAACCCACTGGCTGGACCTCGGCGGCGGAACAGCCGCCCGGCGGGTCGCCGCGCAGCTCATGCAGCTCGCCGTCCAGCATGGGGTCGCGCGGGGCGGGGACATCGAAATCACCGTTCCCGCCACCCAGGCCGAGCTCGCCATGACCGCCGCGATCTCCCGTGAGTCCTGGGCGCGCGCGACCCGCGAGCTGCGGCAGCGAGGCGTCATCAGCACCGGCCGGAGACAAGTGACGATCCACCGCCTGGCTGAACTTCGACGTCTGGCGAGCTGAATCCCGCCTTGTGTGTCAGCTGACACACACGACGCGGCGACCCGGAGGTTTCCTGGATCCACCGAGGAGGAGGGCACTCATGGACCCCTACACCACCGCACCGCGCAGCCGCTGGCGCCGGGGCGTCTACGCGGCCGGGATCGTCATTCCCTTCACCGCTTCCCAGCTCTGGGCACTTCTCGTGCTGCTGCGGCTCGCGCCGCTCGATGGGCTCGTCGGGCAGGCCTTCGTGCTGATCCTGCTGGGCTCCGTCGTCGCTGTCTGGGTGGGGTGGCGCTGGACCTGGCAGCTCGGCCGGGACAAGGACCGGCGCGCCCCCGAGACCCGGATTCCGACATGACCTCCGCGCCGGTGATCGTCGCGGCCCTGGTGGCCGGGGTTGCCGCCGGACGTCTCTCACGCCACCTCGGCGGCCTTCTGCGCCGCCGGTTGACCGGAAGGAGCTCGGAAATGACCAGCAGGCCGGCGTCGTTCCCCGTCCGCCTCTACCACTGGCGGTGGGAGATCCTCTCCCTCACGCTTCTCCCCTACGGCGTGGTGGTGTTCGCGCTGTGGGCCGGACCGGTGTGGTCCGGCGCCACGCTCGCGGCGGTCCTCGGGACGGCGTTCCTGCGCCGCCGCCAGGTGCGGGCGCGGGTGCAGGCCGTCCGGCTGCAGCACCGGCTGCGGGCGACGTTCCCGCGGCTGCGGCTGCGTCCGGCGATCCTGTGGAGCCGTCCGCGCAGTGGTGACATCGTGGTGTCGCTGTTCGGCCCGGATGCCTTCGAACACCTGCACCGCAACCGATCCGTGCTCGCGGCGGCGTGCGGGGTGCCCGAGGTCTACGTCGACCGCCACCCGCGCTACGCGAGCCTGGTGACGCTGACGATCAGCCCGACCGAGGCCCGCCGGGAGCCGAGCCGCGCGCTTCCGCCGAGCAACGTCGTGCCGCTGCGCGTGCACAGCTGAGCCGGGTCAGTGTCGGGGAGCTCCGAGCACGGCGGTGATCAAAGCGCCCAAGTCACCACCGTGCCAGGAGCTCGCCGAAAACCGCTCCTGTGCGATGCCGTTCCAGGGGCGTGCCTCGGCGCCCACAGTGATCCGCTGGTCGGCGGTCAGCACCCCGATCTCTTGAGCCACGATCCCTTCGGCTCGCAGCGCTTTTGTGGCCAGATCGACGTCTTCGGACCGGGCCACGGCGACCAGACCCCAATCACCCCAGGTCTGAGCGAGGTCGAAGGGCCGCAATCCACTCTGCCGCGCCACTTCCGCGACCGGCGGGTCCAGCTCGTAGTCCCCGGTGACCGCCGCACCGAGCCGGTTCGCGTTGCAGAGACCTCGTACCGTGGCGAACAGTCCATCCGAGACATCCATCGCCGCCTGCGCCAGCCCGGTCGCGGCCAGCACCTGACCGGCCCTCAGCTGGGCAATCGGCCGGGCGGCCCGGCGTCGCACCTCGTCCCGAGCCGCTTTCGGGAGGGTTGCGCGCCCGGCCTCCAGCAGTGCCGCCGCCCACAGGTAACCGGGCGCCCCCACCAGCAGCAACCGGTCGCCGGCCTGTGCTCCTGATCGCCGTAGCCTGCTCCCCGGAGCGCAACGCCCGATGGCCGTCGCCGTCAGCTGGACGGCGTCACCATCGCGGGTGTCACCTCCGACGATCCTGGTGCCGTGCTCGGCACAGCAATCATCAACGCCGTCCAGGAGCCTCTCGAACTCGCGCACCGTGGTGGTTCCGGGCAGGGTGTAACCGGCGACCAGCCCCAGCGGCTCGGCGCCCGTGGCTGCCAGATCCGACAGGTTGATCGTCGCCAGCAGCCAACCCGCGTGATAGAGGTCCGGCGTGCCCATGAGGTCGACGACCACGGGGGTCGGGCAGCTGTCGGTGGTGGCGACGAGTTCGCTCGGAGCGCTTATCGCGGCCAGCAGGGCGCTGTCGTCCCCGAAACCTTCCGTGCTGCAGTAGCGCGGCCACAACACCTGTTCCTGTATCCCGCGCTCGCCGAGGTCGTCAAGACAGAGCTCAGTGGTACCGGTCATGATCCGCCAATCGCGACGCGACGACAGCGTGGTCGTTCGAATAGTTGTGTGGCATCGCCCCGTAGGGTTGCTCACTCCCTGTCGAAGCGAACAGCATCAGGTTGCAGATCCGCGTACCGGGGTGCAGCAGTATCGGGTGCCGCAGGTGGTTTACGATCTCCAGGGTCAACACCGCGCCGCGTTCTTGGCCGAACCCCGGACTGACCTGGCCGCAGAGCACGACGCTCACGCCGAGCCGGGCGTAATCACTCGTGCCGTCGACGAGACCGACGAGGTTCCTGGACAACCCGATCCGCTCCCATGTCGGAGCGAGCACCAGTTCGCCGGGCCCGACCACGAACCGGCCCCTCTCGTCGAGGTCCTTCGCCACCAGCTCCGGGTGAGTGGTCCGATCGGCGGCATCGACCGGTCCCTTTGTCTCCAGGCGGAACGCTTCTGCTCCGAGCCGGAGACTGATCGAAGCGGGGCGGATGAAAGCGGGGTCGAAAGGCTCGACGGACAACTCACCGGTCGCATGAGCGCGCCGGATCGCGCGATCGGTCAGCACACCCCGCCGCCCGGCAAACAAACGCCACGTCAACGACGGGAAGAGCATCCGTGGACCTCGGTTGCGACCTCGTTCACGAGCCGCTGGAAATCCGCCGCCGAAAGCGGGCGGTTGGGCTGGTCGGCGTTCTCATCGGGTCGACAGAAGACAGCGGTCGTCGATGTGCGGTGCGGGCCCTGTACGACGACCGTCGCTGTCAGGTCCTTCCCCACGGGCTCGGCGGTGTGGATGACGTCGGTACCGCAGAAGTGGACACCACCCGGCGCCAGCTGCGACGACCTGGCTTCAGCCAGCCACGCGGCTCCGTCGGCGACGAGCAGCGCGGGATCAGCCGGATCCGTGCCGTACCGATTGCGGACGAATCGCTCCCCACCGGTCGTGACCTCGCGATATTCGGGCATGCGGAGGCCCTGGCCGGCGATCAGGGTCGAGGCGAACTCCCAGCGGTGGCTGTGCGGGTTCGTCTCTCCCCGTCTCGATGCAGCCGACCCCGGCCAGACGTGCATGCGGATCTTGAACTCCGGTTCGCCCGAGGCGTACAGGACCAGCTTGGCGAAGCCGTTGGGATGCCAGTACGAGCGCGCCACCGCGGCTCTGGCGGCTTCGACGTCACGGGCTGTGGCCGTCAGCCAACGCATGAAGCGGCCGGGATCGTCACGCACCGTTTCAACGGCCGCGACCAACCGGGGTCCTCCGAGGACGCCTCGCCCCATCGAGGCGGTGAGGTCGTCGAGAAACCGGGATTCGGCCATGCCGGACTTCGCTGATGCGCTCATGTCCGGCACTCCGTCCTTGTACTCCGTGCACCGAACCTGCCGACCGTAACGGTTACCACGGCGAAGGCAACCAGACGCCCGGCGGCCGACGTGAACCTCGTGTGGGAACGCGTCGAGAACACCCTCATCCGGACGGACTTCCGCAGCAATCGTCATACCCCTTCGCCATGCCCGCTCTCACAACGCGACGAGTTCCAAACGCGCATCCATGGTAACCGCCCGGGCTCGAGACCCCCTCTTTATGCACGTGCTTCACAATCGACGGCGCTCAGTCAAGGAGCCATCTGGGGGATATCCGGCTGGCCGGAAACGGATGACCGACACCTACTCCGAGAGGTCCGCATGACGGCACACGACCAAAACCGCGGTTCCGAGCCGAAGCGCTCCGGCAGCAGGTCAGCCCGTCTGCTCTACGGACTGCGCCGCGATCCGGAGCAACTGATCATCCTCGTCGCCGCCGCGACGGTCGCGGTGCTCGGCGCGACCGACACCGTGAACGATGTGAAAACGCTTCTCGCGGCCACTCTGGCCACACTGGCCATTCTGGGCTTTTCACTGTTCAAGCAGGCCATGCGCCAGGATGCGAATGATCGGCGAGTGATCGAGCTGGCTCGGTCGGTGCGCGCGGTCCAGGATGGACTCGACGGTGTCGAACACGCGGTGACGATCAACCCGTCGGTCGGTGAACTGACCACCCTCGCCTCGCGGCAAAAAGCGTTTGAAGCCGCTATGGCCACGGCGGACGTGTGGCAATTCCGAGGCGGCACGGGCTCCTTCACTCGCGCCTGGACCCTGCCCAAGCTCGCCGCGCGGGCTCGCGAAAGCAGCACCGGCACCCACTGGCGGATTCAACTGCAGATACTGGATCCGCAGAACACGACCCGCTGCCGGGAGTACGCCGAGTACCGCGCCAAGCTCTCGCGCCGGCCCGAAAACGCCACTCAGGACACCTGGACCACGGAATACGTCCAGACGAGCTGCCTCGCGACCATCTTCGCCGCTCAGTGGCATCAGCAGCACGAGTTCCTCGTCGTCGAAATCAGATTGAGGTCCGAATTCTCGACCCTGCGGCACGACATCTCCCCCGACTCGATCATCATCACGAACGAAGACAGCCAGTTCCCGGCGCTGCACATCCGCCGGCTGGGAGACGCCTCTGCGCTGTACCACGCGTACCGCGCGGACTTCGACCTCAGCTTTACCTCGCTCAAGCCCGTCCTGAAGGCGAAGAGCGACGTGCGAGTCCCTGCCAAGAAGGCCGACGTCACCGAAGACGACGTCTTCCGGGTGCTTCGGGACGTCGGCATCACGGAAGAGACCCTCACCGGGCTGTCTCTGGATTCGATCCGCGAACTCGCCTTGAACCCGACCAACCCTTACCGCTGAGACCGGCAGAGCGCACAGCAAGCGCACAGGGCGATCACACGATCACCAAAGCGGGACCGGCGACCGTATGAGGCATGACAGCCACCGCCTCCGCAGCACGGCCCGGGACCGTCCCGGTCGACCTGGCCGGACCGCAGCCCGTCCTCGACGTCGTCATCCCGGTCTACAACGAAGAGGCCGACCTCGAACCGTGCATCCGCCGGCTGCACGCGCACCTGGCCGAACACGTCTCCTACCCGTACCGGATCACCGTCGCCGACAACGCGAGCACCGACACGACGCTGCAGGTGGCCGAACGACTCGCCCGCGAGTTCCCCGAGGTGGCCGTCCACCACCTCGACGAGAAGGGCCGCGGCCGCGCGCTCAACGCCGTCTGGCGGGCTTCCGACGCCGCCGTCCTGGCCTACATGGACGTCGACCTCTCCACCGATCTCGCCGCGCTCGGGCCGCTCGTCGCTCCGCTGCTGTCCGGGCACTCCGACCTCGCCATCGGCAGCAGGCTCGCCCGGGGGGCGCGAGTCGTGCGGGGGCCGAAGCGCGAGTTCATCTCCCGTGCCTACAACCTGATCCTCCGCTCGACGCTCGCCGCGAAGTTCAGCGACGCGCAATGCGGCTTCAAGGCCATCCGCGCCGACGTCGCGCGGGAGCTGCTCCCCCACGTCGAGGACACCGGGTGGTTCTTCGACACCGAACTGCTCGTCCTGGCCCAGCGCGCCGGGCTGCGGATCCACGAGGTGCCCGTCGACTGGGTCGACGACCCCAACTCGTCGGTCAACATCGTCAAGACGGCCACCGCGGACCTCAAGGGCATCGCCCGCGTCACGAAGGCCACCTTCACCGGCGAGATCCCGATCAGCCAGCTGCGCGAGCAGCTCGGCCGGCAGCCGATCGGCGTCGACGCTCCCGGCGTGCCGCCGCGGCTGGTGACGCAGCTGGTGCGGTTCGCCGCCATCGGCGTCAGCAGCACGCTGGCCTACCTCGTGTTGTTCCTGCTGCTGCGGACGGCCGTCGGCGCCCAGCCGGCGAACTTCGCCGCGCTCCTGGTCACCGCGATCGGGAACACCGCGCTGAACCGGCGGCTCACCTTCGGCATCCGCGGGCGCGCCGGCGCCGGGCGGCACCAGTTCGAAGGCCTGATCGTGTTCGGCCTCGGGCTCGCCCTGACGAGCGGCTCGCTCGCCCTGCTCAACGGATCCACCACCCCTGGCCTGGTCCTGGAGATCACCGTGCTCGTGCTGGCGAACCTCGCCGCCACGGTGCTCCGGTTCCTGCTCCTGCGCGGCTGGGTGTTCAACCCGCGCCGCCAGGCCGCCACCCAGAAGGAGTACTGATGACCGCCGTCCTGTCCGACCCCGTGACGCAGGAACCGCGTCACCGCAAGGATTCCGCGGCGCACGCGCCGCCGCGCTGGGTCCGTCCGGCCGTGTTCGGGCTGCTGGCCGCGACCGCGGTGCTGTACTTCTGGAACCTGACCGCGTCCGGCTACGGCAACTCGTTCTACGCCGCGGCCGTGCAGTCCGGGACGCAGAGCTGGAAGGCGTGGCTGTTCGGCTCGCTCGACTCCGGCAACGTGCTGACCGTCGACAAGCCGCCCGCCGCGCTGTGGGTCGGCACGGCGTTCGCGCGGATCTTCGGGTTCTCGAGCTTCACCGTGCTGGCGCCGCAGGCGCTGATGGGTGTCGCGTCGGTCGGGATCCTTTACCTGACGGTGAAACGGACTTCGGGCCCGGTCGCCGGGCTGCTGGCCGGGGCGATGCTGGCGGTGACGCCGGTCGCGGCGCTGATGTTCCGGTTCAACAACCCGGACGCGCTGCTCGTGCTGCTGATGGTCGCAGGCGCCTACTTCGTCGTGCGGGCCACGGAAAAGGCGTCGCCCGGCTGGCTCGCGCTGGCCGGCGCCGCGATCGGGTTCGGCTTCCTGACGAAGATGATGCAGGCGTTCCTGGTGCTGCCGGCGTTCGGGCTGGTGTACCTGATCGCCGCGCCGACGTCGCTGGGCAAGCGGTTGCTGCACCTCGGCGGCGCGGTCGTGTCGCTGGTGGTTTCGGCGGGGTGGTTCGTCGCGCTGGTCGAGCTGTGGCCGACGGCGTCGCGGCCCTACATCGGCGGGTCCGAAGGGGACAGTCTGCTCGAACTCGCGTTGGGCTACAACGGGTTGTCGCGCATCTTCGGCGGCGGTGACGGCGGCGGGCCGGGCGGTGGCGGCGGCATGGGCGGCAACACTGGGTTCGGCGGCGCGTCCGGCCTGTTCCGGATGTTCGGGTCCAGTTTCGGCGTGGAGATCTCGTGGCTGCTGCCGGCCGCGCTGATCGGGCTGGTGGCCGGCTTGTGGTTCACGCGCCGCGCGCCGCGGACCGACCGGACGCGCCTGGCGCTGGTGCTGTGGGGCGGCTGGCTGGTCGTGACGGCGCTGGTGTTCAGCTACATGAGCGGCATCGTCCACCCGTACTACTCGGTGGCGCTGGCACCGGCGATCGCCGCGCTGGTCGCGATTTCGGGGCGCGCGCTGTGGCAGGGCCGGGCGAACCTGGCGCCGCGGGCGGTGCTGGCGGCGATGGTCGTGGTGACGGCGGTGTGGTCGTTCATCCTGCTCGACCGGACGCCGGACTGGTTCCCGGCGCTGCGCTGGATCGTCGCGGTGCTCGGGGTGCTGGTCGGCACGGTGCTGGTGATGGGTGTGCCGCCGGTCCGCCGCCTGGTCGCGGCCGTCGGGGCGGCGCTGGTGCTGACGCTCGGTTTGTCGACGGCCGCTTACGGAGTCGAAACGGCGTCGGTGGCCCACAGCGGTTCGATCCCGACGTCGGGCCCGACGTCGAGCGCGATGGGCGGCGGCTTCGGCGACTCCGCGTCGAGTGCGGTCGGTTCGCTGCTGGCCGCGACGACGACGAAGTGGGCCGCGGCGACAACGGGTTCGCAGAGTGCGGCGTCGTTGGAGCTGGCCAGCGGCAAGGCGGTGATCGGCATCGGCGGCTGGAGCGGTTCGGACCCGGCGCCGACGCTGGACGAGTTCAAGGCGTACGTCGCGGCGGGCGAGATCAAGTACTTCGTCGACGGCGGCCGCGGCGGCGGCCCGGGCGGCGGTTCGTCGGACATCACCGCGTGGGTGACGGCTAACTTCACCGCCACGACGGTGGACGGCCAGACGGTGTACGACCTGCAGAGCTGACGAGGTGCCCGGGTCTCTTCGGAGGCCCGGGCCTCAGTCGCGCAGGCCAGGCAGGATCTGCTTCGCTTCCAGCAGCTTGGTGTTGTAGTACCCACCGCGCACTACGGTCGTCTCGACCAGCGCTTCGAAGTGCTTCGATCGCCGCTGTTTGCGCAGGAATTTTTGATCGCCCAGTTTCGCCGCGGCGGCTGCCGTGCCAAACCCCCAGCACCCAGCCAAGATTACGATCTCCGCCGTTCCCGGAGCGAGCGGGTTCGTCGCTCGGACAATCAGACCGTAGTCGTTGATCGGATTGCCGCGGTCGTCGTACTGCGGCATCAACTCCACAGCGGAGTCCTTGCTGTACAGCTTCGCAGCCTTCTCCGCGAATTCGAACGATATCCTCCCGCGCAATTCTTTCATCATCGTCGCAGTCACGGAGTTGCCGTCCGGACCGCCGATCAAGATGAGGTCCGACTTCAGGTCGTATGAGGTCAACTCTCTCGATTCGACGATCCGTCCAGCGTACCCCAGCCGGCGAAGCTGAGTCTCGATCTCGACGAGCGCCAGGATGTCGCCCTGGCCCACCATCCCCGACCTCTCCCATTTCTGTAACGCTTCCTCGTCGGGGGCGCCCAGGACGATGAGCGGACGACGACTACCCATCGCACGCCAGAACCGGCGTGCGCGCAGTAACCTCAGCCTTCTGGCCGTCCGAGTGGCCAGCCAGACAGCGAGGCCCCCGATCGCCGCGGCGATCAAGTTGCTCGAGATGTCCGGGAAGGCGGTGATCAACCAGCCCGAGACGTCACTGCCAACGAGTACCATGCAAGGCCATCCTCACCCCGGCGAGTGGAGTCCCCTGCAAGTCGTGCGGCACCGACTCGCCGTTACCAATGAGTCATCAAATCACTTCACTCGGTACGGAGCATGCCGTCGAATGGAGCATCGGCCCGAGTCGAGCTCAAGATCGGGACCTCAGGTGATGACTGACGTCGCCCAGCAGGTCGATCTTCACCCGGCGCTCCGAGAACGCCCACTCCCCGTCCACAAAGCTGAACGAGTCCGCATACGACCCCGCGGCGATCGGCTGCAGAACCAACCCCGGCACCGCCTGCAACACCGTCACATAAGCCCGCGCCGAAGCCGACGTCCCGCTCACCGAAACAACCACATTCGAAGTCACGTGCTTGGTCCGCGGCGTTCCGTCCTCGTACAGGATCACCGTGTCCCGCAGCATCCCCGAAACCTCCGCCGCGCCGCGAAACGCGCCGCCGCTTCCCACGAACGTCCCCGACGCGAACAGGGCCCCCACTCCCGCGAAGTCCCCCGCGTCGACCAGGAAAGCGTACGACGCGATCAGGTCGGAAATCGCCCGGTGATCGTCCACGGAAACGATCTTACCGGGATTTTCGGTACCTTGGCGGTGAACGGCGGCAGGGGGCCGCCGGCCAGGGGGTTGTTCTCGTGCTCGATCGTCGGAACCTGCTCAAAATCGGCGCGGCCACCGTGGCCGGGACCGTTGTGCTCGGGGGGACTGCCACAGCCGACACCGGCCTCCCGCCCGTGCCCGGCATGCTCGGCGACCGCCGCGCCAACGAGCTCTGGTACCAGCTCGACGAAATCGCGCTGTACCACCCGTCGCAAGAAACCCAGGACGCCTACAAGGTCTTCTTCGGCTACCTCCAGCAGACAGACGGCATCTACGCGGAATGGCTGAAGCTCAGCCAGGAACCCGGCTACCCGAACAACTACGTCGAGTTCCTCAAGCCCGTCGAAGCGCCACTCAAGACGATCTCGAAGCTCCAGCTCGGCAACTTCGACCGCTTCTACCGCAACGACGACGAAGGCCTCATCCGCGCCTTCGCCGCCTTCGGGCAGGGCATCCTCTTCGACCCTGGGCGCGCGGACGTCGAGTCCGAGGTGCACACCATGGACGGCGACCCGCCGAGCAGCTACCACTTCTGGCACGCCGTCCAGCGGGCGCACATGCTGCTCGACATCGACCGCCGTCGGTGGGCGCGGCTCGACCCGGTGCTCGGGTTCGCCTGGGCGCTGCAGTCCATCGCGAAGCCGGACCACCGTCACGTCAACCCGCCGCTGCCGCGGGAGCAGGTCCGCGCCGTCGCGCGGCACTGGCTGCCGCGCTCGCCCGCGCAGCTGGACCACGACTTCCGGTCGTCGCCCTACCCGGCGGGCATCCACTGACGCGCCGCACAGAAAAGTCTCAGACGGCACACAGGTAACGAGCGGATCATCGAAGGCAGAGGGGACGAGGAGGCCGCGATGATCACGACACGACCGGAGTACCCGCGCTGGCACACCGCGAGCGCCCAGGGGCCCCGTGAGCTCAACGCCGACGCCGTCGGGGCGTACGCCGCGGCCGGCGGGCCGGGCATCGTCTTCGCCCTCGCCGACGGGGTCGGGGACGAGCCCGCCGCCGCCCGGGCGGCCCGGACCGCCGCCGCGGCCGCCGCCCGGACGCCGGTCCACAAAGGACCCGTCGAAGCGGTGCTCGCGGCGCAGCGCGCGGTGCGCGAGCAGACGCTCGGGGACGCTGTGCTCGTCGTCGCCATGCCGGCCGAACACGGCGGGTACCGCATCGCCTGGGTCGGCGACGCCCGCGCGTACACCTGGGACGGCGCCACGCTGACCCGACTGACCACCGACCACACGCTCGCCGAGTACTTCCGCGCCCGCCACCAGCCGGTGACCCCGCGGATGGAACACGTCGTCACCACGAGCGTCCGCACCACCAAGCCGGCGGAGATCGGCACGGCGGAGACGCCGGGCGCGGGCCTGCTGCTGACCAGCGACGGTGTCCACAAACCGCTCACCGGCAGCGGGATCCGTGCTGTGCTGGCCGATCCGGGCGCCGGCGCGGCCGAGCTCGTCGGCGCCGCGCTCGCCCGGGGTGGCTCGGACAACGCGACCGCCCTCTACGTCGAACCCCTGGAGGCCGACAGCACGACGGTGCGATTTCCCGTCGCCGCGTGAGCCGGAAATCATGGACAAAAGTCGGCCAAACGGGGGGAACCCGTAGCCGAGTGCTCACGGAGTGTTTAACCTGGTAACCCGACGTGGTCGTGGTTCACTGGGGGAGTACACACTGATGGTCGAAGCGGATCATTCCGGTTCCGTTCTGCTGACCCGCCGCCTGCTCTGGAACGGCGTCACCGGCAAACCGCCGCGGCCGCAACCGGTGGTCCTGCTGCTCGGCCCGGTCGGCGCCGGCAAGTCGCACGCGCTGTCCGAGATCACCGGCCACCTGGGCTGGGGTGTCGTGCACGCCCGGTTCGACTTCGCCGGTGACGAGCCCGCCCCGGTCGACGTGCTGATCAGGCTCGCCTACGAGCTCTCCCGGAAGTGGCGGCACCGCGCGCGGCCGCGGTTCCTGCGCCTGGCCGTCGCCCTGATCGCCGTCAACGCGGAGCTCAGCACCACCGACCGCCGCCGGGACCGCGAGACGCTGCGCGAAGAGCTCCGGAAGTTCAAGCGCAGCCGCTGGAACGGCAGCTTCGATCCCTGGCTGCGCATCTTCGCGAAGACCGCCGTGCCGGCCCCGTTCGGCGCCGCGTTCGCCGACGAGGTCCCGGGGCTGCTGCAGACCCTCCGCCCGCGGCTGGGCCACATCCTGCGCTCGCTGACCGAGTTCGACCGCTTCACCACCGGCGACGCCCTCGACGCGCTGGTCGACCTCAACTGGCTGGCGCGCGGGGCCGAGCCCGACCCCGACGGGGTCACCGCGTGGCTGACCGAGGCGTTCCTCGCCGACGTCCGCGAGAACCACCGCCGGATGTCCGTCCCGGAGCGGCGCAGCCCGTGCGACTGCGTCAACCCGGAGAAGGTGTCCCACGTGCACAACTGGGTGGTGCTGCTCGACGACGTCGACCACCCGGGCGGGCTCGCGTTCCTCAAGGCGCTGACGGCGGCCCGCGAGGCCTACCGCCGCAAGCACGGCGACCGCGGCACCGGCGATCCGCTGCTGGTCGTGGCGACGAGCGGGAAGTGGGACGGCGAGTGGGAGCGGGAGCTGGCCCGCGCCTGGCGGCCGCCGTGGCAGCCGGGCGGGACGGCGGCCCGGGTCGTGCCGAGCTGCCGCGACGCCTCCTACGACGACTGGGCCGAGCACCCGGACGGCGCGCGCCCGCCCGCCTACTACCCCGTGCTGCTCGAGCCCCTGACCGTCCACGAAGTCGCGGCGCTGCTGGGCAAGGCCGTCGCGCGCACGACGGCCGAGTTCGTCCACCGGGCCAGCGGCGGCCTGCCGAAGGCGGCGAAGCAGCTCGCCGCGGCCCTGCGCGACACCTCGGTCCGCCCCGGCGCCCGCGATGTGCTCGGCACGTCCGGTCCCGACCCGTGGCGCCGCTGGCTCACCGACCTCCGGCTGTCCAGTGTGGACACCGAGGCGCTGGTGACGGCCGCGCCGTTCGCCACCGCGCCGTGGCTGGTCCCGCTGCCCGAGCACGGGCTGGTCGGCCAGCCGCACGTCGGCCCGATCCTCACCGAGCTGCGCGCGTCGTTGTGGGTGAACGCGCCGGGCCACGGCGGCGGCACGCCCGACCACGTCACGCTGCACCCCTGGCTCGCCGGCAACCTGGTGTCCGCGCTGGCCCGGCGCAACGGCGACGGCGGCCCGACCTACGCGGCCCAGTTCTCCGCGCTGCGCGGCGCCCCGGAGGCCGACGACGTCCGGCTCGCCTACTGCCTGCTCGCCCTCGGCGACTTCCCCGCCGTGGTCGACCTGTTCGAACGGGACTTCCCGAAACTCCCGCACCAGGAGTGGATAGACCGGCTCACGGTCGTCGTCCACGCCCCGGACGCCCAGCCGCTCGACGAGAACTACGAACGGCTCTTCGGCAAGCTCGTCGACGCCGACATCGAGCGAAACCCCGACGACCGCACGGAAATCCGCAACAACCTCGCCCGGCTGGTCGCCGCGAGCTGGCTCAGCGCGAACCCGTTCGCCGTGCGCGGCCCGGACCAGAACAAGAGCATCCGCACCGCGCTGACCAACCTGTCGTCGATCTCGCAGCGCTCGGACACCCAGGCGCTCGAAGACACCGCCAAGCTCGCCTTCGACGGCCTCTGGCCCTGACGGACGGAACGCCGATGCCCCGCACCGCCCTGCTCGACCGCTTCACCCCGCGGACCCGCGCCGCCGAGCCACCCGTCCGGCCGCGCAGCGTCCTCCACCGGCACTGGATCGCCGTCACCGCCGTCGTTGTGCTCCTGGTCGGCGTGGTCCTCGTCTGGCAGCAGCCCTGGCAGCAGTGCGGCGCCGGGCTGACCGAGGAGAACGACGTCTGCGTCGGCCTCTCCCTCGACTCCGGGCCGTTGCGCGACGACGATCCCCTCGCCGAGCTCGAAGCGGTGATCGCCGCCCGGAACGCCCAGGCGGGCGCGAACTACAAAACCGTGGTGGTGCTGGAGAACCTGACCCCGGACCCGGACGTCGACAGCACGCCGATCGACTTCATCCGCCACGAGGTCCAGGGCGCGATCGCCGCCGCGTGGCCGCGTCCGGACACCACCGGGGTCAAGCTGCTGCTGGCGAACTACGGCAGCAGCGCCGAGCACTGGCGCGCGGCGGTCGACCAGATCGTCGCGAACGCCGAGGCGCTGCGCATCGCCGCCGTCACCGGTGTCGGCATCAGCCTGCAGAGCACGCGCGACGCGATCGCGGAGCTGTCGCGCAACGGCATCGTCACGATCGGCGCGACGGTCACCGCCGACGACCTCAACGTCGACGCCGACGGCAAGCGCATCAAGAACTTCTTCCGCGTCGGCCCGACCAACAGCGACGAAGCGCACGCCGCGGTCAACTACATCACGAAGCTCCCGAACCGCAGCGCGATGCTCATCGCCGACGGCAACGAAGCCGACACATACGCGGGCACGCTGAGCAAGGCGTTCACCGAGCAGCAGTCGGTGCCGATCAAGGCCTCGCAGAGGTACACCTACCCGGGGCAGCTCACCGGCACGAACCGCGACGACTACTTCCAGAAACTGTTCCGTCGCATGCACTCCGAGATCTGCAACACCCAGCCGGACGTCATCTATTTCGCCGGCCGCGGCGTCGACCTGCGGTCGTTCATCTACGCGCTGTCCAACAGCGGTGCGTGCGAGCAGCTCCGCTCGGTCAAGGTCATCTCCGGTGACGACGCGGCGACGCTCGTCGGCACGAAACTCCCGCTGACCGGGGACATCGCCGTGACGCCGATGTACACCGCGCTGGCCTACCCGGACCAGTGGACGAAGTTCACCGGCAACGACGCCGCGCTGGCCTACCGGCAGAACTACGCGGACTTCCTCAACAGTTTCGCGGGCACGCACGCGTTCGAGGCCGGTGGCCTCTCCGACGGCGCGGCGATGATCGAGCACGACGCCGTCGCGACGGCGCTCAGCGCGGCCGACAACGACCCGTCGTCGAACTCGCAGTCGGTGGCGAACTTCGTCTCGCAGATCAACTGCACCTCCGCCGTGCCGGGCGCCACCGGCTTCATCGCGTTCCGGCAGGACAGCGGCAACCAGATCGACAAAGTGCTGCCGATCCTGAGCATCGGGGCCGACGGTGCGGCGAACCTCGTCGACCTCGTGTGGTCGCAGGGCCGGCCGCTCGACACGTCGCCGTCATGCACTTCGTGACCGCTTCAGCTGCCGGTATTCGCGCAGCACGAGAACGATGATGACCACGTCGAGCGCGGCGAAGAACGGCAACGCGATCGAATGGGTGTGGATCGCCCGGATCACCTCGTAGACGACAAACGCGGCGAGGATGATCGCCGCGACCGGGTACGCCCGGACGATCTTGCGCGCCAGCGCCCAGACCAGCCCGAGCTTGATCAGGCCGTGGGCGAGCAGGTACGCCACTGCGAACGTCTTCGTGTCGCCGTGGAGGAAGTTCTCGGTGGCCGACTCGAGGTGGCGGGCGAGGGTGCCGGACGGGTCGCCGAGCAGGTCGCGCGTGATGACGGCGTGGGTGAACCCGCTGACGGCCGACGCGGGGATGAACGCCAGGATCAGCGCCCCGACCACCTGCAGCCCGCCGTCGAGCCCCTTGATCGCGATCGCGATCCGGAAGAAGCGCTCGGTCGCCGTCGTCTTCGCCTCGGTCATGCCCCCAGCTCAGCACGAACGGCAGGTCAGCGCACCTGGAGGCACCTTTCGCACCGTTCGTGGCGAGTCGTCCGGCCCGTCGGGTCCGTGCCGTAGAAGGGGAAACACGCCGCGCCGCAGACGGCCAGGAAGATCGGCCCGCACCGGAGGGGGTGCGGGCCGACCTGGTGGGCGACGGCCAGCGCTCGCCGCCGTGCGCCCGCTTCGGGGAGCCACCCGTGGTCCGGCAGGGTGGCCCGGACCCGGGCGTCCAGCTCGTCGGCGCGGCCGACGAGATCCGTGCCCAGGTCGGCGAGGCGCTCCCCCAGGTCGCGGAGGATGTCCGGCCGCGGGGCCTCCTCGTCGAGCGTGCGGGCGAGCCAGGCCAGGTCGAGCGCGAGCGACGCGTGGAGGTCGCGAATGCGGTCGAGCAGCCGGTGGTCCCGGCCGGCGTCGGTCAGCACCGGGCCAGCCACGCGTCCCGGCAGCCGGTGCAGGTCGGGTCGAACCAGTTCCCGCCGAGCTGCGGGACGTCGCACACCGCGACGGTCACCTCTTCCCCGCACAAAGTCACGAACGTTTCTTCCGGACGCGGAGGGAAAGCGCCGTCGAGCGCGTGGCGCTTTCCCTCCGCTTGCTGCCACCTCAACATGACTCCAGTGAATCCGTCCTGTCCGGTGGACACCAACACGCTGAGTGGGTGATGGACAACGCTTTGTACGATCGGGCGCATGAAACCGACTTCTTCCACACCTCGCGCGCGGACGCTGGCCGCCGGTCTCCGCGAGATCCGCGAGTCGCGAAAGATGGGACTGCGCAAGCTGGCGACGATCCTCGGCTTCACGCCGCAGCTGCTGTCGTTGTGGGAGAAGGGGTTGCGGGTGCCGCCGATCTCGGCGGTGGCGCTCATCCTCGGCTTCTTCGAGATCCGCGGCGAGCAGCAGAAGCACCTGCTGGAATTGGCGCAGAGCGCCCGCGAGCCGGACTGGATCACCACCGGATCGCCCGAGATTCCGGCACCCCTGAGCGGTCTGCTCGAATGTGAGCGAACCGCGACGAAAATTGTCAACTGGGAACTCGCCATCATCCCCGGACTGCTTCAGACCGCCGATTACGCCTGGGCCTTGTTGAGCAATTCGAACCTCACGGTCGACCAGGCCGACGCCCGCCTCAAAGTCCGGCTCGACCGGCAGAAGATCCTCACGCGGCCCGACCCCGCCCGACTGAACGCGGTTATCTACGAGGCCGCCATCCGCGAGCAGGTGGGCAACGAAGACATCATGTCCGACCAGTACGACCATCTTCTCGAGATGTCCCGGCTGCCGAACGTCTCGCTGCGGATCGTCCGGTCGGGCCGGGGGTACCACCCCGGCCTGCTGGGCAGCTTTATCGTCTACGAATACGACGACCTGCCACCGGTCATCTTCCTCGAATACCATGGCGGGAGCGCTTTTCTCTCCGATGATCGTCACATGACCACTTATCGCCGGCTTGCTAAGATGCTGACGGGAACTGCATTGAGCGAGGATGCCTCCCGCGACCTCATCGCGGAGGTCACGAGATAGCCGGAGGCACGGATGCACCGCAACTGGCGCAAGTCGTCTTACAGCGGCGATTCAGGCAATTGCGTCGAGGTGGCGATCGAGCGCACCGTCGGGGTGCGGGACAGCAAAGCCCCCGCGTCCGGTCAGCTCACCGTGTCCCGTCAGGCCTGGTCAGCAGCCCTCCGCACCCTTCGCTGACACCTCGGCCCGCACCACGTCCGCGGCCAGGGCGACCGCCGTCTCCGCGGCTTCCGCGCCGAGGGTCGGGCCGTTCGCGTACAGGCCGTCGACGATCACCGGGCTCGCGCGCCGTCGTCTCGGCCGCCAGCTCGCGCAGCTGCGTCCGCACCCGCCGGAAGTGGTCGATCGCCGCGCGGTGGACCGGGTGGGCGCGGTCCGGGAACTCCGTCAAGGCGATGCGAAGCGGGCAGCCGCGCGCGCCGGGCGCGATGGCCCGCACCCCCACCCCGCGCACCAGGTCCACCAGGCGCGACTCCGGGTCGCCCGCCGTCCGGATGTCCGCGACGAGCGCGTCCCAGTCGCCGCTGTGGTGCGCCAGGTACGCGACGACCAGGTCGTCCTTGCCCGCGAACCGGCCGTAGAGCAGGTTCTTGCCGCACCCGCACTCGTCGATGATCCGCTGCATCCCGACGGCGTGCACCCCGTGCCGGTCGAACAGCCGCGTGGCGGTTTCGAGGATGCGCTGGCGGACGTCCGGCATCCGGGGATCGTAGTGGCCGGGGCTAGACGAGGTGCGTGACGTGTCCGGCCAGGACCGTCGCCGTCACCGGGAGCGCCCTCAGGTCGGCCGGCGAGAGCACCGACGGGTCCGCCGCCGTCACCATCAGGTCCGCGACGTCCCCCACCGCGACTCCCCGACGTCCGCCCGAAGACGCCGCCAGCGCGTCCGCCAGCGACAACGCCTGTTCCGGGTGCCAAGCCGGCCGGTCGTCGTCGGTCCGGGAGATCGCCGACGCGATCCCGTCCCACGGGTCCAGCGGCGCCACCGGGGCGTCCGACCCGAACTCCAGCCGGGCCCCCGACTCCAGCAGCGACCGGTACGGGAAAGCCCGCGAAGTCCTTCCGTGCCAATACTTCTCCGCGACGTCACGGTCGTCCGGCTGGTGCGCCGGCTGGACCGCCGCGATCACGCCCAGCGCCGCGAACCGCGAGACGTCGGCCGGCGAAAGCAGCTGCGCGTGCTCGATCCGGCCCGGGCAGCCGACCCGCTCGAACGCGTCCAGCGCGATCGTGTTGGCCTGGTCGCCGATCGCGTGCACGGCCGGGACCAAGCCGTGCGCGGAAGCCCGCTCCAGCAACGGAACCAGCTCGGCCGGCGGCAGCTCCAGCAGCCCCGGCGAGTCCGAACCCGGATAAGGGTCGTGGCAGTAAGCCGTGCGGGTGTTCAGCGAACCGTCCACGAAGAGCTTGAACGGCCCGACCGTCAGCAGCCCGCCCGAATCCGGCAGGACGTCTCCGGTGCGGTGGCCGCGCTCGATCGCCTGGTCCAGCAGGTACCGGGCGATCACGCACGAGATCCGGGCCGCCGGCGCGCCCCGCCGGGTCCAGTCCGTGACCGTGTCCGCGTACTCGTAGTCGACGATCTCCGTGACACCCCGCGCGGCCGCCGCGGACACCGCTTCCGCCACCCACTCGTCCTGGACGTCGACCGCGGCCGTCGGGAGCTGGGCCGTCGCGCTCATGCAGTCGTTCTCCAGCAGCACCCCCGTCGGGTGCTCACGGCCGATCAGCTTCAGCGCCGCCGGGCTCAGCCACAGCGTGTGCAGGTCCGCGCTGAACAACGCGACCGCGCGCCCCGGCAGCGCCCGCTGCAGCAGCTCCTTGTGCGGCTTGTCCGGCCAGAGCCCGTCGCGGAAACCCGCGCCCACGACCAGTTCCGTCTGCGGCGCCGGCGTCGCCAGCAGGTGGGCCAGCAGCAGCTCGACCGCCTCCGTCGCCGACCGGGCCGCGTCCAGCGGGATCCGGCGCCGGGACGTCGCCCACTGCACGACGTGGACGTGCGCGTCGACCAGCCCCGGCAGCAGCGTGCCGCCGTGCCCGTCCACCACCCGCGCGGCGAAGGCCCCGGACCCCGGCTCGGTGATCGCCGTGACCCGGCCGTCGTTCACCCGGACGTCCGCGAGCTCGCCGCGAAGTCCCGGCCGCACACGGCGCAGCAGTAGATCATCCATGCCGACCACCCTGCCAGCCGGACCCGTCCGGGTGAAGCACGGAGTGAGATGGGAATGAGATGGGTATTAGCTACCGTTGTACGAGATGGCAGCCGTCGCCCGCCGAAGGGTCAGGGCCGGTCCATGGGCGCCGCCCTCATAAGCCGCGCAGGGTTCGACTCCCTCGGTTGCCGCGAGCGAGTGGGCGAGGTGTGTGCGCGGAAAGCGCGCACCCACCTCGCTCGCCGTGTCTCCTGGGGGTCAAACCCCCAGACCCCCGCCAGGGGGCAAGCCCCCTGGACCCCCGGTGTGGTCGCCTTTCGCTGTCAGCCCACCGGGATGTCACGGCGTCGCAACGCCGTCAGGCCGCCGATCCCCGCCACCAGGGCGATCGCCGCCAGCCAGAGCACCGGCGTCAGCGTGAAGCTTCCGCCCGGCAGCCGGGCCAGGTGCTGGAACGGCGAAATCCCCAGCACGAACGAGTTCCACTGCAACGCCGAACCCACCAGGGACAGCAGCAGGAACGCCCCGAGTGGCCCCCACGTCGCCGCCGCGAAGCGCGGGAAGACGCCGGTCAGCAGCGCCGCCAGCCCGGCGAGTACCCACACCGCCGGGAGCTGGGCCAGTGCCGTCGGGACCAGTGAAGCGCCGTACGCCAAGCCGGTTGTCAACCCCGTCAGCGCCAGCAGGAACGCTGAGCCCAGCACCATGATCACCAGGTGCGACGCCGCCCAGGCGAGCCGGCTGACCGCCGTCGCCAGCAGCGGTTCTGCCCGGCCCGCCGCCTCTTCCGCGCGCAGCTTCAGCGTCGCCTGGATGGCGTAGCCCGCCACCGCGAGGCCGTACAACGTCATCGTTCCGGCCAGGTATGCGTCGACCACCGCGCCGCCTCCGCCGAGCCGCGCGAACACGTCCCCGACGGCCTTGTTGTCCCGCAGCAGGTCCGAGACGTTCTGCGCCACGCCGCCCATCAGCAGGCCGACCAGCACCAGGCAGACGGTCCAGACCAGCAGCGTTCCCCGCTGCAGCCGCCAGGCGAGCGCCAACGGCGACCGCAGTGACGCCTTCGCCGTCGCTCGCCCCAGCCGTGCCGGGAGCAATGCCGCGCCGAGGTCCCGCCGCGCGGACAAGACGACCGCCAGCGCCACCAGCACGCCGGTGAAGGCCAACGCCAAGACCAAGATCCACCACTGCTCCCCCGCGAACGGCCGCAGCCGGTGCGCCCAGCCGATCGGCGACAGCCACGCGAGCCAGTCGGCCGACGCATTGCTGTCCCCCGCCGCGCGCAGCAGGAACGCCAGCACCAGCGCGCCGATCCCGATCCCGCGTGCCCCGCTCGCGCCCCACGTCAGCTGCGCCGCGATCGCGCCGACCCCGGCGAACACCCAGCCCACCAAGGAAAACCCGAGCCCCAGTGCGAACGCACCCGCCGCCGGCTCGCCCTGGGCGGCGACGCCGAGCCCGACCAGCAGGCCGTACACCAGGCAAGCCCCGCAAGCGAAAAGCACCGCAGCCGCCAGCCCGGCGTGCCGCCCGACGACGGTCGCGCCGGTGAGCTCGCGGCGGCCCGCCTCCTCCTCGGTGCGGGTGTGCCGCACGACCGTCAGCAGCGCGATCAGCCCGACGACGACCGGCACGAACCCGCACTGCCAGGCCAGCAGGTTGCCCACCGACGAGCCGTACAGCGGCCCGTTGCGCACGACGAACGTCGCGCTCGACGCGTTCAGGTCGTAGAAGTGCTGCCGCGACGCCGCATCCGGGTACGCCGCCTTGATCGACGACAGGTACCCCAGCGGCGCGACCGCCAGGCAGACGACCCACAGCGGCATCAGCAGCCGGTCGCGGCGCAGCACCAGCCGCAGCAGCGCCCAGGTCCCGGTCATCGCGCCGCTCCGACCGGCGCGTCCTGGCGGTAGTGCCGCAGGAACAGCTCCTCGAGCGTCGGCGGCCGGCTCACCAGGTTGCGCAGCCCGGCTTCGGCGAGGTGCCGCATCAGGTCGTCCAACGCCGTCTGGTCCACGGACAGGTGAACGTGCGAGCCGTACGTGCTCAGGTCGTGCACCCCCGGCAGCGACGCCAGGTCCGCCGGCACCCGCGCGAGCGACGCGTCGATGGTGATCCGGCCGAGGTGGCGCAGCTCGTCCAGGGTCCCCGACTCGACGGTGCGGCCGGCCCGGATGATCGTGACGCGGTCGCACAGCGCCTCGACCTCGGAAAGGATGTGCGAGGACAGCAGCACGGTCCGGTCGCCGCGCTCCCGCTCCTCCGCGACGACCTGCCGGAACACCTCTTCCATCAGCGGGTCGAGCCCGGACGTCGGCTCGTCGAGCACCAGCAGCTCCACATCGGACGCCAGCGCCGCGACCAGCGCGACCTTCTGCCGGTTGCCCTTGGAGTACGTCCGGCCCTTCTTGCGCGGGTCGAGGTCGAAGCGCTCGACGAGCTCCGCGCGGCGCGTCCTGTCGAGGCCGCCGCGCAGCCGGCCGAGCAGGTCGATGACCTCGCCGCCGGTGAGGTTGGGCCAGAACGTGACGTCGCCCGGCACGTACGCGAGCCGCCGGTGCAGCTCGGTCGCGTCGGTCCACGGGTCGCCGCCGAGCAGGGTGGCGCGGCCGCCGTCGGCCCGCATCAGCCCCAGCAGGACGCGGATCGTGGTGGTCTTGCCGGCGCCGTTGGGTCCGAGGAACCCGTGCACCTCGCCGGTGTGGACGGTCAGGTCGAGCCCGTCGAGGGCCTTCGCGGGACCGAACGCCTTGGTGAGGCCGTCGGCGGTGATCGCCTCAGCCATCGTCATTCCTTTCGTCGGTACGCGGCCAGCGATTCGCGGGCCTTGTCGAGGACGTCGGCGTCGCCGAGCGGGTTCAGGAAGAGGTGCCCGGCGGCCAGCGACATGCGCAGCATCGCCTCGTGCGTGCCCGGCTCCTCGCCGAGCGCGCGGGCGACGTGGTCCTGCAGGATCATCAGTCCGCCGGTCATGGCGGCGAGCGCGGCGGCGACCCCGCGCGGGTCGGGCATGTCCAGGTGCTGCTCGCGGAAATAGCGTTCGGTGCCGTCGACGATGTCGACGAACTGCGCGGCCGCGGCTTCGGAGCCGTCGATCATCGCCCGGCCCAGGTAGCGGCGGAACAGCAGCTGGCGCGCGTCGAACGTCGGCACGAAACCCGGGTCCGCGTGCCCCTTCGCCAGCGCCTCCTCCTTGAACTTCAGCAGCTCGTCGAAGACGTGGACGTCGCAGGCCTCGCGCAGGCCGTCCTTGGAGCCGAAGTGGTGGCGGATGAGCCCGCCCGACACCCCGGCCTCCTTCGCGATGTCCAGGACCGACGTCTTCTCCATGCCGCGTTCGGTGAACAGGCGGATGGCGGCGTCGCGGATCCGGGCCCGCGCGGTGAGGTCTTCGGTGTTCATGAGCGTCCTATACGTTCGGATAGCCGACTACACAGCAATGTAGCCCCCTATACGCACGTACAGCAAGGCGGAGCTTTCACGTGAAAGCTCCGCTTCGAGTGGCCTCCTAACTGGTGATCCGGTTAGGCCATTCGGCTCGCAACCAATTGCGGTTGATGGGCTAACTGTCTGATTGCTGACGAAGATCTCACGTTGTGTACTTCACGGACGTCTACTTGTCGGACGCATCTCTTCACGAAGGGTCGTTTCAGTGACACAGCACAGACCGCGCTGGAGACGGCGGGCCGGGATCACCGTCCTCGCCACCGCCCTCGGCGCCTCCGTCCTCGGCATCGCCGTCCCGGTGGCCTCCGCCCAGCAGGCCCCGGCCACGGCGGGCGCCACCGACGGCAAGACCCTCGACGAGCACGACCGCGCCCTCGTCGCCGAGGCCGAAAAGGCCGGAAAGCCCGACGTCACGCTGCTGATCGCGGCGGAGAAGGGCCAGACCGGCGCGGCCGTCACCGAGCTCAAGGCGCTCGGCGGGGTCGTCCAGTCCACCGACACCAAGCTCGACTACGTCAAGGTCAGCGTTCCCACCGCCAAGGCCGAGAAGGCCGCGAAGCTCAAGTCGGTCAACGCCGTCGACGTCGACGGCCTCGTCTACCGCGACGACCCGAAGCCCGAGGGCGCGCAGGACCCGGCGCCGCAGCCCGCGCCCGGCAAGAACACCCCGCGCGTGAACCCCTACCTCCCGACCGGCGACACCTACGCGGCGCAGTTCGGCCAGGTCCTGCCCAACTGGGACGGCAAGGACACCACGGTCGCCGTCCTCGACTCCGGCGTCGACCTCGACTCCCCCGCGCTGGCGAAGACCAGCCACGGCGAGCGCAAGATCGTCGACTGGTACAACGCCAACGCCACCAACTCCGGCGACGGCACCTGGGTCGCGCAGTCGGCCGCGACGTACACCGGCACCTTCACCGCGAACGGCAAGACCTGGACGGCCCCGGCGACCGGCGGCCCGTACACGTTCGGCGTCTTCAGCGAGACCGCGGGCGACCTGGGCGGCGCGGACAGCGAGACCGGCGGTGACGTCAACCGCGACGGCGACCGCGCCGACTCCTGGGGTGTGCTCGAGGACAGCGTCACCAAGGAGGTCCGCGTCGACCTCAACGGCAACGGCGACTTCACCGACGAGAAGCCGATGACCGACTACGCGAAGAAGTACGACGTCGGCTACTTCGGCACCGACAACCCGGCGACCGACATCGCCGAGCGGATGGCCTTCGTCGTCCAGACCGACAAGCCGGGCTTCGTCGGCATCGGCATCGCCGGCGCCGAGCACGGCTCGCACGTCGCGGGCATCGCCACCGGCAACGACCTGTTCGGCGGCAAGATGGACGGCGCGGCCCCGGGCGCGAAGGTCCTGGCGGTCAAGGTCTGCCTCACCGGCACCGCCTGCACGTCGTCGGGCCTGATCGACGGCGTCGTCTACGCGGCCAGCCACGGCGCGGACGTCATCAACATCTCGATCGGCGGCCTGCCGGCGCTCAACGACGGCAACAACGCCCGCGCGGAGCTCTACAACCGCACGATCGCCGAGTACAACGTCCAGATCTTCATCTCGGCCGGCAACAGCGGCTACGGGGCGAACACCGTCGGCGACCCGTCGGTGGCCACGGACGCGATCTCGGTCGGCTCGTACATCACCAAGGAGACCTGGCTCTCGAACTACGGCTCGAAGACCCAGAACGCCGAGTCGCTGCACCCGTTCTCCTCGCGCGGCCCGCGTGAGGACGGCGGCTTCAAGCCGGACATCATCGCGCCGGGCGCGGCGATCTCCACCACCCCGCGCTGGGAGGCGGGAGGCCCGGTGGCCGGCACGTACGGCCTGCCCGCCGGGTACGCGATGCTGCAGGGCACGTCGATGGCGGCGCCGCAGGCGACCGGCGCGGCGGCACTGCTGGTGAGCGCGTACAAGGCGACGCACCAGGGCCAGCGGCCGCCGGTGGCGCAGCTGCGTTCGGCGATCAAGTCGACCGCGCGGTTCGTGCCGGGCATCGGCGCGTACGCCCAGGGCGCGGGCCTGTTCAACGTCCCGGCCGCGTTCGTCGCGCTGTCGCTCAACCCGAAGCCGGACGCCGTCTCGACGTCGGTCGAGGTGCACACCGCGCTGTCGGGGCTGCTCGCGAAGCCGAACACGGGCGTGGGCATCCACGACCGTGAGGGCGTGACCACGGGCACGGCCTACACCCGCACGTACACGATCACGCGCACCACGGGTTCGGAGCGTCCGGTGCCGTACTTCGCGCGGTGGACGGGCAACGACGGCACGTTCTCCTCGGCGGCCACGGTGGTCCTGCCGCTGAACACGCCGGTGAAGTTCGACGTCAAGGTGAACCCGAAGACCGCGGGCGTCCACTCGTCCCTGCTGTACCTGGACAACCCGCTGACCGTGGGCATCGACGTGCAGACCCTCAACACGGTCTTCGCGCCGCAGGAGTTCACCGCGGCCAAGGGCTTCCAGGTCGACGTCTCCGGCAAGATCGCCCGCAACCAGGCGACGAGCTACTTCGTGCGGGTGCCCCAGGGCGCCAGCGCGCTGAAGGTCGACCTGGACGCCGGCGCCGGCGCGCCGGGCAAGGGCCAGGTGCGGTTCCTGCGCTACGACCCGACCGGGGTCCCGGCCGAGGCCAGCACGTCGACGACGTTCTGCTACCTGCCGGACGCGGGGGCCGGCTGCCCGGGTGGCACGCCGACCAGCCGCACCATCGCCAACCCGCTGCCGGGTGTGTGGGAGATCGTCGTCGAAGCGCGCCGGACGTCCGATGTGGACAATGCGGCGTACAAGCTGTCGGCTTCGGTGCTGGGCACGGCGATCTCGCCGAACCCGGACACCATCGCCTCGGCCACGCTGAACACGCCGATCGCGCGTTCGTACACCGTGACGAACACGCTCGGCGCGTTCACCGGCAAGCTGAACGGCGCCACGCTGGGCAGCGCGAAGGTCGCGCGGCCGTCGATCGCCGAAGGCGCGCAGCAGCAGTACCAGATCGCGGTGACGCCGGGTTCGACGTCGCTGACGGCCACGATCGGCAAGACGTCCGACGTCGGCGCCGACCTGGACCTGGTGCTGTACAACTGCACGACCGGCTCCTGCGTGCAGGCGGCGGTCAGCGCGGACGGTGACTCCGAGGAGTCGGTGACCGTGGCCAACCCGGCCGCGGGCGTCTGGGTCGCGCTGGTCGACGGGTACGCGGTGCCCGCGGGCACCACGCAGTACGACTACCTCGACGTGTTCACCAACCCGTCGTTCGGCTCGGTCGAGGTGGCTGACACGAACGCGGCGCACGCGTCGGGCAGCTCGTGGACCGTCCCGGGCACGGTGACGGTCAAGGCCCCGCCGGCGGCCGGCCGGATCCTGCGCGGTCAGCTGACCGTGCAGACCGACACCGGTGTCACCGTCGGGAGCTCGCTGGTGCAGGTCAACGCAGTGAGCTAGTCCCGCTCATCGGAAGCCGCCCCGGGGTCCGCCCCGGGGCGGCTTTCGTGTTTTCGTGACTCCCGGCCAGTTGTGGTCACCAGGCCCGGCATGACTGACGACCCGGCTGCACGACGGCCCGCTGCCCAACACCGAACCGAAAACTCTGTTCGACAAACTCTCCCAGCGCGGCCCCGTGCCGATCGTGGTCGGCCGACCCCGCCACCACCGGGACCGTGCCGGTCGCGGTCGCCCGCGTAGCCGGGCATCAGGTCGCGCGAAGACCGATGCCCGGGACGCGTTCGTCGCCGCCGACGCCGCTCGCTCCCTGCCCCACCTCCTGACCGGCAGACTGCGTCGGCGAGGACGGCTGCCGACCGCTGCGGCGAAAGTCCGCGTCCCGCGCCGGCGGGGCCCGCATCGGCTGCCGGTACGAACACCCAAGGCCGGGCGAAATCCCGGCCGACGAGACCCGGTCGCGTTCTGACACCGAACGTTGAGCGGCGCTGCGGCGGTGGCTGCCCCAGGTTCCGGCCAAGTCGGATTCGCCGGTCAGCTCGCAGCGCGGACGGCCAGGTACACCACACCGGACGTTGCGGTAGCGGCCCGGGAAGTGTCATGAATGACTCATTCATGACCTCTGACGAGGTGAATGAGTCATTCACGACATCACAGCGGCCCGCCGGTCACGTCCGCCCCGACTTTGCCGGAACCCTGCCCCCACCCCACCCGGGCAACACGACCAGTCCCGCTCAACGGGAGCCACCCCGGGTTCACCTGAGGCGTTTTTCGTTCTCCTGGTGGCTTTCCGACGCAAGTTTGCGCATGTCCGGAAAACTATTGCCCGGGCTCGGTTCCCGTCCGTATGGTCGGGACCACTCCCACGCAACGGCGCGACGAGGGGCTCCCCATGCGACGGTTCACGATGATCTTCGCCGCCCTTTTCCTCCTGGTGGCCACCCTGACCGCACCGGCCGCGCACGCCGCCGCGGCGCTCTCGGGCCGGACCCACCTCTTCTACTACCCCTGGTACGGCAACAGTTCCGGCGCCTACCGCCACTGGCAGCAGGGCGGCCACACCCCACCGGACGACGTCGGCGCGAACTTCTACCCGGTTCTCGGCCCCTACGACTCCGGCGACGGCGGCGTGGTCGAGCAGCACATGCGGTGGATCGAACAGTCCGGCGCCGGGGTGCTCGTCTACAGCTGGTGGGGTCAGGGGTCCTATGAGGACGGTCTGGCGGCCGGCGTGCTGGCCGCCGCGGCGCGGCACGGGATCCGCGTTGCCTGGCACCTCGAGCCCTACGCCGGGCGCACCGCCGCGTCCACGGTGGCGGACGTCAACTACCTCACCGGGCGTTACGGCGGGAGCCCGGCGTTCTACCGCGAGGGCGGGCGCGGCGCGTTCTACGTCTTCGAAAGCCTGCGCATCACGGACTGGTCGGCGCTCGATCAGGTGCGCTCGTCGGCGATCGTGCTGGCGCAGACCACGGACACGAGCAAGGTCGCCCACTTCGGCGGCATGTACACCTACGACGCGATCGCCGGGGCGACGGCGCCGGGCTGGCGTGAAGCGAGCGCGTACTGCAAGGCCAACGGACTCGTCTGGGCGCCGTCGGTGGGCCCGGGCTACAACGATGACCGAGCGGTCCCCGGCAACACCACCCCGACGCTGTCCCGCGACAACGGCGCGACCTACGACCGCGAGTGGCAGAACGCGCTGGCATCGAACGCCGACTGGGTCTCGGTGACGTCGTTCAACGAGTGGCACGAAGGCTCGATCATCGAGCCGGCCCGCTCTTCCCCGCCGCCGTTCGGGTACGACACGTTCTCCGGCGCCTACGGAACTTCGGGCGCGGCTTCGGAAACGGCCTACCTGGACCGGACGCGCTACTGGGCGTCGCAGCTGGCCGGCCCGGTGACCAACCTGGCCCTGGGCAAGGCGGCGTCCGCGAGCGGCTCGCAAGGCGGGTTCCCGCCGGGGAACGCCGTCGACGGGAACGCGTCGAGCTACTGGGAAAGCACGAACAACGCGTTCCCCCAGACGTTCACGGTGGACCTCGGCGCACCCCGCACGGTCAGCCGCCTAGTGCTGAAGCTACCGCCATCCTGGGGCACGCGAACCCAGTCGATCTCGGTGAACGGCACCGCCCCGGCGGGCTACGTCTTCGACCCGGCGAGCGGAAACACGGCAACGATCCCGGTCCCGGCAACAGCGAACCAGTACGTCCGGCTGACCTTCACCGGCAACACCGGCTGGCCCGCCGGGCAACTGTCCGAAGTGGAGGCCTACGCCTCCTGAGCCCGCGCCAAGAACGGCGCCGGATCAGCCAGCACCCGATGCACCACCCGCCCCGCGGCACCCAAAGTCGCCGCGTCACCACCCAGCCGTGACGCCGACAACACCGGCGGCGCACCCCGCAGACCACCCAACCGCGCCGCCAGCACCTCCGAAACCGGCCCGGACAACCACGGGTACAGCTGCGTGAACACCCCACCCAGCACCACACGGTCCAGATCGAGGAGATTCACGGCCGACGTCAGCGCGATCCCCAGAGCCTGCCCGGCCGCCGCGCAGGCCGACAACGCGACCTCGTCGCCGCGGTCCAACGCCGCCAGCAACGACGGCACCGACGCGGCCTTTCCCGCCGCCAGCAACGCTTCCTGACCCGCGTACGTCTCCAGGCAGCCGCTTCCGCCACAGCGGCACGGTGGTCCCTGCGGCGCCACCACCACGTGCCCGAGCTCGCCGGCCAGGCCGCGGGCGCCCGAGAACAGCGCGCCGTTCACCACCAGGCCCGCGCCGATGCCGACTTCGCCGGACACGTACAGGAAGTCACGCTCGCCGTCGCCGTACCAGAGCTCGCCCAGGGCCGCGAGGTTCGCTTCGTTGTCCAGCTCCACCGGGACCGGCAGGCGCAGGAGGTCGGCCGGGTGGACGTCCTGCCAGCCGAGGTTGGGGGCGCTGAACAGCACACCGTCACCGACCGGGCCGGACACCGCCAGCACCGCGCCCGCCGGCTCCAGCCCGAGGCGGTGGGACTCCGTCAGCGCCTCCGCGGCCAGGGCCTGCAACTCCGCCATGACCTTCTTCGGCCGGGAGCCGCGGTTGTCCCGCGAGCGCCGCGCGGCGAAACGGACCACGCCGGTGAGGTCGAGCACGCGCACCGCGAGGTAGTCGACGTTGATCTCCAGCCCCAGCGACGCCACGCGCGCCCCGCTGAGCACGACCTCCACGCCCGGCCGGCCGCGCTCGCCCGCCCGGGCGGGGCCGGTCTCGACGAGCAGCCCGGCGTCGACGAGGTCGCCGACGAGCTTCGAGACCGTCGACTTGGTCAGCCCGGTGAGCTCGGCGAGGGCTGCCCGGGTCAGCGGCCCGCCGCGGCTGACCGCGCCGAGCACGACCTCGAGGTTGCGGGCGCGCATCGAGTCGTGCCGCACGGCCTGGGTCATCGCGTCCCTCCCTGCGAAGCACTCTAACCGGCCTCTTGACGCCCGGGACGGCCGCGGCGCATATTTAGTCTACAACGTGAACTAAATGAAGGGACAGTCATGAGCGACTACGCCCCCCGGCCGGCCGACAAGTTCACCTTCGGCCTCTGGACCGTGGGCTGGCCCGCGAACGACCCGTTCGGGGTCGGGACGCGGCCACCGCTCGACCCGGTGGAGAGCGTGCACCGGCTGGCGGAGCTGGGCGCCTACGGTGTGACCTTCCACGACGACGACCTGCTCGCCACCGAGCCCGACCGCGACAAGGCGATCGAGCGGTTCCGCAAGGCGCTCGCGGAGACCGGCCTCAAGGTGCCGATGGCCACGACCAACCTGTTCACCCACCCGGTGTTCAAGGACGGCGGCCTGACCAGCAACGACCGCGACGTCCGGCGCTACGCGCTCCGGAAGGTGCGCCGCAACCTCGACCTCGCGGCCGAGCTGGGCGCGGAGACCTACGTCCTCTGGGGCGGCCGCGAGGGCGCCGAGTCCGACGCCGCGAAGGACGTCCGCGCGGCGCTGGCCCGCTACAAGGAGGGCCTCGACCTGCTCGCCGACTACGTCGTCGAGAAGGGCTACTCGCTGCGGTTCGCCCTCGAGCCGAAGCCGAACGAGCCGCGCGGTGACATCCTGCTGCCGACGATCGGGCACGCGCTGGGCTTCATCTCCCAGCTGGAGCGCTCCGAGATGTTCGGGCTCAACCCGGAGGTCGGCCACGAGCAGATGGCCGGGCTCAACTTCGTGCACGGTATTTCGCAGGCGCTGTGGCAGGGCAAGCTCTTCCACATCGACCTCAACGGCCAGCACGGCCCGAAGTACGACCAGGACCTGATCTTCGGCCACGGCGACCTGAAGAGCGCGTTCTTCCTCGTCGACCTGCTGGAGAACGGCGGCTACGAGGGCCCGCGGCACTTCGACTACAAGCCGCTGCGCACCGAGGACTCCGAGGACGTCTGGGTGTCCGCGGCCGCGAACATGCGGACCTACCTGATCCTCAAGGAGAAGGCAGCGAAGTTCCGGGCCGACCCCGAGGTCGCGGAGGCCCTGGCCGCGTCGCGGGTCCCGGAACTGTCGACACCGACACTGGCGCCGGGTGAGTCGTTCGACGACCTGCTGAAGGACGACTTCGACCTCGACGCGGCCGCGGCCCGTGGTTACCACTTCACGCGGTTGAACCAGCTGGCCCTGGAGCACCTGCTCGGCGTGCGGTAAGCGGCTACCCTCGGGTGATGTTGAGCAACGCGCGGTTCGAAGCCCGTATCCCGACCCAGGACCTGGCCCGAGCCCGCCGGTGGTACTCGGAGAAGCTCGGCCTCGAACCGGCCGAGGAGCGTGAAGGCGGCCTGCGCTACGAAGGCGTGTCGGGCGTCTTCTGCCTCTTCGCCTCCGCCGGCGCGTCGGACGGATCCTTCACGCAGATGGGGTTCTACGTCGACGACATCGAGGCGGCGGTCGCCGAGATGCGGGCGCGCGGCGTGGTGTTCGAGGAGTACGACGGCGCCGTGGACGGGATCATGGACGTCCGCGGCAACTACCCGAGCAAGGGCCGCGGCGAACGCGCCGCCTGGTTCCGCGACAGCGAGGGCAACATGCTCGGGGTCGCCGAAGTGGTCCGCTGACGGAAGAGGGGCCGCCGTGACAGCACGGCGGCCCCCTCCCCGCGTTACGACACCGTCAGGGTGTCGATGTCGAACAGGGAACCCGCGCCGCCCCGGAAGACCAGGTGGAGCGGGCCGGAACCGCCGGTCACCGTGGTGGTGACCGTCTGGAACGTCTCCCAGCTTCCGGTCGAAGGCACCGCGACCGTGCCCAGCAGGGCGCCGGTGGCCGAGCCGTCACGGATCTCGATCGTGCCGCCCGCGCCCGCGGACGACACCACCGCGCTGAACCGCGTGATGCCCGCCGTGCTCACCGAGGCGTACCCGGCCCAGTCGCCGTTTTCGATGTAGCCCAGCGTGTTGCCGCCGCTGGCCGGGCTGTGCGGGGCGATCTGCACGCCCGATCCGGACGTGAACGACTCACCCTCCACTGTGGACGAGTGCGCGACACCGCAGTCGGCCGCGACCACTCCGGCGGCGTACCGGATTCCGCCGAGCAGCTCGGTCCGGAACGCCGTGTCCGAATAGGACTCGATCGTGTGGCCGAGACCGGTGTAGAACGCCCGGCCGCTCCCCTGCGGGTGGCACCAGGTGATCGGGTGGTCGGCGCCCATCTCACCGCCGGTGTAGCTGGACTCGTCGAGCGTCTGCAGCACGTGCACCTGCGCCCGCGGGTTCGTGCGGTAGTTGTACAGCTCGTCGGTCCGGGTCCAGACCGCCGGCAGGTGGGCGGTCGCCGGGTGGGTGCCGTCCTCCGTCACGAACCGGGCCTGCTGGATCGCCGGGTGGCTCTTGAACCAGGCGCCGACGAGCTGCCCGTACCACGGCCAGTCGTACTCGGTGTCGGCCGCGGCGTGGACGCCGAGGTACCCGCCCCCACCTTCCACATAGGACTGGAAGGCCGCCTGCTGGTTCGCGTCCAGGACGTCACCGGTGGTCGAAAGGAAGATCACCGC
Source organism: Amycolatopsis sp. NPDC104819 (assembly GCF_055583145.1). Classification (NCBI taxonomy): domain Bacteria; kingdom Bacillati; phylum Actinomycetota; class Actinomycetes; order Pseudonocardiales; family Pseudonocardiaceae; genus Amycolatopsis; species Amycolatopsis sp. NPDC104819. The sequence goes on along the minus strand of NZ_JBVJON010000002.1, from coordinate 194,425 downwards.
CTTGTACTTCGCCAGTTCGGTGGCCGTGAACACCGACGCGTCCTCGGTCGCCGTGACGCCGAACCCCTGGGCCGTGCCCAGCTCCCGGATCGCCTGGATCCCGGCCGGGATCGCGTCGTGCCGGAAGCCGGCCGTCTTGGAGAACACCAGCACGTCGTACGCGGGATCCACCTGGGTCGGCATGCTGCTCAGGCTAAACGTGTCGATGTCGAACAGGGAACCGGAACCGCCGCGGAACACGAGGAACAGCGGCCCGGAACCACCCGACACCGACGCCGTGACGTTCTGGAACACCTCCCAGTCGCCGGTCGGTGGCACCGCCACGCTGCCCAGCAGCGTCCCGGTGGCCGAGCCGGACCGGATCTCGATCGTGCCACCCGGGCCGGCGGAGGAGATCCGCGCGGAGAACGTCCGCGCGCCCGCCGTGCTCACCGAGGCGTACCCGGCCCAGTCGCCGTTTTCGATGTAGCCCAGCGTGTTGCCGCCACTGGCCGCGGCGTGCGGGGCGATCTGGACGCCGGAGCCGGAGGTGAACGACTCGCCTTCGATCGCGCCCGCCTGCGTCGCCGTGGTGAAGGTGAACGAGTCGAGGTCGAACAGGTTGCCCTGCCCGGTGACGCCCTTGAACACGAGGTACAGCGTTGTCGTGCCGGACGGCCGGTTCGTCAGGTTCGCCGTGACGTTCTGGAACACCTCCCAGTCCCCGGTGCTGGGCGCCGCCACGGACCCGAGCAGCGTGCCGGTCGGCGAGCCCGCGCGGACCTCGAGCGTGCCACCCGGACCCGCCGAGGACACGCGTGCGCTGATCGACGTCGCGTTGCCCAGCGCGTACGGCGTGAACGAGATCCAGTCGTCGTTGTCGGTGTACCCGACGGTCCGGCCGCCTTCGGCCGCGCCGTGGTCGGCGAGCTGGATCCCGGACTGCGCCGAGAAGTGCTCACCCTGCCGGTGCCGCGGCTGCAGCTTGTGCACGCTGTGCGACGTCAGCCCGCCGTTGTCGGTGTACTGCGCGTCGAACACGCCGAAGATGTTCGCCGCGGCGTCGTGCTCACCGTCGACAGGGACCGCGATCGAGCCGCTGCACCCGGTCGCCTGGGTGATCTGGTGCTGGTGGCTGTCGTGGCCGAGCAGGTAGGTGACCTTGACCTTCGAACAGTCCAGTGGCCCGTCCTCGGGGTCACTGCCGGTCACCTGGAAGGGCACGGTGTCCCCGAAGGAGAAGAGAGCGCCGTCACCGGGAGTGGTCAGGTTCACCGTCGGTGCGGTGTTCCCGACCGTGACGACCAGGCTCGCCGTGCCGGTCAGGCCGTCGGGATCGGTCACCGTGAGCGTCGGCGAGTAGGTGCCGTTGGTCGTGTAGGTGTGCGCCGGGTTCGCCGACGTCGACGTGGCGCCGTCACCGAAGGCCCAGCGGTAGCTCAGCGCCCCGCCTTCGGGGTCGGTGCTGCCCGCGGAGGAGAAGTTCACGGTCAGCGGGTTGGCCCCGGACGTCTTGTCGGCCGCGGCCTTCGCGACCGGGCTGCGGTTGGTGCCCGCGAGGTACTCGACCCGGTAGAGCGCCTGGTTGTCACTCCCGGTGCCGTAGTCGAGGACGTACAGGGCGCCGTCCGGGCCGAACGCCATGTCCATGACCTGCGTGCCGGTCCACGGGAAGTTGTCGATCGTGCCGCGGCTGCCGTCGGCGTTGACGGTGACCGCCTTGATCCACTTGCGCCCGTACTCCCCGGCGAAGAACTTGCCGTCGAGGGACTGCGGGAACTTGATCGTGGACGTCGAATTGGCGTCGTACCGGTAGACCGGCCCGCCCATCGGCGACTCCGAGCCGCTGCCGAACTCCGGCGGCGAGCCCTCGTCCCCGGCGTACTTGATCCACGCCGCCTTCGGCACCGGCAGCTTGGCGAGCCCGGTGTTGCGGAACGAGGAGTTCGTCGGCCCGCCCGCGCAGTCGTACTTCGCGCCGGACGGCCCGCTCGGGAAGGTGAAGTGGTTGTAGGTCTCGGTGGTCGTGTTCGAGCCGGTGCAGTACGGCCAGCCGAAGTTGCCCGGCCCGGTGATCCGGTCGAACTCGACCTGGCCCTGCGGCCCGCGGTCGGGGTTGGTGACGCCGGCGTCCGGGCCGTAGTCGCCGAGGTAGACGACGCCGGTCGGCTTGTCGACACTCATCCGGAACGGGTTGCGGAAGCCCATCGCGTAGATCTCCGGCCGCGTGTTCGCGGTGCCCGGCGCGAAGAGGTTGCCCGACGGGACGGTGTAGGTGCCGTCGGCCTGCGGGTGGATGCGCAGGAGCTTGCCGCGCAGGTCGTTCGTGTTGCCGGACGAGCGTTGCGCGTCGAACTGCGGGTTGCGCGTGGTCCGCTCGTCGATCGGCGAGTAGCTGTCCGAGGAGAACGGGTTCGTGTCGTCGCCGGTGGTGAGGTAGAGGTTGCCGGCGGCGTCGAAGTCGATGTCACCCCCGACGTGACAACACTGGCCGCGGTCGTTCGCGACCTTGAGGACGACCTTCTCGCTGGCGAGGTCGAGGGTGTTGTCGGTCTTCAGGACGAACCGCGAGAGGTGCAGCTCACCCTTGAACGGCGCGAAGTCGGCCTCGGTGCCGTCGGTGGGCGCGTCACCGTCCGGTGTGGACAGCCGCGGCGAGAAGTACAGCCAGACGAACCGGTTGGTGGCGAACCCGGGATCGGCGGCGACCCCCTGGAGGCCTTCCTCGTCGTGGGTGTAGACGTTCAGCTTCGCCGCGACGGACGTCGCGCCGGCCGCGGTGGTGACGCGGACGGTGCCGTCGCGGGAGGTGTGCACGACCGAACGGTCCGGCAGCACGGCGAGCGACATGGCCTCGCCGAGCTCGGCCGCACCGGTGGCGAGGGCGACCTGCTGGTAGTCCGCGGGCGGGATGTCCGCGCGCGCCGGGGTGTCGAGGGTGAGCAGGAGGCCGGTGCCCAAGAGTGCGGCGCCGAACAGCCTCGCCCACTTCGGTGGGGACGGAGACATGCTGGATCCTTCCTGATTTTGCGCGTGCTTCGCCCCGGAGTGGCGCGAAGCCGGTTTGATCACCTTCCGACGGGGTTGGCGGTCACCCGTTGAACAGAAGCGGTTACTTCGAGGAGAAGGCGGCGTCGAAGGCCGCCGTGGGTGGGGTGAAGTTGAGCTTGCGGACGAACTCCAGCGCTTCCGGTGCGCCGATCAGCCGGTCCATGCCCGCGTCCTCCCACTCGATCGAAATCGGGCCGTCGTAGCCGATGGCGTTCAGCATCCGGAAGACGTCTTCCCACGGGACGTCGCCGTGGCCGGTCGAGACGAAGTCCCAGCCGCGGCGGGGATCCGCCCACGGGAGGTGGGAGCCGAGCCGGCCGTTGCGGCCGTTGAGCTGCTTGCGGGCCTCCTTGCAGTCGACGTGGTAGATGCGGTCCTTGAAGTCCCACAGGAAGCCGACCGGGTCGAGGTCCTGCCAGACGAAGTGCGACGGGTCGAAGTTCAGCCCGAACGCCTCGCGGTGCCCGATCGCCTCCAGCGTCCGGACCGTGCTCCAGTAGTCGTAGGCGATCTCGCTCGGGTGCACCTCGTGGGCGAAGCGCACGCCGACCTCGTCGAACACGTCCAGGATCGGGTTCCAGCGCGTCGCGAAGTCGGCGTACCCGCGCTCGATCATCGACGGCGGCACCGGCGGGAACATCGCCACCGTGTGCCAGATCGACGAGCCGGTGAAACCGACCACGGTGGACACTCCGAGCTTCGCCGCGGCGCGGGCGGTGGTCTTCATCTCCTCCGCCGCCCGCTGCCGGACGCCCTCGGCCTCGCCGTCGCCCCAGATCCGCGCCGGCAGGATGGCCTCGTGCCGCTCGTCGATCGGGTGGTCGCAGACGGCCTGGCCGAGCAGGTGGTTCGAAATCGCCCACACCTTGAGGTCGTACTTGGCCAGCGTCTCCAGCTTCGCCTCGACGTAGCCGTCCTCCGCCACCGCGCGATCCACTTCGAAGTGGTCTCCCCAGCAGGCGATCTCGAGGCCTTCGTAGCCCCAGCCGCTCGCCAGCTCGCACACCTCCTCGAACGGCAGATCGGCCCACTGCCCGGTGAACAGGGTCAACGGTCGTGCCATGTCTGACCTCCTGGTGAGTCCTACTCGGTACGGATGGCCGCCAGCAACAGGTCCTTGACCTCGGTGGCGTGGATCTTTTCGCGGGCGAGCGCCGAGTCCGAGCAGAGCAGGACCGGCCCGTCCTCGGGCGCGTCCGGCAGCCGCCCGTGGCTGCCCTTCACCGGCGCCGGGTCGAGCGGCACGACCTGCATCGAGTACCGCAGGCCGAGCTTCTTGCGGGCCAGCGCGGACGCCGCCTTCAGCTTCACCTTCGGGTCGTTCGGGTCGAAGAACAGCTCGGCCGGGTCGTACCCCGGCTTGCGGTGGATCTCGACGGTCTTCGCGAAGTCCGGCGCGCGGTCGTCGCTCAGCCAGTAGTAGTAGGTGAACCACGCGTCCGGCTCGGCGATCGCGACGAGCTCCCCGGCCCGCTCGTGGTTGATCCCGATGCCCGCCTGGCCCTCCCGGTCGAGGACGACGTCCACTCCGGACAGTCCGGCGACGATGTCCCGCACCCGCGGGATGTCGGCCGGATCGGCGACGTAGACGTGCGCGACCTGGTGGTCGGCGACCGCGAACGCCCGCGACGTCCACGGGTCGAGGTACTCCATGCCCGCCTGGACGTACACGTTGAGCAGGCCCTCACGGCGCAGCGCCCGGTTGATGTCGACCGGACGGCTCGCGTTCGTGATGCCGTACTCCGACAGCGCGACGACGGTGTGGCCGCCCGCGGCGGCGAAGTCCAGCAACGGCTTCAAAGCCATGTCGATCTCCCGCGCGGCCGCCGCGGCCTGCGGGGCGTCGGGCCCGAAGCGCTGGAGGTCGTAGTCCAGGTGCGGGATGTAGACCAGCGTGGTGTCGGGCTTGTCCTCGGCCATGATCTTCTGCGCCGCGGCGATGATCCACTTCGACGACGTGATGGCCGCTGTCGGACCCCAGTAGGTGAACAGCGGGAACTCGCCGAGCTCGCCGACGAGCCGGTCGTGCAGCTGCGGCGGGTGGGTGTAGGCGTCCGGGGACTTCTTGCCGTCGGCGTGGTAGATCGGTCGCGGGGTCACCGTCAGGTCGACGTCCATGCCCATCGCGTACCACCAGCAGACGTTGGCGACGCGATGCCCGGCCTGCGCGCGGCGGGCGGCGTCCCAGAACTTGTCGCCCTGCACCAGCCGGTTGTGCTGGCGCCAGAGGAAGATCTCGCCGAGGTCGCGGAAGTACCAGCCGTTGCCGACGATGCCGTGCTCGGCCGGCTGCAGGCCGGTCAGGAAGGTGGACTGCACCGAGCAGGTGACCGCCGGGAACACGGTGTCCAGCTGCGCGGTGAAGCCGGGTTCGGCCATCTTGCGCAGGTTCGGCATGTGCGGGAGCAGCCGCGGCGTCAGGCCGACGACGTCGATGACGAGCAAGCTCATCGGGAAACCTCTTCCAAGCCTAGTTCGATCAGGGAGCGCCGGGTCCAGTCCAGCTCGGCGGCGATGCCCGCGACGAGCCCGGCGGTGTCGGCGGGTGCGTCCGGGAGCACCTGCCAGGTGTAGGTCTCGACCTCGACGTGGTCGGTGCGCGCGGTCGCGCCGCCGAACAGCTCGGCCAGGGTCCCGGCCAGTACGGGCCGGGTCGACGTCAGCGGCGGCGCCGGGTCGGCGTGCAGCGGCACGTGGAAGTGCACGCGCCACGGCTCCCGGCCCGGGAGGCCACCGGCCAGTGCCTCATCGAGGTCGTCGGCGCCCGGCGGGGCGCCTTCGTTGCTCTGGTGCAGGAACCGGGGTTCCACAAAGGACTCCAACGCCCGCCGCGTCGCGGGATCCGCCGGGTTCGCCGCTTCGAGCGCGGCCGACGCCTGAAGCTTGACGACGTCGAGCCCGGCGGCGTCCAATCGGCCGAGCGCGGCCGCGGGGTCCTCGAACCCGACCGCGAGGTGACAGGTGTCGAGACAGACGCCGAGCCACTCTTTGTCCACTTCGGACAGCAGCGACGCCGCCTGCGTGGTCGTCTCGATGACACAGCCGGGCTCCGGCTCGAACGCCACCCGCACCGGCCGGTCCCGCTTGGCCAGTCCCTTGGCGAGCAGTTCGAGCTGACCGGCGTCGTCCCGCCATTCGGTGCGCCAGCCGAGCGGCAACGTCGACACGCTGCCGCGGACCGCGTCCTCCGGCATGAGCTCGGCGAGCAGCCGCGCGAGGTCGAGGGTGTACCGCGTCCGCTCGGGGGTCGACCAGTCCGGCCGGTACACCTTGTGCTTGACCACCGGGTCGTGGAACCCCTGGTACGGGAACCCGTTGAAGGTGACGACCTCCAGCCCGCGCGCCGCCAGCTCGGCCCGCAGCCGGGCCACCGCCGCCGGGTTCTCGACCAGCTCGGAAGCCACCGGCCGGGCCAGCCACAGCCCGAGCCCGAGCCGGTCGACGCCCAGGCGTTCCCGCACCGGCTCGCCGAAGCGGGCCAGCTGGGTGAGCACACCGTCGAGGTCCTCGGCCTGGTGCACGTTGGTGCAGTAGGCGAGGTGGACGAGCGTGCCGTCGGGGTGCCGGAACCTCACTTGCGCGCACCTCGCAGGATCGAGTTGCCCGCGAACTCGGCTTCCGGCGACACGCCGTCCAGCGACAGCCGGCCGCTCTGGCCGTAGAACTCGACCGGGTTGCGCCACAGCACCTGGTCGACGTCGTCCTCGGTGAAGCCGGCGGCCAGCATCGCGTCGCCGGTCTTGCGGGTCTTGAGCGGGTCGCTCTTGCCCCAGTCCGCCGCCGAGTTCACCAGCACCTTCTCGGTGCCGAACTCGCGCAGGATCGCGACCATCCGCTCTTCGTCCATCTTCGTGTCCGGGTAGATCGAGAACCCCATCCAGGAGCCGGACTCCTTGACCATCGCGACGGTCATCTCGTTGAGGTGGTCGAGCACCACGCGCTCCGGCGCGATCCCCGACTCCCGGACGACGGCGATGCTCCGTTCGGTCCCGGCGGCCTTGTCGCGGTGCGGGGTGTGCACCATCGCCGGGAGGTCGTGGTCGATCGCCAGCGCGAGCTGCGCGGCGAACGTCTTGTCCTCCTCGGCGGTCATCGAGTCGTAGCCGATCTCGCCGACCGCGACGACGCCGTCCTTCTCCAGGTAGCGCGGCAGCAGGTCGAGCACCGGCGCGCACCGCGGGTCGTTGGCCTCCTTGGGGTTCAGCGCGATCGTGCAGTGGTGCGCGATGCCGAACTGGCTCGCGCGGAACGGCTCCCAGCCGACCAGCGCGTCGAAGTAGTCGGTGAAGCTGCCGACGTTCGTGCGCGGCTGGCCCAGCCAGAACGCGGGTTCGACGAGCGCGCGGACGCCCGCCGCGTGCATCGCCGCGTAGTCGTCGGTGGTCCGGGAGCTCATGTGGATGTGCGGGTCGAAGATGCGCATCAGGCGTCCTGTTCGTTCAGCAGCGGGAGGAGGTCGGCGGGCACGTCGCGGCCGGCGGCGGTGCGCTCCGCGGCGAACGACCGCATCATGCGCAGCAGCTCCTCGTCGGTCCGGCGGTCCAGCCCGGCCACCTCGGCCAGGGGGATGCCCATGAAGACGCACTTGAGCACGCCGTGGCGGTAGGCGGAGTCGTCCAGGTGCGTGGCCGCGTACTCCCCCATCGCCGCGGTGACGAGCCGGGTGTCGTTGGTGCGCAGGGCGTCCGCGACCAGTTCGAGGCCGGCGTCCCCGAGGTCCACTGTGTCTACAATCGACAGTCCACGGAGGACGGCCCGCTTCTCGGCGGCGTCGCCGTAGCGGTAGAGGTCCGGCATCTCGGCGGCCGCGCCGGCCGCGGCTTCGAGCAACCGGACGCGCGCCACGTCGTCGACCGTCCAGCCCGGGGTGTCCGAGGGACCCCGGCCGACCCGGCGGCCGACCCCGGGGAACAGCGTGCGCAACGCCGTCGCGTCGGTGGCCACCTTCGTCAGAGCTTCGTCGAGCCAGGCGTTCACGCGACCACCGCCTTCCGCAGGAACTCCAGGGACTCCCGCGCGATCCGCGGGGCCGCGTGGCTGTCCCGCGGCAGTTCGACGGCGACCAGCCCGGCATACGGCGACAGCGCTTCCAGCACCGGCGGGAAGTCGATCTCGCCCTTCCCGAACTCCAGGTGCTCGTGCGTGCCGCGGCGCATGTCGTCGATTTGGACGTTCACCAGCCGCGGCAGGGCGCGCCGGACGCAGTCGGGCACGGACGCCGTCTCGTTGCACCGGCAGTGCCCGATGTCCAGCGTCAGCCCGAACCGCTCCGGGTCACCCAGGCGCCGGGCCAGCTCGAAGTACCCGTCGAGGTCCTCGACGAGCATGCCCGGCTCGGGTTCGAACCCGAGCTTGACGTCGTGGTCGTCGGCCGCCTTGAGCACATCCGCGCAGCCGTCGACCAGGTACGTCCAAGCGTCCTCAGTGGACAGCTCGGCCGGCTTGTTCCCGCTCCAGAAGGACACCGCTTCGGCGCCGAGGTCCGCGGCGATCTCGACGGCCCGGGTCAGGAACTCCACCCGCGAGGACCGGTCGGGGTCGAGGAACGTCGGCGAGTGCTTGCGCCACGGGTCCAGCAGGAACCGCGCGCCGGTCTCGACGACCACGGCGAGCCCGAGCCGGTCCAGGTCCGCGCGCAGCGAGGCGACGCGCCGGGCGAGGTCCGGCCCGAACGGGTCGAGGTGCTGGTGGTCGAGGGTGAGCGCGACGCCGTCGTACCCGAGGTCGGAAAGGACGCGCAGCGCGTCCCCGAGCCGGTGGTTGGCGAAGCCGTTGGTGCCGTAGCCGAACCTCATGTCGGGGACACCTTCCGGCTCAGCGCCCGGGCGATCGGGAACGCGGCGGCGACGGCCAGCGCCGAGCGCCACGCCCCGGTCCGCGCGATCAGCCCGGCCTGCAGCGGGATCATGCCGTGGATCCCGGCGCCGACCGCGCGGCGGATCTTCGGCGCGACCGGGTCGCGGACGGCGTCGTACTGCGCCCGCCCGGTCGTCACCGCGTACGTCCCGAGCAGCGCCGAGGCCAGCGGCCCGACGCGTCCGGCGGCGACCCGCACCCCGGCCGTCGCGGCCAGCGTGGCGGCCGGGAGCGCCGGCTTCGCGCCGTGCACCTCGGCCCGCGACAACGTCGTCACCGCGAACGTGTGCGCCCCGACGGTCAGCGCCGCGGGTGTCGCGGCCCGGGCCCCGCCCGCCCCGAGCAGGACGTCGAGGGTGCGGGCCGCGGCCATCGCGGCCGGGCCGAACACCGTCTCCTTGAGCACGAAGTCGTACGCCCAGACGGTCGCGGCCAGTGGCAGGGCGACCCGCAGGGCCCGCTTACCGCCGGCCGCCGCCGCGATGCCCAGCCCGGTCGCGGTCAGCCCGGTCGCGACACCGAGCGCGGTCTCCGGCTTGATCCGCCCGGACGGGATCGGCCGCTCGGGCCGTTCCATCGCGTCGAGGTGGCGGTCGGCGTAGTCGTTGAGCGCCATGCCCGCCCAGTAGATGCAGACGGACGCGGCGGTGAGGGCCGGCGTGCGGCGGCCGAAGGGCCAGCCCGAAGCCGCGGCTCCGGCGACGACGTCCCCGGGCACGGTCAGCGCCGCGGGGGCGCGGACGAGTTCGACGAAGGCCTTCACCGGTGCGCCCACTCACGCAGCGCCGCGTACTGGGACGCGAGGTCGTGCGGGCCGTCCCCGGCCGGGTCCTTGAAGAAGAAGCCGAACTCGGCGACCGGGCCCGCGACGCCGTCGCGGCAGGCCTTGCCGGTGAGCCGGGCGAGGTCGAGCACCAGCGGCGCGGCGAGCGCGGAGTCGCAGCCCTGCCAGGTGAGCTGCAGCGTCATGCGGGTGCCGAGGAACCCCTCGAACAGGACGTGGTCCCAGGCCGTCTTCCAGTCGCCGAGCGCGGGGACGTTGTCGATGTGCACCTCGCCGTCGACCTCGCGGCCGAGGTTCTGCGAGAGCACCTGCTGCTTGGACGCGTTCTTGCTGGCCGCCGCGCCGGGGTCGGCGAGCGTGGCGCCGTCCCCGCCGCCGAGCAGGTTCGTGCCCGACCACGCCAGGACGTTCAGCCCGCGCTGGGCGAACATCGGCGCGAGCACCGAGCGCAGCAGCGTCTCGCCGGTCTTGCCGTCGCGGCCCGCGTAGGGCAGCCCCGCGGTGCGGGCCAGCTCGTCCAGCGCCGGCAGCCGCGCGCCCGTGGACGGCGTGAAGTCGACAAAGCCACAACCCGCGCGGAACGCGGCGTAGGCGTACAGCGCGCTGGGCGGGAGAGTCTCCAGCGCGTCTTCCAGCGCAGCCAGGGACTCGTGCGCCGGGTGCGGCGCGCACGGCGGCTCGGTGGAGGAGACGTTGATCACCACGACGTGGTCCAGACCCTTCCGGAACTCGGTCAGGTCCGCGATTATTTGATCCGCCGCCGCGCGGCCGCCCTCGGCCGGCGCTTGGCGCAGCCGGGACTCGGCCGCTTCCAGCTCGGCCGTGACCGGGCCGGGCAGCGTCGCCGGCAGCACGCCCGCCGCCGCCAGCTGCTCCGCCCGCTTGACCAGCGGTGTGTCGACGACGTCGTGCCCTCCGAAGACCAGGTCGTCCAAGCCGGGCAGCTCCGCCCCGGCGAAGTCCGGCAGCTCGGTCACGCAGCCCGTGCGCGCGGCGAGTCCCGCACGCATCGCGGCCGCCCCGGCGACGGCCGTCGTGGCCACCGATCCCCGGGCTCCGATCAGCCAGACACCGATCTTCCCCATGTTGTTGCCTCCCAGTTCGGCCTCAGCCCGTGCCCGTCGCCAGTTCGCCGGGCGTGCCGAGGCCCACCCGAACTACATCGCCCATTTGGATCAAGCGTTTCCACCGGGTCATCCGCTGTCCCTCTCCGCTCGCTCCGGCACCAGCGCCGGATCGTCGAAAACCGCCTGCAGCGCGACGTGCGCCCCGCCACGCGAAGCCGCCGAGAACCCGAGCCAGGACAGCTCGACGCGGCAGCCGCCGATGCCCGGGGCGACCACCCGCGCCTCGAGCTCGGCCATCATCGGGCCCAGCAGGTACGGGCCGAGCTGCGCGAAGTAGCCGCCCAGCAGCACCACGCGCGGGTTGAAGACGTTGATCAGCACGGCCGCGCCGACCCCGAGACCGGTGCCGACCTGCGCGAGCGCGTCGAGAGTGCGCTTGTCCTTGCGCTGGGCGCGGCGGCGGATCATGTCGAGCCGCTGCTCGAGGTCGAGGGACGGGTCGTGCACCGGGTCGTTGGGCGCCGCCGCGAGCCGCAGCATCCCGGCCAGCCCGACCAGGGTCTCCCAGCAGCCCCGGCGGCCGCAGCCGCAGACGCGGCCCGCCGGGTCGAGCTGGATGTGCCCGATCTCACCGGAGAAGCCCTCCGCGCCGCCGAGCAGCCGGCCCCCGGAGATCACGCCGCCGCCGACGCCGATCTCCCCGGTCAGGTAGACCAGGTCGGCGGTCCCGGCGACACTGCCCATCGCGTACTCGCCGAGCGCGCCGAGGTTGGCGTCGTTGGCCGTGCGGATCGGGAACGTCAGCGGGCCGAGCCGCCGCGTCAGCCGCTCGGTGAACCCGCCGACGACCGGAACGTCGGTCCAGTGCAGGTTCGGCGCAAAGGCGACGGTGCCGCTCGTGACGTCGACGAGCGCCGGGATGCCGACGGTCACCCCGGCGGGCAGCACGCCGAGCCGGCGGCACTCCCGCAGCGCGCGGGCGGTCAGCTCGGCGCCGGCGTCGAGCACCTTCGCCACGGGAAGCGCTTGCACGTCGAGCGCGACGCGTTGTTCGAAGAGCACCGTGCCGGTGAGGTCGAGAGCGAGCGCGGTCAGGTAGTCGACGTTGATCTCGACGCCGATCCCGCCGACCCCCCGGCCGTCCAGCCGGACGATCGTCCCCGGCCGCCCGACCGCGCCGGCGCGTTCCCGCTCGCCCTCACGGGCCAGCCCCCGCCCGACGAGCTCGGAGACCAGGCTCGACACGGTTCCCTTGTTCAGGCCGGTGTCCGCGGCGATCCCCGCCCGCGACCGGGGGCCCCCGTCACGCAGGTGCCGCAGCACGAGCGAGAGGTTGCTCCGGCGGACAGCGGTCTGGTCGGCCGGGCGCACCGGTTTGAGCGAGAAGGAGGAGTCCACGCCGACACACCCCGGTTCGTCTGGTGGGACAACAAATTAGGGCGGCCGGAACGAACAGGTCAACGAGGTGGCCGGGCGCGCACTGTCACCAAAAGGCACACAAATCAGGCTGACCAGCGAAACTATCGAACGCGCGTGACAAAAGGGTCCCACGGATGGAGCACTGGTTCGGGTGCGCGGCCACCGTAATCCCGCCGCCGATCGGGACCCGCCGTTAGTCGTGTCCCGGTGACCGGGACGAGGCCGGGCGCATAACCAAAATGTCCGGCGACACGGAAACTTGCGGGCTCCCGAGGCGCGAAAACTATCGCCGCCACGCCGAAAGTTTCCGCAACCCCCCGCGTCAGGGAGCGAAGGTGAGGGTGCCGAGCGCGGCGACCAGCGGGGCCAGCTCCGGCAGCGCCTCGGCTTCCGCCAGCGCCTCGGCCAGCGCCGTGTCGTGGGTCGGGCGCGCCGCCGTCAGCAGGGCCTGGCCGGCCGGCGTCACCTCCGTGTAGATGCCGCGGCGGTCGTCCGCGCAGAGGTAGCGGGCCAGCAGCCCACGGTCCTCCAGCCGCGTGACCAGCCGGGTCGTCGCCGACTGGCTGAGCACCACGGCGTTGGCCAGCTGGTTCATCCGCAGGTGGAAGCCGTCCTGGCGGGCCAGCACGTCCAGCACCGTGTACTCGCTCACCGACAGCTCGTGGTCGCGGTTGAGCGCGCGCTGCAGCTTGTCTTCGATGCGCGCGTGGAGCGCGGCCAGCGTGCGCCAACCCTGCGCGCGCGCTTCGACGGCGTCGTCGTCCAGTGACACGGTTCACCTCTCCCGGACTTGCCGCATACGTTTGCGCGCGGCACTCTAAAGCTTGTGCAATATACGGCGCGTGCAACTATCTCGGACGCTCGTAGTTGCTCACGCCCACAAGTCTACTCCGGAAGAAGGAAGTCCATGCCCGCCGCTCTGCTCGCCCTCGCGATCAGCGCTTTCGGGATCGGCACCACCGAGTTCGTGATCATGGGCCTGCTGCCCGAGGTCGCGGGCGACTTCGGTGTCTCGATCCCGTCCGCAGGCCTGCTCATCTCGGGGTACGCGCTCGGTGTTGTCGTCGGCGCGCCCCTGCTCACCGCGCTCGCATCGCGCGTCCCGCGCAAGACCGTGCTCGTCGCCCTGATGGGCCTGTTCATCGCGGGCAACGTGCTCTCGGCGCTGGCCCCGAGCTACGGCCTGCTGATGACCGGCCGCGTTGTCGCCGCCCTCTCGCACGGCGCGTTCTTCGGTGTCGGCTCGGTCGTCGCCGCGTCGCTCGTCGCCCCGGCCAAGCAGGCCAGCGCGATCGCGCTGATGTTCACCGGGCTGACCGTGGCGAACGTGCTCGGCGTGCCCGCCGGCACCGCGCTCGGCCAGGCCTTCGGCTGGCGCTCGACGTTCTGGGTGGTCAGCGCCCTGGGCGTGGCCGGCGCGATCGGCATCCTGGCGCTCGTGCCGCACCAGCCCAAGAGCGACAACGTCGGCCTGCGCGGTGAGCTCGCCGTGTTCCGCCGCCCGCAGGTGTGGCTCGCGCTCGCGATGACCGCACTCGGCTTCGGCGGGGTGTTCGCGTCGTTCACCTACATCGCGCCGATGATGACCGAGGTCGCGGGCTTCTCCAGTGGCGCCGTCACCTGGCTGCTCGTGCTCTTCGGCGCCGGCCTGTTCGCCGGCAACCTGCTCGGCGGCAAGGCGGCGGACCGCAAGCTGATGCCGAGCCTGTACGTCATCCTCGCCGCGCTCGCGCTGATCCTGGCCGCGTTCGTCTTCACCGCCCACGGCAAGGTGCCGGCCGCGATCACCATCGCGCTGTTCGGCGCGGCCGGGTTCGCCACGGTCCCGCCGCTGCAGGCCCGCGTCATGGCCAAGGCCGAGGGCGCCCCGGCGCTGGCCTCGGCCGCGAACATCGCCGCGTTCAACCTCGGCAACGCCGGCGGCGCGTGGCTCGGCGGCCGGGCCATCGAATCCGGCCTCGGCTACACCGCGCCCAACTGGATCGGCGCCCTGCTCGCCGCGGCCGGCCTCGCCGTGGCGCTCTTCTCCGGCCTGCTCGACCGCCGGACCCCCGTCAGTTTCCCCGCCGGGGAACGGGTACCCGCCCGATGAACCACCCACCGAAAGGAACCCTCGTGACCAGCGTGCCCGTCATCGAAATCGCCGACGGCGTCCGGATGCCGCAACTCGGCTACGGCGTGTTCCAGGTCCCGGACGACGAGACCACCGCCGCCGTGAAGGCCGCCCTCGAAGCGGGCTACCGCAGCATCGACACGGCCACCGTCTACGGCAACGAAAAGGGCGTCGGCCAGGCGCTCGCCGAGTCCGACGTCGCCCGTGAAGACCTGTTCGTCACCACCAAGCTGTGGAACTCCGCCCAGGGGTACGACGAGACGCTCAAGGCGTTCGACGCCAGCATGGCCAAGCTCGGCCTGGAGCAGCTGGACCTCTACCTGATCCACTGGCCGACACCCGAGCGCGACAAGTACCTCGCCACGTGGAAGGCGTTCGAGAAGCTGCACGCCGACGGCCGCGTCCGCGCGATCGGCGTGTCCAACTTCCAGCCCGCGCACCTCGAGCGCCTGCTCGACGCGGCCGACGTCGCCCCCGCGGTCAACCAGGTCGAGCTGCATCCCTACCTGCAGCAGCAGGAGGTCCGCGAGTTCGACGCCAAGCACGGCATCACGACCGAAGCGTGGAGCCCGCTCGCCAAGGGCGGCTCGCTGCTGGGCGACCCGGTGATCGCGGACCTCGCGGTGAAGCACAGCCGCACGCCCGCGCAGATCGTGCTGCGCTGGCACCTGCAGCTGGGCAACGTCGTGATCCCGAAGTCCGTGACGCCGTCGCGGATCGCGGAGAACTTCGACCTGTTCGGGTTCACCCTCGCGGAGGAGGAGCTGGAGCTGCTCACCCCGCTGGACCGCGGTGAGCGCACCGGTCCCGACCCGGACACCTTCAACGCCGCCTGACCCCGTCGTGGGGGGGGGGGGGGGGGGGGGGGGGGGGGGGGAAGGAGGGGGGGGGGGGGGGGGGCGGGGGGGGGGGGGGGGGGGGGGGGGGGGGGGGGGGGGGGGGGGGGGGGAGAAAGCATCCCCCTCCCCCCCCCCCCTCCTCCCCCCTCCTTTTTTTCCCCCCCCTCCTCCCTCCCACCCCCCCCCCCCCCCCCCCCCCCCCCCCCCGACACCGGAACCGGGGGCGGCCGGGCAAAGGTGCCTGCCGTCCATCCTTCCGTTCCCCCTTTGCCGCCGCAAGAATCGCGTTAATTGTCCTCCGTGGCCAAGGGTCGCCACCAAGGCCCGCGATGACCTGTAATACCGGAAGAAAGAACGGCGCCGCGCGATCCGTTCGCCGAACCCCCTGCGGTTCTCTTCCGGAAGGACATGGCCATGCTCGAGGACCGGATTCCGGTACGTGTCACCGAACCCGAACGGCTCGTCGCGGCCGGCCCGCCGGTGCGCGGAAGCCTGGCCTGGCAACGGATCCGGAACTGCTCGACCTATCTGGTGGCGGCCGCCGCGACCGCGTTGCTCGCCGTGGCGATCTGGCTCTCGGCCCACGTTGACCCCGGCCCCCGCTGGCACGAAATCGCGTTGTTCGCCCATCTCGCGTCCCTCGTTCTCGGGCTCGGCGCGGTTCTGGTCGCGGACTACTTCTTCGCTCTCTGGCTGTTCCGCCGCGTGACTTTCGCCGAGGCGGTGCGCAGCACTTCACAGCTGCACCTGCTCGTGTGGTCCGGGCTGACCGGGCTCGTCGCGAGTGGTGTGCTGCTCCAGCCGGACCTGCGTTCCCCGGCCACTTTGCTGAAGCTCGGGCTGGTGCTCGGGCTCACCGTCAACGGCGTGCACACGGCCGTGCTGGGCCGGCGGATGGCCGGCGTCACCGGCACCCCGGGAACCCGGCTGCTCGTCCGCGGCGCCGTCACCACGGCGGTTTCGCAGATCTGCTGGTGGGGTGCCGTGGTCATCGGTTTCCTGAACGCGACCCGCTGAATTCGCCCGCCCTTCGTTTCCGCGTCCGGCGAAACGCCACAACCCCACAGGATCGAACACGTGTTGTCAGCCATTGTTTCCGCCGCGCCCGCCGAGCTGTCCGGATCTGGCCAGACGAGCGGGGCCCGCGAACGCCACTCTGAGAACACCCGGCCCCCCGAGCGGAATGCGGCCGGGAAGTCCACGAAAGGAAGGAACCATGATCACCAAGGTCTCGCGCGTCCTGGGTCAGGCCCGGCGGGCCGCCGGCGCGCTCAACCGGTCGAGCAGCATCGGCCAGCGGCTCGACGAAGCCCGCTCCACCACGGACTACCTGCTGACCATCGAACTGTTCCGGCTCCGCGGCCTGGGCTGACCGGCGTCGCGTTCGCCGGGGCCGCCCGGTCGGCTCCGGACGCCCAGTGCCGTGCGCCCGGACTCGGTGCGGCGGTGGAGCCCGGGACCGGCCGGGCCCCGCCGGCGGGGCCCGCCCTCCGTCCCGCCCGCCCGACGAAAGAGCCATGATGACCAGCACCGTTCCCGCCGTCACCGCACCGGCCGCCGCCACCCGGGAAAAACAGTCCCACCGCAGGCTGCTGATGTGTTCGGCGCAGCACTTCCGCATCGACTACGAGATCAACCCCTACATGCACGCCGACGTCCAGCCGGACCCGGCGGCCGCGGCGGCCGAGCACGACGGCATCGTCGCCGCGCACCTCGCCGCGGGCCGCACGGTCGAGTTCGTCGAGGCCGACCCGGCCTGCCCGGACATGACGTACACGGCGAACGCGGCCGCCGTGCGCGGTGACCGGGCCGTGCTCGCCACCCTCCCGCCGGAACGCGCCGCGGAGACCCCGCACCACCGCGTCTGGTTGGAGGCCAACGGGTTCGACGTCGCCGACACGCCGTACGCGTTCAGCGGCCAAGGTGACGCCCTGGCGTGCGGGGACCTGCTCCTGGCCGCGCACGGGCAGCGCACCGACGTCCGGGCCCACCGCGTCCTGGCCCGGCACCTCGGGTACGAGGTCGTCGCGCTGCGCACCACGAGCGCCCGGTGGTACGACCTCGACCTGGCGGTCGCGGTGATCCACCCGGGCCGCACCCTGGCCTACAACCCCGAAGCCCTGGACCGGCCCAGCCTGCGCACACTGCGTGGGCTCGGCCTGGAGCTGATCGAGGTCCGCCCGGCGGAAGCGGCGCGGTTCGCGCTGAACCTCATCAGCGACGGCCGCACGGTCACGATGACCACGGGCGCGCCCCACCTGGCGGCGGACCTGCGCGCGCTGGGCCTGACGGTCGTGGAGCTCGACACGACCGAGCTGCGCAAGGGCGGCGGTGGCATCCGCTGCACGGCGTTGACCCTGGACAACCCGGCCTGACCGGCCCGGCCCGCGGACTGGCTCGTCCCTCCCGGCGCGTCCACAGTGGACGAGTCAGTCCCCGGGCACCTCGACCGGCGACCAGAGGCTCGGCAGGTTGACCACGATGCCCTCCTGGCTGCTGCGCGCGATGATCACGACGGCTTCCTCGTCCGTCGGGTTCTCCTCGCGGTGCGGCACGTACGGCGGCACGAAGATGTAGTCGCCGGGTCCGGTCTCGATGCGGACCTCTTCGTCACCGTCGGCGAAGACGAACACCGGGTGCCCGGACTTGACGTAGATCGCGGTCTCGGCCTCGCCGTGGTGGTGGTCGCCGGAGTTGGTGACCGGCGCGACGTGCGTCTCGCCCATCCAGACCTTCGACGACCCGACGGTCTTGCCGGAGATCGCCTCGAGCCGGGTCATCCCGGTCGTCTGGTTCGTCTCGCCGGTCAGGTCCGCCCCGCGGACGTGGCGCAGCGGCTGGTGCCAGAGGTCGCTCATCGGGGAATCGTAAGCGCTGCGACCCGAAACCGCGTCCGGCGTAGCCCTGCTCGCCGGGTTCCCGCCGGGCCTGGCCGCCGGGCCCGGCTACCTCGACTACAACGCCACGACGCCGGTCAACCCCCGGGTCGGCCAGGCGGCTTCGCCGTACTGGGCGGGCTTCTTCGGCAATCCCTCCAGCGACCACCCGTACGCCGGCGACCCCCGCGCGCACCTGGTCGTCCAGGCGACGGAACACCCGGCCGTGCTGGAGAACGCCCGGGCGCTCGAGCGGCTGCACGGCGTCCGGGTCACCGTGCTTCCTGTCGACCACGACGGTTCGGTCGCCCTCGAGGCGCTGAAAGCGGCGCTGCGGGACGGCGAGCCCGCGGTCGCAACGTCGCGCCGGCCGTGGCGCTCGGGACCGCCGCCCGGCCGGCCGCCGACGACCTCGCGGCCGGCGGCGCCCGGCGCATCGCCGGCCTGCGGGACGACCTGCACCGACGGCTGGCCGCGGCCCTGCCGGGCCGGGTCCACCTCAACGGCTCCGCCGAGCGGAGGCTGCCGAACACGCTCAACGTCGGCATCGACGGGACCCGGGGCCGCTGGAGCACCCTGTCCGATGTGGACACGGCCGTCGAAGCGCTGAGCGCCGGTCAGGAACCGGGCTGAGCCTGTCCCTTGTGGACGATCCCGGCCACCCGTCCGTCCACCAGAACCCAGGCGTGCTCGTGCCGCTCCGCCGCGTGCTGCTCGCCGACGCCCACCGCGGGCAGCGGGCCCGTGACGTACCCGGAGATCGGCTCGTCCGGCTTCGCCACGCCGTCGGCCACCAGCTGCCGCAGCGCCGGAACCTCGAGGGTGCCGGTCACCTCGGCGTACGACATCGGTCCCGAAGCCCCGGGGCGAGCCGGGCCGACGGGCCAGAACGAGGCCTCGGGGTGGTGGTCGGCCAGGGCGAGCGCCTCACCGACCGACGCCGTCCCGGCCAGGCCGGGCACGGCGGCCGGCACGGGCTCCTCGCCCACCTCGACGCCGGTCGGGAAGCCGAGGTGCCCGAGCCAGTCGTCGTCGAAGTACTTGGACAGGTACGACCGGCCGGAGTCGGGCACCACCACGACGACCAGGTCGTCCGGCCCGAGGTCACGCGCGACGCGCAGCGCGGCGGCGACCGCCGTGCCCGCCGACGCCCCGAGCAGCAGCCCTTCTTCGCGCGCGAGGCGTCGCGTGACGAGCACGGATTCGCGGTCGCTGACGGCTTCGACCCGGTCGAGGACACCGGGGTCGTAGGAGCGGGGCCAGACGTCCTCGGCGGTGTCCGGGTGCCGGTAGTGGCCGATGGCCTCGACCACGTACGGGCTGCCGTCCCCGCCGGAGTACACCGAATGGTCGGGGTCGGCGCCGATCACCCGCACCCGGCCGTCGCTGACCCGCTTGAGGTGCGCGCCGGCGCCGGTGATCGTGCCGCCGGTGCCGATGCCGGCGACGAAGTGGGTGAGCCGCCCGCGCGTCTGCCGCCAGATCTCCGGCCCGGTGGTCGTCTCGTGGGCGGCGGGGTTGGCCGGGTTGTCGTACTGGTCGGCGAGCCAGCCGTCGTTCTCCTCGGCGAGACGCCGGGCCGTCCGCCGGACGTGGGCCGGGTCTTCGAGCGCCACGGTGCCCTCGGTGACGACGACCTCGGCGCCGTAGGCCCGCAGGATGGCCGTCTTCTCCCGGCTGGTCTTGTCCGGCACGACGACAGTCAGCCGGTACCCGCGCTGCGCGGCCACGATCGCGAGGCCGATCCCGGTGTTGCCCGACGTGCCCTCGACGATGAGCCCGCCGGGCCGCAGCGCGCCGGACCGTTCGGCGTCGAGCACCATGGAGAGCGCGGCCCGGTCCTTGACGCTCCCGCCCGGGTTGAGGAACTCGGCTTTGACGTAGATCCGCGGCCCGTCCGCCGGCGCGACCCGCGCGAGCCGGATCAACGGCGTCTCGCCGATCGCGTCGAGCACGGAGTCGAAGGCTTCGACGTCGTCGGATGCCATGCGGGGGTCCCCTCGTCAGCCGGGTGGCGGGCACCTCCAGTGTGGCCCGCGACCCGGCCGAGCCGCAGGTCATCTCAGCGGTAGACCTCGAACCGGGCGATCTGACCGGCCGGCCACCCGGTGTTGCCGGTGCAGGTCAGCCGCAGAAAACGCGCACTACCCGCCGGAACACTGAGGGTGACGCTGTTCCCGCGAGCCGGGTCGAACACATACCCCGCCGACGGAACCAGCGTCGTGAACGAGCCGCCGTCGGTGGAGCCGGAGAGGGTCAGCGTCTGCGTCCGAGCACCCCACGCGCTCGACGGCGGCACCGCCACCACCACCCGCGTCACCGAAGCCGCCGCGCCGAGGTCGACCTGGAGCCACTGCGGGAACGCGTTGTTCGCGCTTTCCCAGTAGCTGTCCGGGTTTCCGTCGACGGCGTTGCCCGATCCGTAGTTCTGGGTGTGGCTGCTCTCGGCCGTCGCGCGGCCGCGGGCCAGGTCGGTCGAGCCGCCCGTGGTCAGCGTTGGTGACGTCGGCCGGGTGGCCGTCAGCGGGAGCTGGCCCTTGAGCATGCGGCCGCCGTCCGCGGTCAGCCGCAGGTAGTAGTCCGACGAGCACGCCGTCCCGTCCTCGTCGAGGGCGAGCAGCCCGGCTCCGACCGGGGACATGGACGCGTTTTCGGCCGTCTTCGCGATCTGGTTGCCCTCGCCGTATTCGTCGAACATCGAGATGTAGATGCCCTGCACCCCCGCGCGCACCATGTTGTAGAACTGGCGCCACATGAAGTCGCCGTGGGCGCGTTGCCGTCCGGAGACGTCGCCGGGCAGCACGCACGGCTGGTAGTCGATGCCGTGGGCGGTGCAGTCGGCCTGGTCCGGCACGGTGAGGTTCTGGTACATCCAGTCGGCGCCCGCGATGTCGCTCACCGCGCCCACCATCCACGGCGAGATCATGTTGAAGGCGCGGTAGACGTCGCCGAAGCCGGGCCGCGAACCGCCGTCGCTGGTCCGCCACTCGCGGGGCACGCCGCCGATGACGTAGCACCCCTGGCCCTTGAACCAGTTCACGACGTCGAGGCAGGTGCCCGCGTCCCACGGGTGGTTGCCGTCGTTGTACCCGAACCCCCAGATGCAGACGACCGGCTTGCCGTTCTGGCGCGCGTAGGCCGGCGACGCCGTGTGCGCGGCCATCTTCGCCGTCCAGTCGGCCTTCATCTCCGGCTGCATGTTCGCCCAGCCGGTCGCGTCGTACATGATGTAGAACTTCCGCCCGTGCGCCTCGGCCGCGCTGCGGACCTTCGCGGCCATCGCGTCGCGGGTCGGGCCTTCGCTGCTGTTGGGGTTGAAGCGCTGCAACGCCGCGGTGTCGCAGCCGTTCTGCTGCATCCACAGGAAGTGCGTGTCGACGGTCTGCTGGTCGTAGGAGGAGAACAGCGTCGCCGGCTGGCCGTTGCCGAGGTTGGCGTACGCGGTCTGGTACGTGCGGGTGTACTCACGCATGTCCGGCCAGGCCTTGATGACGTTGTTGGACGGCGACGGCGTCCGCCCCCAGTCCTGGCCCCAGTGCCACCAGCCGTTGATCGGCGCGCCATCGCCGGCGCAGGCGAACCAGCCCTGGTACCCGACGGTGATCTTGCCGACGACGTCACCCGGCGGGCTCGCCGCGGCGGCGGTGCGAGCCCCGGCGAGGGAAAGCGCTCCCCAGGCCGAAGCGGCGGCGGCTGAACCGAGCAACGTCCTGCGCGAGATCGCCATGCCGGAACTGTAGGCTCTGAGACAAAGAGTGGCAATAGTCATACATTTTTCAGAAATTTTCGTACATATGCCTGCAAAGACAGTAGGGCCCCGACGTCGCTATCGTGGCGTCCATGGGGGAGGTTCAGCACGATCTCGTGCGGCCGTTGCCGGTTCTGCTCGCAGGACGTCGTGACGACCGGCCGGCGTTTTCCGACGGCACGCGTGCGGTGACGCACGGGGAGCTGGCCGAAACGAGCGGACGCCTCGCCGCCGCGCTCGGCGTGGCCCGCGGGGACCGGGTGCTGCTGCACGTCGGCGGCCGGGTCGAGTTCGTCGAGTTCCTGCTGGCCACCGTGCGCGCGGCCGCCGTCGGGGTTCCGGTGAGCGTCCGGGCCACGGAGGCGGAGCTCGCCGCCGTCGCCGACGACTCGGGCGCGGTCCTGCTGGTCACCGAGGCGCGGCACGCGGACCTGGCGCGCCGGCTGGCCGCGAGCCGGCCGCACTTGCGACTGCTGTTCGTCGAAGACCCGCCCTCGGCGTCCGGGGCGCCGCGCGACGACCTCGGGCTCGACGAGCCGGCGTGGCTGCTCTACACCTCCGGCACCACCGGCCGCCCGAAAGGCGTGCTGACGACACAGCGATCGATGCTGTGGTCCACCGCCGTGGCCTACGTCCCGATGTTCGGCCTGAGCCGGGACGACACCGTGCTGTGGCCGCTCCCGGTGCACCACGCCTACGCGCTGTCGCTGGCGGTGCTCGCGACGATCGCCACCGGCGCGCACACCCGCTTCGCCGACCGGTGTTCGGCCGAGCTGCTGGCCGAGCACCCCGGCTGTGTGCTCGCCGGCGTTCCCGCCACGTACGCGGGGCTGCGGCAGGAGATCCGCGGCGCGGTGGTCCCGCCGCGCCTGTGCCTGACCTCGGGCGCGCCGTGCGGCCCGGCCGCGCGGGCCGCCGTGCGCGACCTGTTCGGCGTGCCGCTGCTGAACGGCTACGGCGCCACCGAGACCGGCGGCAAGATCGCCGTCGAAGTACCCGGCGAGACGGGACTGGTCCCGTTGCCGGGCAACGAGATCCGTGTCAAAAGCGGAGAGATCCTCTTTCGTGGCCCGGGTTTGATGCTGGGCTACCACGGGCAGGCCGGCTCGCCGTTCGAAGACGGCTGGTACCGCACCGGCGACGCGGGCCGTCTCGAGGACGGCAAGGTCGTGCTCCAGGGCCGGGTCGACGACGTGATCGTCTGCGGCGGCCAGAACGTGCACCCGGCCGAGGTGGAGGCCGTGCTCGCCGAGTCGCCGTCCGTGCGGGACGTGCTCGTCGGCAGCCGGCCGGACGAGGTGGTCGGCGAGGTCCCGATCGCGTTTGTCGTGCCGGCCGGCGACACCGTCGATCCGGCGCAGCTGCGGCGGCTGTGCCTGGAACGGCTGTCGCTGTACAAGGTCCCGGTGGCGTTCCACCGGGTCGACACGATTCCGCGGACGGCGTCGGGCAAACCGCGGCGCGGGATCCTGACCGCTCCGGAAACCCCTGTGCCGCAAGCAGATCTCGCGGATATCGTGCGCGCGGAAGTCGTCGCCCTGTGCGGGCACGACGGCGGGGACGGCTGGCGCGACCGCCCGTTCACCGACCTCGGGCTCTCGTCGCTGGCCGGGGTGCAGCTGCGGCACCGGCTCACCGAGTTCGCCGGTGTGTCGCTGCCCGCGTCGCTGATCTACGACTTCCCGACGCCGGGCGAGGTGATCGCGGAGCTCACGCGGCTGACGTCCGGCGCGCGGTCCGCGGCCCCGGCAACCGCGGTGACCCCGGCGGCGGAACCCATCGCCGTCGTCTCGATGGCGTGCCGGTTCCCCGACGGGGTGCGGTCCCCGGAGGACCTCTGGCGGCTGGTCCGCGACGGCGTCGACGCGACCGGGGAGTTCCCCGCCGACCGCGGCTGGGACGTCGAGGCGCTGCACGACCCGGACCCCGACCGGCTCGGCACCTCGGTCACCCGCCGTGGCGGGTTCCTCTACGACGCCGGGGACTTCGACGCCGGGCTGTTCGGGATCTCGCCGCGGGAGGCCCTGGCCACGGACCCGCAGCAGCGGTTGCTGCTCGAAACCACGTGGGAGCTGTTCGAACGCGCCGGCCTCGACCGCGCGGCGCTCCGGGGCAGCAACACGGGTGTGTACGTCGGGGTCATGAACGAGGACTACGCGAGCCGGTTCGACTCGCACGAGCTCGAAGCCTGGCTGGGCATCGGCTCGTCGCACGCGGTCGCGTCCGGCCGGATCGCCTACACCTTCGGGCTGACCGGGCCGACGCTCACCGTCGACACGGCGTGCTCGTCGTCGCTGGTGGCCCTGCACCTGGCGGCCAAGGCCCTGCGAGCGGGGGAGTGCTCGCTCGCCGTCGCCGGTGGCGCGACGGTGATGGCGACCCCGCGGACGTTCCTCGCGTTCAGCCGCCAGCGCGGGCTGTCCCCGGACGGCCGCTGCCGGCCCTATGCCGCCGACGCCGACGGCACCGCGTGGGCCGAAGGCGCCGGAGTCGTGCTGCTGGAACGGCTTTCGGACGCACGACGGCTCGGGCACCCCGTCCTGGCGGTGCTGCGGGGATCGGCCGTCAACTCCGACGGCGCCTCGAACGGGCTGACCGCGCCGAGCGGGCGGGCGCAGCGCGCGGTGGTCGCCTCGGCACTCGCCGATGCGGGACTGGCGCCCGCGGACGTCGACGCCGTCGAAGGCCACGGGACGGCGACCCCGCTGGGTGACCCGATCGAGGCGGAGGCCCTGATCGCGGCGTACGGCCGGGACCGCGACCGGCCGCTGTGGCTCGGTTCGGTGAAGTCCAACCTCGGCCACACCCAGGCCGCCGCCGGTGTCGCCGGGGTGCTGAAGATGGTGCTGGCCCTGCAGCACGAACAGCTGCCGCCGTCGCGATACGCGGACAACCCGAGCCCGCGGATCGACTGGTCGGCCGGGAGCGTCGCCCTGCTCGACCGGGCGCGGCCGTGGCCCGCCGGGGACCGGCCGCGGCGGGCCGGGGTGTCGGCGTTCGGGATCGGCGGCACCAACGCCCACGTCCTGCTGGAGGAGCCGCCACCCGAAAAGCCGTTGGCGCGCAACGGCTTCCCGGCGACGCCGTGGCTGCTGGCCGCGGCCGACGAGGCCTCGCTGCGCGCCGTCGCCGCCGGGCTCGCGGACGTCCCGGACAGCCTCGACGTCGCCTACACCCTGGCCACCCGTCTGGCGCCCGGGCACCGCGTGCTCGTGCCCGCCGGTGACCGTGAGGCGCTGCGAGCGGTCGCCGAGGGACGGGTCCGCGGGCGCACGGTCCGGAGCGCGCCGCGGCTGGCGTTCCTGTTCTCCGGTCAGGGCGCCCAGCGGGCGGGCATGGGACGTGAGCTCGCCCGGTCCTTCCCGGTGTTCGCCGACGCCTTCGACGCGGCCTGGGCCGCGCTCGGCGCGGAGCCGGCCGACGACGATCCGGACCGCACGGACCACGCCCAGGCCGCGCTGTTCGCGTTCGAGGTCGCCCAGTTCCGGTTGCTCGAGTCGTGGGGTGTCCGCCCGGACGTCGTGGTGGGGCACTCGGTCGGCGAAATCGCCGCGGCCCACGTCGCCGGGATCCTGTCGCTGCGCGACGCGGCCACCCTGGTGAGCGCGCGCGGGCGGCTCATGGCCGCGTTGCCGGCCGGCGGTGTCATGATCGCCGTCGCCGCGAGCGAGGACGAAGTCACGCCGTTGCTCACCGGGTCCGTCGCGATCGCCGCCGTCAACGGCCCGCGTTCGGTTGTCCTCTCCGGCGAAGAGGCCGCGACGACGGCGGTGGCCGAGCGGCTGGGTGGCGGGTCCCGCCTGCGGGTCAGCCACGCGTTCCACTCACCGCTGATGGACCCGATGCTCGGCGAGTTCGCCGCCGTCGTCGCGTCGGTGCGCCACGAACGCGCGGAGATCCCGTTCGTGTCGAGCCTGACCGGCGCCCGGGCCGACGTCCTCGAGCCCGGGCACTGGGGGCGGCACGTGCGCGAGACTGTGCGGTTCGCCGACGCGCTCGCCGCCGCCGCGCCCGACACCGGCCTCGAGCTCGGCCCGGCGGCCGTGCTCAGCCGGCTCGCGGATTTTCCCGCCGTGACGACAACTCTGTCGGGGGAAGGGGTGCTCGCCGCGCTGGGCGCGGTGCACACTTCCGGCGTCCCGATCGACTGGCGGACGGTGTTCCGCGGCAGCGGCGCCCGGACCGTGCCGGTGCCCACCTACCCGTTCCGGCGGACGCGGTACTGGCTGGAGCCGTCGGCGCCGGTCGTCACCGGGCCGGGGCACGCGCTGCTCGGCCCGGCGCTGGAAGCCCCGGACTCATCGCGGGTCGTGCACGGCGGTTCCCTCGACCCGCGCGCATTCCCCTGGCTGGCCGACCACACAGTCGGCGGCACCCCACTGGTCCCCGGCTCGCTGTTCGTCGAGCTGGCATTGCACGCGGGGGAGGCCGTCGAGGAGCTGGCCCTGGAGGCGCCGCTCCCGTTCGACGGGACCGAGGACACCTACCTGCAGGTGGTCGTCGACGGGCCGCGGCTGGACGTCTACGCCCGGCGGCGGAGCGAAAAGGACTGGCGGCGCCACGCGACGGGCCGGATCCGGCCCCGCGGCCCGCTGCCCGGCACGTGGACAGGGGAGTGGCCACCGGCGGGCGCGACGGAGGCCGACGTCACCGAGGCGTACGGGTTCCACACCTACGGCCCCGCGTTCCGGGCGGTGAAACGGCTTTGGCGGCGCGAAGGCGAGGTGTTCGCCGACGTCGAGCTCCCGCCGGGCGCCGCCGGCCGGTTCGGGCTGCACCCGATCCTGCTGGACGCCGCCGTGCACGCCGTGGCGCTCACCGGTGAGGCGGCCGTCGAACCGCGGTTGCCGTTCCTGTGGAACGGAGTCGAGCTGTACACCCCCGGCGCGCGCCGGGCCCGGGTGCACGGCGTGCTCGACTCCGGCGCGCTGCGCGTCGAGCTGTTCGACACGGATGGTGAGCCGATCGCGCGGGTGGCGTCGCTGCTCACCCGGCCGGTGCACCCGCGCGACACGATGCTCTACCGTCCGAAGTGGACACCGGTGTCGCCGGTCGCCGCCCGTGAGCCGGTCGCCGTCGTCGAAGCCACGACGGGCGACGTGCGTGAAGCGACCACGGCCGCCCTCCGGCTCCTCCAGGAGCGGCTGCCCGAGCGGCTGGCCCTGGTCACGCGCAACGCCACCGGCCCGGAGCCGGACTTGGCCGCGGCGGCCGTCTGGGGCCTCGGCTGTTCCGCGGCCGCCGAGTACCCGGGCCGGCTGACCATGGTCGACGTCGAGCCCGGCTTCCCGCTCGAGCGGGTCCCGGACTTCGCCGGGGACGGCCGGGAACCGCAGATCGCGATCCGCGACGGGGTGCCGCACGTGTTCCGGGTCGCGCGCGCGACGCCGTCCGGCACCCGGCCGATCGACCCCGCCGGGACGGTCCTGGTCACCGGCGGCACCGGCGCTCTAGGGGGACTGCTGGCCCGCCACCTCGTCCGCGGCCACGACGTCCGGCACCTGCTGCTGGTGAGCCGCCGCGGGCCGGCCGCGCCGGGTGCCGAAGAACTGCGCGCCGAGCTGGCCGCGCTCGGCGTCGACGTCCGGATCGTCGCCGCGGACGTCGCGGACCGGGCCGTGGTGTCCCGGCTCGTGGACACCTGCGACCCGCCGCTGACCGCCGTCGTGCATTCCGCGGCCGTGGTCGACGACGGTGTCCTCACCGCCCAGACGCCAGAGCGCTTTGACACGGTGCTCGGCCCGAAGGCGGACGCCGCCGTGGTGCTGGACGAGGTGACCCGGCACCGACCGCTGACGGCGTTCGTGCTGTTCTCCTCCATCGCCGGGACGTTCGGCAAGGCCGGCCAGGCCAACTACGCGGCCGCCAACCGGTTCCTGGACGCGCTGGCCGTCCGACGGCGGGCGGCAGGCCTGCCCGCGTTGTCCCTGGCGTGGGGCCTGTGGGACGTCGGCACCGGGCTCGGCGACCGCATCTCCGCGACCGCCCGGCAGCGGATCCACGCTTCCGGCGTCGCGGGGCTGACCGCCGAGCAGGGCCTCGAGCTGTTCGACGCGGCCCTCGGGTCGGCCGAGCCGGTCCTGGTCCCGGTCCGCTTCACCCCGGCGGCGGTGGAAACCCCGCCGGCGGCCCGCGGAGTCGTGCCGTCGACGACCGGGGAGCGCAGCTGGCCGGCCCAGCCGTCGGAGGCCGAGCTGCGGGAGCTGCTGCGCGTCGAGGTGGCCGCGGTGCTCGGCCACCCGGACCCGCGGGCGGTCACCGACGACCGGCCGTTCCCCGAGCTGGGGTTCGACTCCCTGACCACGCTGGAGGTCCGCGCCCGCCTGACGACGCTGGCCGGCCGCGACATCCCGGCGGTGGCCCTGTTCGACCACCCGACGGTCGCCGAGCTGGCGGCGTACCTCCACGGCGCCCGGCCCCGCTCGTCGTGAGTGGTAATGAGGGTTCTAACCCTAAAAAACACTCACGACCAGCCGCGGTAGACCGGCGTGCCCTGCTTCGAATCCGGCTCAGGGCACGACCAGCACCGGCCAGTGCCCCGCCCGGATGAGCTTGGTCGCGACCGAACCCGCGAACCGGTGCCCCGCCTTCTGCGACGCGCCGACCACCACCGTGTCGACCTGGCAGCGGTCGGCGGTGTCGCGCAGCGCCGTGTACGGGTCGCCGAACATCTTGAGCAGCGTGACCGGCACCTCGAGCTCCTCGGCGCCGGTGCGGATCTGCTCGCGCAGCTCGGTGTAGAGCTGCAGGGTCGTGTCGTGTTCGGCCGCGGCCGCGATCGGCGGCCCGAGCGTGGTCAGGGCCGAGCGGCCGGCGATGAAGGCGACGATCAGCCGGCCGCCCTGGCGGCGGGTCAGGCCGAAAGCGTAGGCCGCCGCGCGCATCGCAGTGTCGGAGCCGTCGACGCCGGCGAGGATGGCCCGCGCCGCGGTCTCCCGGAGCGGGCCGAAACGCTCCACTGTGGACTCGAAGGCGTTGATCCCGGCCGCGCTGCCGCTCACCCCACCCACCCCCTTACCGGGCGACGGGTTCGGTCGTCGCCGGCTCGCCGGCCGGCTGCTCCAGGTCGATCGTCGTGCGCAGGGTGATCGGCTTGAGCAGCAGCGCCGCGATCACCCCGACCACCGCCACCGCCGCGGAGATCAGGAAGATGTGCGCGGTCGCGTCGCCGTACACGGTGTGCACGACCGTCTGCACCTGGGGCGGCAGCGCCTTGAGGTTGAGCGCGCTGACGCTGCCCGTCGACGCCTGGCCCGCCGGCACGTGCAGGGCGGCCGAGAGGTCGGCGGTGACCCGGTTGGCGAGCACGGCGCCCAGCACCGAGACGCCGATCGTGCCGCCGAGCGAGCGGAAGAAGGTCACCGTCGCGCTCGCCGCGCCGAGGTCGCGCAGGGGGACGTCGTTCTGCACGGCCAGCACGAGGTTCTGCATGGTCATGCCGACACCGACGCCCACGACGGCCATCGCGACCCCGACGATCCACAGCGGTGAGGCGTGATCGACCAGGCCGAGCCCGAGGAAACCGAGCACCAGGATGATCGTGCCGGCCACGATGTAGGGCTTGATCTTCCCGGTGCGGCTGATCAGCCGCCCGGAGACGGTCGAGGAGACGAGCACCCCCGCCATCAGCGGCATGGTCAGCAGGCCGGCTTCGGTGGGGGTGTACCCGCGGCCGATCTGGAAGTACTGGCCGAGGAACACCGCGCCGCCGAACATGGCCATGCCGACCGCGAGGCTCGCGATGATCGCCAGCGCCGGGGTGCGCTGGACGACGATCTTCAGCGGCACGACGGGTTCGCGCACCTTCGTCTCCACCAGCACGGCGAGCGCGAGCAGCACCACGCCGCCCGCCACCATGACGCCGGTCTGCCACGAAAGCCAGCCGAACGAGTTACCGACGAAGGACACCCAGATCAGCAGGACGCTCACGCCGGCGGCGATCAGGCCGGAGCCGAGGTAGTCGACCTGAACGTCGTCGCGCCGCACGGTCTGCAGCTTGAGGGTGCGCTGCAGCACGACGAACGCGATCACCGCGATCGGCACGCCGACGAAGAAGCACCAGCGCCAGCCGAGCCACGGCACGTCCACGATGAGCCCGCCGAGCAGCGGGCCGCCGACGGTGGCGACCGCCATGACGGCGCCGAGGTAGCCGTTGTAGCGGCCGCGTTCGCGCGGCGGGATGATCGCGGCGATCACGACCTGGACCAGCGCCTGCAGGCCGCCGACGCCGATGCCCTGGAACGCGCGGGCCGCGATGAGCTGCCCGGTGTCCTGGCTGAACCCGCTGATCATCGACCCGGCCACGAAGATCACGATCGCGACCTGGACGAGCGTCTTCTTGTTGAACAGGTCGGCGAGCTTGCCCCAGATCGGCGTGGTGGCCGTCGCCGCCAGCAGGGTGGCCGTGACCACCCACGTGTACTGCGTCTGGCTGCCGTTCAGCGAGCCGATGATCAGCGGCAGCGACGTCGACACGACCGTCGAGCTGATCATGGCCACGAACAGCGCGAGCAGCAGCCCGGACAGCGACTCCAGCACCTCGCGGTGCCGCATCGCCGCGTCCGCCGTGTTTCTCTCGGTTTTCACAGCACCCCTTCACGTCCGGGTAAATTATTGCCCACTGAGCAAACTTGCGCAATGGGCAGTGTATTCCCGTCGCTAGGCTGGCGGCATGGACACCGTCGACACGCTGCGCACCCGCAAGAAGGCGGCGACCCGGCAGTCGCTGCACGAGGCGGCGCTGCGGCTGGCGATGGAGCGCGGGCTCGACGCCGTGACGGTCGAGGACATCGCCGACGAGGTGGGGGTGTCCCGCCGGACGTTCTCGAACTACTTCGCGAACAAGGAAGACGCGATCCTGCACGGCGACCGCGAGCGCACCCGGGTGCTGGTGGCCCTGGCCGCCGGCCGCCCGCCCGCCGAGCAGCCGTGGGCGGCCCTGCGCGCGGCGAGCCGGGAGCTGTACCAGGACCGGACCGTCCCCGACCCGGAGTGGGTGGCGCAGCTGCGGCTGCTGCGCCGCCACCCGTCCCTGCTCGCGCAGCAGGCGAGCGACCAGATCGCCCTGGAGCGCGACCTGGCCGGCGTCCTCACCGCCCGCGGCGTCGACGACGAGCTGGCCCGCCTCATGACGGCGACGTTCCTCGCGGCCACCCGCACCGGCATCCTGCGCTGGCTGGAGGGCTCGGGCGAGCAGCCGCTGCCCGCGGTGGTGGACCGGCTGCTGGGCCGCGTCTCCTTCAGCTAGCCGGGTTCGGCCTCACTTTCCGTGGGGATCCGTCTGGTTCAACGCCGCGACCACCTGGGCGTAGTCACCACGCGCCTCGCCGTACCGCAGGAACTTGACCCGCTCGACCTGGATCTCGGTCGCGTCCGGCTGGGTTTCCAGCAGCGTCACCACTTCGGTGATGAACTCGGCCAGCGGCATGGCGTGCTCGTTGTCGGCCTGGCCGGGCATGAGGTCCGTCTGCACCGACGGCGGCACGAGCTCGAGCACCTTCACCGACGTGTCGGCCAGCTGCAGCCGCAGCGACTCGCTCAACATGTGGATCGCCGCCTTGGACGCGTTGTAGCTCGGGGTGACCTTCAGCGGGGTGAACGCCAGTCCGGATGAGACGGTGACGATGGTGGCGTCCGGCCGGGTCTGCAGGTGCTCGACGAACGCCGCGATCAGGCGGATCGGGCCGAGGACGTTGGTCGTCACGACGTTCTCGGCCGACTCCAGGAACGTCTCGGGCCGGTGCCAGTCCTCCGCCCGCATCACGCCGGCCATGGTGACCAGCACGTTCAGCTCCGGGTAGCGGGCGAGCACGTCCTTCGCGGCGGCCTCGACGCTCGCCGCGTCCGCGGTGTCGATCGCCGCGGTGCCGAGGCCGGGGTGCTCGGCGGCGATCGTCGCCAGCCGGTCGGTGCGCCGGCCGCCGACGACCACGGTGTTGCCGCGCTCCCGGAGGGCCAGTGCGAGCGCCAGGCCGATCCCGCTGGTGGCGCCGGGGATGAAGATGGTGTTTCCGGTGATGTCCATGTCCTGAGCTTCGGCCACCGGCGACGACGCCGCCAGAGAGCGGCTATCGGGGGACCGGCGATCCCTGGCCGGCCGCCGGGAGAGCGGGATACTGGGGAGCATGGATCGAGCGGAGCTGGCGGCCTTCCTGCGTCGCCGCCGTGAGCAGCTGCGGCCCGAAGACGTCGGCCTCCCGCCGGGGGCGCGCCGCCGGACGGCCGGGCTGCGGCGGGAAGAGGTAGCGTCGCTGGCCGCGATGTCGACCGACTACTACACCCGCCTGGAGCAGCAACGCGGGCCGCAGCCGAGCGAGCAGACGCTGGCCGCGCTGGCCCGCGCGCTGCGGCTGCGCGACGACGAACGGGACTACCTGTTCGTGGTCGCCGGCCGCAACGCTCCTTCGCCAGCGGTGACGGCCACGCACGTCGCGCCGGCGTTGCTGCGGGTGCTCGACCGGCTGTCGGACACCCCCGCGCTGATCCTGTCCAACCTCGGCGAGGTTCTGGTGCAGAACCGCCTCGCCGAAGCTCTTTACGGCGGCCGGACCGACCACAAAGGACTGGCGCGCAGCGAGATCTACCGCTGGTTCACCGAGCCGGCGGAACGGCTGATCTACCCCGAGCACGACCGCGACCGGCAGAGCCGCGCGCTGGTGGCGAACCTGCGCGCCGCGCACGGCTCGATGGGCCCGAGCTCACGGGCGGGGGAGCTGGTCCGCGCGCTCAAGCGGGAGAGCGCGGAGTTCGCGGCGCTGTGGGAGCGGCACGAGGTCGCGAAGCGCTTCGAGGACCACAAGGTGCTCGTGCACCCCCAGGTCGGCGAGATCGAAGTCGACTGCCAGGCGCTGTTCACCGAAGACCAGTCGCAGGCGCTGCTGGTGCTGACCGCGGCGCCGCGCACGGAGGCGTTCGAGAAGCTGCAGCTGCTGGGCGTGCTGGGCAACCAGCGGTTCGAAGACGCTCGTTAGCGCGCGGCGAGGCGGTCGCCGGCCAGCAGGGTGCCGGACTGCTTGAGCTGCCGGAGCACGGGGGAGATCTCCATGCTCTGCAACCCCGGCAGCGACCCGACCCGGTCGGTGGTGAACTCGAACAGCTCGTCGAGATCGTGGCAGTGCGCGACGGCGTGGAGGTTGTGCGGACCGGAGATGGCGGCGGCAAAAGCGATTTCCGGCTCCCGCGCGAGCGTCCGCCCGACGCTCTTGACCGCCGACGGGTGCACCCGCAGCCAGAGCAGCGCCCCGGCGCGGTAGCCCAGCGCCGCGGCCGCGAGCTCGACGTCGATGTGGACGACACCGGTCCGGAGCAGGGTTTCGAGGCGGCGGGACACGCGCCCGGGTGTGAGACCGGACGCGTCGGCCAGGTCGACGAGGCTGGCGCGGCCGTCCTCGGCGAGGACGTCGAGCAGCTTCTCGTCCTCGGGCGTGAGGTCCACCGGCTCGCGGCTGACGACCGGGACCTCCGGGAACGGGCTGCCTTCGGTGCCCAGCGCGGCTTCCTGGGCGGGCGTGAGGATGCCGCGCAGCGCGGCCCAGTAGTGCCCGCGGCCGCCGACGAACTGGCGGAGCATCGCGGCCGCGTGGATGTCGAGGACCGCCGCCGTGCGCGGAAGCCGCTGCCCGAGCAGGTCTTCACGCTGCTCCGGCGTGCGGGAGCGCACCGCGCAGGTGATCTCGGAACCCGCGGCGCCGAGCGTCACCCAGCTGACGTCGTCGCGTTTCGTGAGCGCGTCGGCGATCGCCGTGACGCTGCCCGGGCGGCAGCGCAGCCGCACCAGCCATCGGCTCTGCCCCAGCGCCCCCGGGTTGAGGATGCCGGCGACCCGCACGACGCCGTCGGCGCGCAGCCGCCGATACCGACGGCCGACGGCGCCCTCGGTGACCCCGAGCACGGCCGCGATTGCCGCGAACGAGGCACGCGGGGCGACCTGCAGCGCGCGAATGATTCGCACATCCTCGGGCGCTACTTCGCCGGATTCACTCATCTGTGACGCTGTCATCGAGGTGATCCTACGAACCGGCGTCTCGGACGGGCAAGCCGGCGAACACCGGAGGCAGACTGCGAGCATGAACGGACACCCACAGACCGCCCTGATCGTCGGGGCCTCACGCGGCCTCGGCTGTGCGCTGGTGGCGGAGCTGCTCGGCCGGGGCTGGGACGTCATCGGCACGGTCCGCGACCCCGCCGCCCGGACGCCCCTGCACGAGCTCGCGGACCGCTCCGGCGGCCGCCTCACGATCGAGCACCTCGACGTCACCGACCCGGCCCAGCTCCCGCCGCTGCACGAACGCCTGTCGCCGCGGAAGCTGGACCTGCTCTTCGTCAACGCGGGAACCACGAACAACGTCGAGACGCCGATCGGCGAGGTGCCGACCGAGGACTTCGTGGCGGTGATGGTGACCAACGCGCTCAGCCCGTTGCGCGTCATCGAAGCGCTCGAAGACCTCGTGACGCCGGCCGGGCTGATCGGCGCGATGTCGTCGGGGCAGGGCAGCATCACCAACAACACCACCGGGCTGCGCGAGCTCTACCGCGGCAGCAAGGCGGCGCTGAACATGTTCATGCGCGGCTTCGCGGCCCGGCAGGCCGGGACGGAACGCGCGATCGTCCTGATGGCGCCCGGCTGGATCCGCACCGACCTGGGCGGGCCGGACGCGCCGTTCACGCTCGAGGAAACCGTCCCGCTCGTGGTGGACGTCCTGATGTCCCGGCTGGGCAAGCCCGGCCTCGAGTTCCTGGACCGGTGGGGCGAGACCGTGCCGTGGTGAGGCGCCCCTGGCTCGGCCCGCCTCGGTTGACGCCGGCTAGAAGAGGCACTTGACGAGCGAGCTCGTCGTGTTCCGGTACGGGGTGTCGAGGTTCGTGCCGTTGCCGTAGGGGTAGCTGGTGGCGGAGCCGTTGACACCGGAGAAGACGCAGAACTTGGCTGCGGGGCACCGCGCGTACCCGGTGGCTTCGGTGGTCGCGGCCGCGGTCCCGGTCACCGCGGCGGTGATCGTGGCGGGCGAAACCGCGGCGAACCGGGTGTGCAGCGCTGAGGCGAGCTTCATGGGTGCGACTCCTCACCCCGGCGCCCGCTTTCACCCGGATGGCCGCCGGGCCCGGCCGCCGCCATCGAATCGAAGAGAGCCGGCCGCAGTGATAACTTCGCGGCGTGAGTGATCCGGCCGGCCCCTCCCCGTCCCGGCGCGCGTACGAGTCGCCGCTGCGTGAGGAGCGGGCCGTCGCGACGCGGGCCCGGATCGTCGACGCCGCGCGGGAGCTGTTCGCGCAGCAGGGGTTCGCCGGGACGACCGTCGCCATGATCGCCAAGCACGCCAAGGTCGCCACGCCCACGGTCTACGCGACCTTCGGGTCGAAGGCGGCGATCGTCGGCGAGCTGATCGCCCGCTTGGAGGCGGAGGCGGACCGCGCGGAGTGGGGCGCGCGCATCCAGGCCGAGCCCGAT
The DNA here is from genome assembly GCF_055583145.1 of Amycolatopsis sp. NPDC104819. Taxonomy (NCBI): domain Bacteria; kingdom Bacillati; phylum Actinomycetota; class Actinomycetes; order Pseudonocardiales; family Pseudonocardiaceae; genus Amycolatopsis; species Amycolatopsis sp. NPDC104819. The sequence goes on along the minus strand of NZ_JBVJON010000002.1, from coordinate 159,246 downwards.
CCGCACCGCAAGCTCGGGCTCTACGCGTCGTTCCTCCGCAAGCTGTACTCGAACGGCCGGGACATGTGGGCCGCGGCGGTCAACGCCTCGAGTGATCCCGCCGTGGTCGAGCTGAAGAACCACGGCGAGCGCGAAGCGCGGGAGTGGCTCGTGCCGATCATCGCGTCGCTGGACGAGGCCGGTGTGCTGCCCGCGAACGTCACCCGAGAAGAAGCCGTCGAGCACGCGTGGATGCTCAGCGCGCTGGAGCTCTACTTCCGCGGCACCACCGGGCTCGGCTGGACCGACGACCGGTACGAAAGCTGGCTGACCGAGATCCTCGGTCGGCAGCTGACCCGCTGATCTTCGAGGACCCTCGTGACGGGGGTCACTGTCGCCTCAATTGAGTGGATCTGACTATATTGATTATAGTGAAGTCTGACAAACCAGTAGTCAATGAGGAACAGTCATGCGAGTCATCATCATCGGCGCGGGCATCGGCGGCCTGACCCTCGCCCAGGCCCTGCGCACCCACGGGATCGACGTCGCGGTGCACGACCGCGACCCCCGCGCCGAGGCGACCGGCGGTTACCGGCTTCACATCGACGACGCCGCGTGCCGGGTCCTGCGCAGAGTCCTCCCGGCCGCGGCGTACCAGGCGTTGCTGGCCAGCTCGCCGAACCGGGCGGCCCACCGCGGGATCACGTTCGCCGACCACCGGCTGCGCCCGCTCGCCAAGGCGACGATCCCGCTCGAGGAGGAGATGCTCTTCGTCGAACGCCTGCCGCTGCGCGTGCTGCTCACCCACGGCCTCGATGACGCGATCCACTGGAAGAGCGAGTTCGTCCGGCACGAAACCCACCCCGACGGCACGGTGACCGCGCACTTCGCCGACGGCTCGACCGAGCACGGCGACCTGCTCGTCGGCGCGGACGGCGCCACCTCGCGGGTGACCACGGCGCTGGCGGGCAAACCCACGTCGACGCCCGTCGGCATCGGCGGTGTCGCCGGCCGCAGCCCGCTCACCCCGGAGATCCGCGAGCAGTTGCCGAAGCGGCTGCGCATCGGCTCGATCCTCGCCCTCGGCCCCGGTTCGACGAGCGCGTTCATCACGGTGCAGGACACCGAAGCCGGCCCCATGCTCGACCCGAAGCTGTGTGTCGACGTGCCGGCGTTCCCGGAGTCGCCGGTCGTCTACTGGGGGATCAACGTCCCGCTCGACCGGTTGCCGAACGTCCGCAGGATCGGCGCCGAGGCCGCCGTGCGCGCCGCGGCCGGCCTGGTGCGCGCGTGGTCACCGGTGCTGCGGGAGATCGTCGCCGGCGCCGAGTTGAGCACGGTGAGTACTTTTCCTTACCACACAAGCGATCCGCGTGCGCACCTCACGCCGTGGGCCTCGGGCACGGTCACCGCGCTCGGCGACGCCGTGCACGCCATGCCCCCGACCGGCGGCCGCGCGGCCGCCACCGCCGTCCGCGACGCCGACCTGCTGGCCACCCACCTGGCCGACGCGGTGAAGGGCCGCACGACGATCGCGCTCGCCGTGCACGAGTACGAGCGCGGCCTCAACGCCTACGCCGCCGAAGCGGTGCGGGTGTCGCTGAAGCCGATCGTGTGGCAGCGACGCATCGCCAACCCGGCCTTCGGGCTGCTTTCCCGCGTCGCCACCACCCTCGCGGCCCCGGTGACCGCCGCGCTCCGCTGAAGCCTCAGAGGGTCAGGCAGATCGCCGCGTCCGGTTCGGTGACCCGGAAGCTGAAGCTCTCCTCCAGGTACAGCGTCACGTTCTCGGCGTCGTGGTGGCTGTAGCCCACCGCGAGGTCCTGACCCAGCTCGAGGACGAAGTCGCCGCCGTCGAGGCTGACGACCAGGGCGCCGTCCAGGCCGGGGGAGCGGACCACCTTGCCGCCGCCGAGGACCCGGCGGATGTGGTCGAACACCAGCTGGCCGCCGTGCTCGGTGCTCTCCACGATCCGCGTGTACCCCGCCGGGCCGATGGCCAGGCCGTACGGGCCCTTGATGCCGGCCTGCCGGAGCTTGTCGACGGCGCGGGCGACCCCGCCGGGGTACGCCTCGGGCTCGTCGCCCAGCGGCGCCGTCGGGTACGGGCACGTCTCGGCGATGCCGGTGATCCCGGCGGCGGACCAGCCGTGGAAGACCGCGCGGTTCTCGATCATCGCGATCTGCTTCGCCGCGCGGTCGAGGTCGTCGAACTCCAGGTCGTCGGCGCCGCGCTCGGCGTCGTCCAGCTCGGCGCGCGACACCGTGAACGGCACCCGGACCTCGGCCAGCGGCAGGACCCGCCGCTGCCGCACCACGACCCCGTCGTCGACGTCGGTCAGCGACGCCGACGCGAGCGTGGTGGTCCGGCCCAGGTCGGTGGCCGAGTGGCCCCAGCCGTGCGGTCCGGCGACGTCGACCAGGCGCCGGGCCGCCAGGTGGGTCTGCAGGCGCTCCTTGGCCTCGGCGTCGACCTCCTTCCAGCCCGCGTCGGAGATCGGCGCGAGGGCGCGCATCAGGTGGTTCATGTCAGTCCTGCTCCTTGAGGCTGCCGATGCCGAGGGAGTCGCCGGCCGGGCGGTCGCCGCGCTCTTCCTCGACGTACTCCTGCGGGTCGATGTCGCTGACGTCGAGGTCGCGAGCGCCTTCGTGCTGCTTCTTGAACGCGGTGAACTTGCGGCCGAGCTCTTCGCGCAGGCCGGGATCGGCGTGCCGGCGGAAGTCGGCCAGCCCTTCGTCCTCCTCCTCGGCCATGTGCTCGCTGTTGGCCAGCCGGGCCTTGCGCACGGCGGCGAACCACGCCGTGCTGCCGACGGGGTGCAGCGCGGCTTCGTGCACACCGTCGCGGATGTCGTTGTGGTCGCCGATCGCGTCGAGCGTCTCCGCTTCGGCGTCGTCGCCGCGGCGCAGCAGGTGGGGGTAGAAGATCTCCTCCTCCGCGCGGGCGTGCACGTCGAGCAGGTCGGCGAGGGGCTGCCAGACCTCGGCCAGGTCGGCGGCGTCGGTGAGGTCGTCAAGCCGGGCGAACTGGCGGCGGAACCAGTCGTGGTCGTCCAGGATCAGGCTCGTGATGTCGGCCATCGGCGCTCAGCCCGGGAGGAGGGCCGGCTCGTGGCCCGCTGTGGTGGAAGGTGCCATGCCGCTTTTTACCCCAACCCGGGGCGTGGAAAACACGCCTGCCTCGGTGTGGTTCACCGAAAGAGGTGACGGAGCTCAGCGCAGCCGCGGCAGCAGCGAGAGCCAGGTTTCGGCGTCGGCGCGGTCGGGGTGGATCGGCAGCACGCGGTCGAGCCGCAGAAGCCGGATCGGGCGCACGACACTGCGGTGGGTCGCGATGATCGCGCACGGCAGCCCGCGGGCGTGGGCGGTGGTGACGGTGTCGAGCAGGACGGCGAGGCCGCCGGAGGAGCAGAAGGTGACGCCGGTGAGGTCGATGACCAGCGCGGCGGGGTCGAACCGCAGCTCGTCCCGGAGTCTGTCCTGGACCCGCTCGGTGCTGGACAGGTCGATCTCGCCGGTGACGGCGACCGTGGTGTGCTCGTAGGTCGTGGTCACCGTGACGGTCGTCGGGCCGGGATGCGCCGGGGCGAGGTGGCGGGGGCTGGGGCTGGTGGCGGTGTCGAGCATGCGACGGCCTTCTCGTAGACGCGGGAAGCCTGCGCGGTCACGGCCGCCCGCGGTGCCGGCCGCCCTGGGCGGGCGAGGCCGTGCGGTTGCGGGGGCGGCTGCTGGTCTCAACCGCGGTACACGATCGGGTTACTTCCCAGCCTGCGGCGAGTTCAACCGTCCCGGGCTTCCGGGTGACGCCGCAGGCCGCGGATCGCCAGCGCCGCGAAGCGTCGTGAAGCCGCGACGCGGGTGGCCGGTGACGACGCGTGGATGCCGCTGTTGGCCGTGAGCACCAGAATGACGTCGTCCGGGACGACGTCGGGGTGCAGGTAGCCGGCTTCCTTCGCGCGGTGGGTCAGCTCCGCGAGGGACTTCGCCCCCTGCGCGCGGTCCGACGCGAAGTCCATCGCGTGCGGGAACGCCGCCACGAAGGCCGACGTGAAGCCGCGGTCGCGGGCGTGGAGCTCGAAGAGCCGCTCGATCACCTCGCGGAATCCGCGCCCGGGGTCCGGGTCGGCCAGGCCGTCGTCGACGATGGCGTAACACGCGCGCATCTGCTCGGCGAAAGCCTCGGTGACCAGGTCCTCCTTGGTCGGGAAGCGCCGGTAGAGCGTGGCGGGACCGACCCCGGCGCGCCGGGCGATTTCGCGCATCGGCACGTCCAGGCCGTCGACGGCGAACACCTCGCGCGCCGCCTCGAGGAGGCGCGCGCGGTTGTCCCGGGCGTCGGAACGCAGGATGTGAGGCAACCGGTCGGGCACCCTCTCACTTTAGCCAACCGGACGCCCCCGTCCGTTACGGTCCGCCGGGTGAAAGCGATTGCGGTGCAGGAGTTCGGCGGCCCGGACGGCCTCGCGGTGGTCACCCTCCCGGACCCGGGCCCGGGTGCCGGGCAGGTGCTCGTCACCACCGAGGCGATCGGCGTCGGCGGGGTCGACGTCCTGGTCAGGAGCGGCGCGCTCGCCGCGTACGGCTTCACCGAGGGCCACGTCCTCGGCGGCGAAGTGGCGGGCACGGTGACGGCCGTCGGCGACGGCGTCGACCCGTCGTGGGTGGGCCGGCGCGTGTGGGCGTTCGCCGGGGTGGGCGGCGGGTACGCCGAGCAGGCGGTCGCCCCGGCGGCGACGTTGGTGCCACTGCCGGAAACCCTGTCCGCTGTCGACGCCGTGACGCTCGGCAGCTCCGGGATGGTGGCCCACTTCGGCCTGCGCCACGCGCGCTTCGCGCCCGGCGAGTCGGTGCTCGTCCGCGGCGCGGCCGGGGGCATCGGGATCATGACGGTCCAGCTCGCGGCCCGCGCCGGAGCGGGCGCGATCGCGGTCACGACGTCGTCCGCCGAGCGCGGCGCCCGCCTGCGCGAGCTCGGCGCCACCGAGGTGCTGGGCCGCGACGGCGAGGGCTCGGGCTACGACGTCGTGATCGATGTCGTCGCGGGCGCGGACCTGCCGTCGTACTTCGCGAGGCTCAACCCCAACGGCCGCCTGGTGGCAGTCGGCGCGGTGGCGGGCGATCCACCGGTGGACTTCGGTACCGCGATGTTCGCGGCGTTCCAGAAGTCCTTGTCGTTCGCGACCTTCAGCACGAACACGGTCCCGGAAGCCGACCGGCGCGCGGTGACGGCGGAGCTGTTCGGCTCGGCCGTCCGAGGTGAGCTGAAGGCAGTGGTGCACGAAGTGCTGCCGTTGACGGAAGCCGTGGCGGCTCATCGGAAGCTGGCCGGCGGCGAGGTCTTCGGACGTCTTGTGCTGGTGCCCTAGCCGGTCAGTCCTCGTCCGCGCCCGCGTGGTTGCGCTGGTGGACGGTGATGTCGGTGAACATCCGCTTGAACCGCGCGTAGTCCTCGGCCCCGACCCGCTCGGCGTGCCGCCGCTGGATGGCGGCCATGATCGTGTCCGCGGCCCGCATCTGGGCCAGGCCGCGGACCGTCGGGCAGATCAGCTTCGCGCGGCGGTCGCTCGGGTCGGGGCGCCGCTCGACGTACCCGAGGGACTCGAGCTCGTCGATCAGCGTCCCGACGTTCTGCTTGTGCTGGCCGGAAAGCCGGGACAGGTCGGTCGCCCGCACGCCGTCCGGGTCGAGGTAGGCGAGCACCGCGCCGTGGCGGGGTTTCAGGTCGGCGAACCCCTCCTCGGCCAGCGTCGAGAACAGCTCACGCTGCACCGCGAACAACAGCCGGCCCGCCAGGACACCCAGGTCGGGGTCCGTCGCGTTCCGCTCCGCCCGCGTGACCATCACCGCTCCTTCCGCTCAGCTGCCGCCCACCCTAACGATCGGCCCCTCAGCGCCGGACGAGCTCTCGCCCGAGGTCGTCGCGCAGGTGGACCTCGACGAACACCCGCAGGTAGCGGTCGTTCGCGAGCGCGTCGAACGCGTCCACCAAGGACTGCTCCGGCGCTGCGGTCAGGTGCACGATCCGCCAGAGGTTGAGCGGGTCGTCCTCCGGGCCGCCGACCGAGTGCTCCACGTGGAAGATCGGCTGCCCTTCGCCGGCGGTGAAGACACGGCCGTCCGGCGCCTCGAAGCGTTCGGCGCCGAGGAAGAACGCGCGCCGGTTCTCGTGGTCGAGGCGCACGTGCTCGATGATCGTCGCGAACCGGTCCGGGGCGGCCCACAGCCGCTGGTCGGACACGCGGGTGAAGTCCTCGAACCGGCCGTGGCGCACGCTCGGGAACTTCTCGGCGCTGCCCGCCTTCACGACCGTGGGGATGTACTTGTCGGGCGCCGCGGCCTTGCGCACCTCCATGTCCCACAGCTGCGCGCCGGTGTAGGCGAACGGCGGCCGGACGTCGTAGCGCTCGCGCAGCACGGTGTTGACCCGGACCGGCGGAAGGTCGACCTTGGTGGCACCCGGCGCGGCCCAGGCCTGTTCGAAGACCGCTTCGTGGTCGAGTGTCATGCCCGCTCCTCGTGGCTGGTGACGGTTTCCTGGAGCCAGCCGGTGACCACCGGCCAGACGGGGTGGTCCGGGTGCACGACGTCGAAGTGGGTGCCGCCCTCGACCTCGACGTACCGCGCGGTGCCGCCTTCGCCGTTGATCTTCTCGGCGTAGCGACGGCTCCACTCGGCGGGAACGGCTTCGTCGGCGGTGCCGTGCACGGCGAGCACCGGGACACCGGCGTCGGCCAGTTCGAGCGGGGACGTCCAGGCGTAGTGCTCGGGCCGGTCGGCGAAGTGCCCGCCCAGCAGGAGTTTCACGATCCCGTCGCCGACGGCTTCGGCGACCGCGGGCCACGCTTCAGGCCGCGCCGGCTCGGGCGCGTCCTTGGGCGGCTCGGCCGCCGGGTCGGCGAGGACGACGCCGAACCCGGTGCTGTCGGCGGTCTTCAGGTCGAGCGCGCCGGCCAGCTCGACCACGCCGACCGGGGTGATCTTCGGGTTCGCGCCGGGGGCTTCCGGCGGCAGCCCACCGCGGTGCGCGGCCCAGGTGGCCAGGGTGCCGCCGGCGGAGTGCCCGAGGAGCACCACGCGACCGGTGTCGAGCGCCGGGTCCATGCCTTCGAGGGCGTCGATCGCGGCGGCGACGTCGAGGAAGGTGCCGGGCCAGCCACCGCCCGGCTCGCCGATCCGCCGGTACTCGGCGTTCCACACCGCGTACCCGCGCGCGACGAGGTCGTCGACGACGTCGGTGATCTGGCGGCGGTCCCACATCGCGGCCCAGTAACCGCCGTGGAGAACGGCCACGACCGGGAAGGGGCCGTCGCCTTCGGGCAGGTACAGCTCGCCGACCTGCGACGGCTCGGGTCCGTAGGCGACCGTGCGGACGGCGCGGCGGCCGTCCTCGGCGTCGTCGTAGCGAGCGCCGCGCTCGGCGCCGACCAGCGCGCCGATCGTGGCGAAGAACGCCCCGATCGCCGGCAGGTTCGCGCCCTTGGCCTTCGACTCGTCCCACGCGGCGTCGTCGGTCCACTCGACGAAGTCGAGCCAGGTCTGCTCGTCGAGGCGGACGAGGCGCGCGGACAGGAACCCGCGCCGGTCGGCCCGGAACGCCGCCACCATGCCCGGACGCGCGTCCAGCATCGCCTGCGTCTTCTCCGGCGCCACGGTGAACGTGGTCAGCTCGATGACCGACATCCTCAGCTCCTCACTTGGTCCAGATTCATGATAGTCATAATACATGACTAACTTGACGGGTGCGCCGAGGTTCGGGGTATCCCTGACGCCGGCACGGACCTGGCGCGGATCCGCGCCAGCGCCGTGGCGGCCGAAGAAGGCGGGCTCGTATCCGGACACCTTCGTGGTGCTCGGCCAGGTGCCGGCGGCCGCGCGCACGCTGTGCGTCTTCCCGAACGTCGCCACCTGCCCCTGCGGCCGCCCTCGGTGCTCGCGAAGACGGCGGCCGCGCTCGACGTCGTGTCCCCGGCGGGCGGTTCGAGCCTGGCCCTCGGCGCGGGCGGGTACTGGGACGCCATCAGCCGCCGCGTACCTGCCCTGCGAGAAGTGGCCCGAAGCCCACCGCCTGATCGACGACGCGGCCGTGGCCGTGGCCGCGGGACGCGACCCCGCGTCGGTCCGCCGGATCGCGCACGTGGTCGGCACGATCACCGCGACAACCGGCCGGTTGTCGGCCGAAACCGGCGCCGCGCCCGTGCGCGGAACGGCCGGGCAGTGGGCCGAACTGCTGGCGTGAGCCGATCCCGCCGGAAATCGAGCCGTTCGGGCCTGTCCGCGGCGCACCGCGCGGTGGAGCATCGGCACGTCCTGTCGGCACCCGGAAGGGAGAACTGAGATGCCGGTGCTCACCACCGACGACGGTGTGGAGATCTTCTACAAGGACTGGGGTTCGGGGCAGCCGATCGTCTTCAGCCACGGCTGGCCGCTGTCCGCGGACGACTGGGACGGCCAGATGCTGTTCTTCGCCCGGCACGGCTACCGCGTCATCGCCCACGACCGCCGGGGCCACGGCCGCTCGGCGCAGGTCGGCGACGGCCACGACATGGACCACTACGCCGACGACCTGGCCGCGGTGACCGCGCACCTCGACCTGCACGACGCCGTCCACATCGGACACTCGACCGGTGGCGGCGAAGTGGTCCGCTACCTCGCGCGCCACGGCGAGTCGCGGGTGGTCAAGGCCGTCCTCATCAGCGCGGTCCCGCCCTTGATGCTGCAGACCGACGCCAACCCCGGCGGCCTGCCCCTGAGCGTCTTCGACGACCTGCAGGCGCAGCTCGCGGCGAACCGCTCGGTGTTCTACCTTTCGCTGGCGGCGGGCCCGTTCTACGGCTACAACCGGCCCGGCGTCGAAAAGTCCGAGGCGATCGTCCGGAACTGGTGGCGCCAGGGCATGGAAGGCGGTGCGAAGGCCCACTACGACGGCATCGTCGCGTTCTCGCAGACGGACTTCACCGGGGACCTCGGGAAGATCACCGTGCCGACGCTGGTCATGCACGGCGACGACGACCAGATCGTCCCCTACGCCGACTCGGCGCCGCTCACCGCCGGGCTCCTCGCGAACAGCACGCTCAAGACCTACCCGGGCTTCCCCCACGGCATGCCGACCACCGAGGCCGAGACGATCAACGCCGACCTGCTGGAGTTCATCCGGTCCTGACCCCGGGTGCCGGACACGCATCGGACAGAAACAGCCAGACATCGGATGTCTGGGTTGACCTGCTCGGCTTGCTCGGCCAGGGTGCTGGTGTCAGCGTGGCACGGCCGAAGGGTGGGACGGCATGGCGGAGCAGCCGGGTTCTCTTTCCAGGCGCGGGTTTCTGGCCGGTGCGGGCGGGGTGCTCGCCGCGACCGCCGTGCCGGGGACGGCGGCCGCGGCGCTCGTCGGAACCGGAGGCCGTCCCGCCTCGGTCAGCGAGATCGATCCGATGATCGGGGCGGTCACCACGGCGGCCGACACGGCGTGCGGGAAGACGTTCCCGGGCGCGGTCGCGCCGTTCGGCCTGGTGCAGCTGAGCCCGGACACCGTGTCCGGCGGGGACAACGGCAGCGGTTACTCCGCCGAGATGACCACCATCGAGGGGTTCAGCTTCCTCCACCTGTCCGGCGTCGGCTGTTACGGCGACCTCGGCAACCTCCAGGTCCTGCCGCAGACCGGCCCGCTGGTGACCGGCCGCGACGAGGCGAAGAGCCCGTACCGCAAGGAAACCGAGGTCGCGCGCGCCGGGTACTACGCCGTCGAGCTGGACCGCTACCGCGTCCGCGCCGAGCTGACCGCCACCGAGCGCGCCGGGCTCCTGCGGTTCACCTTCCACGACGCCGGGACCGGCCGGGTCAAGGTCGACCTGACCCGCCGCATCGGGCCCGACGGCTCGCATTCGATCGCGCAGCACGTCCGGCAGGCCGACCCGACGACCGTCGAAGGGTGGCTGCGCTGCGACCACACCGGCGGCGGCTGGGGCTGCGGCGCCCAAAGCCCCGCCTACACGGTGTACTTCGTGCTGAAGTTCGCGCAGCCGGTCGCCGTCTTCGGTACCTGGGACGGCGCCGACGTCCGCACGGACCTGACCGAGCGCGACGGGACCGCGCTGGGGTTCTTCGCCGAGTTCCCCGTCCACGCCGGTCAGCAGGTGCCGGTCAAGGCGGGCGTCTCGTTCGTCGACCTCGACGGCGCGCGGCGGAACCTCCGGCACGACCTGCCGGGCTGGGGCTTCGACGCCGCCGCGGCCGGCGCGCGGCGCACGTGGGCGCAGGCGCTGGACAAGGTCGTCGTCGAAGGCGGCACGGCGCAGCAGCGGCAGATCTTCGAAACCGCGCTCTACCACTCGATGATCGACCCGCGGCTGTTCGGCGACGTCGACGGCCGCCACCGCGTCGGCGACACCGCGCCGGTGCGAGACGGCGTCACGCACCGCACGTTGTTCAGCGGCTGGGACGTCTTCCGCGCGCAGTTCCCGTTGCTCACCATCGTCAACCCGGCCGTGGTCGAGGAGACGATCGCGTCGCTGGTCTCGCTCACCGACGCCGGGCACGTGCGCGGCCTGGCGCGCTGGGAGCTGCTCGGCAAGGACACCGACACCATGCTCGGCGACGCCGCGGTGAACGTGATCGCCGAGGCCTACCTCAAGGGGCTGCGCGGTTTCGACGTCGAGAAGGCCTACCGCTTCTGCCGCGAAGTGGCGCTCGGCCCCGCGGCGCGCTCGAACCGCACGGACTTCGGGAACTGGTCCACGCTCGGCTACTGCGTCACCTACAGCCTCTCGGCGACGCTCGAAAACGCGTACACGGACTACGCGCTCGCGCGGTTCGCGGAAGCGCTCGGCAAGCATGACGACGCTGCCCGGCTGTATGCGTCGTCGCAGAACTACCGGCACCTCTTCAAACCGGAGGCCGGCTGGTTCCGCGGCCGCAACGCCGACGGCACCTGGATGGGCGACACCGACGGCTGCATCGAGAGCAACCCCGAGCAGCAGGGCTGGTTCGTGCCGCACGACGTCGGCGGGCTCATCGGCCTGGCCGGCGGGCGCGCGGCGTTCGTCGCGCGGCTGAACGGCATCTTCGAGCGGACGCCGCCCGAGCAGATGATGAAGTGGAACGAGAACTACAACCACAGCAACGAACCCGTGCAGCAGATGCCGTTCATGTTCACCCACGCGGGCGCGCCGTGGCTGACGCAGAAGTGGTCCCGGTACGTCTGCGAAAACGCTTACCGCACGGGCCCGACGGGGCTGGCCGGCAACGACGACGCCGGGCAGATGTCGGCCTGGTACGTCCTCGCGGCGGCGGGCTTCTACCCGGTTTCCCCGGCGAGCGGGGTGTACGTGCTCGGCAGCCCGGTCTTCGACCGCGTCCGCCTGGCGACGGGGCGGGGGAGGACCTTCACGGTGCGCGCAATCGGGAACGCGCCGGACCGCGTGTATGTCTCGGCGGCGACGTTGAACGGCAAGCCGTTGCACCGTGCGTGGCTCACGCACGACGAGGTGGTCCGCGGTGGTGAGCTGGTTCTTCGCATGAGCGCGACGCCGGACCGGGCGTGGGGCGCGGCGACCCCGCCGCCGTCGCTGACCACCGGCTGAGGTCGATCACCAGGCGCAACTCGCCCTTGACAACTCCGCGGGCGCCGTTCAATCTCTCTAATTAACCGTACGGTTCATACCGGACTGGTTAGTTACCTGGACTGCGACGGCGCACCCACGGAGGAGACTGACGTGACCGATCGTCCGAACGGCACCGCCCCGCCCGTGGGCCGGCCGGCCAAAGCGGCACTGGCCGCCTGGATCGGCAGCGCGCTCGAGTACTACGACTTCTTCATCTACGGCACGGCGGCCGCGCTGGTCTTCAACAAGATCTTCTTCCCGGCCTCGTCCCCGGCGACCGGCACGCTGCTGGCGTTGTCAACCTTCGGGGTCGGGTACGTGTCCCGCCCGCTCGGCGCGCTGCTGCTGGGGCACCTCGGTGACAAGTTCGGCCGCAAGCGGGTCCTGCTGGCCACGCTCCTGCTGATGGGGCTGTCCACGGTGCTCGTCGGCTGCCTGCCCGGGTACGGCACCGTCGGGGTCGCCGCGCCGATCCTGCTGGTCCTGCTGCGGTTGCTGCAGGGCCTCTCCGCCGGGGGTGAGCAGGCCAGCGCCAACTCGATGAGCCTCGAGCACTCCCCGGAACACCGGCGCGCGTACTACACGAGCTTCACCCTCAGCGGCACGCAGGCCGGGCAGATCATCGCGACGGCGGTGTTCCTGCCGGTCGCCGCGCTGCCGCAGGACGCGCTGCTGTCCTGGGGCTGGCGGGTGCCGTTCTGGCTCAGCGCCGTCGTGGTGCTGGTCGGGTACTACATCCGCCGTTCGCTGGAGGAAACCCCGGTGTTCCAGCAGGAGGTCGCGAGCGGCGAAGTCGCCAAGATGCCGCTGGCCGTGCTGCTGCGCGACCACTGGGCCGACGTCCTGCGCGTCGTCGTGGCGGCGCTGATCGCCTCGGTCAGCACGATCTTCACCGTCTACGCGCTCAGCTACGCGGTGAACACCGTGGGCCTGAGCCGGACGCCGATGCTGTGGGTCGGCGTGCTGGCCAACGTCGCCGCCGTGGTCACGATCCCGTTGTGGGCCAAGTTCTCCGACCGCGTCGGGCGCAAGCGGATCTTCGTCGCCGGATCGCTGGGCTGCGCGATCCTGATCTTCCCGTACCTCGGCGCGATCGCCTCCGGCAGCTACCTGTGGATCTTCGTGGTCGGCATCGGGATGTTCGGCATCGTCTACACCGCGACGAGCGCCGTGTGGCCGTCGTTCTACGGCGAGATGTTCCCGGCGCGGGTGCGCCTGTCGGGCACCGCGATCGGCACCCAAATCGGGTTCGCGATCAGCGGTTTCCTGCCGACGATCGCCGTCGGCGTGGCGGGGACCGGCCGGGGCGCGTGGCTGGGTGTCGCCGTCTTCACCGCGGCGCTGTGCCTGGTCAACGTGATCGCCGTGGCCACCGGACGGGAGACCTACCGGGTGCCGACCGCGCAGCTGGGCCGCAAGGACCCAGTCCGGAACGAGGTCAGCGTCCCGCAGTGAGCGAGTTCGAGGTCTACGCGCTCTGCTACGGCAGGCGGAACGGGTTCCGCGGAGAGCACTTCCTGGGCTACGACGGGAATTCCGCGGAACCCCACCCGACCGCCTACTACGTCTGGCTGGCGGTGTCGCCGGAGCACACGGTGCTCATCGATGCGGGCATCCGGGCGGCGCGGGCGCGGGAAGTCCCCGGGCTGGACTACGTCGAGCCCGGCCGGCTGCTCGCCGGGCTCGGGGCGGCCCCGGACATCGTCGTCCTCACGCACCTGCACTACGACCACTGCGGCACGGTCGCCGACTTCCCGGATGCGCGGTGCGTGGTCCAGCAGTCCGAAGTGGACTACTGGACCGGCCCGTGGGCGAAGCGGATCGCGCGGGAGCGGTGGTTGCTCGACGAAGTGGCGCTCGAGGACCTGTGCGCCGACCCGGTCGACGGCGACGCCGAAGTGGTGCCTGGGTTGAGCGTCCACCTCGTCGGCGGGCACACAGCCGGGATGCAGGTCGTCCGGGTCGAGACGGCGGGCGGCCCGGTCGTGCTGGCTTCGGACGCCGCCCACTTCCATGAGAACCTCGAAGACGACCGCCCGGCGCCGCTGCTGCATTCGATGCCCGGCGTGTACGCCGCCTTCGACCGCGTCCGCGAACTGGCCGGCTCCGGCATCGTCGTGCCGGGCCACGACCCCGGGGTGCTGAGCCGGTACCCGCTGGTGGCGGACCGGATCGTGCGGCTCAGCGCGTCGTCAGGTAGCTGACGAGCAGGTCGGCGACCATGCGCCGGTGGTGGTCGCGGTGCGCCGGGTCCAGCATGTCGCGCCCGAAGATGGCGTTGAAGGTGTAGCGGTTCGCGGTGCGGAACACGCAGAACGCGCTGATGGCCATGTGGACGTCGAGCGCGTCGACGTCTTCGCGGAACTGCCCGGCTTCGCGGCCGCGGGCGAGGATGCGGGTGAGCACGTCGAGCGCCGGGTTGGCCAGGTTGGACAGCGCGGTCGAGCGGGCGATGTGCTCGGCGCGGTGGATGTTCTCGATGCTGACCAGCCGCACGAAGTCGGGGTGGGACTCGTGGTGGTCGAAGGTGAGCCCGGCGAGCTGCCGGATCGCCTCGGCGGGGTCGAGGTGGTCGACGTCGAGGTGCTGCTCGAGCGACCGGATGACGGTGTAGGCGCGTTCGAGCACCTCGACGAAGAGCTGGTCCTTGTTGGTGAAGTAGTAGTAGATCATCCGCTTGGTGGTCCGGGTCTTCGCGGCGATCTCGTCCACCCGCGCGCCGTCGAAGCCCTTTTCGGCGAACTCGCGGGCGGCGGTGTCGAGGATCTCGGCGCGGGTGCGGTCCGCGTCGCGGGTGCGCTTCGCCACCTCTTCCGACGATGGTGCTGCCACGGGCGTCCTTCCTCGCTTCGGCTGGTCGTGCCCACTCTAGGACGTCCGAGCTCTTCACGGCGGGAGCCACGTGAGGTAACGTACTGGTTCGTACATTAAGGGAGGGTCGGTGTCTTTGTCTTCGGCGATCGAGGCGATCCACGCCCAGGCGGCCCGCGCAACGCCGGCCACGGTGCTCACGGGCCTGATCGGCACGGGCATCGGGCCGTCGCTGAGCCCACCGCTGCACGAAACGGAGGCCCGCCGGCTGGGGCTGGATCTGGTGTACCCGAGGTTCGACCTCGACGAGCACGCGGTCCCGGCCACGGCGGTGGGTTCCCTGGTGGCCGCGGCGCGCGACGCGGGGTACCGCGGGCTCAACATCACGCATCCCTGCAAGCAGGTGGTGCTGGAGTCGTTGGACGAGCTGTCCCCGGACGCGGCCGCCCTGGCGGCGGTGAACACGGTCGTCTTCCGCGACGGCCGGGCGATCGGCCACAACACGGACTGGTCGGGTTTCGCTCGTGGGCTCCGGGTGGGGTTGCCGGGGGTGGCGTTGGAGTCGGTGGTGGTGCTCGGCGCGGGTGGCGCCGGTGCGGCGGTGGCTTACGGCCTGCTGACGGCCGGAGCCGGGCATGTACGGGTGTTCGACCTGGACGGTGAGCGGGCTGCGGAACTGGCGGTTGCGCTCGCCGGTCGGTTCGGGGTGGATCGGGTGTCCGCGGGGGCGGGGCTGGTGATCGGCGGTGGGGGAACGGGTTCTGCGGCAGCGGATCTCGCGCCCGCAGGCCGCTTCGGCCCGGACCGGGTGTCCGCGGGAGCGGGCGCGATCTCGACCATGGACTTCGCGACCGCGATCACCGCCGCCGACGGGCTGGTGCACGCCACCCCCACCGGCATGGCCGCCCACCCCGGTCTCCCTTTCCCCTCCTCCCTGCTCCGCCCCGACCTCTGGATCGCCGAGGTCGTCTACCGCCCCCTCGAAACCGAGCTCGTCCGCACCGCCCGCGCGCTCGGGGCCCGGGTGCTCGACGGCGGCCGGATGGCCGTCTTCCAGGCCGCCGAGGCCTTCACCCTCTTCACCGGCGCCGAACCCGATGCCGCGCGGATGCTGCGTCACCTCGGCGCCCTCACCGGAACTCCCGAAAGGCAGCCCGCCGATGTCCTCGACTGAGCCGCGCCGTTCGATCGCCACCGTCTGCCTCTCCGGCACCCTCGAAGACAAGCTGACCGCGGCCGCCCGCGCCGGGTTCGACGGTGTCGAGATCTTCGAAAACGACCTCGTCGCCTCGTCGTGGTCGGTCAAGGAGATCCGGGACCACTGCGCCGAGCTGGGTCTCTCGATCGACCTCTACCAGCCCTTCCGCGACTTCGAAGCCGTCCCGCCCGCCGTGCTGCGCCAGAACCTCCGGCGCGCCGAGCTGAAGTTCGACGTCATGGCCGAGCTCGGCGCCGACACCATGCTGGTGTGCTCGTCGGTGTCACCGGACGCGGTCGACGACGACGATCTCGCCGCCGAGCAGCTCCACCTGCTCGCCGAGCACGCCGCCGCCCGCGGGATCCGGATCGCCTACGAGGCCCTCGCCTGGGGCCGGTTCGTCAACACCTACGAACACTCGTGGCGCATCGTGCGCCGCGCCGCGCACCCCGCGCTCGGGCTGTGCCTGGACAGCTTCCACATCCTCTCGCGCGGCAGCGACCCGGCCGCGATCCGCACGATTCCCGGCGACAAGCTGTTCTTCCTGCAGCTGGCCGACGCGCCGCGGCTGCAGATGGACGTCCTGCAGTGGAGCCGGCACCACCGGCTCTTCCCCGGCCAGGGCGCGTTCGACCTGACCGCCTTCACCGGGCACGTGCTCGCGGCCGGCTACTCCGGGCCGCTGTCGCTCGAGGTGTTCAACGACGTCTTCCGCCAGGCCGACCCGGCGCCGGCGGCCGTCGACGCCATGCGGTCGCTGCTGGCGCTGCAGGAAACCCTCGGTGTCACCGACCTGCCGCCCGCTCCGGCGCTCGCCGGGCACGCCTTCGTCGAGCTGGCCGTCGACGACACCGCCGAGCCCGAACTCGCGAAAGCGTTGCAGGGAATGGGTTTCACCGAGACGGGCGCGCATCGGTCCAAGCCCGTCCGGCTGTGG
Source organism: Amycolatopsis sp. NPDC104819 (assembly GCF_055583145.1). NCBI lineage: Bacteria > Bacillati > Actinomycetota > Actinomycetes > Pseudonocardiales > Pseudonocardiaceae > Amycolatopsis > Amycolatopsis sp. NPDC104819. The sequence continues at coordinate 142,724 of NZ_JBVJON010000002.1, read as the reverse complement.
CAGCAGGGTGACGCGCGGATCCTGCTCAACGGCTCCGGGGCCGCGGGCGCGTCGGTCGGCGCGGTCGCCGTCGAGAGCGCGGACCCGGTCGCCTCGGCCCGCCGGGCCCAGCGGCTGCTCGCCCCGATCCTGCCGCGCAGCCACCGCGCGGACGAGGCGGACCTGGCGGCGATCGCCGCCCCGGACGGGACGTCGCTCTTCTTCTGCCGCACCGCCGGCAAAACCGGCTGGCTGGGCGACTTCACGGTGACCGAGACGCCGGGCCCGGGCGCCGGCGTGACCGGGATCGACCACCTCGCCCTGACCCAGCCCTTCGACCACTTCGACGAGGCCGCGCTCTTCTACCGCGCGGTCCTCGGACTTGCACCCGAGCCGGTGACGGAGTTCGCCGCGCCGTTCGGGCTGGTGCGCAGCCGCACCGTGACCGACACCTCCGGCCGCGTCCGCATCGCGCTCGAAGCGGCCCTGCTCCGCCGCGGCGACTGGGCGCCCGGCGTGCGCGAGCCGCAGCGCGTCGCGGTGACCACCGGTGACGCGCTGGCGAGCGCCCGCCGGATGCGCGAGCTCGGGGCGCCGCTGCTGGACATTCCCGGGAATTACTACGACGACCTCGACGCGCGCCTGGCCCCCGATCCCGAGCTGCTCGCCGCGCTGCGACAGCAGTCCGTGCTCTACGACCGCGACGAACACGGCGAGCTGCTGCACTTCTTCACGGTCGTCCTCGGCGGCCGCGTCTTCTTCCAAGTCGTGCAGCGGATCGGCGGGTACGCCGGTGACGGCGCCGCGAACTCGCCGGTCCGGATGGCGGCGCACCGGCGGCAGCGCGAGGCGGCCGCGTAACCCTCAGTCCAGCATGGAGTTCTTCGTCTCCGGCGCCCACTTCACCGACACCACCAGACCCACGACCAGCACGAGCGTCAGGATCAGCATCGTCGGGGAGAACCCGATCCCGTCCAGGGCCAGCGGGAGCAGGAACGTGCCGATGGCCGAGCCGATGCGGCTCAAGCCGTTCAGCAGGCCCACGCCCGAGCTGCGCAGGTCCGTCGGGAACAGCTCCGGCGGGTACACCTGGTCGAGGTTCACCGCCGCCGACATGGTGAAGGTGAAGACCAGGAACAGCGGGAACAGCAGCGCCGTCGGGGCGTCCGGCCAGACGGCCATCGGGGCCATCGACACGATGAGCACCACGAACGACCAGATGGTAAGGCCGCGGCGGCTCATCTTCGCCACCAGCCACAGCCCGCCGAGGCTGCCCAGCAGGAGGAACAGGTTGAGCAGGCCGTCGCTGGTCGTGTCCTCCTCGCCGATGCCGATCTTGAGCAGCACCAGCGGCAGGAACGTGTAGATCGCGAAGTACGGGATCACCTGGGCGTTGTAGAAGATCGCGCCGAACGCCGTGGCGCGCCGGTACTTCGGGCCGAACAGCTCGCGGTACTTCGCGCGCCGCTCCGGGCGGTGGGTGGCCACGAGCTGGTCGAACGCCGCTTCGTCGCCACGCAGCCGGCGCACGACGGCGCGGGCCTGCTCGAGGCGGCCCTGCGTGAGCAACCACCGAGGTGACTCCGGGACGCCGATGCGCAGCAGCACCACGGCGATCGCGGGCACACAGCTGGTCGCCAGCAGCCACCGCCACGAGTCGTCGCTGAGCGAGACCAGGTAGTTGCCCAGGAAGAACGCCGCGACGTACCCGACGGTCCACAACACCGTCAGCGAAGCCAAGAGCCCGCCGCGGTACTTGCGCGGCACGAACTCGGCGACGAGCGTCGGCCCGAGCGCGTAGTCCGCGCCGATGCCTATCCCGATCAACAGCCGCAGGACGAACAGCTGCACTGGGTCCTGGACGAAGAACTCCGCCGCCGAGGCGACGGCGATCAGCAGGAAGTCCAAAGTGTACAGCCGCTGCCGGCCGATCTTGTCCGCCGCCCAGCCCACGAGCACACTGCCGAGGAAGATCCCGATCAGCGCCGACGCGCCGAGCAGGCCCTCCCACACCGTGCCGAAACCGAGCCGCGAGGCGATCACGGGCAGGGCGATGCTGATGATGCCCAGCTCGTAGCCGTCGGAGTAGTTGGCGCAGAACGTCAACGCCGTGATGCGCAGGTGGAACCGGTTGAGGGGGACGTCGTCGAACGCCGTGACCTCACTCGGGGACGAAGAGGTCGTGCTCTGCGGCATAGTCTTCGAAGCCTTCCAGTCGTTGCCGGGCCGTGGCGCCGGCCGCGTCGGCCATCGCCTCGACCAGCGCCACGGTCAGCGAGACGACCGCGGCGTGGGAGTCGAACACGAACTCCGACGCGACACCCGCGCTCAGCACGTCGTCGGCGTGCGGGGTGAGCGCCGTGACGGGCCGGTCCGTGATCAGGAGGGTGCGCAGGCCCAGCGTGCGGGCGTCGTCGAGCGCGGCCAGGCTCTCCCGCGGGTAGCGGGGGAGCGCGACCAGAACGAGGGACCGCGCGCCGCACCGGTGGGCGTGGCGCAGGGAGTCGCCGAACACGCTGCCGGAGTCGGTCAGCAGCCGGACGTCCGGGTGGATCTTCCTGGCCAGGTAGGCGAAGGACGCCGCCTGCGCCGAGGAGACGCGGTAGCCCGCCACGGCGAGCGGGTCCGAGTCCATCAGCCCCGCGGCGATGGCGCGCAGCCGCGTGTCGTCGGCCAGCTGGGCCCGCAACGCCGCGAGGGTGCGCAGGTCGGCGTCGATGGCCTCCTGGAACTTGTTGCCGCCCGGCTCGGGCGCGGGCTCGGCCGAGGCCTCCCGCAGGTAGCGGCGGAACCCGGCGTACCCGTCGAACCCGAGGAGCGCGACGAACCGGGTGACCGACGGCTGGCTGACCTGCGCGTACTCGGCGAGCTCGGCGCTGGTGAGCGCCACGGCCTCGGCCGCGTGGTCGGCGAGGTAGCTGGCGATGCGCCGCTGCGCCGGGGTCAGCCGGTGGGCGGTGAGCAGCTCGTGCAGCGACCGGGGCACCCGGGTCTCCTTGTGTGAATGAGTAGTTTCATGCCACCTTAAGAATGAATGAAAACTTGTCAAGAGAGGTGGCGATGACCGACACCAACCGCATCGAGATCACCGGCGCCGGCCTCCGGTGCGCCGACGTCGTGCGCGTGGCCCGGCGCAGCGCGTCGACCGAGCTCGGCGCCGACGCGGTGAAGCAGGCGGAGTCGAGCTACCAGCTGGCCGTGGAGCTGGGCGCGAAGCGCGCGGTGTACGGCCGCACGACCGGCGTCGGCGCCAACCGGCACACCGTCGTCGACCCGGAGTCCGCCGACCACCACGGCCTGCGCCTGCTGCGCAGCCACGCGGGCGGCACCGGCGAGCCGCTGCCCGACGACGCCGTGCGCGCGGTGATGGCGATCCGCCTCAACCAGCTCGCCGCCGGTGGCAGCGGCGTGCACCCCCGGCTGCTGGAGGTGCTGCAGACGGCGTTGCGCGTCGGCGCGCTCCCGCACGTCCACTCGCGCGGCGCGATCGGCACCGGCGACCTCGCCCAGCTCGCCGAGATCGCCCTGACGCTGGCGGGGGAGCTCCCGTGGGCGGCGGGTGACCTGGACCCGGTCGCGATCAGCCCGGGCGACGCGCTCGCGTTCATCTCCAGCAACGCCGCCACGCTCGGCGAGGCGGTGCTCGCCTGGCACGACCTGAGCCGGCTGCTGGCGGCGAGCCACGTCGTCACGGCGTTGACGTTCTGCGCACTCGGCGGTTCGGCCGAGGCGTATTCGGAGCGCGTGCACGCCGCGCGCCCGCACCCCGGGGCCGTCCGGTGCGCGGCGGAACTGCGCCGCCTGCTGACGGGCGTCGCGGAGGGACGGCGGCTGCAGGACCCGTTCGGGCTGCGTGCGTTCCCGCAGGTGCAAGGCCCGGCACTGGACGCCGCGGCCGCGGTCGAGCGGGTGCTGGCCATCGACATCAACGCCGCCGCGGAGAACCCGCTGATCGACGTCGAGACCGAGCAGGCGTACCACCACGGCCAGTTTTCGACAGCCCACGTGGCGCTGGCCTTCGACCAGCTCCGGGCGGCATTGCACCACGTCGCGGAGCTGTCCACCGCCCGGCTCGGCGACCTGGTGGAGCCGGACCTGAGCGGCCTGCCGCCGTTCCTCGCCGAGGGGCCGGCGGGCAGCTCGGGGATCATGATCCTGGAGTACGTCGCGCACGACGCGCTGGGAACGCTGCGCCACGCGGCCTCCCCGGTCACCCTCGGCACCGCGGTGATCTCCCGCGGGCTGGAGGACCACGCGAGCTTCTCGACGCACGCGGTCCGCAGCACGGTCGCCGCCACGGCGGCGTACCGGACGGTGCTGGCGTGCGAGCTGCTCGGCGCGGTGCGGGCGTTGCGCCTGGCGGGGACGTCGTTGCCCGACACGCCGTTGCGGGAGGCGTTCCGCCTTGCCGATGGGGGCCTTCCGCACATCCCGGAGGACCACCCGCTCAGTGCGGAGGTCAAGCAGGCCGAGCGTCTCTTGGACCGGCTCGCGGTGCTGTGAGCAGGATATATTGAAACGATTTAGCGAGAATTGACCAGATGTGCCCGGCGGGGTACTTTCGGTCCGCCCAGGTTGTGAAACCTTTCAATCACGAGGAGGCGCCGTGAAGGTCGCCGTGCTGGTCACGTGCGTCAACGACGCCCTCTTCCCGGACACCGGCAAGGCGGTCTTCCGGCTGCTGCGCCGGCTCGGGGTCGACGCCGACTTCCCCGCCGCGCAGACCTGTTGTGCCCAGCCGATGGTCAACACCGGCTACCTCGACGAAGCCGTGCCGGTGGTGCGGACCTTCGTCGACGCCTTCGAGGGGTACGACACGATCGTCACGCCGTCCGGCTCGTGCGCCGGTTCGGTGCGCCACCAGCATTCGATCGTCGCGCGCCGTGCCGGTGACGAGCGGCTGGCCTCGGCCGGGCCGCGGGTCTACGAGCTGAGTGAGTTCCTCGTCGACGTCCTCGGGGTCACCGACGTCAACGCCTACTTCCCGCACCGCGTCACCTACCACCCGACCTGCCACTCGCTGCGGATGCTCGGCGTCGGCGACAAACCCCTGCGGCTGCTGCGGAAGGTGCGCGGCCTGGACCTCGTCGAGCTGCCCGCGGCCGACGAGTGCTGCGGTTTCGGCGGCACGTTCGCGGTGAAGAACGCCGAGACGTCGACGGCGATGGGCGCGGACAAGGCCCGCCACGTCCGCGCCACCGGCGCCGAAGTGCTGGTGGCGGGGGACAACTCGTGCCTGCTGCACATCGGCGGCCTGCTCTCGCGCGAACGCGGCGGCGTCCGGGTGATGCACCTGGCCGACGTGCTCGCCTCGACCGAGGAGGACGCGTGAGCGCCACGTTCGTCGGCATGCCCGCGTTTCCCGAAGCGGCGCGGAAGGCGCTTGCCGACACCCAGCTGCGCCGCAACCTCGCCCACGCCACCGGCACGATCCGCGCCAAGCGCGCGGCGGTCGTCGGTGAGGTCGAAGAGTGGGAGGAGCTGCGCCTGGCCGGCGCGGCGATCAAGGACAACACGCTGCGCCGCCTCGACGAGCACCTGCTGAAGCTGGAGGAGTCCCTGCAGGCCCGCGGCGCGACGGTGCACTGGGCGCGCGACGCGGCGGAGGCGTGCGAGATCGTCGCGAAGATCGCGCACACCCACGGCGTCGACGAGGTTGTGAAGGTCAAGTCGATGGCCACCCAGGAGATCGGCCTCAACGAGGCGCTCGCCGGCCAAGGCGTGACGGCGTGGGAGACCGACCTGGCGGAGCTGATCGTCCAGCTCGGCGACGACCTCCCGAGCCACATCCTGGTCCCGGCGATCCACCGCAACCGAGCGGAGATCCGCGAAATCTTCCGCCGCGGCATGGCCGGCGCGGGCCGCCCCGCGCCGGCTGATTTGTCGGACGACCCAGCAGACCTGGCCGCGGCGGCGAGGCTGCACCTGAGGGAGAAGTTCCTCCGGGCCCGCATGGCGGTGTCCGGCGCGAACTTCGCGGTGGCCGAGACCGGAACGCTCGTGGTCGTCGAGTCCGAGGGCAACGGCCGCATGTGCCTGACGCTGCCGGAGGTGCTGGTCTCGGTGGTCGGCATCGAGAAGCTGGTGCCGACGTGGGCGGACCTCGACGTGTTCCTCCAGCTGCTCCCGAGGTCGAGCACGGGCGAGCGGATGAACCCGTACACATCAACGTGGTCAGGGATAACACCGGGCGACGGCCCCCAGGAGATGCACGTGGTGCTGCTGGACAACGGCCGCACCCGAGCCCTGGCCGACGAGGTGGGCCGCCAGGCCCTGCGCTGCATCCGCTGTTCGGCGTGCCTGAACGTCTGCCCGGTGTACGAACGCACGGGCGGCCACGCGTACGGATCGGTCTACCCGGGCCCGATCGGAGCAATCCTCAACCCGCTGCTCAAGGGAGTCGGCGTCGACGACCAGACGGATTCCCTCCCGTACGCGTCAAGCCTCTGCGGCGCGTGCTTCGAGGCGTGCCCGGTCCGCATCGACATCCCCGAGGTCCTGGTCCATCTGCGCGCAAAGGTGGTCGACGCCCACCGCGAAGGCGTCCCGAAACCCGAGGCGGTGGCGATGAAGTCGGCGGCATGGCTGCTGTCGGACGCCCGACGTCTGACCAGAGCCGAACGCGGCCTGGGCATCGCACACTCGTTCCTGACCCGCTTCGGACGCCGAGTGCTCCCGGGTGGCCGCCGAGCCGTGGGCCGCCTCCCGTGGCCGGGCTCCCTGTGGACCAACGCCCGCGATCTGCCCGCACCACCCAAGGAGTCGTTCCGCTCGTGGTGGCGAAGGGGAGGCCGATCGTGAACGCACGCGAGGAAATCCTGGCCGCGGTCCGCGGAGCACTACGAGAAGCGGACCGCACGGAAACCCCGGTCCCGCGCGCCTACCGATCGACCACGACGCCGGACATGGTGAACCTGTTCGCCGAGCGGGTAGCGGACTACCGCGCAACGGTGACCCGCTGCACAACGCCCGAACTCCCGAAGGCAATCCGCACGGCACTGGGCCCGGCAAGCAAGGTGTTGGTGCCCGAGGGTTTCCCGATCAAGGTAGAGGGCACCACCGACCTGGACACGGTCGACGCGGTCGTAACCACGGCAACGTTGGGCATAGCAACAACAGGAACGTTGGTGCTGGACCACGGCCCAGGCCAGGGCAGACGAGCATTGACCCTGCTCCCAGACGTGCATGTGTGCGTACTGGAGGAGGACCGAATAGTGCCAGGAGTTCCGCAGGCGATAGCGGCACTGGACCCAGGACGCCCCCAGACCTGGATCAGCGGCCCAAGCGCAACGAGCGACATAGAGCTGACGAGGGTGGAAGGCGTCCATGGCCCCAGAACCCTGCACGTGATCATCGTCCAGAAGTAAGAGAAGACGCGAGGAACCAACAAAACCCGGGAAGCACCCACCCCCACCCCAGCTTCGGGGTGCAGCCACCGAACAAGGAACCACTGACAGAACCGGACAGAATCCCGACAACACCCAGAACCCCATGGTGCAATGATCTCCGGCCCCGGAAGCCTCCCGGAGCCGGGAGAGGCCCTCGGCATGAGTCGACGAATAGCGCTCGTCCTCCTAGCCTTGTCCACGACGGTAATCGCCGCGGCGCCAGCGAAAGCGGAGCCCACCACACCGTCCCTGGAGTTCACGAACCCCAACAGCCAAACGCTGTTCGCAACGGCATACAACACCGCCCTGAACAACCTCCTGACCACGAACACGATGGCCTACAACGCCACGTACAACAAATCCGGCCTACTGGACCCCACAGCCGGCATCATCCGAGCAGGCGGCGGATACAACCAGCCGTGGACCCGAGACGCATCGATCAACAGCTGGAACGCAACAAGCCTCCTGTCCCCACCGACGGCCCAGAACACCCTCTGGGCGGTAGTGGACAAGGACACCACCGGCGCCCTCCAGGTCCAACAGGACGACCAACAGTGGGACCAGGTCATCTGGGTAACGGCAGCCTGGAACCACTACCTGGTCACCGGCAACCGCGAGTTCCTCAACAACGCCTACCGCACCGCAGGCAACACTCTCACCATCCGAGAACACGCCACCACAGCGGGGTTCAACCCGAAGTACGGCCTGTTCACCGGAGCATCGTTCTTCAACGACGGAATCGCGGGCTACCCCGCACCGCCCGCAGACGCGACCGAGTCGGTGAGCACCGGCAGCATGCCCTGGCCGGGAGTAGCAACCGGCATGTACCTGAGCACGAACGAGGTCTACTACGCGGCATACGTGAACGCGGCAAACATGGCCGACCAGCTGGGACAGCGGAGCGAAGCCTCCGCCTACCGGACCAAGGCGGCAGCACTGAAGACCGCCATCAACCGCAACTTCTGGAACCGCACCACCGGCCTGTACGACTACCAGCTGCTGGCGGACGGCACCCGAGGCGCCTACCAGGAGGGCACCGGACTGTCCTTCGCGATCCTCTTCGGCGTAGCAGACCCCACCCAGACGCGGTCGATCCTCACGCACACCCGGGAAATGCCCTGGGGCATCCCCGACACATACCCGAACTGGGACCGCTACTCCGACACGCAACCCGGCCGGCACAACGCGATCGTCTGGCCACTGGTCCAAGGCCTATGGGCAAAAGCACTGGCCAAACAAGGCGACCAGAGCTCCTTCGCATCGGAAACAGCACGCCTGGCGAAACTCGCGAACAACAACAGCGGCTTCTGGGAGATCTACAACGGCACCACGGGGGTAGTGGACGGCGGCTGGCAGCGCCTCGGCGACACGGTGAAGTTCCACTGGGGCTCCCAACCCGACCAGACCTGGTCGGCGACGGCGTTCCTCGACATGATCCACAGCGGGCTGTTCGGCCTGACGTTCACCGACCACGGCCTGACGCTCGCACCGGACCTGCCCGCGGGCTGGGGCGACGTCACGCTGCGGAACCTGCGTTACCGCGACGCCGACCTGACGATCACCCTGCGCGGCGCGGGCACCAGGATCCGCTCGGTGACCCTCGACGGCCGGCCGTCCCACGCTGAGATCCCGGCAACGCTCAAGGGCGCGCACACCGTCGAGATCACCCTCACCGGCGCGGCCGGCGGTGACCGCGACGGCGACCAGGTGCCCGACGCGAGCGACCGCTGCGCCGACACCGCGGGCACCGTCGCCGGCTGCCCCGCACCGGCCCACCTCGAAGCCGAAGACGCCCGAAACACCGGCGGGGTGAAGACGAACGACAACCACACGGGCTACTCCGGGCGGGCGTTCGTCGACGGGCTCTGGGCCGAGGGCGCGGCGTCGTCGTTCACGCTGCACCGCGCGTCGGCCGGTCCGGAGTCCGGCGCGCTGACCCTGCGGTACGCGAACGCCAACGGCGACGCACGCACGATGACGCTGTCGGTCGACGGGCGGCCCGTGCGGCAGGTGAGCTTCCCGAAGGTGTCCGACAGCTGGGACACCTGGGGCACGGTGACCGTCGGCGACCTGCCCCTGAGCGGCCGGGACCCGGTGGTCACGCTCTCGTACGCGCCAGGGGACACGGGCCGGATCAACCTCGACTGGCTCGAGTACCGTCACCCGGTCCGGTGAATGCGGGCACCCGGCCGTCATTTCGGCGGCGGGGAGCCCTCATGTCGGGTGTTGCGGTGGCCGGGCGGCACGCCCCCCGACCGGCCGGCCACCGCGCACGCATACTGGAGGGGTGAGCGAACCGATCCCGCTGTTCCCGGTCACCCGGGTCGACCCGGAGCGGTTCGCGGCCGCGCAGCACCGCCTGTTCACCGGCATGCGCCTGCACATCGGCCGGTCGGGCATCGCCCACCGGGTCGCGTGGGTGCCCTGGCTGGACGAGCTGACCCTGCCGGCGCCCGCGTGTCACCAGGGCTGGTCGGGAGTCGGCGCGGCGGGGGAGATCACCCCGACCCACGGCCCGGTCAGCTGCCGCAAGTGCCTGCGCCTCGGCGGTGAGCCCGACGACCCCGGCCAGCACACCCTCTTCGCCCTGCCGGAGTCTCAGCGCGCCGGGGAACCGGTGAGCACCGCCCAGCCGGCCAAGCCGAAGTAGGCCAAGCCCTCGAACCGGGGTTGCGCGGCGCCGATCCGCGGCCGGCGGCGCAGCCACCCGCCGATCGCGCCCGACGCGCACGCGAACGCCAGGTCCCAGGCCGCTCCGAGGACCCAGAACACCGCGCCCAGGACCAGGATCTGGCCCGCCGCCGAACCGCGGTCCGGGTGGATGAACTGCGGCAGGAACGCCAGGAAGAAGACCAGCATCTTGGGGTTCGCCAGCCCGACGACCAGCCCTCGGCCGATCGACCCGGCGACCGCCGCGCCGGACGCGGTGGGCGGGCCCGCGCGCCAGGCCTGGACGCCGAGCACCACCAGGTAACCGGCGCCGGCCCAGCGGACGACGTCGAACGCCACCGTAGATGTCGCCACCAGCGCGGACAGGCCGGTCGCGGCCAGCAGGACCCGGACGAGCGACGCCGTTTCGATCCCCGCGGCGGCGGCCAGCGCGGCCCGGCGGCCGTGCCCGACGCCCTGTGCGAGCAGGAAGAAGTTCGACGGGCCCGGCACGAGCACGATGCCCGCCGAGACGAGCGCGAACGCGATCAGCGTCTGCTGCGTGGGCATTCCCGGAAGCTCCGTTCGTCACGTCGGCGAGCGCTCTGCTCGCCGACGCCCACGGTCGCGTGCCGGTCAGTGCAGCACAAGCGAATGTTCCTACCGGACCGTTAAGTGACGCTGTACGCTCCCCGCATGCTGGACATGCGGCACCTGCGGGCCCTGCACGCCGTGGTGGCCACGGGGTCGGTCCGCGGCGCGGCCGCGAGGCTCGGCTACACGCCGTCGGCGATCAGCCAGCACATCACCGCGCTGGAACGCCGGACCGGCACGGCGTTGCTCGAGCCCGCGGGCCGAGGCGTGCGGCCCACCGCGGCCGGGGAGCTGCTCGCGCGGCACGCCGGCGGCCTCCTGGACCAGCTCGCCGAGGCCGAAGCGGCGCTCGCCGCGTTGACCGCGGGGGAGCTGGGTGTGCTGCGGCTCGCGTCGTTCGCCACCGCCGGGGCGGAGCTCGTGCCGCCCGCGCTCGCGCGGATCCGGGCCGGGCTGCCCGGCCTGGAGATCAGCCTGCGCAGCGCCGAAACCGAGCACGCGCTCGGGCTCCTGCGCCAGGGTGAGCTGGACCTGGCCGTGATCGAAGCCCACGACTTCCCCGAGCCGGACGGCGGGCTGACCTACCACCGGCTGTGTGCCGACCCGTTCCGGATCGTCCTGCCTCGCGGCCACCGGCTCGCCGCCAAGCGCACGGTCACGCTCGCCGACACCGCCGCCGAACCGTGGATCGACATCAGGTGTGAGATCGGCTGCTGCCGTGAGGCCACCACGGCGGCCTTCGAGACGGCCGGCTTCGAGCCGCACCGGGCGATCGAGGCCGACGAATACTGGCCAGCGCAAGGGTTTGTGGCCGCCGGGCTCGGGCTGGCCCTGATCCCCGCGCTGGCGCTCGGCGTGCTCCACACCGGCGTTGTCGTGCGGCGGCTGGCGCACCCGGCCGAGCCCGTCCGGCACGTCCTGGCCGCCACCCGCCCCGCGGTCGACGGCACCACGCCGGTCCGCACGATGGTCGCCGCCCTCCGCACCGAAGCCGGGGCGCCTACCGCGCAGGCTGGACCAGCTCGATGAGGTTGCCTTCCGGGTCCTTGACGTAGCCGAACCGCGCGCCCGGCTGGACGGCGTCGGCCGGCGGCCACACCGCTTGCGCGCCCGCGCCGGTCAGGTGGCCGTACGTCGTCTCGAGGTCGTCGACTTCGAGGGCCCAATGGCCGTAACCCTGGGCGCGCAGGGCGTCCATCGGGTCGGTGAACGTCTGCGCGCGCCCGGAACCCGAGCGGGCGATCAGCTCGATCCGGAGACCGCCGGCGGCTTGCAGGACGGTGGTCCGGACACCACGGCAACCTGCGCTCCGAGCTGCTGGACCTGGCGGAACGCGCGCTGGAGGACGGCGGCGTCGAGGGGTTGTCACTACGCGGCCTGGCCCGGGAGCTGGGGGTCAGTCACAGCGCGCCGCGGCAGCACTTCGCCGACAAGCGGGCGCTGCTGGACGCGCTCGCGTTGCGCGGGCTGGAGCGGCTCGGCGCCGAGCTGGACGACGGCCTGGCTCGGGCGCAGGGCGGCTTCGAAGAGCGGCTGACGGCGTTCGCCCGCAGCTACGTCGGGTTCGCATCCCGGCGTCCGGCGTTGCTCGCGCTGGTGTTCGCGCACAAGGACAACCCGGCCCGCCCGGAGCTGCGGGCGGCGAACGAGCGGACGTTCGCGGCCCCGGCCGCCCTGATCGACGGCGCGCGGGAACGCGGTGAGATCGTCGCCGACCACCCCGACCGGGTCGCGATGGCCGTGCTGGCCGTCCTGCAGGGCCTCGCGTCGGTCGTCACCGGCGGCCTGATCGGCGACCGTTCGCCGGACGCCGTGGTGGCCGGGACGGTGCACACCCTGGTGGCCGGCCTGCGGCCCCGGGACTGACGCTCAGAGGTCGAGGAGCACATCCCGCGTCAGCTCGAGCTGGCCGTGGTGCTGGGCCAGCTCCTCGTACACGTGCTGCAGCGCGCCGCCCTGGGAACGGCCCGCCGGGGTGTCGCGGTACTTGACCGGCACCGGGCCGCGAAGCGGTTCGTCAGGTGAAGCGGCGGCCACGTCCAGCGGGAGCTGCGCCTTCGCGGCGGCGACCCGGTCGAGCAGCCCGGCGACCGGGCCCGACGCCGTGAACTCGGCCTCGCGGTCGCGTTCCACCGAGCGTCCCGCGACCAGCGCGCCGGCCCAGAAGTCCAGTACTCCCAGGCAATGCGTGACGATCGCGTACGGCGTGTTCGCTCCCGGCAGCGGTGGCCGCCGGTTGGCGAGTTCGTCGCCGAGCTCGGTGAGGATCGCGGCCAGCCCGTCGAGGGCGCGCCCGCAGAACCAGAGGTAGTCCTCGTCGGTGATCCGCATCGGGCGCTCAGCTCGCGGAACCGACGCGGGTGACCAGCTCCCGCACCGTGGTGAGGACCTCGTCGGGGTGGTCGAGGTGGACGCTGTGCGTGGAGCCCGGCCAGTTCACCAGGTCCCCGCCGAACGCGGCGGCGAGCCGTTCGTGGGCGCGGCGGACGGCGTGGTCCGGCTTGCGGTCGGCGGTCACCACCACGGCCGGGAGGTGCGGGAGGTCGGCTTCCCTCACCCCGCGGGAGAGTTCGGTGATGCCGCGGACCGCGCGGGCCAGCGTCGGGATGTCGAGCTCGGCGGTGCGGGCGAGCGCTTCCGCGCAGTCGGGCCGCAGGTCATGTCCGCGCGCGGTCCGCAGGGCGGCGGAGCGGACGGCCGCGGTCAGCACCCGGCGCAGCCCGGGCACGGCCGCGAGCGCCCCGAGCACGCGCGTCATGCGCTCCAGGCCCGCGCAGGTGCGGGCGTCGTTGATCGGCGTCGGGTCGAGCAGGACGAGCCCGGCGACCTGGTCCGGGTGGTCGCGGGCGAGCAGCACCGCGACGGCGCCGCCGAGGCTCTGCCCGACCAGCACGGCCGGGCCGTGGCCGAGGCGGTCGACGAGCGAGCTGAGGTGGGCCGCGGCACCGGCCAGTGATCCGTCCACAGTGGACGTTCCGGTGCCCGGGCGGTCGTGCACGACCACCCGCGTGGAGAGTCCTTCGACCAGGCCCGGGAAGAAGCCGTCACAGGCCTCGGCCCCGCCGGGCAGGAGGATGACCGGCGGGCCGGACTCGCCGTGCACCCGGACTCCGTCGATCTCCATGCGCGCCCCTCACCGTCGGTCCGTCCCGCAGAGCGTACACGAAGATTGTGACACAATCTGCCGGTGTACTGTGACGCGATCAGCGAGACGAGGGGGAGCCATGGTGGTGCCCGCCGCGCCGGAGCGGATCGCCGCGGCGGTGCGTGACGAGCTGCTCGACGGGGCGCACCCGGTCGGCACCCGCTTCCGCGAGGAGGACCTGGCGGAGCGCTTCGACGTCGGCAGGCACACGGTCCGCTCGGCGCTGCGGCTGCTGGTCGAGCGCGGCCTGGTGGCCCACGAACGCCACCGCGGCGCGGTTGTCGCTCCGCTGACGAAGGCCCGCATCGACGAGGTCTTCGACTACCGCAAGGTCCTCGAGCTCGGCGCGTTGCGCCTGGCGCTGGCCGCGGGCGCGGACCTGACCCCGGTGGTCACCGAGGTCGAGCGGCTCGAAGCGCTGGCCGAGCGCACCCCGCGGCCGTCGTGGCGGGAGCTGACCGGCGTGCACAGCGCGATCCACCGGGCGATCGTCGCGGCCGCCGGCAACCAGCACGTCCTGGACGGCTACCGCCGCTGCGAGGACGAAGTGCGGCTGCTGCTCACGTTCGTCCGGCCGGACTTCGACGCCGCGAGCCTGGCGGCGGTGCACCGGGGCCTGGTCGACAAGCTCCGCCTGGGCGGCGAAGCCGCGACGGACGCCCTGACCGAGGACATCGACCACACCGGCCGGGCCGCGCTGCTGACGGCGTTGCGCCGCGCCGAGGAGAGCGCGCGCCTGCTGGGGCACTAACGGGCGCCCGGCCGCTTCACCCGGACGGCGCAAAAATTTCGTCAATTCTTCCTCGAAGCCCGCTCTTTCGAGCCGGAGCTGCCCCGGTCCGGCCACAGTGGACCGGTAGGGTCGGGTGGAAGGGGGAGCGGTGCGCGCGGAAACCAAGCCGGTGCGGGACACGGTGCGGCTGGGGCTGGTGATCGGCGCGCTCGGGGTCGTCTTCGGCGACATCGGCACGAGCCCGATCTACACCCTGCAGACCGTCTTCAACCCGGCCGACCCGCACCCGGTGCCGGTGACCACGCAGAACGTCTTCGGGGTGGTGTCGCTGATCTTCTGGTCGGTCATGATCATCGTGACCGTCATCTACGTGCTGCTCGCGATGCGCGCCGACAACAACGGCGAGGGCGGCATCATGGCCCTCATCACCCTGCTGCGGCGCTGGGGCGCGCAACGCGGCAAGCGCGCCGCCGTCGTCCTGGCCGGTGTCGGCATCTTCGGCGCCGCGCTGTTCTTCGGCGACAGCATGATCACCCCCGCGATCTCCGTGCTCTCGGCGGTCGAAGGGCTGAAAGTCGTTTCGGACGGGCTCGACGCCTGGATCGTGCCGATCACCGCCGTCATCATCATCGGGCTGTTCCTCGTGCAGCGGCGCGGCACCGCCGCGGTCGGCCGGGTGTTCGGGCCGGTGATGATCGCCTGGTTCGTCGTGATCGGCGCCTGCGGCATCGCCGGGATCGCCGGGAACCCGGCGATCCTCAAGGCGCTCTCGCCGACCTACGCGCTCGAGTTCCTGGTGGGTCACTTCGACATCGCGTTCTTCGCCCTCGCCGCCATCGTGCTCGCGGTCACCGGCGCCGAAGCGCTGTACGCCGACATGGGCCACTTCGGCCGGCGGGCGATCACCCGCGGCTGGCTCTTCCTGGTGCTCCCCGCCTGCGCGCTCGGCTACCTCGGCCAAGGCGCGCTGATCCTCGAGGACCAGGCGAACATCAGCAGCCCGTTCTTCCTGCTCGTGCCGGAGTGGGGCCGGCTGCCGATGGTCGTGCTGGCCACCGCCGCGACCGTGATCGCCTCCCAGGCGGTGATCACCGGGGCGTACTCGGTCGCCTCCCAGGCCGCCCAGCTCGGGTACCTGCCCCGGCTGCGGATCGCGCACACGTCGGAGACCGAACGCGGCCAGATCTACGTCCCGTGGATCAACTGGCTCCTCCTGGTTTCGGTGCTGACGCTCGTGTTCGCCTTCCGCAGCTCGACGGCGCTGGCGTTCGCCTTCGGCATGGCGGTCACCGGCACGATCACCATCACCACCCTGCTGTTCTTCTACCTCGCCGGGTCGAAGTGGGGGACCCCGCGCTGGCTGATCGGCATCGGCGCGACCCTGCTGCTGACCGTCGACCTGCTCTTCGTCGGCGCCAACCTGACCAAGCTCGTGCACGGCGCGTGGCTGCCGCTGCTGATCGGGCTCACCGCGTTCACGATCATGACCACCTGGCAGCGCGGCCGCCAGATCGTCACCGCCGAACGCGAACGGGACGAAGGCTCGCTGACGGAGTTCGTCGAGGAGCTGCGCGACCGCGACCTGCCGATCCGGCACGTCCCCGGCACGGCCGTGTTCCTCAACCGGGGCAACCGGACGGCGCCGCTGGCCCTGCGTGCCAACGCCGAGCACAACCACGTGCGCCACGAGCACGTCGTGATCCTCTCGCTCGAGACCGAGCCGATCCCGCGTGTGCCGCCCGAAGAGCGCGTGACGGTGGCGGATCTCGGGCACAAGGACGACGGGATCATCTTCGTCACCGCCCGCTACGGCTACATGGAGACCCCGGACGTCCCGGGCGCACTGGCGCGCCTCGACCCGGCGGTCACCGAAGGCCGGCTGCAGCTGGACGAGGCGTCGTACTTCCTGTCGAAGATCGAGCTGCAACGCGGCAAGCAGCCGACGATGGCGGGCTGGCGCAAGCGGTTGTTCATCGCGACGTCGTACATCACCGCCGACGCCGCGGAGTACTTCGGCCTGCCCCGCGATCGCACGGTCATCATGGGGTCGCACATCGAGGTCTAGTCCGTCATCACCGCGCGCCGGACGGTCTCGCGCAACCACGCGCGGCGCCCGTCGTGGTGGTCGGCCGGCTCGTCGGCGGTCGCGGCGTAGACGTTGCTGACCGGCGACCACGCCATCGACATCGCGATGACCATCGCCATCACGTCGAACGGGTCGCCCGGGCGCACCAGACCGGCGGCCTGGGCCTCGGCGATCGCGCGCAGCTTGTGGTCGTCGACCCGGTCGGCGTCCGCGACCAGGTGGCCGGCCGGGCGGCGTTCCAGGCGGGCCCAGGTGGCCAGCCGGATCAGGTCGGGGCGGCGCAGGTACTCGTCGTAGAGGCGCACCGCCCAGTCCGCGAGGTCGGTGGCGTCGATCGGGACGACGTTCATGATCCGCTCGAGCGAGGCGAAGAAGATGGCGTCGAAGAGCCCGTCTTTGCTGCCGAAGTAGGCGTAGAGCTGGGCCTTGTTGGTGCGCGCGGTGCTCACGATCCGCTCGACGCGCGCTCCGGCGATGCCGTGGTCCGCGAACTCGCGGGTCGCCACCTCGAGGATGCGGTCGCGGGTGGCGGTGCCGCGGGACGTCAGGGGCCGGTCGACCATGGCGGCAGCTTACCAAACAGAACAGTCGGTTTGCTTTTCCGGGTCGGGTGTGGCTACGGTGGAATAGACCGAACAGTCTGTTTGAAGGAGCGGCATGAGGACGACCACGGCCTGGGGAGTGGACAGCGACGCGGACACGCTGCGACAGGTGCGTCTCGACCGGCGCGACCTGCGCGGCGACGACATCGCGGTTCGCGTGGACTACTGCGGCGTCTGCCACACCGATCTTCATTCCGTCGGCGCCCACACCGGCGGCCTGCTCGTGCCGGGCCACGAGTTCACCGGCGTGGTGACGGAGGTCGGGCCGGCGGTCACGGCGTTCGCGGCCGGCGACCCGGTCGCCGTCGGCAACATCGTCGACTCGTGCGGGGTGTGCGTGATGTGCGAAGCCGGGCAGGAGAACTTCTGCCGCGACTTCCCGACCCTGACCTACGGCGGCACCGACCGCCACGACGGCTCGACGACGGCGGGCGCGTACTCGCGTGAATACGTCGTCCGTGACCGCTTCGCCTACCCCCTCCCGGACGGCCTCGACCCGGCGGGCGCGGCGCCGCTGCTCTGCGCCGGGATCACCGTCTGGGAACCGTTGCACAGCCTCGGGGTCGGGCCGGGCACGCGGGTCGCGGTCGCCGGGCTGGGCGGGCTCGGGCACCTCGCGGTCAAGTTCGCCGTCGCACTCGGCGCCGAGACCGCGGTCATCAGCCGCTCGGCGGCCAAGACCGCCGACGCCCGCCGGCTGGGGGCCGGGGACGTGGTGGTCTCCACGGACGAGGATGAGATGGCCGCCGCGCGCGACCGCTTCGACGTCGTCATCGACACGATTTCAGTGCCGCACGACCTCGGTCCCTACCTGGGGCTCGTCGCGATGGACGGCACGCTCAGCCAGGTCGGCCACCTCGGCCCGGTGACCGTTCAGACGATGGACCTGTTGGTGGGACGCAAGAAGCTCACGTCCGCCGGCAGCGGCGGCCGCCCTTCGACCGCGGCGATGCTGGCGTTCTGCGCCGAGCACGGCGTGACCGCCGACGTCGAGGTGCTGCCGTCGGCTCGGGTGAACGAGGCGTTCGACCGGTTGCGGCGTAACGATGTCCGCTATCGGTTCGTGCTCGACCTGGCCGATTTGCCGTGAGGGCGCGGAGTCAGCTCGGTCCACGCCGAAGGCCGGCGCGCGTTCCTCGGCGGCCCTGGCGAGGCGCGCCCGAGGTCGATCTTAGACCCGGACGCTCGTCACGTCCCCAAGGTGAACCGCTGCGCCGCCGTCGCGTTGCAGTCGTGGATCCTCAGCCGGTCACCCGCGCGGCCGGCGTTGTCCGGGTCGTCGAGGCAGCGTCCGGAACTCACGTTGCGCAATGACCCGTCCGTCCCCGAAACCCACTGCTGCGCCGCGGTTCCGTTGCAGTCCCACAGCTGCACAGGTGTGTTGTTCGCCGTCGCGCCGTTGACGACGTCGAGGCACTTCCCCAGCGTCCGCAGTGAAGTGTCACCCGGCGCGGACCAGCGCTGCGCGTCGGTGCCGTTGCAGCCGTAGAGCTGCACCGCAGAACCCGACGCCGGATAGCCGTCGACGACGTCGGCGCACAGCCCGGCCGGGCCGGTGACCGGCGCCGGGGGGAAGCGCCACGTCTGGTCCGCGGTCCCGGCGCAGTCGGCCAGGCGCAGCCCGTCCCCGGCCGCCAGGCAGCGACCGGAGTTGACCAGCGTGCCCGCGGTGGTCAGGCGCCACGCCTGCGCAGCCGTGCCGTTGCACGTGTAGAGCTGGACCGGCGTGCCCGCGGCCGTCGAGCCGCCCGCGACGTCGAGGCACTTGCCGAGGACGTGCACCGCGCCCGCGGTCGGCGGGGTGAACTGCTGGCCCGCCGAGTGGTCACACGCGGCCAGCTCCAGCGGTGTGCCGTCGGCCGTCTGTCCGTTGTGGACGGCCAGGCAGAGCCCGTCGCGGCCGTTCACCTGGCCCGCCAACGGATTGTCGGCGGCGCTGCCGGTCAGGGTGACCGTGTGGCGAGCGTTCGACGGCAGGCTCGTCGTGGTCACCGTGACCGTGCGGGAATGGGCGTTGTACGCCCACGCCGTCTCGGGCAGCCGCTGGCCGTCGACCGACACCGCGGTGGGTGCGGCGGAATTGGCCAGCCGGAGCGTGTAGGCGCGGGCCGGGCCGGACGACGGGTCGACGGTCAGGGTCTTCGCCGCGTCCTGCCAGCCGAACCGGGTGGTCGTCGACGCCCCGGAGCCTTCACCGGCGTCGTCGTAGAGCGAGAAGCTGCCGTCGGCGCCCGCCGTCACGGTCAGCGTGAGCTGGTCGAGCGGCGCGGTCGTGTTGTCGACGTAGTTGGTGCGCAGCGGGACGATGCCGCCGGATTTGACGAGCACCGGCATCTCCGACAGCGGCTTGGTGATCGTCGCGGTCGACGGTCCCGTGTAGACAGTGCCGGTGAAGTAGTCCGTCCAGGTCCCCGGCGGGATCCACGCCGACACCGAGCCGCCGGCCGCGGTGATCGGCGCGACCAGGACGTTGTCACCGTAGAGGTACTCCTGCGGGTGCGTGTAGGCCGCGTCCTGGTCCGGGTAGTTCAGGTAGAGCGGCCGGGTGATCGGCACACCGGTCTGGTTCGCCTGCTTGGCCAGCGTGTAGGTGTAGGGCACCAGCGATTCGCGCAGCCGCAGGAACTTCTCCGCGCTGTCGCCCGCCGCGCCGGGGTAGTCCCAGGGCAGGCGGTCGCCGTGGTCGGAGTGCAGCCGGTCGACCGGCTGGAACGTCCCGAGCTGCAGCCACCGCGCGTAGAGCTCGTCGGGCAGGTGGCCGCCGTGGAAGCTGCCGATGTCGTGGCTGACGTTGCTGAGCCCGGCGGCGGCCTCGTCCGGCGTGAAGCGGGCTTCGTAGGCGAGCATGTCCCAGCTCAGCGGCGTGTCACCGGTGAACTGGAGCGTGTTGCGCCGCTCCGACCACGGGCCGAGCGGGTAACTGCTGTGGATGCCGCCCTGCTCCGCGCCGCCGATGCGGCCGAAGGAGAACCCACGCAGGCCCTGCGCCGCCGCGTGGTCGGCGTAGGCCTGGTTGATGAAGTTGTCCGGCGCGATCCCCGGATCGGACGCCGTCGAGCGGCCGCAGCCGGTGCAGTAGTCCAGCCACCACGTCCGGACACCCTGGGCGTCGAACGGCTTGTGCAGGTCGAAGTACGACCGCAGGTGGGCCGGGTTCGACCAGTCCCAGACGTAGTTCCCGCCGTCGGGGACCAGCCCGCCCGCCGTGGTGTTCGCGGCCGCGAACCGCGGGTCGTTGCCCGCGATCGAGGTGTGGATGTTCAACGACACGGCCAGGTTCTGCTGTTTGGTCCAGTTCAGGAAGCCCTGTGGGTCCGGGAAGAGCCCGGTGTTCCAGTTCCAGCCGTTCCACTGCGACGGTGACTTCCAGTCGGTGTCGACGACCAGCCAGTCGATCGGGGTGAACGTCGAGCGGAACTTCGGCAGCAGCGACGTGCGGTAGTCGTTGTCCGAATAGGCGAAGTAGCGGGAGAACCAGACGCCGTAGGCGGACCGGGGGAGCAGCGCCGTCCCGCCGGTCAGCGAGTTGAGGTCGGCCAGGCCCTGCTTGAAGTCCTTGCCGTAGCCGAAGAAGTAACCGTCCTGATAGGGCTGCGCGCCGTGCGAAGGCCGGTCGGTGACCGTGCGGTCGGCGTTGAGCAGCGCCGCGCGGGTGTCGTCGAGCAGGTACCAGCCGTCGCGGTCGAGCAGGCCGGGGTGCTGCGGTGTCGGGACGGCCTCGGGGTTGTCCAGCGAACGGTCCCAGCCGCCGAGCACGGACTTCGGGCCGGCGCCGTACGCCGTGGTCAGCAGCGAGGTGTCGGCGGCGGGAAAGCCCGCCGAGGCCGTGGTGACGGCGACGCTGTCGACGTTGACGTTGCCCGAGTCGCCGGACTTCCGCTCGACGCGGACGGAGTTCGTCCCGGCGTTGAGCGGGATCGTCACCGAAGCGGTCGCCCAGGTGTCCCAGGATCCGGTCGTCGGCAGGGTGAACCGCGGTCCGGGCGCGCCGTTGACGGTGGTCGACAGGGTGCGCGTGGTGTTCTGGCCGTCGCTGCCCTGTGCGTTCGCGTACCGGACGGTGAGCCGGTACTGCCCGGCCGCCGGCACCGCGGAGACCTCCTGGGCGAGGGCCGACCCGGTCGCGCCGAACCCGGCGAGGAAACCCGAACCGGTGTACCCGCCGTGGTCGTAGGCGGTCGACGTCGACCCGGTCGGCACGCCGTTCTCGGCCTCGCAGGCGGTGCCGAAGGCGCAGTACGACGGGAACAGGGGAGCCGCGGTGACGTTCGTCGTCGTGAGCTGCACCGACGTGTTGTCCCGGGTGAACGGGCCGCTGTTCTGCCGGTACCGCAGGGTGAGGTTCGCGGTCCGGATCTCGCGGACGCCGCCGGTCACGGTGGTCGTGTAGGCCGGCGCCGGCTGCGACCGGTTGACGGCGGTGAAGGTGGTCTGGTCCTGGAAACGGTCGTCACCGGCGTACTCGAGCCGGATCAGCGTCGGGGTCAGGACCTCGAACCGCGCGTGGCCGTCCTGGACGACAGCCTGGTCCGCGCGCGGGGCCGGCGGGGCCTTCGCGGCGGCGGTTCCGGTGATCGTGACCAGGCCCGTCAAGAGGGCCACCAGCGTCTTCGACGACTTTGATCGGAACACGCGCACTCCTCGTCCACGCCCGAGCCGGAACCACCACTGTCAACGTTGTCCACAAGACATGTCAGCCGCCGAATGCAGCAGCATTTACCTCCGGGGGAATTGGTTCGCCGCCGCGGCCGCCGCAGACTCGTCGCCATGACCCAGTACCCGATCCACACTGTCAACACCGCGCCCGACGCCGTGAAGGAGCCGCTCTCCGTCCTTCAGGAGGCGTTCGGTTTTGTCCCGCAGGGGGCCGGCCTGATGGCGAACTCCCCGGCGTTGCTGAACACGTTCTTCGCCGCGTTCGGGCACTTCCGGGGCGGTGGCACCTTCACCCCCGCGGAGCGCCAGGTCCTGCTGCTGTCCAACGCCGTCGCGAACGGCTGCGAGTGGGCGGTCGCGTTCCACACGCTGGAGGCGCTCGCCGACGGTGTCGAGCCGGCCGTCGTCGAGGCCATTCGCCGCGGCGAGCGGCCGGACGACCCGCGGATGGCGGCCCTGTCGGCGCTGACCCGCGCGTTCATCGAGCACCGCGGGCACCTCGACGAGGCGGCCGTGACGGCCTTGACGGCGGCGGGCTTCACGACGCAGCAGCTGTTCGAGGTGGTCACCGGCGTGGCGATCTCGGTGATGACGAACTACGCGGCGAACGTCGCCCGGCCGCCGTTGGAGGCGGCGGTGCGGCCGCACGCGTGGCGCGCGGGATACTTGAGCGGTGTCTGACGTCGGCCCGTTGCTCAAGCACTGGCGGAGTGCTCGGCGGCTGAGCCAGCTGGCTCTGGCCGCCGAGGCCGCCGTCTCGATCCGCCACCTGTGTTTCCTCGAAACCGGGCGCGCGAACCCCAGCCGCGCGATGGTGCTGAAGCTCGCGGAGGTGCTCGACGTGCCGTTGCGCGAGCGGAACACCCTGCTGCTCAAGGCCGGGTTCGCGCCGGAGTACCCGGAGTCCGCATTGGACGAACCTTCGCTGGCCGCCGTCCGCGACGCGCTCGACACGATTCTCGCGCAGCAGGAACCGTTTCCCGCGCTGGTGATGGACCGGAGCTGGGACATCCGGCACACCAACACCGCCGCCCGCCGGTTCTTCGCCTACCTCCAGGACGGGCAGGCGGCGGCCGCGCCCGGCCCGGCGAACGTGCTGCGCCGGATGTTCCACCCGGACGGCGTCCGCCGGCACGTGACGAACTGGCCGGAGGTCACCGAGGCCCTGGTCCGGCGCGTGCGCCGGGAGGCGCTCGGCGGTGTCACCGACGAACGCGCCCAGCGCGTCCTCGACGAGGTGCTGGACTACCCGGGCGTGCCGTCGTCACTGCGCTCGCTCGACGCGGCGGTCCCGGTGCTGCCGATCGTGCCGATCCGTTACGCGTCCGGCGACCGGCGGTTCGACTACTTCTCGACCGTGACGACGCTCGGCACCCCGCAGGACGTGACCCTGCAGGAGCTGCGCATCGAGTGCTTCTTCCCGATGAACGACGAGACGCGGGAACACGCGCGTCAGCTGGCGGAAGCCGGTCAGCCGAGCTCCTGAACCGCGGCCCGGACCCGGTTCCGCAGCCACCGGTGCGCTTTGTCGTTTTCGTACCGCTGGTGCCAGCGGACCACGAGCGGCGCCGGCGGCGCGGGCAGCGGCAGCGGCACGGTCACCAGGCCCAGCGCCTCGACCATCCCGCCGCACATCCGCTCGGGCACCACGGTGACGAACTCGCCGAGCCGGACGACCCCGAGCGCCGCCGTGGTCGTCGGCGTCGTCGCGACCATCCGGCGTTCGAGCCCGTGCTCGGCCAGGACGTCGTCCAGCGGATCGCGGAGCTGCCCGTGCCGGGTGACGCGCACGTGGGTCGCCTCGGCGTAGCGGCGCATGCTCGGCTTCCGCCGGGCGAACGGATGGTCCGCGGCCACGGCGAGCACCAGCCGGTCCTCGAAGAACGTCTCCGAGTGGATCTCGGGGGACTCCGGCGCCGCGCTGCCGAGCTCGAGGTCGACCTGGCCGCGGCGCAGCTCGTGGGTCTCCGCGCGGCCTTCCGCGAGCAGTCGCACCCGGGCGTTCGGTGCTTCGCGGTGCACCGCCGTGATCAAGCCGGGGCCCAGCGCGGTGCTGATCGCGTCGTGGCAGATCAGGGTGAAGACGCGGTCGAGCGCGGCGAGGTCCAGCTCGCGCGCCGGCGCTAGCACGCTTTCCGCCTGCTGCACCAGATCCCGGACCTGCGCGCGGATTTCGAGCGCGTACGGCGTCGGGGTCATCGTGCGGCCCGTCCGGACGAGGATCTGGTCGCCGGTGACTTTGCGGATCCGCCCGAGCGTCCGGCTCATCGCGGGCGACGACAGGTGCAGGCGGTCCGCGGCCGCGGCCACGCTGGTCTCCTCCAGCAGTGCGTCCAGTGCTGTCAGGAGGTTCAGGTCCAGGTGCATGCCAGGGATCCTACCTTCAAGTGCGTCTGGGTAAATCATCAAGTGCAAAAGATGCATTTGAAGTCAACGGCATTTCTGCCTACCGTCGAAGACATCAGCTTTTCCTTCGACGAACGGGGCACACCATGACCGCCACCACTCCTTTCCCGCAGACCGGAACCGACGACGCCGCCGTGCTCGCGGGTGCGGTCGAAGCGGTGCGGGCCGCCGGCCGCCGGCTGCGCGCCCGCTACTCCACCGACGCGCGTCCGGCCGACTGGGCCGGGCTGGTCGCCGCGGGCGAGGCGAACGAAAAGGCCTCGGGTGAGGACCTGCAGCCCGCCCTCGCGCGGGCCCGGCCGGAAGCGAGCTGGGTGACCGACGAGCTGGAGACCACCGAGCTGCCGCCGGGGGAGTGGTGGTCGGTGGACGCGGTCGAGGGCAACGTCAACCACGTGCACGGGCTGCCGGAGTGGTGCGTCAGCGCGACCCTGCTCCGCGACGGCGTCCCGGTGCTGGCGGCCGTGTACCAGCCGGTCGGCGACGTGCTGCACACCGCCGTCCGCGGCGGCGGAGCGTTCGTGAACGGGCGGCGGCTGAGCGTCTCCGCCAAGACCGACCTCAGTGTCGCCATCGCCACCACCGGGCAGGCCGAAGCCGGTCAGAGCGAGACCTACCGCCGGATCGGCGAGTCGATCACGGCGATGCTGGGCAACACCCTGCTGGTCCGCGCGACCGTGCCGTCGACCTTCCCGATGCTGCTCGTGGCCGCCGGGCACGCCGACGTCTTCTGGCAGTACGAGCCGACGCTGCCCGGGGTCGCCGCCGGCGCCCTGCTCATCACCGAGGCCGGCGGGACCGTGACCGACCTCGCCGGCGCGCCGTGGCACCCCGGCAGCACCGGCATCCTCGCCGCCCCGCCCGCGCTGCACACCGCCGCGCTCGGCGTTCTGTCCACAGTGAACTGACCGGGGAAGACCATGGAAATCACGATTCTCGGCGCCAGTGGCGCCACCGGAGCCGAACTGACGCGCCAGGCGCTGGAACGCGGGCACAGCGTCACGGCCGTCGCCCGCAACCCGGACCGCATCACGCTGCCGGTGACCCGGGTGGCCGGCGACGTCCTCGACCCGGACTCCATCGGCCGGGCGCTCAAAGGCGCACGGGTCGTCCTTTCCGGACTCGGGATCAGCGGCAAGGACGCGCCCGGCGCGCTGACCGCGGGAGCCCGGGCGGCCGTCGAAGCCGACCCCGAGTTCATCGTCTGGCTCGCGGCCTTCGGCACCGGCGAGTCGGCATCACAGGCCGGCGCCTTCACCCGCGGGCTGCTGAAGACGTTCATGAAGAAGGAGATGGACGACCGCACCACGGCGGACACGATCGTGCGCGCCGCCGGCGGCACGGTCTTCCACGCCGGGCCGTTGTCCACCGGCGAGCTCAGCCCGGCGAGGCGCACGGTGCCGCTGGCTTCCGCGCCGCGGCGGTTTTTCCCGGCGCGGGTGAGCCGGGCGACGGTGGCGGCGGCGATGCTTGACGAGGCCGAGCAGCGGCGTTACGGCGGTGGCATCGCGATTCCGCTCGAGCGGTAGTGCGGGTGTTCAGCCCGGCGTGATCGCCTGGGTGCCCAGCACGGACAGCAGCGCGAGGCGCTCGGCGTCGTCGGATCCGGGCTCGGCGGTGTAGACCATGATCCGCTGGTCGCTGCCCGCGACGGTGAGCATGTCGCAGTCCAGCAGCAGCGCCCCCACCTCGGGGTGGTCGACGGTCTTGCGCGCGCTCTCGTAGTGCTCCACCGCGCCCGAGTCCCAGAGCTCGCCGAACCGGTCGCTGTGCGCGCGCAGCTCGGCGACCAGCCGCCGCAGCTGCCGGTCGGCTGGATACCGGCCCGCGGCGGACCGCAGGTCGGCGACCAGGCTGCGTTCCATCGCCCGCCGCGACTCCGGCGTGTGCCGGACCCGGGTGCCCGGGCCGACCAGGTTGCGCCACACGGCGTTGCGTTCGTGCGCGCGCCACCCGGTCGGGTCGCCCATCAGGGCCGCGTACGGCGGGTTGGCGACCAGCAGCGTCCAGCACGCGTCGAACACCGCGACGGGGGTGCCGGTCAGCCGGTCGAGCAGGCGCTGGACGCTCGGGGTGAGGTAGGCGGGCACCGTGTCCGGCCCGGGCGGGGCCAGCTCGGCCAGGTGGAACAGGTGCTCACGCTCGATCCGGGACAGCCGCAGGGCCCGGGCGAGGGTCTCGACGATCTGGACCGACGGGTGCGACGCCCGGCCCTGCTCGAGCCGCGTGACGTAGTCGACCGAGATCCCGGCGAGCAGGGCCAGTTCCTCTCGCCGCAGCCCGGCCGCGCGCCGCTGCCCGCGGGCGGGCAGGCCCACGGCGTCCGGCGAAACCCGGTCCCGCCAGCGCCGCACCGCCTGCCCGAATTCGGTGTCCACCATGCCGTCCAGTGTGCCCGGCCGGGACCGGCGCTGCCTGGTACCGCCGGTCCCAGGAAGACGGGACGGCTGGCAGTCGCCGCCGCCCGGCGCGAACGTGGGCCGGGCAAGCGGAAACCGACACCGAGGAGTCCTCATGACACTCACCACCGCCCCCGTCTGGTTCATCACCGGGTGTTCCACCGGCCTCGGCCGCGCCCTCGCGACGCACGTCCTGGACCGCGGCTGGCGCGCCGCCGTCACCGCCCGCGACCCGGAGACGGTCGCCGACCTGGTCGCCCGCCACGGCGACCGGGCGGTGGCGCTGCCCCTCGACGTCACGGATCCCGCGCAGGTCGCCGAAGCGGTCAAGCGGGCCGAAGCGGCGTTCGGCCGGATCGACGTCCTGGTCAACAACGCCGGGTACGGCTACCTGGCCGCCGTCGAGGAGGGGGACGACGCCGAGGTGCGCGCGCTGTTCGACACCAACGTCTTCGGGCTCGCCGAGGTGACCAAGGCCGTGCTGCCGGGCATGCGCGCCCGGCGGTCCGGGCACGTGGTCAACATCTCTTCGCTCGGCGGCCTGGCCGGGTTCGGCGCGACCGGCTACTACCACGCGACGAAGTTCGCCGTGGAAGGCTTGTCCGAGTCGCTGGCCGCCGAAGTCGTCCCGCTGGGCATCGGAGTGACCATTGTGGAGCCCGGCGCCTTCCGCACGAACTGGTCCGGCCCGTCGATGAAGCAGTCGCCGAACCACATCGACGACTACGCCGAGACGGCGGGCCAACGCCGTGCGGCGACGCTGGCCACCTACGGCAGCCAGCCGGGTGACCCGGCCCGCGCCGCCGAAGCGATCGTCACGGTGCTGGAAGCCGACGAGCCGCCGTTGCGCCTGCTCCTCGGCACGGCCGCGCTGAAGGTGGCCCGCGGCAAGCTGGACGCCCTCCAGCGCGACTTCACCCGTTGGGAAGACCTGAGCAAGAGCACGGAACTGGGCTAGTCCGGGGCGCCGGTGGAAGGATGCGGTCCATGACCGACGCCAGACCGCCGGGTGCCGACGAGGCCACGTTCATCGCGGCGGCCCGTTCCGGCGACACGGCGGGCTTCGCGCTGGTCACCGAGCGCCACCGGCGTGAGCTGCAGATGCACTGCTACCGGATGCTCGCCAACTACGACGACGCCCAGGACGTCACGCAGGAGACGTTCCTGCGGGCGTGGCACAAGCGGGAGTCGTTCAAGGGCGACGCCGCGCTGCGGACCTGGCTGTACCGGATCGCGACGAACGCCTGCCTCGACTTCCTGGAGAAGCGCGACGACCGGACCCCGGTGCCGGCCGGGCTGTCGGAACCCGGCTCCGAGCTGCTGTACCTGCAGCCCTACCCCGACCGGATGCTCCCCGAGGACCCGCAGGAGTCGGTGGTGGCGCGGGAGACGATCGAGCTGGCGTTCATCGTCGCCGTCCAGCACCTGCCGCCGCGGCAGCGGGCGGTGCTGGTGCTGCGTGACGTCCTCGGCTGGCCGGCGCCGAAGGCGGCCGACGCGCTCGAGCTGACGGTCGCGTCGGTGACCAGCGCGCTGCAGCGGGCGCGGGTGACGATGCGGGAGCAACTACCGGGCCGCCGCCTCGACTGGCGGAGCCCGGCGACGCGCGAGCTGTCGGACGACGAGCGCGGCGTGGTGAAGTCCTACATCGACGCCCACGAGCGGAACGACCTCGACGCGTTGATGTCCCTGCTGCGCGCCGACCTGCGTTTCGCGATGCTGCCCGATCCGGGCACCGTGGTCAGAGGGGCCAAGGATGCGGCGGACGGCTGGGTCTCGGGCGGGCTCTTCCAGCCCGGCTACGACGACTGGCGCGGGATCATCACGACGGTCAACCGCATGCCGGCGGCCGGGCTGTACGTCCGCACCGCCGGCGACGCGGAGCACCGCCTGCTGAACGTCGCGGTCCTGCACATCGCCGACGGGCAGATCGCCGAGCTCACCGGGTTCGACGCCACGGACAAACCATGGCTGGGCCTGCCCCCGACCCTGTGATCGGGGGCAGGGCGCTCATCGCCTCGTCTCGTACCGGGTCAGCACCGCGCCGCCGGGAAAGGCCCGCGTCTCGACGAGGTTCAGGTTCGCCCAGCTGTCCAGCGCGGTGAAGAACGGCGTGCCGCCGCCGACCAGGACCGGATGGGTGACGATCGTGTACTCGTCGACGAGCCCGGCGCGCAGGGCGGCCCCGGCGAGCGTCGCACCGCCGACGCTCATCGGGCCGCCGTCCTCGGCCTTGAGCCGGGTGATCTCGGCGACCGCGTCACCGGTGACCAGGCGGGTGTTCCAGTCGACCTTGTCGACGGTCGAGGAGAACACGACCTTGGGCGTGTCCCGCCAGTTGCGCGCGAAGGCGATCTCCGCCGGGGTGGCGCCGGGCTGCTGGTCGCCGGTCGGCCAGTAGGAGCTCATCGCCTCCCACAGCTTGCGCCCGTAGAGGGAGACGTCGATCGCCAGTTCCTGCTCGAGCCAGAACCGGAAGAGCTCCTCGCTCGGCTGCCCGCTCCACCCGATGTCGTCTCCGGGCGCGGCGATGTAGCCGTCGACGGTCACGTTCATCCCGAAGATCAGTTTCCGCATGCTGCCAGCCTCTCGTGAGTGGGTCTCGTAGGTACAGACGAGCGCGGCGCGGAAACCTAATCGGTCCTCGGGTGGGGCTGCCGGTGCCAGGTTCGAGCCTGCCGCGATGCGAGTCAGCCGACCGCGGCGAGGTAGTCCGTCACCGCCGAGGCATCACCGGCGTCCG
The DNA here is from genome assembly GCF_055583145.1 of Amycolatopsis sp. NPDC104819. NCBI lineage: Bacteria > Bacillati > Actinomycetota > Actinomycetes > Pseudonocardiales > Pseudonocardiaceae > Amycolatopsis > Amycolatopsis sp. NPDC104819. The sequence goes on along the minus strand of NZ_JBVJON010000002.1, from coordinate 113,344 downwards.
AGATCAGCCCGACGTAACCGTCGGGCCGGATCAGCACAAGACTTCGCTCCGTCGCACCGTACGCGGCCGCCAGCTGCCCCTCGGTGTCGGTGACTTCACCAGGCCCGGAAGGCGTGCCGACGACACGCACGGTCTTCACCTCGATCGCCGCCGCGGAGCCGAAGTCCACCAGGGTGAACTGCCCGCCGCGGGTCAGCTCGAACAGCCGCCGGTCGCCCTCCGCCGTCCGCAAGCCTGTCGCGTCCGGAGCGCGGTCACCGGCGCGGAGCGGCGCCGTCTCCTCACGGTCGTCGCGAGCCAACGCCGAGCCCCGGTAACCGAGGGAAAGCTGCATGGTCTCCGCGTCGCGGCGGAGCGGGATTCCCTTCTCCTCGATGGCCTGCGCCAGCCGCGCGTTCGACAGCGCGAGCACACCCTCCGCGATCGGCCGGCGCTCGGCGCCGTAACTGTCGAGCAGGGCGGGTGTGCCCCTCGCGAGCTTCCAGGCGAGGTTGTGCGCGTCCTGGATGCCGGTGTTCATCCCCTGGCCGCCGGCGGGGGAGTGGATGTGCGCCGCGTCGCCCGCGAGGAACACCCGGCCTTCGCGGTAACGGTCGGCCAGGCGGATGTTGGCCCGCCACAACGACTTCCACTCCGGGCTGTGCAGCCGGAGGTCGGTGCGGCCGGTGCGGCGCTCGAGGATCGCCTGCAGGTTCGCGAGGCCGAGCTCCGGATCTTGGCCCGGCGCGAGGACGGCCTGGTACTGGAAGACGCCGGTCGAGGGCAACGGACACAGGCCGACCATGCCTTCCTCGTGCTGCCACAGGTGCCACGCGTCGCGGTCGAGGCCGTCGACGGCGAGGTCGGCGACGATCATCCGCACCTCCTCGCGGGTCTCACCCTCGAAGCCGATCCCGGCCTGTTTGCGGACGACGCTGTGGCCGCCGTCGCAGCCGACCAGCCAGCGTGCGGTGATGGTTCCCGTCGAGACCGTCGCCGTCACGGAGTCGTCCGACTGCTCGAAGCCGGTGAGCTCGGCGCCGAACTCGACCTTCCCGCCGAGCTCCTCCAGCCGTAGCCGGAGTGCCTCTTCGACCCGCCATTCGGGCGTGATCAGGCCGGCCCGGTAGGGGACGCCGGGCCGCGACGGCTCGGCGCCGGTCAGCGTCACCCGGCCGTCGAGCGCGGTCGCCCGGATCGGCATCGCCGGCCGGCCGTTCGCGAGCACGCGGTCGACGACCCCCAGGTCCTCGAACACCTCCAGCGTCCGCGGCTGGACACCCTTGCCGCGCGAGCCGGGCTGCGGGCCGGGCGCGGCCTCGACCAGCCGGAACGGGACACCGAGCCGGGCGAGCTCGCACGCCAGCGTCAGCCCGGTGGGCCCGGCGCCGGCGATCAGGACCTCGGTCATCATGCACTCCCGTCAAGAAAGGAATCACTTTCTAACGACGGTAGCCGCGGTTGCGGAGAAAGGCAAACCTTTCTATCGTGCCGAGGATGGTCACCGAACCCGCCCGCCGCCGCCGGCACGGCAAGCAGCTCGAGGCGGAGCTGCTGGCCGCCGGCTGGGAAGAGCTGGTCGAGGCCGGGTACGCCCGCCTGACGATGGAGTCGGTGGCCGTGCGCGCCCGCACCAGCGAGCCGGTCCTCTACCGCCGCTGGGCCAACAAGGACGAAGTGGTGCTCGCCTCGATCGAGCACCACCGGAGCACGCACCCGGTCGAGGTCGCCGACACCGGCTCACTGCGCGGCGACCTGCTCGCCCAGCTGACGGCGTTGAGTGACGCCTTGGCCGGCTTCTTCGCCGTCGCCGCGGCCGCCGCCTTCTCCGGACTGCTGGCCGACACCGGTCTCACGCCCGCCCAGGCCCGCGACAAGGTCCTGGCCCAGGACCGGCTTCCCCCGCTGCGCGCCCTCTACCGGCGGGCCCACGACCGCGGCGAGCTCGACCTCGGCCGTGTTCCGGCGGCGGTCCTCGCCATGCCGTTCGACCTCGTGCGCCACGACCTGCTGATGAACCTCGAACCGCTGAAGCCCGCGCGGATCCGCTCGATCGTCGACGAGCTCTTCCTGCCCCTGGTGCGGGACGCTCAGCCGCCTTCGTAAGGGCCGGGCTTCGGCCGCGGCCGCCCGCCCGGGAAGGCCAGCCGCAGGATCGTTCGGTGCACCGTGCCGAGCTGCCGGGACAGCGGCCCGGTGTTGTACGGCAGGCCGTACCGGCGGCAGATGTCCCGCACCTGCGGGGCGATCTCGGCGTAGCGGCTGCTGGGCATGTCGGGGAACAGGTGGTGTTCGACCTGGTAGCCGAGGTTTCCGCTCAGCAGGTGGAACAACGGTGACCCGGTGATGTTCGCCGCGCCGACGAGCTGCCGGACGTACCAGCCGCCGCGGGTTTCGTCGCGCACCTCGTCCTGGCTGAACGTGTAGGTCTGGTCGGGGAAGTGGCCGCAGAAGATGATCGAGTGCGCCCAGAGGTTGCGGATGATGTTCGCGGTGAAGTTCGCCCGGAAGGTCGCGGCGAACGTCCCGCCGCCTTCCGCGCGGGCGGCGTCGAGCTCGCCCCGCGGCGCGCCCTTCCGGAGCCGGCCCACGGCGAGCGCGGCGAGCGCGCTGACGAGCGGCCAGCCGACGTAGTCCTTGAGGACCTGGTCGCGGGCCTTGCCGGAGATGCCCTTGAGGTCGTGCCAGACGTCCTTCATCGGCTTCTCGCCGGCGCGGATGGCTTCGACGTCCAGGTCGTGCACCGCGACGCCCCACTCGAAGAACGCCATCAGCAGCAGGTTGTACAGCGGCTGCGCCAGGTACGCCGGGTGCCACTTCTGGTGCGGGTCGATGCGCATGATCTCGTAGCCGAGATCCTTGTCCTTGCCGCGGATGTTCGTGTACGTGTGGTGGATGTAGTTGTGCGAATGCTTCCACGCCGTCGCGGTCGAAGCCGTGTCCCAGTCCCAAGTGGACGAATGGATGTCCGGGTCGTTCATCCAGTCCCACTGGCCGTGCAGCACGTTGTGCCCGATCTCCATGTTCTCCAGGATCTTCGCGACCGCCAGGCAGCCGGTGCCCGCCGTCCAGGCCACCTTGGACCGGGAGCCGAGCAGCAGCGCCCGGCCGGCCACCGCGATCTGCCGGTGCAGCCGGATGACGCCCTTGATGTACCGGCGGTCGCGGTCACCCAGGTCGGCGCGCACCCGGTCGTGGATGGCGTCGAACTCGCGGGCGAGCTCGGCCAGCTGGTCCGCGCTCAGGTGGGCGAACGGGTGTGCGCTCTTCGGGGGCAGCGTTGTCGTCGTCGAGGACATGGGTTCCCTTCTCCGCTCAGAGTTCGACCGTGACCCGGCCTTCGGCGCCGTGCACGCAGGTGCGCACGATCTCGTTGTGCTTCTCGCTGACGGCGTTGGTGCGCAGGTCGCGGATCCGGCCCTCCCGGATCGGCAGCACGCAGGTGTGGCAGACCCCGACCCGGCAGCCGAACGGCATCTCGACTCCCGCGTTCTCGCCCGCGACGAGGATCGGGGTGCCGGGCGGGCAGTCCGCGTCGAGGTTCCGGTGCGCGAACCGCACGGTGCCGCCCGTCCCGTCGGCGGTTTCGCCGCCGACGATCGGCTGGAACCGCTCGTGGTGGAGCCGGTCGACGTCGCCGTGGCTCTTCCAGTGCGCCTGCAGGGAATCCAGGAGCTCGCCGGGCCCGCAGCCGTAGGTTTCCCGCTCGCGCCAGTCCGGGCACAGCGTGTCGAGCTCGGCGGGGGAGAACCGGCCGTCCCGGCTGGTGATGCGCAGTTCGAGCCGGAAGCCGTCGTGCCGGTTCTCCAGCGCGGCCAGCTCTTCGCCGAAGATGACCCCGTCGGCGTCCCGCGCCGAGTGCACGTGGACGACGTCCCGCAGGCCGGGGCCCGGGTCGAGGTGCCGCAGCATGCTCATGACCGGCGTGATGCCGCTGCCCGCGGTGACGAACAGCAGCCCGCGGTCGAGGCGCTCCGGCAGGGTGAAGGAGCCTTCGACCTCACCGAGCCGCACGACCTCGCCGGGGTGCGCCCGCTCGACCAGGTACGGCGAGACGACACCGCCGTCGACCTTCTTGGGGGTGACGGAGATGAGCCCGTCCGCGCGGTCCGGGCTCGACGTCAGCGAGTACGCGCGCCAGTGGTGGACGCCGTTGATGACCACGCCGAGCCGCACGTACTGCCCGGGCTCGTGCCCGACCCAGTCGAACCCGGGGCGGATCAGCACGGTCGCCGCGCCGCCGCGTTCGGGCCGGACGTGCTCGATCCGCCCGCGCAGCTCCCGGGTCGACCACAGGGGGTTGATCAGTTCCAGGTAGTCGTCCGGCCGCAACGGCGTGAACAGCCAGCGCAGCGCGCGCAGGGCCCGCCGCCGCAGCGGCGACGCCGGCGGCCGCATCCCCACTTCGGCCATCAGGCGTCACCCCGTCCGGGACGGGTGGTCACGACCTCGGTGTGCACCATGCTTGTTGAGTGTACATGCGTGCACTCAATCCGCAGTGCGAGTCAGCGGGCGGGTGGGCCGGCCGTGCACCTGCTTGCACCAGTGAGCCGCGCGCGACGACCTGCGAAGCTTCCCGCTGGGGGCGTTCGCCTCCGCGGCGCCCGCCGCCGCGGTCCCGGCACTCCACCTGCCCGAGCCGACCGGTCGCCATGCGGTCGGAAGTGCGACGCTGGGTCGAGGTAGCGGGCACGGTGCACCGTCGTTCACCGATGTCGCGCCGTTCGCCGGCCGGGGCGGCCTCCCCGCGACCACCACCGCGGAACGCGTCCAGGCCATCACCCGGGCCTACGTCGGGGCGTTCTTCGACCGGCACCTGCGCGGAAAGCCGTCGCCGTGTCGCGATCTGTCACTGAGGCGGCTGGTCGCGGCCTTCGGGAGCCGCCGGTGTTTTGTCCGGTATCGCCGGCCGTTCCCGAGGAAAACCACGCCGATCCACGCCCCGTTCAGCCGGCGGCTCTGTGCGTGTCATCTCGAGTTAGAACGGCGCTGATTGACTTCTCAGCACTCCAGATCTTTCTCGCGACGAGGACAAATTGACACAGTCAGTGCCCCCCGGCGGCGGTGATGGCGACCCGCTGGCCGCGTTCAACGCCGAGCTCGAGCAGATTCAGGCCAAGGCCGCGGCGGCCCAGGAACGGCTCCAGTCCGCCGTCGCCACCGTGCAGGCGCCGGACGGGGCGGTCCAGGTGACCGTCGGCCCGAGCGGGGTCCTGCAGGACCTCCGGTTCGGCCCCCGCGCGTACGAGCGGTCCCCGCAAGCCCTGTCCGGCCTGGTGATGCAGCTGATCGGCCGCGCGCAGCAGAAGGTCTCGGCCCAGGTCGCCGACGCGTTCGACGGCATGGTCGGCGAGAGCTCCGCGGCGCGCGAGCTGCTGTCGGAGTTCCTGCCGGCGCCCGAGCCGGACGAGGGAACACCGCCGGACGCCAACGCCAAGTTCATGCCGGAGGGCGGGGACCGCCCGCCGCCGCCCTCGCGTCCGCAGCCGCCGAGCCCACCGCAACCGCAGCGTGGTCAGCCGCGCCGCCGTCCCCGGCCCGAGCCGGAGGACGACGGCGAGAGCAACCCCTGGTAGGAGGAGGAGAACCAGTGGTTTCCGGAGACGGTTTCACGGTCGACCCGAACGAGCTGCAGAAGTTCAGCCAGTTCCTGTCGGGCACCACACAGCCGGCGGTGCAGGAGGCCGCGAACCGGATGCAGGCGGCGAACGGGTTCGACAACGCCGCGTTCGGCATCCTGCTCGCGCAGGTGCTCGCCGTGCCTTCGCGCATCACCATGGGCGTGATCGCCGGGGAGATCGGCAAGCTCGTCGGGGACATCGGCAAGTCCGCCGACGACGTCAAGAAGGCCGCCGACACGTACGCGACCCACGACTCGAACACCGCCAAGGGTTTGAGCACCTTCGAGACGGAGCTGGGCAAGTGACCGTTCCCATCACGGCATCGAACTCGACGACCGGCGCCGGCGTCTTCGACAGCTGGAAGCAGGTCGGCGACTCGATCGGCAAGGTCCAGACCGAGCACGGCGGTGACCTCGCGGCCGTCAGCGTCGAGCTGGGCATCAACGTCATCAGCGCCGTGCTCGACACCGTCGCGTTCGCCATGGACCCCCTGGCCAAGCTGATCGCGGCCGGGCTGGGCTGGCTGATCGAGCACGTCTCCTTCCTGAAGTGGCCGCTGGACCAGGTCGCGGGCAACCCGGCCGAGGTCACGAAGGTCGCCAACGAGCTGCACAAGATCGGCGAGTCGCTGCGCCACACCGGCACCGAGCTCGACGAGACCCTCAAGTCGACGATCACCCAGTGGCAGGGCAAGGGCTACGACAGCTTCCTGAAGTCGATCAACGACCGGAAGGGCTGGATCGACGCCAACGCCAAGGCGGCCGACGTCGCCGGCTACATGGTCGAGACCACCGGGGCCCTGATCGGCGCGGTCCGCTCGCTGCTGCGCGACATCATCACGACCATCCTCGGCGACATCATCTCCACGATGCTCATCGCCCTCGCGCTCGCCATCCCGACGTTCGGCGCGTCGATCGCGGTCGGCGTGACCAAGTGCGTCGCGACGGTCTCGGTGCAGGTCGCGGCGATGATGGCGAAGCTCGCCAAGGTCATCTCCTACGCCGGTCGCACGCTGGCCCGGCTCACCGGGCTGTCGAAGCTGGTCAAGGGGAAGCCGGGCTCCTCGGGCGCGGGTCACGAGATGACGCCGATGCCGCCGCCGGGCACCGCGATCACCCACAACGGCCCGCCCACCACCGGCGGTGCCACGCCCAGCACCCGGCCCCCGGGTGACGGCACGACCCCGAACTTCTCGCGGCCGCTGCCGCCGCCGGGCACCGCGGTCACGCACGACGGCCCGCCGACCACCGGCGGCGGCACGCCGAGCACCCGGCCGCCGGGTGACGGCACCACGCCGAACTTCTCGCGGCCGCTGCCGAAGCCGCCGGAGCCGCCCAAGCCGACGCCGCCGAAGTCGCACCTGAGCGACCACGACGTCTCGACGATCAAGAAGCACGAGGACTGGCTGAAGACGAAGTTCGGCGACAGCTACAAGAAGATGAAGTTCGTCGACGACTGGCTGAAGGCCAAGCACCCGGACTACTACCCGATGCTGAAGTCCCTCTCCGACGCCAAGAGCTCGAAGAACTTCGTCGGCTGGGCGGGCAAGGACATCGTCCAGGTCGACCGCGGGCTCACCGACATCCAGATGCAGGCCGAGGCCGCGTGGGCCGAAGAGGACAAGAAGGAACAGCAGCAACAGCCGCACTAGCACCGCGGCCGGTCCGGTGGGCGGCGCCCGCCGGACCGGCGACGCGGGGTCAGCCGCTGGGGTTCTCGGCGTAGTTCACCGTGATGTTCTTGAACCCCAGGGACTGCAGCAGCCCGGTGAGCATCGTCTTCGTGTTCCGCTCGGCGTCGGCCACCAGCGTGCTCTTCGCGGCCGCGCCCTGGATCTGCTTCTGGGCGAGCTCGTACAAGGCCTGCTGGGAGTTCGGGTTCCCGCTGAGGAAGTCGTTGATCTTGGTGAACAGGCCCTGCCGCTCCGCGTACACGTGCGATTGGTGGACGTCCAGCGTGGCCGGCTCCAGCTGCGCGTGTCCGAGGGTGACCGTGGCGGACTGGCGGTCGTCGGAAACCTTGACCGCGTCACCCTTCAGCTTGGAGAAGTCGACAAAGGCGTTGTCCGTGCCGACGCCGATGAACAGCGTGTCGCTGCCCACCAGGAAGCTGGGCAGGACCGAGCTGGTCGAGATGTCGACAACCACCTGGAACGAACCGCTCGCCGCCTCGTAGCGAGAGAGCTCCACGATCGACTGCAGCAGCACCGGTCCTGAGTGCTCCTCGGTCTTTTCGGCGAACGGGTTGCGCAGCTGGGGCAACAGGTGCACGGCCGACGCGACGAGTGCCGCCGCCGCCAAAACCACCACCGCCACAGCCAGAACGACGAGCCGCTTGCCCCAAGTTCCCATACCGGGAGGAATACCCACGCCGCCGCCGGGCTAAGCGGCTCCGTAGGCGGGCGGCCGGTTGCGCCGGACGGCCTAACGCCGGGAAACCCGTTGGCCTGCGGCGAAAGTCGTCCACAGAGGACGCCCGTGCGGGTGGGCGGGGGAGCGCTCCGGGCTCCGACCGGCCAGAATGGCCTCATGGGAGACTTCGGGATCGGCCGCGTCGGGGTGGTGGCGCACCCGCGGAAGCCGGTGCGGGATTCGGTCGAGGTGCTGGTCTCGTTCGCCGAGCGGCACGGGGTCGGGCTGCTGGCGCGGGAGACGGACGCCGCGCAGGTCGGAGCCGGCGTGCCGGTGGTGTCCGACGCCGAGTTCGCGGCCGGGGTGGACGCCGTGGTCAGCCTGGGCGGGGACGGCACGATGCTGGGCGCGATGCGGCTGGCCGTCGAGCGGCCGGTGCCGGTGCTCGGGGTGAACTACGGCAACGTCGGCTTCCTCGTCGAGATCTCGCCCCCTGAGCTCGCCGGGGCGCTGGAGCGGGTGCACGCCGGGGACTTCGAAGTCGAGCCGCACAGCTGCATCGTGCTGGCGGAAGGGGACGCGACGGCGGTCGCGTTCAACGACGTGGTCGTCGGCGGGGCCACCCCCGGGGCGACGGTCGAGGTCGACCTGCTCGTCGACGGGGCGCAGTTCGGCTACTACCGCTGTGACGCGCTGATCCTGAGCACCCCGACCGGCTCCACGGCGTACAACTACGCGGCCGGCGGGCCGGTGATCTCCCCGGCGGCGGAGGTGCTCGCGGTGACCCCGGTCGCGTCGATGTCCGGGGTCAGCCGCTCGATCGTGCTGCCCGCCCGCGACGTCGTCACGCTGCGCGGGGTGGCCCGCAGCGCCGCGCCGATGCTGCGCGTCGACGGGAACGCGTGGCGGCCGCTCGAAGCCGCCACGCCGCTGACGGCGACGCTGCGCCCGGACGCGGCCCAGGTGGTGCGCCTGGACCCCGGCCGGCACGCGCAGCGCAGCCGCGTCAAGCTCAGCCTGCTCGACCTGCCGCTGCGGCCCGAGCAGATGGCCGAGCTCCTGCCCACGGACATGCGTGAGGACCTCGCCCGCCTGCGCGAACGCCGTCAGCTGCCGGAGCGCCGGGGTTAGGGTCACCCGGTGGTCAAGTCACGCAGTGTTCTCTTCGCGGTGCCGGGGCTCCTGCTCGCGGCTTTCGGCGCGGTCCACCCCGGGGTGCTCGACGCGGCCACCGCGCCCTGGTGGGTGACGCTGCACGTCATCCTGCTCCCGGTCTTCCCGCTCCTGGCGGTGGCGCAATGGGTCCTGCTGGCTCCGGCGCCCCGGTGGCTCCGGTGGCCCGGCCGCCTGGCGGCGTACGGGTACGCGGCGTTCTACGGCGCGCTCGACGCGGTCGCGGGCATCGCGGCGGGCACGGTGGTCCACGCCCAGCACGGCGCGACCCCGGTCGTCGGCGCCCTGTTCGAGATCGGCGACCTGCTCGGGCTCATCGGGGCGGGGTGTTTTCTCGTCGCCAACGGGTTTGTCGTGGCCGCGGTCGTCGTGCGCGCGGGGTGGTGGGCGGCGGTGCCGGGTGGCGTGGTTCTCCTGGTCGCGAGCGTGTCCTTTCTCGACAGTCACATCTTCTGGCCGCGGGGTGTGCTCACGATGATCGGTGTGGCGCTGGGGATGTCCTTGTCGGCTCTCGCCGGGGCGCCCGCAAGGGATCGGTAACTGTGCTGCGCCGACTTCCCGAAGAACCGCGCGAGATGATCTCCGGGGTGAACCGACCCTCACTCACGGGACCGTCACCACGGTTCCGGGCAACACCAGCCGGACCTCGATCTCCGGGGCGAGGCGCGCCACCGCGTCCGCGTAGTGGCGTGGGTCCTGGTCCGCCTTCGTGAGCATCCGGTCGCCCAGCCGTCCACTGTGGAACGCGTAGTGGTGCGGCACCGCCAGCGCCGGCTTCAGCGCGGCCGTCAGCCCCGCTGCCTCCTCGGCGTCCATGACCACCTGACGCAGGTCCAGCGGCCGGACGCACAGGCCGTTGGTGGGCAGGATGGCCAGGTCGACCGGCCCGAACCGGTCGGGGATGGTGTCCAGTTCGGGCACCCGCAGCGAGTCGCCGCCGAAGAAGACCGTGCGGCCGTGGGCCTGGATGACGAACGTGACCTCGTGGACGCCGTGCTTGCCCGGCGCCGCCGTCACGGTCAGGTCGCCGACCGTCGTCGCCTCCCACGCTTCGATGGCGCGGACGTCGCGGAAGCCCTTGTCCCGTGCGATGGCCGCGACCGTGCCCGGCCCGACCAGGGGCGTGCCGAGGTCGAAGCCGCCGGCGACGAGCGCGTCGAGGTCGCAGTGGTCGTAGTGCTCGTGGCTGACCACGACCGCGTCGACCCCGCCGAGGGACTCCACGGTCGAGGCCACCGGCTCGCCCTGGTGGTAGGTGGCGGTCTCGGTGAACCACGGGTCGGTCAGGACGCGGATCCCGCCGACGTCGATCAGCTGGCAGGCGTGCCCGATCCGGGTCACGCTCAAGGGAGTGCTCACGGGGTTCTCCTTCGGGAATGGTCAGAGGTCGAGCAACGCGCCGAGCAGCTCTTCGGGTGTCTCCACCTGCGGCAGGTGACCGGTGCGGGGCAGCAGGGTGAACTTCGCCAGCGGGATGGCGTCGGCGAAGGCCCGGCCGTACCCCGGGCCGGCGATGCCGTCGCTTTCGCCCCACAGCACGTGGACCGGGATGTCGATGTCGCCGAGCCGCTTGGCGAGCGTCGGGTCGGCCATCGCCGGCCCGGTGTAGCCGATCAGCGCGCGCACGTCGGGGCTCGGGCCGGTGCCCCCGCCCGGCGGGACCGGCGCCTTGCTCGGGTCGTGGAAGGAGAACGCCCGCAGCTCGGCCGGGGAAAGGCCGCTGACGTCGGTGATCGGCTGGCCCTCGACCTCGATGCCGATGCCGTCGACGAGGACCGCGCCGCTGACCCGCGGGCTCTTCCGGAGGGCGATTTCGGCGGCCAGCCAGCCGCCGAAGGAGTTGCCGAGCACGGTCACGTCGGTGAGGTCGAGCCGCTCCAGCAGGTCGACGTACACCCCGGCCAGGTCGGCGACGCTGTTCAGGCTGTCGGGCTTCGGGGTGCCGCCGAACCCGGGGTGGGTGGGCAGCAGCACGCGGGAGTGGGTGCGCTCGGCGAGCAGGTCGGCGAAGCCGGCCATCGTCGCGACGCCGCCACCGCCGTGCAGGAGCAGGAACGGGCGGGTGCGGTCGCGGTCCTGGACGGTCACCTCGACCGGGCCGAGGGTGTGGGTTTCGGTGCGGGTGGGCCGGAGCGAGCCGGCGGCGGGGAGGGTCGTCATGGTTCCTTCTCGGGATCGGCGGAGACCTACCTAAGGAACCTTATATAAACTTCTTTAGATAAGCAACCTGTCTTCGATGAGCTAAGGTGAGCCGCATGAAGTACCGCCCCGGTGACGTCGGCCTGGCCGTCAAACGCCTGCAGTACCGCCACCACCGCGCGCTGAGCCGGGCGCTCGCGCCGCTGGGGCTTTCGCTCGTGCAGTGGGACACGCTGCGGCACCTGCACCGCGAGCCCGACGCGTCCCTGCACGAGCTGGCGGTGCTGACCTTCCAGACCGACCAGTCCTTCGGCTCGCTGGCCACCCGGATGGCCGACCGCGGGCTGATCGAGCGGGTCCCGGGGCCGGGCCGGGCCGTGCGGCACCGGCTCACCGGCGAAGGCGCGCGGCTGCGCGCCGAAGGGCAGTCGCTCGTGGACGACGTCATCGAGTCCTCGTTCCGGAACCTGTCCCCGGCCCAGGTCGACCAGCTGGGTGAGCTGCTCGACCACGCCCTCGGCGACGACGACCCTGCCGTGGGGTGGTGATGCGCGTCCTGTCGGAGGCGCAGCTGGGCGCAGTGCTGGCCGGGATGCCGGCCCCGCGGCCCCGGGTGGTCGTCAGCGGGAACTTCGCCACTCCCCGGCGGGCGCTCGCCGTCCTGGACGCGGCGCTGGCGGAGTACCGCCTGTTCGCCCTGAACGCGCAGGCCGGGATGCCCGACCGCGACGGCGTCCTGCTGGAAACGCCGTTCGTCGGCCCGGGCATGCGCGGGCGCGCCGGGCTCCGGTACTTCCCGGCCCGGCTGTCACTCGTCCCGCAGCTGCTCAAGGAGTCACTGCCGCCGGACGTCGTCGTGGTGCACACGTCGCCGCCCGTGGACGGCGTGGTTTCGCTGGGCACGGAGGTGAACATCCTGCCCGCGGCGGTCGAAGCGGTCCGGGCGCGGGGCGGTCTGGTCGTCGCGCAGGTCAACGCGCAGATGCCCTTCACCCACGGCGACGGCCTGCTGCCGGTCGAAGAGATCGACTACGCACTGGAGGCCGACGAGCCGCTGCCGTCCCCCGAGCCGCGGTTCCTCGGCGACACGGCCCGCACGATCGGCGCGCGAGTGGCCGAGCTGGTCACCGACGGCGCGACGCTGCAGCTGGGGATCGGCGGCATCCCGGACGCGACGCTGGCCGCGGTCACCGGCCGCCACGGGCTCGCGGTGTGGTCGGAGATGTTCAGCGACGGTGTGCTCACCCTCGACCGGGCCGGCGCGCTCGACCCGGCGGTGCCGGTGACGGCGTCGTTCGTGTTCGGCAGCGCCGAGCTGTACCGGTGGGTGGACCGCAACCCCCGGGTCCGCCTGCTGCGCACGGAGAAGACGAACGACCCGGCCGTGATCGCCCGGCAGCGCGGCCTGGTTTCGGTGAACAGCGCCCTGGAGGTCGACCTGTTCGCCCAGGCCAACGCCAGCCGGGTGCGCGGGGAGATCTACTCGGGTTTCGGCGGGCAGAGCGACTTCGTGGTGGGCGCCCTGCACTCACCCGGCGGCCGGGCGGTCATCGCGCTGCCGTCGTGGCACCCGAAGGCGGACGTCTCGACCGTGGTGCCGCGGCTGGCGGGGCCGGTCACGTCGTTCCAGCACAGCTTCATCGTCAGCGAGCACGGCGTCGCGGCGGTGTGGGGGCACGACGCGGGTGAGCAGGCCCAGCAGATCGTGGACCACGTCGCGCATCCCGACGCGCGGGAAGAGCTTCGGGCCCGGGGTGGAGAACTCGGTTTCACGCTCCGGAAGTGACCGCGGACCAGGTCCTCAGTGCCGGCAAGAAGCCGTCCCGTGGCAGGAGATCATGGCCTGCAGGGTGTCGTGCAGCTTCTTCGCGGTGTCCGGGGGCAGCTCGGCCGCGGTGTTGTGCAGCTGCAGCGGGTCCTTCGTGCGGTCGTAGTACTCCTTCGCGCCGTCGGTGTACTCGACGTAGGTGTAGGTCGTGCTGCGGATCGCCTCGTAGGTGACGGGGTTGCCGCTGTTCTTCTTCGGTTTGTCCGGGTCGGCCCGGTCGAAGTCCGGGCCGTGGTGCTCGACCAGCCCGACCTCGCGCCACGCCGGCGGGGTCGCGCCGCTCAGCAGCGGCACCAGGTTCTCGCCGTCCACCTCCGGCGGGGTCCGGGCGCCGGCCAGCGCTTCGAACGTCGGGCGCAGGTCGATGTTCTCCACCGGCTGGTTCACGGTCGCGCCGGCCTTGACGCCGGGCCCGGTGACCACCAGCGGCACGTGCACGTCGGTGTCGAAGGCCGTCTGCTTGCCGGGGGTGAGCCGGTATTCGCCCATGTGGAAGCCGTTGTCGGAGGTGAACACGATGTCGGTGTTCCCGCGCACGCCCGCCTTGTCGAGCGCCTCCTGCACGGTGCCGATCATCTTGTCCACCGACTGCACGGCTTGTGCGCGCTTGCGGAAGTCGTGGTCGATGGTCTTCTTTTCCTTGTCCGTCAACGGGGTGCGGGAGGCGAGCCACGGCGGCGCCGACGAGGGCAGGGTGTCGAACGCCGGTCCGCGCGGCGCGGTGAGGCCGGGGAAGGCGTCGGCGTCGCGGGGCGCCGGGGTGAACGGGCCATGCGGGGCGAACGTCGCGAGCTCGATCGCGAACGGCGTGTGCGCGGCCGCCGAGGTGGTGACGAACTGCGCCGCCTTACCGGCCATCACGTCGACCAGGTAGTCCTGGGGCGTCTTCCCGTAGTGCTTCACCGTGCCGTTTTCGTTGAGGTCGTAGTCGAACTCGCCGTAGCCGTTCCCGGCGACGTCCCACTCGCTCCAGCCCGGGGGTACCCCGTCGGCCTTCGGGTCGTAGCCGTTGAGGTACTTGCCCAGCATCGCGGTGCGGTAGCCGGCCTGCTGCAGCGACGTCGCGTAAGTCGACTTGTCGTCGCCGCGGCCGTGGAACGCGCCGTAGCCGCCGTCCGCGCCGCCATTGGTGAACACGCCCGTGTTGTGCGGCAGCATGCCGGTGAATAGCGACGAGCGCGACGGGCAGCACAGCGAGTCGGTCACCGTGTAGTTGGCGAACGTGGTGCCGGTCTTGGCCATGTCCTGCACGTGAGGCAGGTACGGCAGCAGGTTCGTCGAGAGGTCGTCGGTGAGGACGAGGACGATGTTCGGCTTGCCGCCCGCGGCCTGCGGGGACGCCGGGGCGTCGGCCGTGCAGGCGACGGCGGTCGAGGCGACGGCCACAGCCAGGGCCGCGGTCAGGAGCAGACGGGCACGAGAGGACATGCCCCGCACGCTAAGGCCGGCACGACAGAGCCCGATCAGCGTTGTGTTCGGGTTCGGTAATGGACGTCCGGGCCCGGCCGGTGCCAGACGGGATCGGCGCCCTCGAGTCCCTGCGCGGCGAGGGTGCGCTTGAGGACCTTGTACGTCGCGGTGCGCGGCAGGGTCTCGGTGATCCGGACGTAACGGGGGAGCTGCTTGGGGCCGAGGTCGGGCTGCTCGGCGAGGAACGCCGCGAAGCCGGCCGGGTCGAGCGTCGCCCCGGCCCGGGGCACCACGGCGGCCATCACCTGGTCACCCACGGCCGGGTCGGGCACCCCGTACACGGCGACCTCGGCGACGTCCGGGTGCCGGATGAGGATCCGCTCGATCGGCGCGGTGCCGAGGTTCTCGCCGTCGACGCGCAGCCAGTCGCCGGTGCGGCCGGCGAAGTAGCAGTAGCCGTCCTGGTCGACGTACCCGAGGTCGCCGCTGTGGTACCAGCCGTTGCGCAGCCGGGACGCGTTCGCCTGCTCGTCGCCGTAGTAACCGGCGAACCAGCCCGCCCCGGCGGTGTTCACCAGCTCGCCGACGGCCTCCCGGGCGTTGCTCAGCCGGCCGTCCGGGCCGAACTCGGCCGGGGGACAGGGTTTTCCGGTGTCCGGGTCGAGCACCACGGTGCCGTCGGTGAGCTTGCCGAGCGCGCCCGGCGGGGTGTCCGCGCTCCGGGCGATCGACACGCCGCCTTCGGTCGAGCCGAAGCCGTCGACGACCCGGCAGCCGAACCGCTCGGCGAACCGGGTCAGGTCCGCCTCGGCGCCCTCGTTGCCGTAGACGAAACGCAGGGGGTTGTCCGCGTCGTCCGCGCGTGGCGGGGTGGCGAGCACGTAGGACAGCGGGCGGCCGACGTAGTTGGCGTAGGTGGCGCCGAACGCGCGCACGTCGGGCAGGAAGCCGGACGCGGAGAACCGGCGGCGCAGGGCGAGCGTCGCGCCGGCGGCGAGGCCGACCGACCAGCCGGCCATGATCGCGTTGGAGTGGAACATCGGCATCGCGAGGTAGACGGTGTCCGATGTGGACAGTCCAAACCGGTCCGCGAGCATCCGGCCGGGGAAGGCGATCTTCCCGTGGGTGCAGCGGACGGCCTTGGGGTCGCCGCTGGTGCCGGAGGTGAAGATCAGCATCAGCAGGTCGTCCGGTGTGGCCGGCACGGGCGCGAGCGGCGCGTCCGCGTGCGCGGCGACGAGGTCGTGCCAGGCGGGGGAGTGCAGGTCGAAGACCCGCTCGGGGCCGAGACCGAGCTCCAGGCCGGCCAGCAGGCCCGCGTGCCGGGGCTCGGTGAGGACGAGCCGGCAGTCGGCCAGCCGGACGTCCCGGGCCAGCGCCGCCCCGCGCCGGGTCGGGTTCAGCCCGACCAGGACCGCGCCGGCCAGCGCCGCTCCGCCGAGGGCGAAAGAGAACTCCGGCAGGTTGTCGGCCAGGACGCCGATGTGGAACGGGACTCCGGGCCGCCGCAACGCCGTGAAGGCCGCCGCGTAGGCGGCCGAGGTCCGGACGTGGGCGCGCCAGGACCAGGTTTCGTCTTCGAACCGCAGGCCGGGGTGGTCGTCGGCCGCCCGGGCCAGCAGCAGGTCGGTGACGGTCGACGGGTCGGCTCCGGCCATGGCACGAGAATACGGAGTCGGGACCTCCGGTGCGGGATGGATTCCTGAGGGTGTCGTTTAGATTCCGAACGATCGGTTGCTATATTGGCCGCCGACCCCGAGGAGGGACAGATGCCCGGCTCCCGTTTGACCGCGCTCGGCCACCACCAGCCCGGCCGTGTGCTGACCAACGCCGACCTGGAAGACCTGGTCGACACCTCCGACGAGTGGATCCGCCGCCGCACCGGCATCGTCACGCGGCACATCGCGGACGGCTCGGTGACCGACCTGGCCGCCGAGGCCGCGGCGAAGGCGCTGGCCGCGGCCGGGCTGGAGCCGGGCGAGATCGGCATGGTCGTCGTCGCCACGTGCAGTGCGATCGACCGCTGCCCGTCGATCGCCGCCCAGGTCGCGGGCCGGCTGGGCATCCCCGCCCCGGTCTGCTTCGACCTCAACAACGGCTGCGCCGGCTTCTGCACCGCGCTGGCCACCGCCGACCACGCCGTCCAGGCCGGCGCCGCGCGGCACGCGCTGGTCATCGGTGCGGAGAAGATGTCGGACGTCACCGACTGGACCGACCGCGGCACGTGCGTCCTGCTCGGCGACGGAGCGGGCGCGGCGGTCGTCAGCGCGGCCGAGACCGCGGCGGTGGGCCCGGTCGTCTGGGGCTCCGACCCGGCGCGCGGACACCTGGTCCGCTTGGTCGACGAGTGGCGGCCGTCCTTCGCCCAGGACGGCCAGTCGGTGTTCCGCTGGGCGACGCAGGAACTGCCCGCCGTCGCGGCGGAAGCTTGCCGCCGCGCGGGCATCGCGACGACGGATCTGGCGGGAGTCGTCACCCATCAGGCCAACCTGCGGATCATCGAGGTCCTGACCAGCCGCCTCGAGCTACGTGACGACGTGGTGATCGGGCGAGACGTCGTCGACTCGGGCAACACCTCGGCGGCGTCCGTGCCGCTTGCACTGTCCAAAATGGTGTCTCGTGGGGAGCTGCCGTCCGGGGAACCGGTGCTGTTGTTCGCTTTCGGTGGTGGGCTGTCCTGGGCCGGTCAGGTCGTGACTTGCCCCTAGAAGCACGTCGTGCCGGATTCGACGGTTCGGGCGAGGATGCCGAGCGTGGCCCGGAGCGCGGCTTCGGGAATGACCGGGAAGATGTCCTTCTCGCGGTAGCGCTGGTCGATCTCGCTCCAGTCGTAGTACGACGTGAGCAGGGTGCCCGCGCCGTCGGCTTCGAGCCGGTAGCCGTAGAGGTGCTTGATCGGGGGCTGGATGGTTCCGGAGATCGTCCACTCGATCAGGGCGTCCTGCTCGAAGCGGGTGATGATCACCGTGACGTCGTACTTGCCCATCGGGAAGTCGTTGAGGGCTTCGCGGTCCATGTGGACGACGAACTCGTCGCCGGCCGCCCGGACCGGCTCTCCGTCGGCGGACTGGAGCATGCCCGAGCTGTCGATCGCGACGTGGCCCCGGGGATCACAAAGCACCCCGAAGATCTTCGCCGGTGTCGCCGCGATCCGGCGCTGCACTTCGAACCGTTCGGTAACCATGGTCTTCAGCATGCCTCAGCGGACGGTGGGCCTCCCGGCGAACCGGGAGGCCCACGCCGGATCAGTGGGGGAGGTGGACGTCGTTGCCGGAGCCGATGGACAGGTGGCTCAGGTCGGCGCCGATGTTGCCGCTGAGGGCGCCTTCGCCGATGTTGCCGACGACGTCGTGGACGTCGGAGACACCACTGGTGTGCGAGGCGATGTCGCCGACGTGGCTGGTGACGTCGCCGAGGGTGCCGTTGTGCGAGATGTCGCCGAGGTGCGTGGTCACGCCGGTCGCGTGGCTCGCGATGTCGCCGACGCCGTGCGCGGTGACGTCGCCGATCGTGTGCTCGAGGCCGGTGCCCACGCCCAGCGAACCGGTGAGGTCGCCGATCGTCGAGCCGACACCCTGGGCGCCGTCGACGGCCGAGGTGACGCCGGAGACGTGCTCCAGGCCGGACGTGAGGTCGAGGGCGCCGGTGGTGTCGCCACCGGTGACGTCGCCGACTGCGCCGGTGACCGTGGTGACCGGGTCGAGCTGGCCGCCACCGACGTGGTCGATGCCGCTGGTGAGGTCGCCCGCGGCGCTGAACGGGTCGGTGATGTTCTGGGTGAGGGCGGTCATCCCGCTGACCGCGCCGAGCACGTTGTTCTCGGAGGTGGCGTCGCCGAGCGCGAGGTTCTGGGTGAGGGCCTGGAGCTGCTCGATGGCGCCGGCCTGGCCGGTGGTGATCGAGTCGAGGTTCAGGCCGTTCTCGCCGCCCAGGTTGCCGACGTGGGCGAAGTCGAGCACGAGCGGGAGGATGTCGTGCAGGTCGGCGCCGGAGATGTCGCCGAGGCCCGCGTCGTTCAGCGTCTGCTGCGGGTCGCTACCGAAGGCGCCGCGGGCGGACGGGTCGTTGAGCAGGTTGAGCGTGAATTCGTACAGCGACTGCGCCGGGTTCATGGATCAGGCTTTCTGTGGGGGACGTCGGCGATCACCGACCTCCCCGACGTTAGGGCGGTCGCGGCCGGGCGACATCGGGGTTGACGCCTAGCCACGATCTTGGTCATCCCTGAGGGGGAAGCATCACCCGTTAGGGGATTGATCCCGAGTGTGGCGTGGGTCTCTTCCCGAGAACGGGGGCCCGAACCCCCATCTGCGGCGCCGCGTGGACTCGAACCCGTACGGGTGACCAGAGCGGATCACCGTGTTCGGAGGTGCCGGCCGTCATGAAGGAGCTGCTGCCCGCGCAGCTGCACGACCTGGTGACCGGGGTCGACACCCGTCCCGGCGACCCGGTCCGGGTGGTCCTCGCCGGCCCGCCCGGACACGGGAAGTCGACGCTGCTGGGCGCGATCGCCCGGCACTACCGCGCAGCCGGCGTGCCCGTGATCGGCCGTGACGAGCTCGCCGGGGACACCTCCGCGGCCGGTGCGGCGATCCTGCTCGACGACGCCGACACCCTCACCGGCGCCGCCCGGGAAACCCTCGCCGGCCTGGCCGGGCGCACGCCACGGCTGGTGCTCACGCACACGCCCGGGGCGAGCGGGTCCCTGGCCGCGGGGCTGGTCGGCCCCGGGGTCCGGCACATCCGGCTCACCTCGTGGACCGTCGCCGACATCACCCGGTTCGCGCAGGGGGTGCTCGGTCGTGCGGTCCCGCCCGAGCAGGCCGCCTCCCTGCACCGGGCGACGGCGGGAGTGCCGCGGCTGGTGACCCGCTGGCTGCGCGCGTCGGGTCCCGCCGAACTGGTCGACGAGCTGCGCGCGCGGCTGGACCTGCTCGGCGAGCCGGGACTGACCTACCTGGTGGCGGCCGGCGCCGGGGGCAGCCGGGATCTCGAGGTCCTCGCGGCGGCCCTGGACCAGGACCGCGACGACGTCTCCGCGGTGGTCGCCCAGGTCCGTGCCGCCGGGTTCCTGGCCGCCGACGACACCGTGCCGCCGGTGACGGCGCGGGCGGTCCGGGACCACGTCGGCGTGGACCGCGCGCTCACTGTCCTGGTCCGGATGCTCGACGTCCTGCTGGCCGCCGGCCGGCCGGTGCTGCCGGTCGCCCGTGAGCTGCTGCGGCTGGGGGCCGCCGGCGAGACCGTCCGCGCCGGGCTCGAGGCGGCGGCCGCGGAAGTGCTCACCGGCGAGCCGGCGCTCGCCGCCGACCTCTACGCGGCCGCGGCGCGGGGCGGCAGTTCCCGGACGCGGCTGGCCGCGGGCTGGGCCGAGGCCGCGGTGCGGTCGGGGCGGCCCGGCACGGCGCTGCGGCTCGCCGACGAGCTCCTGACCTCGGAGATTCCCGAAGAACGGACTCGCGGCGCGGTCGTCGCGGGGACCGTCATCGCGCGCCGCGGCGACCTGGCCCGGGGCGCCGAGCTCCTGCGCTGGTCGGGCGAGCCCGGGGCGAGCCGGCTGGCGGACCTCGCCGGCCTCGCGCTCGGCGAGGACCGACCCGGCCCGCCGGAGACCGGGACGCCGCTCCCGGCCCACGGCCATCTCGCCGGGCAGCTGCTGGACGGGATCCGGGAGTCCGTGACGGGCCGGTCCGAGGCCGCGCTGGCCACCCTGCTGGCCGCGGCCGACTCCGCGGCGGCCGCCGGCGGCGGGCACCTCCTGCCGGACTCGCCCGCCGCGCTAGCCGCCCTGGTGGCGTTGCAGACGGCCGAGTTCGACCTGGCGCACGGCGTCCTCACCCGCGCCACCGGCGGCGAACGGCACACGCTCCTGCTCGGCTGGACGGC
This sequence comes from Amycolatopsis sp. NPDC104819, assembly GCF_055583145.1. Taxonomy (NCBI): domain Bacteria; kingdom Bacillati; phylum Actinomycetota; class Actinomycetes; order Pseudonocardiales; family Pseudonocardiaceae; genus Amycolatopsis; species Amycolatopsis sp. NPDC104819. Next base: position 92,960 of record NZ_JBVJON010000002.1, on the reverse strand, counting down.
GATGCTCCGTGGCGACCTCGCCGCCGCGGAAGCCCACCGGGCGGCCGTGCTCGGCCTGGACGTCGAGCTGGCTCCTCGCGACGAGCTCTTCCTGCGCACCCTCGAGCTCGGGCTGGCCCGGCGTGGCGAAACCCCGGACGCCGTCCGCACGGTCTGGCCCGCGGCCTACGACGCGATGATGCGCCAGCCGGTCGACCTGTTCACGCTGCTGCCCCTCGGTGAGCTGCTCGTCGCGGCGGCGCGGGTGGACGAGAGCGCCCGCGTCACGGCGCACCGGGCTCGTGCCGTCGCGCTGCTGGACCGGCTCGGCTCGCCGCCGCTGTGGTCGACGTGGCTCAACTGGTCGATGTTCCACGCCGCGGTCCTGGCCGGTGACCACCAGACCGCCCGCGACGCTCTGCGCCCTCTCGCCGCGGCGACCGGACGTCCGGCGCCGGCCCTGGCCGCGGCCGGTGCCGAGTGGCTCGCCGTCGTCGAGGGCGCGGTCGACCCCGGCGCCGTGCTGGCCGGCGCCGAGCGCTTGCACCGCGCCGGGCTCCGGTGGGACGCCGCGAGGCTGGCCGGGCAGGCGGCGATCCGCGCGACCGACCGGACCGCGATGGTGACGTTGCTGCGGGCCGCCAAACGGTTCTCCTCCGGCGTCACCAGCCGGCCGGCCACACCGGGCCCGTCCGCCTTGCCTGCGCTGACCCCGCGTGAACGCGACATCGGGCGCCTGGTCGTCGAGGGGCACACCTACCGCGAGATCGGGGAACGGCTCCACATCTCGGGCAAGACCGTCGAGCACCACATGGCACGCATCCGCGGCAAGCTCGGCGTCACCGATCGCCGCACGATCGCGACGATGCTGCACGGCCTGCTGGGCGAGGCGGTCTGACCGGGGGACAAGCGGGCCTCGAGCCGGCCGCCCTCACCTGCCGCCGGTCAGCTTTCCGGCCTCGTCGCGGGGCGTGACCACTTTTCCTCGACGTGCCAGAAACGCCAGATCGCGAGCGCCGCCAGCCAGGTGACGACGAAGACCCCGACGATCACAAAACCGACGTGGTCCAGGTCCACCTCGGCGACGGCCGCGAGCGGGCCGGTCGTGATGCCGAGCTTGGGCACGAGGATGGACAGCAGCTCGATCGTGCCGATGATCAGGGCGATCGCCACAGACAGCGCGGTGATGGTGATGTTGTAGAAGATCTTGCGCACCGGCTTAGCGAACGCCCATTCGTAAGCGAAGTTCATGAAGCACCCGTCGGCCGCGTCGAAGAGGGTCATGCCGGCCGCGAACAGGATCGGCAGCACCAGGATCGCGTACCAGGGCAGGGAAAACGCCGCGGCGCCTGCCGCGAGGACGAGCAGGCCGATCTCGGTGGCGGTGTCGAACCCGAGTCCGAAGAGGACACCGACGGGATAGATGTGCCAGGGTTTGCGGACGGCTTTGGTGACACCACCGAGGATTCGGTTCATGAAGCCGCGCTTGTTCAGCTGACGCTCCAGTGTGGCCTCGTCGAAATCACCGCCGCGCATGTCGCGGAAGACCCGCAGGATCCGCACCAGGACAACGAGGTTGAGGATCGCGATCAGGTACAGGAACACGCCGGACGTCGAGGTGCCGATCAGCGTCGTCGCCTGGTGCAACGCCGATCCGTCGTCGGTCACCTGACCCGCGAGCGCCCGGATTCCCAGTGACAGCAACAGGCACAGCAGGAAGACGACGGTCGAATGCCCGAGGGAGAACCAGAAACCGACCGAAAGCGGCCGTTTTCCCTCGGCGAGCAGCTTGCGGGTGGTGTTGTCGATCGCGGCGATGTGGTCGGCGTCGAAGGCGTGCCGCATGCCGAGCGTGAACGCGGTGACCCCCAGACCCACGCCGAACACGCCGGTGGAGCCCAGTGCGTAGTGCTGTGGCGCGACCACGAGTCCGAGCACACCCCAGCCGACCAGGTTGAGCGCCAGGATGACCGTGGCCATGCCGGCGATGGACCGCCAGTCGCGGCGGGACAGCGTGCGGCCGCCGGTGGGGGAGGCGCTGGGGATGGTGTTCATGGCCGCCTCGCGTCCGGGGAGTTGGTGAGCGGAATATCTGCGACCCTAGACAGATGAACAGGCTGAAAGCAATGCCTTTCCGGCTTCACCTGTTCGGTGGTGAACCGGAGCGCGGACGTCTCCGAATGGTTCGTGCTCGCCCGGAAAACGGGAGAGCGAGGGCTCTGTTTCCGCATCGGGCGGGAGCGACCCGAAACGGCGTCGGCGACGGCGCCGTCTGCGAAAGGTCTGCTGCATGCCAGTACAGCTCCCGTCCCGCCGGACCCGGCGTGTGGGCCTCTCCCTGCTCGCGGTGGGGAGTGTGGTGCTCACGAGCGCGCTGGTCGGCCTGGGAACCGATCTCGCCGCCGCCTCGAGCCACCGCGAAGCGCCGCTCATCGCCGGCGACCCGCCGGTCGACAACACCGACGTCTACGCCTTCGTCAGCCCGGACAAGCCGGACACCGTCACGCTGGTCGCCAACTGGTACCCGTTCGAGGAGCCCAACGGCGGCCCGAACTTCTACCCCTGGGCCACCGACGCCCACTACGACATCAACATCGACAGCGACGGCGACGCCAAGCCCGACCTGACCTACCGCTGGACGTTCAAGACCGACGACCGCCGCGGCAAGTCGACCTTCCTCTACAACAACGGCCAGGTGACCTCCCTCGACGACGAGAACCTGCTGTTCCGGCAGAGCTACAACCTCGACGTCATCGACAAGTACGGCCGCTCGAAGAGCCTGGTGCGCTCGGGCAAGACCGCGCCGTCGAACACCGGTGCCGCGTCGATGCCGAACTACGGCGCGCTGCGCGACCAGGCCGTGACGAACCTGCCCGGCGGCGGCAAGAGCTTCGCCGGCCAGGCCGACGACTCCTTCTTCCTCGACCTGCGCGTGTTCGACCTGCTCTACGGCGGCAACCTGTCCGAGGTCGGCCAGGACACGCTGCGCGGCTACAACGTCAACACCATCGCGCTGCAGGTCCCGAAGTCCGCGCTGGCGCTGAACGGCAACGCCACCCGCAACCCGGTGATCGGCGTGTGGAGCGACACCGAACGGCAGTCGCTGAGTATCAAGACGCCGGGCAAGGACACCCAGGCCGGCCCGTACGTCCAGGTCTCGCGCCTGGGCAACCCGCTGGTCAACGAGGTCGTCGTGCCCGCCGGGCTCAAGGACAAGTTCAACGCGCTCACCCCGGACCAGGACCACAACGTCCCGGACCTGGTCAGCCGGGTCACCGACCCCGAGGTGCCGAAGCTGATCCAGGCCATCTACGGGATCCCGGCCCCCGCGACCCCACGCAACGACCTCGCGGAGATCTTCCTGACCGGCGTCACCACCAAGGCCGGTGGCCCGATCAAGGCCGATCTCAACTCGCAGCTGAACAACGCCGACGTCAACGCCAAGAGGTTCACGCCGTCGGAGATGCTGCGGCTCAACACCGCGGTGCCGGTCGCGGCGAACCCGAACCGGCTCGGGGTGCTCGCCGGTGACCTGCAGGGCTTCCCGAACGGCCGCCGGCTCACCGACGACGTCGTCGACATCGAGGTCCAGGCCCTCGAAGGCGCCGCCCAGACCGGCGTGATCGTCCCGGCGCTCGCGACCGGGGACAAGGTCAACGCCAACGACGTGCCGTTCGGGAGCGCCTTCCCGTACGTCGCGCTGCCGCACAACTCCGCGGTGAACGCGGGCGGTGGCGGCGGAGGCGGGGCCGTCGGGGGGAGTGCCGCGTCAGGAGGAGCCGCCGGTCCCGCTGCCGGCACGACCTTCCCGGTCAAGCCCGCCCTCGGCGGCCTGGCCGCCGCGGTGCTGCTCGGGTCGGGTGTGTGGCTGCTGCGCCGTCGTCCCGGGACCGCGGCCGAATAAGTCCACCGACGCCGGTGGCGGGTGCTCCCCGCCACCGGCGTCCGGCTGTGAGGTCTCCGCATGTCCGAACGCTCCACCCGCCCACGCCGGATCCTGGCGGTCGTCGTCCTGGTCGCCGGTGCGGTGACGCTCGTCGCCAGCGTCTCGGCCGGGCAGTCCGCGCCCGCCACCGGCCCCGCGCCGGCCCCGGTCGCCCAGGACACGCTCACCCACAGCATCAGCGTCGCCCAGGACAAGCTCCGCCGGGCGCCGCAGGACCCGCTCACCTGGGCCCAGCTCGGCACGGCCTACGTCGAACAAGCCCGGATCACCGCGGACCCCGCCTACTACCCGAAGGCCCAGGGCGCGCTCGAGAAGTCCTTGCAGCAGCAACCCGACGCGAACGGCGCCGCGCTGATCGGGATGGGCGCGCTCGCCAACGCCCGGCACGACTTCGCCGCCGCGAAGACCTGGGGCCAACGCGCGGAAGCCGCGTTACCCGACACCGCCGAGTCCTACGGCGTGCTCGCCGACGCCCTGACCCAGCTCGGCGAGGCCGACGCGGCCACCGACACGATCCAGCGGATGCTCGACCACAAGCCCGGTGTCTCGTCCTTCACCCGCGCGTCCTACGACCTGGAGCTGCACGGCCGGATCGACGACGCTCGGGCGGCCCTGCAGCGCGCGGTCGCCGACGCCACCAGCCCGAGCGACGTCGCCTTCTGCCGCTACTACCTCGGCGAGCTCGCCTTCAACTCCGGCAAGCTCGACGACGCCGCGAGCGAGTACGACCAGGGGCTGGCGGTCGACGCGCAGAACGTCTCGCTGCTGGAAGGCAAAGCCAAGGTCGCCGCCGCGCGCGGCCGGGTCGACGAGGCGCTCGCGGGCTACCGCGACATCGTCGCCCGGGTGCCGCTGCCGCAGTACCTGCAGGAATACACCGACCTGCTCGTCGCGGCCGGGCGCAAACCCGAGGCCGAGCAGCAGTACGCGGTGCTCGACAGCCAGCAGCAGCTGTTCGCCGCGGCCGGCGTGACCGACGACCTGACCGCGTCCGCCGTCGCCGCGAGCCGCGGGGACAACGCCGGGGCGCTGACCCACGCGCAGGCCGAATGGGGACGTCGGCAGAACGTGCTCGTCGCCGACGCGCTCGGCTGGGCCCTGCACCTCAACGGCCGCGACGCCGAGGCGTTGCCCTATCTCGACCGCGCCGCCTCCCTCGGCGGACGCACCGCCGCCGTCGCCTACCACCGTGGTTTGACCCTCGCGGGCCTGGGACGCACGAACGACGCCGTCGCGGCACTGTCGGACGCTCTCGCCATCAATCCGTACTTCTCTCCAGTCGGCGCGCCGGACGCGCGGCAGGCGCTCGAAAAGCTCAAGGCGGCACGATGAAACGGCTCGTGGCCGTCCTGTTCGGACTGCTGGCGCTCGGGTTGCTCGCCGCGCCGGCCGCGGAGGCCCACCCGCTCGGGAACTTCACGGTCAACCACTACGACGGCCTGACCCTGCGTCCCGGCGGGGTCGACCTGCTGTCCGTTGTGGACAGTGCCGAGATCCCGACCGTGCAGGACAAGCCGTCCATCGACACCGACCACGACGGAATCGTCAGTGCCGCCGAAGCCGGTACCCGCGCGGCCGCTGACTGCGCGGCCCTGCTGTCGGCCACACCCGTCACGGTCGACGGTCAGCCCGTGCCGTTGACATTGCGGTCCAGCACCCTCGAGTTCCCGCCGGGGCAGGCGGGGCTCCCGACAAGCCGGCTCACCTGCGCGATGTCGGCGTCCGCAGGGCTGGACCGCGCCGCGACACTGGTGATCCGCGACGACTTCCGCACCGACCGGATCGGCTGGCGCGAGATGACCGCAGTCGGCGACGGCGTCCGGCTCCCGGCCGACGGGCTGCCGACCGCGAGTGTCAGCAACGAGCTGCGTGCCTACCCCGACGACCTGCTGGCCAACCCGCTGAACGTCCGCGAGGCCACCCTGCGCGTCGAACCCGGGGTTGGTGGTGGTGCCGCGGCCGACGTCGCCCCGCACCTCGGCCCGCTGGACGCGGTGGTCGGCACGGTCACCCGGACGTTCACCGACCTCGTCGGCGCCGACGACCTGACCCCGGCCGTCGGCCTGCTGGCCGTGCTGCTGTCGCTGGTGCTGGGCGCGTCGCACGCCGCGCTGCCCGGGCACGGCAAGACGCTGATCGCCGCGTACCTCGCGGGCAAGCGGGGTTCGACGCGTGACGCGCTCGTGGTCGGCGCCACGGTGACGGTGACCCACACGGCCGGGGTGCTGGTGCTGGGGTTGCTCATCAGCGGGTCGAGCGCGCTCGCGGGGGAGAGCGTGCTGAGCTGGCTCGGTGTCGCAAGTGGACTGCTGGTGACGGGCATCGGCGGCTGGCTGCTGGTGTCCGCGGTGCGCAACCGCGCGAAATGGGTCGTCGAGGAGCCGGTGCTGGTCACTGCCGGAGCCGTGGCGGAAGCGCACGGACACGGGCATGGGCACAACCACGGGCACGGCCATGGACACGGGCATGGGCATGGGCACGGACACGGACACGGCTTCGGGCGTGGCGGGCTGATCGGGATGGGCGTCGCCGGTGGGCTGGTCCCGAGCCCGTCGGCCCTCGTCGTCTTGCTGGGCGCGGTCGCGCTCGGCCGCACCTGGTTCGGTGTCCTGCTGGTCCTGGGCTACGGCTTCGGCATGGCGGCGACGCTGACCGCCGTCGGCCTGCTCCTGGTCCGGCTGCGCGACCGCCTGGAAACGATGCGCCGCATGGACCGCCTGCGGGCCCGGGCGGCCCGGCTGTCGGGCTGGCTGCCGGTGCTCACCGCGACACTGGTGCTGGTGGTCGGGCTCGGCCTGGCCGTCCGCGCCGCGACGGGAAACGGATGACGATGCGCACGACCCTCGCCCTGGCCTGCTGTCTCCTGGTCGTCTCCTGCTCGGCCGCCCCGCCGGATCCCGGGCCGGTGTTCGACAACGAGGGCAACCAGGCGGTCGGCTGCATGAAGCACCAGCCGGCCGCCCCGGGCGCTCGCTACCGCGACCCGGCGCAGGTCCGGACGGACGAAACCCTGCCGCTGCTTCGGTATTACACCGCCAACGGCCGCAAGGCCTACTGCGACCGCGCCGCGCCGTCGGACGCCGACCGGGCGTGGGCGAGTGTGTACGTCAGCCTCGGCGCGGACCGCGCGAACGTCGCGGGGATCCTGGCCTAGCGCGTGATCAGGCCGCGGAGCTTGGCCGCGGCGAGCCGGACGCGCGACTTCACCGTGTTGACCGAAACTCCCAGTGTGGCGGCGATTTCGCGGTAGGTCACCTCGTCGACGTAGGCCTGGGTCAGCAGAGTCCGCTGCTCCGGCGGCAGCTGGGCCAGCGCCGCCCGGATCCGGCCGGCCTCGACCCCGTCCAGGACGTGCTCGCCGGGGTCGGGTTCGGTCGGGATCAGTGCTTGCCGCGCGATCAGGGTGTCACGCTCGCGGGCGGCCTGGGCCGACCGGACCCGGTCGACCGCCCGGCGCCGCGCGATCATCGTGACCCACCGGGCGCCCGTGCCGTGCGTTCCGTCGAAGCGGGCGGCCGTCGCCCAGAGCTCGAGAAACGTCTCCTGAGTGACCTCTTCGGACTGTGCGTGGTCCTGCACCACCGCGAAGACGGTGTGGAAGACGAGCCCGAAGAACTCGCGGTACAGCAGCTCGAAGGCGGACCGGTCGCCACCGGCCACCCGTTCGAGCAACTCTTCCATGGACCTGTCCCTGCTTCGGCTGTCCTACCGGAAAAAGGCGAACGACTTTCAGCAGCGAGGTCCGGGCCGCCTCTTCACGGAACGTTCGAGGCACAGCCGGGGGGAGCTTGGTCAGGCGGCGGGGGAGCGGTGCAGGGTGCTGCCGTCGCGGAAGCGGACACCGTCGGCACAGCGGACTTCGATCTTGCCGCCGGCGAACTGCTCGGTGTAGAGCTGCGCGTACAGGCCGTCCTGGGCGAGAAGCTCCGCGTGGGTGCCGCGTTCGACGATCCGGCCGTCCGCGACGGCGAGGATCAGGTCGGCGCCCAGGATCGTCGAGAGCCGGTGGGCGATCGCGATGGTCGTGCGGCGGTGGGTGGCCGCCTCGAGCGCCTGCTGGACGAGCCGCTCGCTGGTGGTGTCGAGGGCGCTGGTCGCCTCGTCGAGGATGAGGATGCGCGGGTCCTTGAGCAGGACGCGGGCGATCGCCAGCCGCTGTTTCTCCCCGCCGGAGAGGCGGTAGCCGCGCTCGCCGACGAGGGTTTCGTACCCGTCGGCGAAGCTCATGATCCGGTCGTGGATGTTGGCGGCGCGGGCCGCCTCCTCGAGTTCGGCGTCCGTGGCCTCGGGTTTGGCGTAACGGAGGTTGGCCGCGACGGTCGCGTGCAGCAGGTAGGTGTCCTGGGTGACCATTCCGATCGCGTCGGCGACCGAGGTCTGGGTGAGCTCACGGACGTCCTGCCCGTCGAGCAGGACCCGGCCGCGGGTGGTGTCGTACAGGCGGGGGACCAGGTAGGACAGTGTGGTCTTGCCCGAGCCGCTCGGTCCCACGACGGCGACGAGCTGCCCGGGTTCGACGACGGCCGAGACGTCCTGCAACGCCCAGCGGCGGGTTTCGGTGTCGGTGGTTTCGTCGGTTTCGTCGGAAGCCGGGTAGGCGAACCAGACCTGGTCGAACTCGACCCGTCCCGTCGGGTCGCCCAGGGTGCGGGCGTCCGGCGCGTCGACGATGCGCGGGTTCAGGTCGAGGTAGGCGAAGATCCGCCCGAACAGCGCCAGCGAGGTCTGGACGTCGAGCGCCACCCGCAGCAGGTTGACGGTCGGGAACAGCAGCCGGGTCTGCAGGGTGGTGAACGCGACGATCGTGCCGGCGGTGACCGCGGCGCCGCTCGCGTTGGCGATCAGCAGCCCGGCCACGAGGTAGACCAGGGCCGGCGTGATGCCCAGGAACGTCTGCACCACCGCGAAGAACGACTGGCCGGTCATCGCCTGGCGCACCTGCAGGTCGACCTGCCGGGCGTTTTCGGCGGTGTAGCGGGTGACTTCGTCGGCCTGCCGGTTGAACACCTTGGCCAGCAGCACCCCGGACACCGACAGCGACTCCTCGGTGATCGCGGTCATGTCCGACAGCGACTCCTGGGTGCGCCCGGCCAGCCGGCGGCGGACCCGGCCGACCCGCACCTGCAGCAGCACGAACAGCGGCACCAGCGCGACCGCGACGATCGTCAGCTGCCACGACAGCAGCACCATCGCCACCAGCGCGGCGACGACGGTGACGACGTTGCCCAGGATCGAGGTGGCCGTCTCCGACAGCACGGTCTGCACCCCGCCGACGTCGTTGGCCAGCCGCGACTGGATCGCCCCGGTGCGGGTCGCGGTGAAGAACGCCAGGTCCATGCGCTGGAGGTGGGCGAACAGCCGGGTGCGGAGATCGGCCATGACGCGGTTGCCCAGCAGCGTGGTCTGCCAGGTCTGGAACACGCCGATCAACGCGCTCACGAGGGGGATCGCGATCATCCCGGCGACCAGGAGGACCAGCAGCCGCACGTGGACGCCGCTGCCGTCGGTGGGGAACAGGGCGCGGTCGAACGTGGCCTGGGTCAGGAACGGGGTCAGGATCCCGAGCCCGCTGGACACCAGCACCGCCAGCACCGTCGCGACCAGCGCCGCCCGGTAGGGGGTGAACAACGCCCAGACCCGCCGGCCCAGCCGTGCCGGCGCCGGTTCCTCGTTCGTCATCGGTACCTCCCGCCCAGCGGACGGTACTGGAACTCCCGTTCGACGGCGAACCAGCTGCGGCGCGACGCGTCAGATGCGTTTGGCCGCGCGGAACGCCTTGGCGTAGGTGCCGGACCCGTCGATCAGCGACACGCCGCCCGCGTCGCCGAAGGTCGGTCCGTTGGCGACCTTCCGGCTGGACAGCACGCGGTGGTGACCGTCGCTGTCGATGCCCAGGTAGATGCCGGTGTGGGAGACCTGCGAGCCGAGCTGCGGCTCGAGGTTGAAGAACAGCACGTCGCCCGGCTGGAGCGTGCTGAAGTCCGTTGCCTGCTTCTTCGCGTCGTGGACGACTTCGGTGCCCGGCCCGAGCTCCGAGAGCGCCCACGCCCGGCGCGGCAGGCCCGGGCCCTTCGTGTTCGTCCCGAGCAGCGGGTAGCCCGACCGGTAGCCGTACACCATCCGCACGAAACCGGAACAGTCCAGCGACCGCGCCCGCGCCGGCTCCGCGGCCTCGTGGACGCCGCCCGGGAAGTCCCAGCCGATGCCCAGGTAGTCGTAGAAGTCCGACTTCTCCAGCCGGCCCTCGGCGCTGTCCGGGCCGAAGTTGGCGTCCCCGCCGATCCGCAGCTTCTTGGCGATCTGGTCGGCCGCGCCGTCGGTGTACTGCAGGGCGATCGCGAGGACGTCCGGGTCGGTGTCGCCGACGGCCTTGGGCAGCCAGCCGGTGAACCACTGCTGCTTTTCCCCACCCGCCTGCCACACTTCGGGCGCGAGCCGGATCCACGCCGTCGACGTGATGCTGACCTTGGTGAACTTCGGCTCGGTGAAGGTTCGCGAGCGCCCGGTGATCATGACCGTGCGGGAGCCGTCGGTGAAGGACGCCAGCTGCGCGCCCGCCGCGTCGCGGACCACGGTCCGGGCCGGGCTTTCCAGCCGTTCGTAGGTGTACCCGCCGGTGACGGCCGCGCCGGACGGGGCGGCCGACGCCGAGATCGCCGTGATCTCCTGTTCCCGGTCTTGTGCGAAGTACAGCGCGGCCGCTCCGGACACGCCGATGACCGCGGCCAGCACGCCGATGCGGATCGCCCTGCGCAGTGCCATCTCCTCAGTCACCTCATACGGTCGGGACGAGCCCGATCAGCACCCCGCTGATCAGGACCGCGTAGCTGGCCAGGCTGACCCCGCCGGTGGCGAGCATCGTGGCCACCGGCTTCTGCCGGACGAGCTGGTAGGCGACCAGGCCGGGCACGACGAACCCGAGCGTCTGGTGCACGAACAGCAGCGGGAAGTCGGCCTGCAGGACGAGCAGCAACGTCGTCTGCAGCACGACACCCAGCAGCACGACCGCGGCGAACAGCCGCTTGCCGTACAGGATCACCATGCGCTGCAACAGCTTCGTGCCGCCGAAGGTCAGCGCGGTCATCGCCGCGATGATCGCCGCGCGGCGGTAGTCCTCGACCATGGTCAGCGCGATCCAGCCGGGCGTGATCATGCCGCCGGGGGACAGGTTCGTGGTCAGGTAGCAGACCAGCGACAGCAGCAGGCCGATGGCGAGCCCGACGGTGGCGACCTCGGGGGCCAGGGACGTGGTGAGCATCAGGCGACCGGTTCCAGTTTCGCGAGTTCCTCGATGAGCAGTTCCCCCTGGCCGTGGATGTTGCCGATGGCGATCAGCGACGCGTGCCGCTCGACCCCGCCGACGATCCCGCGCAGCAGCTCACGCGGGGACCGCGAGCCGCCGAGGTCGACGACGCGGTCGTGCCACTCGCTCGGGATGGCGGCCCGGGCGCTGCGTGTCGGGTCGCCGATGAGCACCACGCGTTCCGGCGCGATGCGGGGGATCAGCGCGCCCATCTGGCCGTTGCGCTCGACGCGGTCCGGGCGGCAGTTGATGATGACGTGCAGCGGGTCGGTGATCGCGCCTTGCGCGCGGAGCTGGTCGATGTTCATCAACGTCGATTCGGGGTCGTTCGCCGCGAAGACGTTGGCGAAGCGCAGGTGACGGCGGCCGGCGCGGTACTGGTGGACCTGCAGCACCCCCGGGTCCGGCGGCGCGGCCCACATGCCTTCCAGCGCCAGCTGCCGGTTGACGTTCAGCAGGTCCGCGACGGCCAGCGCGATCGCGACGTTCTCCTTGAACGTGATCCAGCCGAAGCCGCGCATCTCCTCGTCGGTGACCGTTTCGGGGTCGACCGCGATCAGCTCGCAGTCCCGCTTGCCGGCCTCCTGCTGGAGGATGTGCAGCCGGTCTCGCTCAGCCGTGAGGCAGATCCCGCCGACCGGCATCGACCGCGACAGCGACCGCGCGACGTCGTCGAGCGTCGGGCCCATCTCGGCGAGGTGGTCCTCACGGACGTTGCACAGGACGCCGATGGTCGAGCGGATCAGCTTGCTCTGGTTGATCTCCTGCAGGTCCGGCATCACGGCCATGCACTCGATGACGAGCGCGTCGGGCCGGTAGGCGGCGGCCCGGCGGACGATCCCGATCTGCTCGACGACGTTGGCGATGCCGAACTTGCGGTAGACGGGTTCCTCGCTGCCGTCGGGGTGGATGAAGCGGGCCGCGGTGCCGGTGGTCTTGGCGGTGGTGACGAGCCCGCCGCCGCGCAGGGCGCCCGCGCAGAGGCGGGTGATCGAAGACTTGCCGCGGATGCCGTTGACCAGCACCCGGGTGGGGATGCTGTGCAGGTGCCGGTAGTGCCGGCGCTGTTCGGTGATGCCGGCGACCAGCATCGTCGCCGACGCCAGGACCAGCACGACGTAGAGGAACGTCACGTCAGACCCCGGCCCCGTCCAGCCAGCTCAGGTAGTCGCTCTTGGCCTTCTCTTCGGGCGTCCGGGCCGGGATCCGCGGTGGGGTCTGCGGCCGCGGCCGGCCCGCCGGTTTCCGTTGCGCGGCCGGGGGCTGGCGTTCGACCCGGGGTTCGGGCTCGTCGACGATCTTCTGGAGCAGCTCGGTCTCGTCGGTCGCCGCGCCGGTCGGGCGCCGGACCTCGCCGAGCCGGTCGCGGCCGTCGAGCAGGGCCTGGCGGCAGATCTCGACGCAGGAGGCGATGGTGCCGATCTCGTCCTGGCGCTGCGGGTAGACGACGGCGCCGGTGTGGCCGGCCGCGATCCGCCGCGCCTCCTCGCCGACCCGCCGCAGCGGCCGGACGACCACCAGGAAGTGCCAGGCGAACAGCATCACCGCGACGACGGCGGTGAGCAGCGCGGCGACCCGTGCGCCCGACCGCACGGTGTTGTCCGCGACCCCGAGCGACCCGATCGGCTGCTCGGCGACGACGACCCACTTCAGCGACGCCGCGGTGCCCTTGTCGGCCAGGCGCTGGGCCGCGACGAGCGCCGCCGGCGTCGTCTCGCGGGCGTCTTTGCCCGACTGCGCCGCGTCGACGTTCTTGATCAGCGTCGCGTCGGTGAGCGAGGAGAACGCGAGGTACCCCTGCGTGTCGGCGATCGTGCGCTTGCCCTCGTCGACCACGCGGACGCGGCCGCCCGCCGCGCCGAGCAGCTCGGCCATGCGCGGCACGTCGTACTCGCCGACCAGGACGTTCTTCGAGTCCGGCAACGGCGTGAAGGCGTAGACGACCGGGACGCGGCCGCTGGTGTTGTGCTGGCGCAGGCCTTCGCCGTCGGGCAGTTTGCCGGGTTCACGCAGGGAGTCGCGCCCGGCCAGCAGCCGGACCGCGCCCTGGGCGTCGGCGACGTAGATGCTGCGGAACCGGCTTTCGGTTCCCGCGAGCCGGTCCAGCATGCCCCGCAGCTGCTCGGGTTCCTTGCCCTTGCCCAGCTGGGCGACCGACTTCAGGTCGGTGAGGCCTTCGGTGAGGCTGCGGCGCAGGGTGTCGGCGGAGCGCGTGACGCGGACCCCGTGCTCGCTGAGCATGGTCGGGGAGACCTCGGCGTGCTGCCGGCCGAGCGTCGCGGCGACCACGCCCGACCAGCCGAGCAGGGTCAGCGCGACCGCCGCGATGATGAGCTGCGCGGAGAGCAAGGCGCGTACACCGGGTGCGGGCTTGCGGCGCCGCAGCTTCGAACGCGACCGCTCGAGGGCGGCGGTGACCCGGTTGACCTCGCGGATCCGTGACTGCCGGACCGGCTTGCCGAGCACGCCGGCGGCGACGGCGAGGGCGTCGGCGCGCAGCCTGCGGATCGGCGCGACGACCGTGCGCCGCAGCAGGAAGAAGCCCGCGGCGGCCAGCACGAGCAGGGCGGCGGCGGGGATCAGGCCGGGCCAGCGGGCCGGCACGGCCTCGACCGGGAAGCGGCTGAACGCCACGACCGACAGGCCGAGGCTGCCGCCGATGCTGGTGGGGGACACCGGGGCGTAGGAGACGACCGGGGCGCGCTGCTTGCCCTTCTCCGTGACCGCCGAGCCGGTGAGCACACCGGACTGCCCGGCGGCGGCCGCGGTGGCGGCCTGGGCGAGCAGCTGCTGCGCGGGCGTGTCGGTCGCGGCGACGTCGGAGCCGTGCGTGTGCAGCACGGCGCCGTCCGCGGTGACCAGGCGGACCTGCTGCTGGGTGTCCTTGTCGAGGTCGCCGGCGGTGGTGCGCAGCGCCGTCGAGACGACGAGGAGCTTGCCGGCGCGCGCGCCGGAGAGCGGGAGGGCGGTCAGCACGAGCGGGGTGTCACCGGGACGGGCGACCGGGCGGACCGTGAGGTTCGCGACGGCGACCCCGCGCAGCGTCTCGACCGGCACCGGCTCACCACGGGTGGCCAGGACCTTCTGCGCGGCCGGGTCGTAGACGGCGACCCCGCGCCAGTCTTCGTAGGTCTCGCCCAGCCGGGCGAGCAGGGCGGTGTCGTCGGCGACGTCGAACACCCCGGAGCCGGCCGCGACCTGGAGGTCGCCCGCGGCGGCCGTCGCCGAGGTGGCGACGCTTTGGGCAAGGCCGGCGGTCGTGCGCTGCTGGCCGGCGGTCACCTCGTCGGGGACACGGCCGGCGGCGTCGTTCGCGCGGATCAGGGACAGCGGGCCCGCGGTGGACAGGTACAGGGCGGTGAAGGCGGCGATGACCAACAGCAGGACCAACGCGGTCGCCGAGGCGACACCGGCGCCGCGGGGGAAGCCCGCCTCCGGAATCTGCGCGCGCAACCGCGCCGTTCGCTCTTCGTGCTGTTTCAAGAGGGTCTCCCCAGGCCCTTCCAGTCACATGTCCCGATGGACCACCGGCCGCCGCGGCCGCTAGCAAAGAACCCACCCGTTCGGGTTACATGACGGTATCAATGACGTCGTCGGTGACGTTACAGCTAGCCCCATCGGGGGACAAACGACGGCTAAGTCTAACTATCGGGTGATATCGGTACACTCCGGGTTGTGATCACCCGACCGCGGATGTTGCTCAGCGTGGCCGGCGTGGCCGTCGCTCTGGCGTTGGCGCTGACCTTGGTGCTGACCCTCGGTGACGACGCTCCTCCGACGTCCGCCCCGGAAGCCGGTCCGGAGCCCCTGGACTCCCTGGTGACCGGCTTCACGGCCAAGTTGTCGGCCGACCAGGTGTACCGCTCACCGAAATCCGACGAACGTCGGACCGCGTCCGCGGGGTTCGCGGCGGTCCTGGACCGCCGGGGGACCGCGGATCTCGGAAAGCTCGGTTTTTCGGTGCACGACGGCGTCGACCCGGCGACCGGGCGGCCTTACACGATCGTGGTCAACGAGCCCGGCACCGAGCGGGCGTGGGGCCTGTACGTCATCGACCGGTCGGCGCCGCCGTCGCTGGCGGTGGAGGTGCCGCACCCGGCGTTCGACCTGCGAACGGAGCTGTTCGGCGTCGACCTGTTCCGCCGCACCCCGGGTGCGGTGCTGATGGTGGCCGGCGCGCACCGGAAGGCCGACGACAGCAAGGCCGACGTCGCACACGAAGAGGACTCGGTGTTCCACGTCGTGGCTTCGGTGCTGGCCGCGCGAAAGCTCACGCAGGTCCAGCTGCACGGCTTCCACGACGAAAACCTGCCGTCGAAGGACATCGTGCTGTCCTCGGGGGCCTCGGCAGCGGGCGACGCGGTTCGCCGCACGGCGACGCGCCTGGAGGCGAACGGGTTCGCGGTGTGCCGGGCCTGGGAGGAACGCTGCGGAGCGCTCGAAGGGACGAAGAACGTCCAGGGCAAACTGGCGGCGGCGGACGACACGGTGTTCTTGCACGTGGAGATGAGCCGAGCGGTGCGGGAATCGCCCGAACGACGAGCCGGCGTCGTCCAGGCGCTGAGTGACGCCGACCTCGGCCACTCGTGATTCAGGTGGCGTTTTTGGTGCGCCGCAACGCCTTCTTCGGTGGCCAGACGGAGAACTCGGTGCCATCCGGATCCGCCAGCACGACGATGCCGTCGTCGCGCGCGGCGACCCGAGCGGCGCCGAGGGAGATCAGCGCATCGACCGCGTCCTTCTGGTCGCCGTCCGGGAGCAGTTCGAAGCGCTGCCGGGGCGGCGCCTCGGGCGTGCCATCCCAGTTGTCCCAGGCGATTTTCGTGCCGCCGCGCGGGGACTGGATCGCGGTCTGCTCGCCGCGGTCCCACACCAGGGGCCAGCCCAGCGCCCGGCTCCAGAACGAGCCGACCTGCCGGGAGCCGGCACAGGTGAGCTCGCCGAGCGGGCCGCACCCGGCGAGGTAGCCGTTGCCGGGCTCGATCACACAGAACTCGTAGCCCGCCGGGTCGGCCAGGACAACGTGTGTCTCCTCGGGCCGCTGCCCGACGTCGACGTGACGGCCGCCGAGTCTTATCGCCGTGTCCACGGTGTGCCGCTGGTCGTCGAGGTCGGCGCTGGTGAGGTGCAGGTGCATCCGGTTCGCGCCGAGGCGGCCGTCGCGGCCCGGTACGAAGCGGAGGCCGAGCTGGGTGTCGTCGCCCGGTAGCAGGACGCCGTCGGCGTCTTCGATGATCTCTCGGTCGAGGAGTCCGGCCCAGAAGCGTGCCGGTTCAGCCGGGGTGTCCGCCTCGAACGTCACTGCCAGGAGTCGCGAAGGCATGACCGGAACGTAGACACCGCCCTCGTGGCACGGCAAGGCAATATCTCCGGTCAGCGCAACCAGCGCAAGGCCGCGTCGACGCAGTCCTCGGGGCTGCTGTTGAACGCGATGGCCGCGGCCGGGGCGTGCTGCCGGACCAGGTTGACCACCCGCTCGAACAGCTCGAGCAACGGCTCGTCGGTGCGGAGGCCGCCGCCGATCACGACACAGTCGTAACTGGTGCCGGTCAACGCCTCCGCGATGGTCTGCTCGGGGCGCTCATCGAGCGACACGAGGCAGTAGTCGGCCTCGATGCGGTGATCGGCGAAGCGGTCCTGACCGCGCGCTATCGCGGCCAGGACCGGTGCCGGGTCCCAGCCTTCGAGCTTCGCGGGGTCGAGACCGACAACGAGCACTCGTGCCATCGTCGGGACGATACGCCAACGGCGGCCCGCCGGCCGTACGTCGAATCGCGTAGCCGGGTGTCGCTTCCGAGCCGACGCGGATCGCGGGGCTGTCCGGAACGCTCGGGAAATCCCGATTCCGGGTTTCCGGCCGACAAGGAGTTCCCATGACACCGCTTTCCACCGGACCAGCCGCCGTTCCCGCCTGGGTCGTGCCACGCCGGGCGGTCGTGGGGTCGATCGGCTTCTTGGTCGCGTTTCTCTCCGTCAGTTTTGTCGACGGGTTGCTCAGCGATCGCCCATTGCCGTTGCCCGATGCGCCCACGGCCGACGTCGTCGCGTACTACACCGCCGATCCGGCTGCGGCTTTGGTGGCCGCCGGTTTGCAGGTGATCTCCGTCCTCGGGTTCGCTTTGTTCGCCCGCACGGTGGGTAGGGCAGCCGGCGATCCTGCCGCCGCGCGGCGGCTGAACGTCGTGGGAATGGTTTCAGTGGGGGCCATGCTCGTGTCGTCCGCGCTCACCTGCGCCGTGGTGATCGCGGCTCCCGCGGCGGCGCCGCGGACGGTCGTGGCGCTCCGGATGGCGAGTTTTTACTCCGGTGGCGTGGTCAACGTCGTCACGCTGGGAGCGTTTGTTCTCCTCGCCGTGCTGGCCACGGCGTGGCTGCGGAAGCCGGCTCGGACGTTCGGCTGTGTGGCGGGTGGGCTGGCGGTCCTGTCCCTGCTGTCACTGTTTTTCTATTACGCCAGCATGCTTCTGCCGGTGGGCCGGGTCCTTTGTATGGTGTGGACCATTGTGGCTGCGGTGGCCCTGACCCGCGCAGCCGCGCGAACCACTGAGTGATCCGCTTCTCCGGACGCCAGGGCCTGTTCGGCAGGGCCGACCGGGCGCAAGCGACTGAGCACACAGGGTGGCGATCCGGTGTGACGGAGGTCGGCCTTGAGAGGATGGCCTCATCGCGCATAATGGGCCGGGTAAGCGACTGCTTGGTATGTGCCGCGCACCACAGCGAAGGAGACACACTGTCGTGAACTCGTTCAAGGATCGCGTCGCGATCGTCACCGGGGCGAGCCGGGGCATCGGGCTCGGGATCGCGAAGACGCTGGTCGAGCGCGGGGCGAAGGTGTGCATCACCGCGCGCAAGCCCGAGGCCCTCGAAGAGGCCGTCAACACCCTCGGCGGCCCGGACGTCGCCATGTTCGTGCCCGGCAAGGCCGACGACACCGACCACCAGGACGAGGCCGTCGCGAAGACGGTCGAGACCTTCGGCCGGCTCGACTACCTGGTCAACAACACCGGCATCAACCCGGTCTACGGCCCGACGCTGGACATCGACCCCGGCGCCGCGGCCAAGATCCTCGGGGTGAACGTGCTCGCGCCGCTCGGCTGGACCAAACGCGCCCGGGACGCGTGGATGGGGGAGCACGGCGGCGCCGTCGTCAACGTCGCTTCCGTCGCCGGCCTCGGCGCTTCGCCCGGCATCGGGCTCTACGGCGTCAGCAAGGCCGCCCTGATCCGGCTGACCGTCGAGCTCGGCGCCGAGCTGGGGCCGAAGATCCGCGTCAACGCCGTCGCGCCCGCCGTCGTCAAGACGAAGTTCGCCACCGCGCTCTACGAGGGCCGCGAGGAGGAGGTCGCCTCCGCCTACCCGATGAAGCGGCTCGGCCTGCCCTCCGACATCGCGGGCGCGGTCGCCTTCCTGCTCTCCGACGACGCGGGCTGGATCACCGGCCAGACCATGGTGCTCGACGGCGGCGTGACCCTGGGTGGTGGCCTGTGACCGGCGTGGTCGTCACCGGGGGTGGCGGCGGCATCGGCGCCGCGCTGGCCCGCCGCTTCGCCGCCGACGGCGCGAAGGTGCTCGTCGCCGATCTCGACGGCGACAAGGCCTCGGAGATCGCCAAGGAGGTCGGCGGGACGGCGTTCGTCGGTGACGTCGCGAGCGTCGACGGCGTCGCGAAGCTGGTCGAGAGCGCCCGCGAGACCCTCGGCGAGATCGACGTCTTCTGCGCCAACGCGGGCATCGCGCCCTTCGGCGGCGCGGAAAGCCCCGAAGAGGTCTGGGCGCGCACCTGGGACGTCAACGTCATGGCCCACGTCCGCGCGGCCAACCTGCTGCTGCCCGCGTGGCTCGAGCGCGGGAAGGGCCACTTCATCGCCACGGTCTCCGCCGCCGGCCTGCTGACCAGCCTCGGCTCGGCGCCGTACTCGGTGACCAAGCACGGCGCGCTGGCCTTCGCCGAATACCTGGCCGCCACCTACAAGCACTGCGGGATCACCGTCCAGGCCATCTGCCCGCAGGGCGTGCGGACCGCGATGCTGGAGAGCACCGGCGCCGCGGGCCGGCTGCTGATGGGCGCGTCGGCGATCGAGCCGGAGCAGGTCGCGGACGCGCTGTTCACGGCCATCGAGGAGAAGCGGTTCCTGGTGCTGCCGCACCCCGAGGTCGCGGGGTACTACGCGGCGCGGGCGACCGACACCGACCGCTGGCTCGGCGGGATGAACAAGCTGCAGCGCAAGGTCGAAGCGGCGTTCGAGGCGGAATGACCTGGCAGCCGGAGGTCGACGAGATCGCCCGGCGGCGGGCGCTGGCCGAACGCATGGGCGGCCCGGACAAGGTCGCCCGCCAGCACGCCGCCGGGCGCTCGACGGTCCGCGAGCGGATCGAGGCGCTCGCCGACCCCGGCAGCTTCGACGAGATCGGCGCGCTCGCCGGCACGGCGTCCTATGTGGACGGCTCGCTGGAGTCGTTCACCCCGGCCAACTTCATCGTCGGGACCGCGAAGCTCGACGGCCGCCGCGTCGCGATCGGCGGGGACGACTTCACCGTGCGCGGCGGCGCCGCCGACGCCGCGATCATGGAGAAGCAGGTCTACGCCGAACGGCTCGCGAACGAGCTCGGCCTGCCGATGGTGCGCCTGATCGAAGGCACCGGGGGCGGCGGCAGTGTCAAGATGCTGGAGCAGCACGGGTTCACCTACGTCCCGGTCAACCCGGGCTGGGACCTGGTGGTGGACAACCTCTCGACGGTGCCGGTGGTGGCGCTGTGCCTCGGCCCGGTCGCCGGGCTCGGCGCCGCGCGGGCGGTGATGGCGCACCTCAACGTCCTGGTCGAAGACGTCGGGCAGCTGTTCGTCGCCGGGCCGCCGGTGGTGAAGCACGCGACGGGGGAGGACCTCACCAAGGAGGAGCTCGGCGGCGCGGACGTCCACCGCCGCAGCGGCGCGGTCGACCGCATCGTCGCTTCGGAGGCCGAGGCTTTCGCGGTCCTGAAGCAGTTCCTGTCGTATCTTCCATCCTCTGTGGACTCGCTGCCGCCGGTCGGGTCCACTTCGGACCCGGCCGACCGGCGCGAAGAGACACTGCTCTCCCTGGTGCCGCGCAACCGGCGGCACCCCTACCGGCTGCGGCCGCTGCTCGACGGCGTCTTCGACGAAGGTTCGGTGTTCGACTACGCCGTGTCGGGCGGCTCGGCCTACGCGGGACTCGCACGGCTGAACGGCCACCCGGTCGGGGTGCTCGCCACCGACCCGTACCGCGGCGCGACGCTGACACCCGAAGGCGCCGACGTCATGACCCGCCTGGTCGACCTGTGCGAGACGTTCCACCTGCCGCTGGTGTCGCTGACCGACCAGGCGGGCATGGTGATCGGCGCCGCGGCCGAGCGCGCCGGCGCGATCCGCCACGGCGCCCGCGCGGTCACCGCCGTGTACCAGGCGCGGGTGCCGATGGCCGAGGTGATCGTCCGGCGCGTGTTCGGCGTCGGCGGCGCGGGCCAGGTCAACCGGCACCGGCTGGTCCGCCGCTGGGCGTGGCCCTCGGGCGACTGGGGTTCGCTGCCGGTCGAAGGCGGCATCGAAGCGGCGTACCGCGCGGAGCTCGACGCGGCCGGCGACCGGGCGGCGCGGATCGAGGAGATCCGCGCGCGCCTGGACGCCGTGCGCTCGCCTTTCCGCACCGCGGAACGGTTTTCCGTCGAGGACGTCATCGACCCGCGCGAAACCCGGGCGCGGCTGTGCGACTGGGTCGGCGACGCCTACGCCGTGCTGCCGAAGCTGCTCGGCCGCCCGTCGTTCGGGATGCGGCCTTAAAGCACGCGGTACCAGTTCGGCCGCAGCGGCTCCAGCCCGACCGGTTTGCCGCCGGGGTGGTCGAACATCCGGACGCCGTCGCCGAGCAGCACCGGGACGGGCATCGCGAGGATCTCGTCGAGGACCCCGGCTTCGAGGCACTGCCGGGCGATGTCGGCGCCGAGGACGTTGACGTACTTCGGGCCGGCTGCCTCTTTGGCCGCCGCGACCGCGTCGACAAGGTTGTCGACGAACGTGACGCCGGGCGCCGGGGCGGCCGGGCGGTGGGTGAGCACGAACTGCGGCCCCTCCCAGCCACCGCCGAACGCCTTGCCCTCGCCTTCGGTGCCGCGGTGCGGGTCGTCCCCGCCGTAGGTCCGGCGGCCGACGAGCAGCGAGCCGATCTCCGGGATCAGCTCGTCGACCAGCGGGTCCGGGCCCAGGTACGGGGTCAGCCAGGACATGTCGCCGCCGGGACCGGCGACGAAGCCGTCGACCGAGCAGCTGAAGCCGTAGAGCAGTTTTGCCATGATGTCTCCTTTGGGGCGGTTCGCGGACTTCAGTACTGACGGCGGGGGCCGGGAAAACTCATCGGCTTCACCCGGTCGTGTCCGGAACGCGACAGGTTCACCACTGACCGTTGACAACGGTGTCAGGCCACGAGGACCGTTCCGATTCGCATCGGCTGAACTTGTGCTCAACGGCGAAGGACAAGTGACATGGTCTTGCGTTCCCTCACGCGGCTGACCGCCGTGACCGTCCTGGCTCTGGCCGGGCTGACCCCCGTTCCCGCGTCGGCCGCGCCGCTGGTCACCGACCCGGCGTCGCTGGTCAACCCCTTCATCGGCACCTCAAACGCCGCCGACGACTTCCCCGGCGCGGACGTCCCGTTCGGCATGCTCCAGTGGAGCCCCGACACGCCCAGCCGCCCCGACGGCGGCGGCTACGAGTACAAGGATTCCTCCATCACCGGGTTCAGCCTGACCCACCTGTCCGGTCCGGGCTGCGGCGCCGACGGCGACGTCCCGATCCTGCCGACGGTCGGCGCGGTGAACACCGGCGCGACCGTGCCCTTCAGCCACGGCAACGAATCCGCGAGCCCGGGCGCGTACTCGGTGAACCTCGGCAACGGCGTGAACACCGAGCTGACCGCCGCGCTGCGGTCCGGCATCGGCCGGTTCACCTTCCCCTCGACGTCCCAGGCGAACCTGCAGTTCAAGCTCAACGGCAGCCAGAACGGCACGTCGAACCAGACGTGGACGGTGGTCAGCCCGACGGAGGTGTCCGGTTCGGTCACCTCCGGGCACTTCTGCGGCGCGGGCTTCACCTACACGCTCTACTTCGACGTCGTGTTCGACCGGCCGTTCAGCTCCAGCGGCACCGCGGCCGCGGCGGCCGTGACCCCCAAGGCGTCCCCCGGGAAACTGCACGGGGAGGCGGCTTCGGCGGCGGCACCAGCCGCGGGACCGGGCAGCGCGTACGTCCGGTTCGACACGACCACCAACCGGACCGTGCAGGCGAAGGTCGGCATCTCCTACGTCTCGGTGTCCAACGCGGTCGCGAACCGGGCCGCGGACATCCCGGCGTTCGACTTCGCCGCGACCAAGCAGGCCGCGCACGACAGCTGGAACTCCCTGCTCGGCCGGATCCAGGTCGCGGGCGGCACGGCGGCGCAGCAGCGGGTCTTCTACACCGCGCTGTACCACTCGCTGCTGCACCCCAACGTCTTCTCCGACCGCAACGGCCAGTACATCGGGTTCGACAACCAGGTGCACACCGTCGCGAGTGGACACTCGGCGCACTACGCCAACTTCTCCGGCTGGGACATCTACCGCACGCAGGCGCAGCTGTCGGCGTTGGTGGCCCCCGCGCAGACGGGCGACATCGCGCAGTCGATGATCGCCGACTACGCGCAGGGCGGCGGGCTGCCCAAGTGGTCGCAGAACAACGGCGAGACGTACGTGATGGTCGGCGACCCGGGTACGGCGATCCTGGCGAGCTACTACGCCTTCGGGGCGCGGAACTTCGACACGTCGGCGGCCTTGCAGGCGATGCTGAAGGAAGCGAGCGTGCTGAACAACGTCCGGCCGGGGCTGAACGCGCTGAACGCGCCGGGGTACCTGCCGGCGAACGGCACTTACCAGTGCTGCAACTTCTACGGCCCGGTCTCGACGCAGCTGGAGTACAACACGGCGGACTTCGCGCTCTCGGCGTTCGCTGGGGCGCTGGGGGACACGGCGAACCAGCAGTTCTACGCCGGCCGCGCGCAGAACTGGAAGAACACGTTCAACCCGGCGAGCGGTTTCATGCAGCCGCGCGACGCGGGCGGCGGCTGGACCGGCGGCTTCAACCCGGCGAGCGGCTCGAACTTCGTCGAGGGCACGTCGTGGCAGTACACCGGCATGGTGCCGTTCAACGTGGCCGGCCTGGCCGCGGCCCGCGGCGGCAACGCGTCGCTGGTCAGCTACCTCGACAGTGTGCTGGCCGGGTTCCACGGCGCCGGCGGGTCGCAGGCCGACCTCGGCAACGAGCCGAGCTTGGAGCTGCCGTGGGAGTACGACTACGTCGGGCAGCCGTACAAGACGCAGAAGGTCGTGCGGCAGGTGCAGGACCAGATCTGGACCGACGCGCCCGGTGGGCTGGCGGGCAACGACGACCTCGGCGCGATGAGCGCGTGGTACGTGTTCTCGGCGCTGGGTTTCTACCCGATGACGCCGGGAACGGCGGATCTGGCGCTGGGCAGCCCGTTGTTCACGCAGGCGGTGGTGACGCTCCCGAGCGGCAACACGCTGACGCTGAACGCCCCGGCGGCGGCCGACAACGCCCCGTACGTCCAGAGCGCGTCGTGGAACGGCTCGGTGTGGAACAACGCGTACGCGCCGACGTCGGCCCTCACCTCGGGCGGGACGTTGTCGTTCGTCCTCGGCACTGCGGCGAACACGGGCTGGGCGGCGTCGAACCCGCCGCCGTCGTACGACGGGACGTTGCCGCACCTGGGTCCGTTGACCTCGGGGGTCGCGGGCAAGTGCGCGGACGTGGCCACCAGCGGCACGGCGAACGGGACGCACGTGCAGCTCTACACGTGCAACAGCACCGGAGCGCAGAAGTGGTTCTCCGGCCCCGACGCAACCCTGCAGGCCCAGGGCGGCTGCCTGGACGTCAGCAACAGCGGGACGGCGAACGGCACGAAGGTCCAGCTGTGGCAGTGCAACGGCTCGGGCGCCCAGACGTGGCAGCCGGGCACGGCCGGCGCGCTGGTGAACCCGCAGTCCGGGCGGTGCCTGGACGACCCGGGCAGCACCACGACGGACGGGACCCAGCTGCAGATCTACGACTGCAACCAGAGCGCGGCCCAGAAGTGGACCCGAGGCTGACGCTGTCGTGGGGGGGGGGGGGGGGGGGGGGGGGGGGGGGGAGAGAAAAAAAGGAGGGGGGGGGGGGGCCAACCCGCACCCCCCCACCCCCCCCCCCC
>NZ_JBVJON010000002.1:0-68472 GCF_055583145.1 Amycolatopsis sp. NPDC104819 | reverse complement strand
CTTGTGTGGGCTCGCTGGGGAGGGGGAACCACACCCCCCCCCCACGGCCGCTGGTGGGGGGGGGGGGGGGGGGGGTGGGGGGGGGGGGAAACCCCCCCCCCCCCCCCCACGACCAGCCGCGGCGAGCCGGGCTTCGGTCCGGCTCACCGCACTCGCGAGCTTCATCGAACCGAGATCGACTCCGCGTAACCCGCCGCCCCGCAAAGCCGACTCCCGGGGGAGTGCACCCCTGGTGGGGTGCGGATCCCGGAGGCCGGTTGTGGCGCTGATCAAGAAGAAGACGCCTGACGAGGTCGCGGCCGACCTCGCCGTGAAGGAACGCCAGCGCCGTGAGCTGGAGGAACGCAAGCGTCAGCAGGAAGCGGAGCGGGTGCGGGCGGCGTTCGAGCGGTCTCCGGCCGGCCAGGCGCGAGCGGCCTTCCATAGCGGCGATCACGTGTTCCAGTACTCGATCGACGTGATGAACCAGAAAGCCATCATCGCCGCGATGGTCGGCAGCACCACGAGACAGCGGGTAAGCGACCCGACCGCGGTTCTCAACTCGGTCTGCCATGAGGGCTGGGAGCTCGTGAACGGCTCGTTCGTCTTCGTCGAGCAGGGACAGCAGAGCCGGGACAAGTTCCTCGCGTCCGGTCAGAACGTCGCCATCAAAGGCGAAGTCGTCGGCTACTACCTGTTCAAGCGCTGTGAGGCGAACCGTCGAGCTCAGCCCGCCGGATAAGGCGGGAACTTCGGCTCCCGGCGCTCGTTCCAGCTGGCCAGCCCCTCGGCCAGCTCGGGCCGCCCGAAGGACTCGATCATCAACGCCGTCGCCTCGCGCGCCGCGTCCTCCAACGACAGCTCGGCCTCGCGGGCGAACTGCCCCTTCATCACCGCCATCGACCGCGGGGCGCTGTAGGTCGCCAGCTCGGTCGCGTAAGCGTGGGCGCGCAGGGGCAGCTCCTCCGCCGGGACCACCTCCTGGACCAGGCCGTACTCCAGCGCCTGCTCCGCGGTGAACGTCCGCCCGGACAGCAGGAGGTCGCGCGCCCGGCCTTCGCCCACCAGCAACGGCAGGAGCTTGGCGATGCCGTACTCCGCGATCAGGCCGCGGCGGGAGAACGCCGTGGTGAACTTGGCGCCCGCCGCCGCGAAGCGGACGTCGGCCGAGCACGCGATCACGAATCCCAGGCCGGCGCAGCCGCCGTTGATCGCCGCCACCACCGGGATGCCCACCGAGGACGCCGCCAGGACGTCGCGGAAGTTCTCGTGGCCGCCGCCGGTGGCCGGGGGCGCGGCCACGATCGTGTCGAGCAACCCCAGGTCCGCGCCCGGGCAGAACGCCTTGCCCGCGCCGGTCACGACCACCGCGCGCACCGCCGGGTCCGCGTCGGCCTGCCGCAGCAGCTCGCCGTAGCGGGCCTGCATCGGCACGTCCATCGCGTTGGTCCGCTCGGGCTTGTCGAAGGTCAGCGTGGCGACCGCGCTGTCCGCCGCGTACCGGACTCCGTCCACAGTGGACATGACTGCCTCCTCGGGGTCGGAGACCATACTAAGCGGTCGCTCGGCGATTCGTCACGGGCCGGCGCGGTCAGATGCTGCAGGCCGCCAACGCGTCGAGCCCCTGCGGTTTCTCACCCTGACGGCCGATGGCGGTGGCGATCCGGTTGATCGTCGCGAACCGCTTGTCCTCGAGCGGGCCGAGGATGGCGTTCCGGACGAAGTTCGGGCCGCCCTGCCCGGCGCTGGTCGCGAGCCGGTTGTTCGCTTCAGCGAGCTGCGTGTCCAGCAGGTCGAGGTTGCGCTGGACCTCGGCCTGCGCCGAAGCGGGAACCGCCGGGAGCCGGCTTTCGACGTCGGGGCAGCTGATCCGGCCGGCCGCCGCCGTCGCGGGCGGAGTGGTGGCCGGGGGCGCGGTGCCGGGCTGGCCGCCCAGGCTGCACGCGGCCAACCTGCCGAGGCCCTGCGGTTTCTCACCCTGACGGCCGATCGCGATGGCGATGCGGTCGATCGTGGCCGCCCGTTTGTCCGCCAGCGGGCCGAGAATCGCGTTCTGGACGAAGTTCGGGCCGCCCTGCCCGGCGCTGGTGACGAGCCGGTTGTTCGCTTCGGCGACCTGCGTGTCCAGTAGCGCGAGGTTGCGCTGCACCTCGGCCTGCGCCGGGGCGGGCACCGCGGGAAGCCGGCCGGCGACGTCCGGGCAGGTGATCCCGGCGCCCGAAGCGGCGTTGGCGCTGCTCGGGTCACCCACCGTCGTGGCGATCACCAGTGCGCCGGCCGCGAGGGCCAGGCCGAGGACGGCGGTCGTGATCTTCGTGCGTCGGGAGAGGCGATGACGTCCTGTGGCAGCAGGCATGAATCACTCCAAGTTAGCGTGAACATAGAGGGAGCAAACCGGAAGCGCGCGGTTTTCCGAATGAGTGCGACCGAGGCGGTCGCGGAGGTTATCGTGTCCGTGGACCAGCGATTTGTCCAGCAAAATGCGGCGAGCGGAACAAAGGTGAACCGCGGTGAACCGGCGTCCGTGTTCACCGGTGAAACACGACCTCCGCCCATTGTCGCGCGAGCCGGGTCTTGACGCGGACCGCGTGGCCTCCTAGCGTCGGCATACCGACCGGTCGGTGTCCAAAGGAGGTCGCTGGAGTGAGCTGGTACGACACAAAACCCTGGCTCGCGAGCTACGACGAACGGGTGCGGACCGCGGAACCGGCGAAGCCGGCCACGCTGCCCGAGACGTTCCGCCGGGCCGCCGACCACGTGCCCGACCGGGACGCGATCGCCTACTTCGACGCGCGGCTCACCTACCGCCGCCTCGACGAGCTCTCCGACGGTGTCGCCCGTCACCTCACCGCGCACGGCTTCGCCCGCGGCGACCGGCTCGCCCTGGTGCTGCAGAACATCCCGCAGTTCGTCATCGCGCTGCTCGGCGCGTGGAAGGCCGGCGGGATCGTGGTCCCGGTCAACCCGATGTACCGCGAGCGCGAGCTCGCGCACGTCCTGGAAGACGCCGGGGTCACGGCGATCGTCTGCTCGCAGCGCGGCTGGAACACCTACATCGCCAAGACCGCGGTGGGGCTTCCCATCGCCCTCACCACCAGCGAGCTCGAGTTCCAGACCCGCGACGACGACCGGGTGCTCGGCAAGGTCAGCCGCGAGGAAACCCCTGGTGCCATCGAGCTTCTCGACGCCGCCGCCACGCCGGGACCGAAGCCGCCGGAGCCCGCCTTCGCGCTCGACGACGTCGCCCTCATCAGCTACACCTCCGGCACCAGCGGCACCCCGAAGGGCGCCACCAACGCCCACGGCAACCTCGGCACCAACGCCGCCGGGCTCGGCTCGTTCAGCGGCCTCCCCGCGGGCTCGACGCTTTTCGGGCTCGCGCCGCTGTTCCACATCACCGGCATGGTCTGCGAAGTCGGCTCCGCGATCGACATCGAGGGCACGCTCGCCCTCGCCTACCGCTTCGACGCCGGGGTCGTGCTCGACGCCTTCCTCGAGCACCGGCCGTCGTACACGGTCGGGCCGTCCACGGCCTACATGGCGCTGATGGCCCACCCGTCCTTCAGCCGCGACCACTTCGCGTCGTTCGCCCTGCTCTACTCGGGCGGGGCCGCGCTGCCGCCCGCCGTCGTCGAGGCCTTCCGCGCGAAGACCGGGCACTACATCCACAACGGGTACGGCCTCACCGAGACCACCGCCGGTTGTGTCGTCGTGCCCGGCCACCTGGAAGCGCCGATCGACCCGGGGTCGGGCACGATCTCGATCGGCCTGCCGGTGCCGGACACGATCGTCCGGATCCTCGGCGAGAACGGGGAAGAGCTGCCGGCCGGGCAGCCCGGCGAGATCGCCGTCGAAGGCCCGATGGTCGTTTCGGGGTACTGGAACCGCCCGGACGCGACGGCCGAGGCGCTGCCCGGCGGACGGCTGCTCACCGGCGACATCGGGTTCATGGACGAACGCGGCTGGGTCTACGTCGTCGACCGCAAGAAGGACATGATCAACGCGTCCGGCTTCAAGGTCTGGCCGCGCGAGGTCGAAGACGTCCTCTACACGCACCCGGCGGTCCGCGAGGCCGCCGTGGTCGGGATCGCCGACGAATACCGCGGCGAGACGGTCAAGGCCTACGTCAGCCCGGTGCCGGGCTCGACGGCCGACCCGCAGGAGCTGGTGGCCTGGTGCAAGGAGCGGCTCGCCGCCTACAAGTACCCGCGCACCATCGAAGTCCTCGACGAGCTGCCGAAGACGACCAGCGGCAAGATCCTCCGCCGCGAACTGCGAGCGAGGGGCTGAATGGTCGAGACCGTCCGCGGCGCGATCGCGCCGGAAGCGCTGGGCCGGGTGCTGATGCACGAGCACCTCTTCGTGCTGAGCCCCGAATTCGCCGAGAACTACCCGGAGCACGAAGGGTTCCGCGAGGACGAGCACGTCCCCGAGGCGATCCGGCGGCTCAAGGAGCTGAAGGACGCCGGGATCGACACGATCGTCGACCCGACGGTGATCGGCCTGGGCCGCTACATCCCGCGCGTGCAGCGGGTCGCCGCCGAGGTCGAGGTCAACATCGTCGTCGCGACCGGGCTCTACACCTACAACGACGTCCCGCACTACCTGCACTTCCGCGGGCCCGGCACGATGCTGCAGGGTGAGGACCCGCTCGTCGGGATGTTCGTCGGGGACCTCCGCGAGGGCATCGCCGGCACCGGCGTCAAGGCCGGGCTGCTCAAGTGCGCCACCGACGAACCCGGCGTGACCCCGGGTGTCGAACGCGTGCTGCGCGCGGTGGCGAAGGCGCACGTCAAAACCGGCGCGCCGATCATGACCCACACCCACGCCGGCACCAAGCGCGGTCTCGAACAGCAGGCGATCTTCGCCGACGAAGGTGTCGACCTGACCCGCGTGCTGGTCGGGCACTCCGGTGACTCGACCGACCTCGGGTACCTGACCGAGCTCGCCGACCGCGGGTCGCTCTTGGGCATGGACCGCTTCGGCCTCGACCTGCTGCTGCCGTTCGAAGAGCGCGTCAACACCGTCGCGGCGATGTGCGAGCGCGGGTACGCGGGCAGCATGGTGCTCTCGCACGACGCGTCCTGCTACATCGACTGGCTGCCCGAGGACCAGCTCCCGGTGCTCACGCCGAACTGGCACTACCTGCACATCACCCGCGACGTCCTGCCCGCGCTGCGGGAGCGCGGGGTGTCCGAAACGGACATCTCGACGATGCTCGTCGACAACCCCCGGCGGTTCCTCGACTGGGCCCGCTGAGCCGTTATCCTGTGCGTTCGACTGCGGAGAGGGGTACTGGCCGTGACCCGAGCGAGCACCCGTAAGCCCGGTGAGGCGAGTGGTGACGAGCAGGCCGCCGTGCCCCGGCGGCTGCTGGAGCACGCCACGAAGCTGTTCGCCAAGAAGGGCTTCGACCGCACTTCCGTCCAGGAGATCGTCGAAGCCGCGGGGGTCACCAAGGGCGCGATGTACCACTACTTCGGCTCGAAGGACGACCTGCTCTACGAGATCTACGCCCGCGTCCTGCGCGAGCAGACCCGGCAGCTGGAGAGCGTCGCCTCGTCCGACGCGCCGCTGCGCGAACGGCTCGGCGCCGCCGCGTCTGATGTCGTCGTGTCCAGCATCGACAACCTCGACGACAATACGATCTTCCTGCAGTCGATGCACCAGCTCTCGCCGGACAAGCGGAAGGCGGTGCGCGCCGAGCGCCGCAAGTATCACGAGCGCTTCCGCGGCCTGGTCGAAGAAGGCCAGGAGTCGGGGGAGTTCCGCACGGACAAGCCGGCCGACGTGATCGTCGACTTCTTCTTCGGCTCGGTGCACCACCTGGGCTCGTGGTACCGCCGAGGCGGCACGCTCTCGGCCCGCCAGGTCGGCGACCACTACGCGGACCTGCTGCTGGACGCCCTGCGCCCGCCTGGTTGATTGGGAGCGTGACGCTCCCCGTTCTCGACAAGCTGACCGGGGCGGAGCGCGAGCTGCTCGACGCGGCCCGCCACGGCCTCGCCTACGTGACCGACGCCCCGGTGCGCGCCGCGGTGCTGCGCGAGCTGCTGCTCGGCCTGCGTGGCCCGCTGGACCCGCGCGGGGTGCGCGTCGGCGGCGCCCGGATCGCCGGAACGCTCAACCTGGACCACGTCGAAGCCACGGTGGGTCTCGCGCTGGCCGACTGCGTGGCCGTGAACGAGATCAGCGCCCGGCAGGCCCGGCTGCCGTGGCTCGACCTGTCCGGCAGCCGGATCGCGGGCTTCGACGGCACCGGCGTCCGGATCGGCCACGACCTCGACTTCAGCGGGGTCCGCGCGACCGGCTCCGGCGACTTCGGCGTGATCTGCCTGCGGGACGCCCGCGTCGACGGCCTGGTCGTCTTCGCCCAGGCCGAGATCCGCAGCGCCGACGGGCCCGCGCTGTTCCTCGACGACCTCGAATGCCGGGATTTCAAGGGACGCTCGCTGCGGGCCACCGGTGCCGGGAACAGCGGCGCGATCCGCCTGCTCGGCGCCCACGTGGCCGGGGAGGTCGCTTTCGACGACGCGGTGCTCGGCAACGAGTCCGGGCCCGTGGTGCACGCCGACAGCGCGGTCGTCGACGGTGACCTGCGTCTGGCCGGGGCCACGGTGACCGGGGCCGGCGCGGAGGGCGCGCTCCGCCTGCTCGGCGCGCGGGTCGGTGGCCAGCTCGACCTCGACGGCGCCAGGCTCGTGAACACCAGCGGGCCGGCCGTCGGCGCCGACCGCCTCCGGGCCGGCGGCCTGTACGCCACCGGCGTCACCGTGACCGGGGTCGATCCGGACGCCGCGATCTCGCTGCTCGGTGCCCGGATCGAGGGCCAGATCAACCTCGGCGGCGCGGTGCTCGACAACCCTCGCGGCCGTGCGCTGAGCGCCGACAGCGCCCGGATCGAAGGCAGCGTGCACGGCGTCGGGCTGCGCGCGAGCGGGTCGGGGGAGTACGGCCCGGTCTGCCTGCAGAACACGCAGGTGGGCGGCCAGCTCTACCTGGAGGACGCCGAACTCGTCAACTACACCGGACCGGCCTTCAGCGGCGACCGGCTCCAGGTGGGGGCCGGCCTGCGCCTGGCCCGGCTGCGGGCGACCGGCACGCTCGACCTCGACGGCGCGCGGGTCGGCGGCCACGCGGAGCTCGGCGGAGTCGAGGTCACGGCGGACAACGGCCCGGCGCTGTCCGCCGACGGCTGCGTGGTCGGCGACACCCTCGACCTCACCGGTGCGCGGCTGACCGCCGCCGGCCCGTGGGGGGTGCTCCGGCTGCGCCGCGCCGACATCGCCGGCCGGGCCCTGCTCGGGGACGCCGAGCTCACCACCGGGTCAGGCCCCGGCCTCGGCGCCCACGACATCCACGTCGGCACGCACCTGGATCTCGCGCGGCTGAAGGTGACCTGCTCGGCCGAGGCCGGCGCGGTGATGCTGCTGGGCGCCCGGATCGACGGTCCGTGCACCCTCGAGGGCGCCGCGCTCGTGAACGACGCCGGTCCCGCCGTGGTCGCCGACCGGTGCCGGATCAGGGAGAGCCTGGAGGCGGCCGGGCTGAAGGCGACCGGCGCCGGCCCGGCCGCCACGGTCGGCCTGCTGGGCGCCCAGGTCGGCGGCCGGCTCGACTTCACCGGGGCGGAGATCGTCAGCGCCGGGACCGTCGTGAGCCTCGAAGACGCGGCGGTCGACGGACCGGTCTTCTTCCCGGCCGAGCTGGTGGGCTCGAGCGGCCTGGTGGACCTCGACGGCTTCCGGTTCGGCTCGCTCGGCGGCGTCACCTGGAGCGAATGGCTGGAGCTGGTCCGCTCGCACACGGCCGCGTACCGGCCCGGGCCGTACCAGCGGCTCGCCGCATCGGAACGGGCCGCGGGCCACGACGGCAACGCCCGCCGGATCCTCATCGCCCAGCAGCGCGACCTGCAGCGACGAGCGCCCGAGGCGATCGGCGGCTGGCCCGCGCGGCGGTTCCACGGGCTGTGGGGCGCACTGGCCGGGTACGGCTACCGCGCGCGTCGCACCGCCGCGGCGTTGCTGCTCGCGGTGGTCGCCGCCGGCGGGCTGGGGCTCTGGGCCGGGCACGTCGGCGACGGGAGCCACCGCGCCGCCGAGCGGACGTCGGACCTCACGGCCGCGCGCGGCATCCCCTGCACGACCGTGGAGCTGGTCGGCGTCGGCTTGGACCGCGGGCTGCCGCTGTCGCCGGGGGTGCGCGGGCGGTGCGACCTCAACACCGGGATCCCCGCCGGGCAGTGGTTCACCATGGCGATCTGGCTGGTCCAGGCCGCGATCTGGGCGCTGGCGACGCTCGCGCTCGTCGGGTACACCGGGCTGGTGCGCAAGACCGGTTAGTGGCGGTGGAGGTGGTCCAGGAGCAGGGCGCTGACCTCGTCCGGCGTCTCCATCGCCATCCACTGGCTGGCGCCCTCGATGATCTGGAAGCGGTACTCGGCGTCGATGTGGTGCACGGTCAGCTCGGCGGCGCTCTGCCCGAGGTAGGGGTCCTCGCGGCCCCACAGGTACAGGGTCGGCACGGTGACGCGGCCCGCCGGGATGTCGTAAACGTCGTTCGTGGCGCCGCGGTACCAATTCAGCGTCGCGGTCAGCGCGCCGGGCTCCGAAAGGCGCGCGACGGTGCGTTCGAGGATTTCGACGGGTATTCGCCGGTCGTAAACCGCGCGTAGTTGTGCGGCATCGTCGCGTAACAGGAATTTCTCCGCTTTTCCGGCCTGGTGGCGGAAGAATCGGACGTAACCGAGGTCGTGGGCCTGCCCGTCGTCGATCGCGATCGCCTGCTGCAGCGCCGCGGGGTGCGGCGTGCCGAGCACGGCCAGCGAGCGCAGCCGGTGCGGGTGGGTCGTGGCCAGCGTCCAGGCGACCATGCTGCCCCAGTCCCGCGCGACCAGGTGGAACCGGTCGGCGCCCTGGCTGTCGGCGAAGGCGAGCGCGTCGGCGACGAGCAGTTCGATGCGGTAGTCCTCGACCCGTTCGGGCCGCGCTTCCCTGGCGTACCCCCGCTGGTCGACGGCCACGGCGCGGTAACCGGCCTCGCCGAGCGCGTGGAGCTGCTCGGTCCAGGCGTCGGCGAACTCGGGAAAGCCGTGCAGCAAGAGGACGAGCTCACCCGACTCGGGCCCGGCCGCGAGCGCGCTGTGCCGATGACCCCCGACCACGACGGTCAATTCCTCCAGCGAGCCGGCGACACCGGCATCCGTCGGCGCGACGGCGAATTCCATGGCGCCCAGGCTAGATCCCGGCGGGTGCGGAAAACCATGGGAAGAAGGGCACTTTTGCCACCCGTTTGCCCGAAAGGTGGTCTGGCTCACAGCATTCTCGCTCAGATGAGCGAAAAGCCGAGAGGAAAATGAAGAGTTTTCATGAACGGGAATGGGTGAGGGCGGGCTGGGGTGGCTGCGCGGGTGGGTTGGAGGGCGGGCCGCGCGGTTGCGGCGGGGGCAGCGGAGGAACTGGTCCGCCGGGCGGCAAGGAGCGGGGGTGGTGGCGATCGGAGCGGCCTCCGCGGCCATCGCGCCAACCGAGGAGCGGCTGCGCGCCGTCGCCGGGCTGGCTGAGGAGTGGCTGACCGGCCCGCACGGGTCGGGTGGCGGCGACCGGAGCGGCCATCGCGCCAACCGAGGAGCGGCTGCGCGCGGCCGCCGGGCTGGCTGAGGAGCTGCTCGCCAAGCGGCCAGGGTCGCGTGCTGGCCGGAGCGAGCTCAGCGCGGCCACCTCGCCCACCAGGTTTTACCCGGCTTTAGCCGCCACCCGGCAGGATCGACCCCGTCAGACGGTCGGCCGTGCAAGCTGGGGGCCACGGCGCGGGGGTGCGCCCGTGGACGGCGGCCGTCTGGCATCGGGGGGCTTCGGGGGAACCATGTTCCGCGTTGCGGTCGCGACGCGCACTGCCGGGCTGGGAACGCGCAGTGCCGCCCCTCGGGCACACCTGGGGGAAAGGGGAATCCAGTGCACAGCACAGTCAAGCGCGTCCTGGTCGCGGGGGCCATCTCGGCGAGCGCGCTCGCCGTCGTCGCGCCCGCCGCGGCGGCGGCCGAACAAGGGGGCATTTCGCGCACCTGTCCCGACAGCGCCTGCAGCACGCCGCCGGTCTGGTTCCCGGGCGGGACCCTGTCGGTCGACGCGGACGTGCACGGGAGCGGACCCGCCGAATGGGTCGTCCGCGGCCCGCGCGGCGTGGTCTGCCGGACCGGTTTCGCCGCCGAAAGCGGCCCGCAGTCGTGGGTCTGCCGCGGCGTTCCGGCCGGCGAACTGGAAGCCGTCGTTTCCGGGCCCGCGGGCCCGTCGAACATCGGCCTCCGCTGGTAGTGAACACCCACTGGGAAAGAGGAGAACAGCCATGACGACGATCCGCTTCTTCACCCGCTCCGTGGTGCGCAGCGTGCGCAACCGCCGGCTCGGCAACACCTGGGTCATCTACTACGAAATCTACTGATCACCCCCGTGCCCGCGGCGGCTCCCGCCGCGGGCACGGCCCGTCCGGGGAGACTTCCGTGCGCACCTCCGCCACCCTCGCCGACCCGCTGCCGACGCTCGCCGGCTGGGCGGCCGACCCGCTGCCGATCCGGCCGTTCGGACCGGGGAAGTACCTCGTGTCCGGGGACGAGCTCGTCCGCGCCGCGCTGGCCTCGACCACCCGCCCGTTCGAGGCGAAGGCCGCGACCTTCGGCGCCGTCGCCGACTGGGTGCCCGGGTCCGACCGGAGCCGTCCGGTCAACGCCGCGCTGGGGCGGGAGCTGGACCGGGCCTGGCAGGCCGTGCCCGACGACACGATCCGGACCGAACTGGCGGCCGCGCGGGACCCGTGGCCCGGCGCGCTCGCCGGCAGCTACCTGCGGTTGTTCGGCGACCAGCTCTTCCCCGGCCTCAAGCACCAGGCGTTGCGTGACGCGCTGGCCGCGTCCGACGGGCTCGACCGGGCCGGCTCGACACTGCGGCGGCTGCGTGGCCGCCTCGCGCACAGCCGGGCCGACGCCGCCCTGCACCGCTGGGCGGCGGGCAACAGCGCCGCGGTCCCCGAGGCGCTCCGGGCGACGCTCGGCGCGTCGGACGACGTCGCGCTCGCCCTGCACGGCCTGGTCGGCGCGGTCTGCCGGGCCGCGTCCCTGGTGGCCGTCTGGACCGTCCTGCTCGACCGCGGCTGGCGCCCCGGCACGCCGGCGGGCACCGTCCTGCGGCCGCGGGAGAGCGCGGCGGCCGCCGACCACCGCGTCCGCGAGGCGCTGCGGCTGTGGCCGGTCGCCTGGCAGCTCGCCCGCACCGTCACCGAGCCGGCCGAGCTGGGCGGCGTCGACCTGGTCCCGGGTGACCGGCTCTACCTGTGCACCTACCTGCTGCACCGCGACCCGGGCTTCTGGGCGGAGCCGGGGGAGTACCGCCCGCAGCGGTGGGACTCGCCGCCCGAGGGGTACAAGTCCCGCTACCTGCCCTACGGCTTCGGCAGCGCCGCGTGTGTCGGCTCGCGGTTCGTCAACCGGGTGAGCGCCCGGGTCGTCGCCTGCTCGGACGCGCTCGACGACCGTGGCCTGCTGGTCGTCGACCCCGAGCCCGTGTTCGGCTCGCTGCTCGCCCCGCCGGTGGTGCGGCCCGTTCCGCCCGGCTGATCGTTTCCCGCTACCCTCACGACCGGGAATGACCGGTTTGCCCGGTCAGCGGGGGGTGCGGAGAGGTGCTCGAGTTCGGGGTGCTCGGACCGTTGCGGGTCCGGCGGGACGGCGTGCCCGTGCCGGTCAACGGGCCGAAGGTGCGGGCGCTGCTCGCCGTGCTGGCGCTGCGGGCGAACACGACCGTGTCGTTCGACCGGCTCATCGACCTGCTCTGGGGCGGGGATCCGCCGGAAACCGCCCGCAAGAGCATCCAGGTGCACACCGTCCGGCTCCGGCGGCTGCTCGGCGACGGCGTCGTCGAGACCGGGCCGACCGGGTACCTGCTGCACGCCCGGCCCGAGGGCCACGACCTGCTGCGCTTCCGCCGGCTGCTGGCCGACGCCCGCGCGGAGGCCACGCCCGAGGCCGAGCGCGCGCTGCTCGCCGAGGCTCTCGCCTGCTGGCGCGGCCCGCTGCTCGCCGACCTCCCGGCGGACATCCTGAGCCGCGTCGACGCCGGGCCCGCCGAAGAGCGGCTGTCGGCTCAGGAACGCTTCTTCGAGGTGAGCCTGGAGCTCGGCCGGCACACCGAGGTCACCGCCGAGCTGGGCCGGCTGACCGGCGAGCACCCCTGGCAAGAGGCGTTCTGGGCGTTGTACCTCGAAGCGCTGCACGGCTCGGGGCGCCGCGCCGACGCGCTCGAGGTGTACCGCCGGGTGCACCGGAGGTTCGCCGACGAACTGGGGATCGGCCCCGGCGAGCGGCTGCGCAACGCCCACCAGGCGGTGCTGGCCGGTGCGCCGGCCGCCGCGCGGCCGCGGTTCCGGCCGCGCCAGCTCCCGCCGGACGTCGGGGCGTTGGCCGGGCGAGCCGCCTTGCTGTCCACTTTGGACGCCGTGCTGGGCCCGGACCGGCCGGCCGCCACGCACCCGCCGATCGCGCTGCTCGTCGGACCGGCCGGCGTCGGCAAGACGACGGCCGCCGTGCACTGGGCGCACCGGGCGGCCCGGCACTTCCCGGACGGCCAGCTCTTCGTCGACCTCCAGGGCAGTTCGACGGTCCCGGCGCTGTCCGACGTCGAGGTGCTGACCCGGTTTTCGCACGCGCTCGGCGTCCGGCCGGGCCAGGTCCCCGCCGAGGCCGCGGACGCCGCGGCGCTGTACCGGTCCGTGCTGGCCGACCGGCGGGTGCTGATCGTGCTGGACAACGTGGCCGGGCCGGAGCAGGTCCGCGCGCTGCTGCCCGGCAGTCCCGGCTGCGCGGTGCTGATCACCAGCCGCGACCGGCTCGGCGGCCTCACCGCCACGGTGGACACCCGGCGCGTCGAGCTGGCCGAGCTGCCCCCGGACGACTCGCTGGCGCTGCTGGCCGCGGTCGTCGGCGCGGACCGGGTGCATGCGGAAGAGGACGCGGCGCGCGAGCTCGTGCGGCTGTGCGCCGGGCTGCCCCTGGCGCTGCGGATCGTCGCGGCGAACCTGGCGCTCTGGCCGGACCGGTCGGTGCGCGGGTACCTCGCCGAGCTGGCCGGGCCCGACCTGGTGACCCGGCTCGCGGTGCCCGGCGCCGAGCAGTGGGGCGTGCGCCGGGCCTTCGACCTCTCGTTCGACGCCGTTTCCCCGGCCGCGGCGGGGTTCTTCCGCCTGCTCGGGCTGGTGCCCGGCGCCGACTTCGACGTGCCGAGCGCGGCGGCGCTGGCCGGCGCCGACGAGGTCCGGGCCGGCTCGCTGCTGCGGGAGCTGGCCACGAGCCACCTGGTGCAGTCCCGGGGTGACGACCGGTTCGGGCTGCACGACCTGCTGCGCGGGTACGCCGTCGCCCGTGCCGGCGACGACCTCGCGGAGGCCGACCGGGCGGCGGCCCTCGACCGGCTCCTCGAGCACTACCTGCGCACCGGGGCCCGGGCGGCGGCCGCGCTCTACCCGGACCTGCAGCGGCTGTCCGGCCCGCCCGGCGCCGCCGAAGCCGTCGAACCGGCCGAAGCCCGCCGCTGGCTGCTGGCCGAGCACGCGAACCTGCTGGCGGCGATCCGGCAGGCGACCGGGCCGTTCGCCTGGCGGGCGGCGGACCTGCTGCGCGGGTTCTTCCACTCCCACCGGCTCGACGCGGAGTGGCAGGCGGCCGCGACCGCGGGGCTGACCGCGGCGCGGCGGGCCGGGAACGAGCATGCGGCGGGCGCGATGCGGCACAGCCTGGGCGCGCTGGCGTGGAGCCGCGGCGACTACCCGGCGGCGCTGGTCGAGCTGGAGGCCGCCCAGGAGTCCTACCGGGTCGCCGGCGCCCGCGACGGCGCCGACTCGGTGTTGCACGCGCTCGGCGTGGTGCACCTCGACCTGGGCCGGCTCGACCGCGCGATCGAGCACTTCACGGCGGCGCTGGCCGGCGCCCGGCGGCACGGCACGACGATCCGGGCCGCGAACGGGCTGATCAACCTGGGCGCCGTGCTCATCGAACACGGCAGGCTCGCCGAGGGCATCCGGCACAACGAGCAGGCGCTGGAGCTGTGCCACGAGCTCGGCTCACCCCACGCGGCGGCGATCGCGCGGTGCAACCTCGGGTACGGCTACCGCGTCACCGGCGACCTGTCCCGCGCGCTCGTGGTGCTGACCGAAGCCCTGGACGCGTTGCGGGAGCTCGGTTCCCGCGACGACGAGGCCGACGCACTGGTCCGGCTGGCGGCGGTCCACCGGGTATCGGGCGACGTCGCGCGGGCGTGGCCGGCGGTGCGGCTCGCGGTGACCGTGGCGCGCGAGGCGGGCAACCAGCGGTTCGAGGTGGACGCACTCTGCGCGCACGGCGACCTCCACCGCCAGGCGGGCGACGCGGCCGCAGCGCGGGCGGACTACGGCCGGGCGCATGCGCTGGCGGAGAAGATCTGCTATCTCCGTGGTGAGCTGACAACGCTGATCGGGATGTCCACTGCGGACGGCACGGCGGCCGACGCGGAGACCGCGCTGCGCGCTGCGGAAGAGGGAGGGTTCCGGCTGCTGGCCGAGCAGGCCCGCACGAGTCTGGCCGAAGCGGCACTGGCGGCTGGGCAGTCGGAGGAGGCGGAGACGTTGGCGGCCGCGGCGGTCGTCGGGTTCGGGGAAGCGGGGCATCGTCTGGGTGAGGCGCAGGCGTTGCTCACGCTGGGCCGGGCTCGTGCGAGGAGTCCGCAGGCGGCCCGGGAATGCTGGCGCGAGGCGGAGAATCTCCTGGCAGCGGCCGGAGCGGCACCAGCCCTGGCCGCCGTCCGCCGCCTGCTGTCCACCTGACCGAGCGCCCCAATGTGGCCTTCGGTGCGTTGAACGCACCGAAGGCCACATTGGGGCGCTGGTTGCCAGGGCTAAGCGGGCAGGTTGACCAGGTCTGCCAGCCGGGCCCGGTGTTTGCCCGGCGTCCCCAGCGCCAGCTCGTCCGCCTTCGCCCGCTTCAAATACAGGTGCGCCGGGTGCTCCCACGTCATCCCGATGCCGCCGTGGAGCTGGATCGCCTCCTCCGTCGCGTGAACCGCGATCGGCGCGTTGCGGGCCTGCGCCACCGCCACCGCGATCGGGACGTCCGTACCCGAGGCCAAAGCGTCCGCCGCGTTGCGGGCGGCCGCCCGGGCGAGCACCAGGTCCGTGTACAGGTTCGCCAGCCGGTGCTTGAGGGACTGGAACCCGCCGACCGGGCGGCCGAACTGGTACCGGCCCTTCAGGTACCGCACCGTCTCCGTGAGCGCCCACTCGGCGACGCCCGTCTGCTCCG
The DNA here is from genome assembly GCF_055583145.1 of Amycolatopsis sp. NPDC104819. Lineage (NCBI taxonomy): Bacteria > Bacillati > Actinomycetota > Actinomycetes > Pseudonocardiales > Pseudonocardiaceae > Amycolatopsis > Amycolatopsis sp. NPDC104819. Next base: position 53,174 of record NZ_JBVJON010000002.1, on the reverse strand, counting down.
ACGCCAGGATTCCCGCCCCGAACAGCAGCGCGTCCTCCAGGGCCGCGGCCGCGTCCGGGCCCGAGGCCACGAGCACTGCCGGCGCGTTATCGAGCACCACGTCGGCCACCCGGCGCGTGAGGTCGAACGACACCAGCTCCGTCACCGTCGCGTCGGCCGCCGAGACCACGTACAGCGCCGGGCCCTCCGGGCCCGCGGCCGGGACGACCAGCAGGTCCGCCACCGACGCGTCGGCGACCGTGCCGACCCGGCCGCTCAACGCGCCGGACTCGGACGCCGTCACCGACGACGGGAAACCCGCGCCGGGCGCCGTCGACAGCGGCACGGCCAGCGCGCCGATCGCCGAGCCGGACGCGAGCCGGCGGACGAAGTCACCGGCGGACGCCCGGACCAGCGCCGTCGTCGCCAGGACCACACTGCCGAGGAACGGCACCGGCGCCACGCTGCGGCCCAGCTCCTCGGCCACGACGGCCACTTCGCGGGCCGACGCGCCGTGCCCGCCGAGGTCCTCGGGCACCGCCAGCCCGGCCACGCCGACCTCGTCGGCCAGCGTGCGCCACAGCTTCAGGTCGTAGCCCTCGCCCGTCTCGACGCGGGCCAGCAGCGCCGCAGCGTCGGCCTTGGCGGAAAGCAGGTCGCGGACCGAAGCCCGGAGGTCTTCCTCGACGTCGGAATAGAGCAGGTCGGTCATCGGGGGAGGTCCTTCCAGGCGACGTCCTTGTCGACGCGCGGCTCCGACGGGAGACCCAGCACGCGCTCGGCGATGATGTTGCGCAGGACCTCCGAGGTGCCGCCCTCGATGGAGTTCCCCTTCGCGCGCAGGTAGCGGTAGCCGGCCTCGCGGCCGAGGAAGTCGACGATCGCCGGGCGCCGGAACGACCAGTCGTCGTAGGCCAGGCCCTCTTCGCCGAGCAGCTCGACCTCCAGGCCGGTCAGCGCCTGGTTCAGCTCCGAGAACGCGACCTTCATGGCCGACCCCTCCGGACCGGGCGCGCCCGCGGTGAGCTGCTGACGCAGGCGCGTTCCCGCCAGCCGCAACGTCTCCGCCTCGACCCAGCGCTGCACCAGCCGGTCCCGCAGCTCCGGCGTGCGCAGTTCGGGACGTTCGCGCCACGTCTTGGCGACGATCCCGATCAGCCCGCCTTCGCGCGGCAGGACGTGCCCGCCGATCGCGACGCGCTCGTTCATCAACGTCGTCTGCGCGACCTTCCAGCCCTCGCCGACGGCGCCGAGCCGCTGCGTGTCCGGGATCCGGACCTCGGTCAGGAAGACCTCGTTGAACTCGGCCTCGCCGGTGATCTGGCGCAGCGGCCGGACCTCGACGCCGGGTGCGGTCATGTCGCACAGGAAGTACGTCATGCCCTGGTGCTTCGGGACGTCCGGGTCGGTGCGGGTGACCAGGATCGCCCACTGCGACTCGTGCGCGCCCGACGTCCACACCTTCTGGCCGGTGACGACCCAGTCGTCGCCGTCGCGCACGGCGCGGGTGCCCAGCGCGGCGAGGTCGGAGCCGGCGCCCGGTTCGCTGAACAGCTGGCACCACACCTCGTCACCGGTCCACAGTGGACGCAGGAAGCGCTCGCGCTGCTCCGGGGTGCCGAAGGCGAGGATGGTCGGGGCGGCCATGCCGAGGCCGATGCCGATCCGGCGCGGGTCGTTGTCCGGCGCGCCGGCTTCGGTGAACACACTGTCCACAGCGGACTGCAGGGCGCGCGGCGCGTCCTGCCCGCCGAGCCCGGCGGGGAAGTGGATCCAGGCGAGCCCGGCGTCGAACCGGGCGCGCAGGAAGTCCATGCGGTCGGTCGTGGCCGGGTCGTGCGCGGCCAGGAACTCGCGCGCCTGGCGCGAAAGGTCTTCGGCGGTGACAGTCACTTCGCGCCCTCCGAGAGGTACTTCTTCAGTTCACGGCGGGCCAGGGACCGCTTGTGGACCTCGTCCGGCCCGTCGGCCAGGCGCAGCGTGCGGTTGCCCGCCCACATCGCGGCGAGCGGGAAGTCCTGGCTGACGCCGCCCGCGCCGTGCACCTGCACGGCCTTGTCGAGGATCCACTCGACCGCGGACGGGGTCGAGATCTTGATCGCCTGGATCTCGGTGTGCGCGCCCTGGTTGCCGACGGTGTCCATCAGCCACGCGGTCTTGAGCACCAGCAGCCGCTGCTGCTCGATGCGCACCCGCGACTCGGCGATCCAGTCCTGAACGACACCCTGCTGCGCGATCGGCTTGCCGAACGCCTCGCGCGAGATCGCGCGGCGGCACATGAGTTCAAGCGCCCGTTCGGCCATGCCGATGGCCCGCATGCAGTGGTGGATCCGGCCCGGGCCCAGCCGCGCCTGGGCGATGGCGAAGCCGTCACCCTCACCGGCGACCAGGTTCTCGACCGGCACGCGGACGTTCTCGAACAGCACCTCGGCGTGGCCGCCGTGGTCGCTGTCGTCGTAGCCGAAGACGTGCATGCCGCGCTTGACCGTCAGGCCCGGCGTGTCGCGGGGGACGAGAATCATGCTCTGCTGCTTGTGCGGCGGACCGTCCGGGTCGGTCTTGCCCATCACGATGAAGATCTTGCACGCGGGGTTCATCGCGCCGGAGATGTACCACTTGCGGCCGTTGATCACGTACTCGTCGCCGTCTCGGCGGATGCTGGTCTCGATGTTGCGGGCGTCGGAGGAGGCGACGTCCGGCTCGGTCATCGCGAAGGCGGAGCGGATCTCGCCGTTCAGCAACGGGTCCAGCCACTGCTTCTGCTGCTCGTCGCTGCCGAACATGGAGAGCACTTCCATGTTCCCGGTGTCGGGCGCGGCGCAGTTGACCGCGGTCGGCGCCAGCCGGATGCTGCGGCCGGTGATCTCGGCCAGCGGCGCGTACTGCAGGTTCGTCAGGCCCGCGCCGTGCTCGCCGGGGAGGAAGAAGTTCCACAGGCCGCGCTTGCGGGCCTCGGCCTTGAGCTCGTCCATGACCGGCGGGATCGCCCACGGGTCGTCGCGTTCGGCGAGCTGCTGCTCGAACACCGGCTCGGCGGGGTAGATGTGCGAGTCCATGAACTCGAGGAGCTTCCCGCGCAGCTCCTCGGTCTTCTCGTCGAACGCGAAGTCCATTTACTTCTCCTCTTTGAGAATCTCGTTGCCGTGCGTGATGAGCAGCGGGACGCCGGCCCCGACGCCCTCGAAGCCCGCGCCGACCGTCTTGCCCTGCGTGTAGCGGTAGTAGATGCCTTCCAGGATCACGGCCAGCTTGAAGAACGCGAAGCTGACGTACCAGCCGAGCTGCGAGACGTCGCGCCCCGAGCGCTCGGCGTAGCGCGCGATGACCTGGTCGGTGGTCGGGTAGCCCGGGGCCGAGCTGGCGTTCGAGACGAACTGCAGCGACACCTTGTCGCGCTCGGCGTAGGCCACCAGCAGCGCGAGGTCGGTCAGCGGGTCGCCCAGCGTCGACATCTCCCAGTCGAGGACCGCGGAGATCTTGTCGTCGCCGTCGACGAGGACGTTGTCCAGGCGGTAGTCGCCGTGGATGATCGACGGCTGCCCCGAGACGGGCACCGCCGCGGCGAGCCGGTCGTGCAGCTCCTCGATGCCGTCCAGGTCGCGGCTGCGGGAGCCGTCGAGCTGCTTCTTCCAGCGCCGCAGCTGCCGCTCCAGGAAGCCCTCCGGCCGGCCGAAGTCGCCCAGCCCGACGGCGGCCGGGTCGACGGCGTGCAGGTCGACGAGCGTGTCGACCAGCGCGTCGGCGATGGCCCGGGTGCGCTGCGCGCCGAGCCGCGCGAGCTGGTCCGCGGTCCGGTAGGGCGTGCCGTCGACGAAGCTCATGACGTAGAACTGCGCGCCGACGACGTCGGCGTCTTCACACAGCAGCAGCGCTTCGGGCACCGGGACGGCGGTGTCGCGCAGGCCCGAGATCACCCGGAACTCGCGCGTCATGTCGTGCGCGGTGGGCAGCACGTGCCCGAGCGGCGGGCGGCGCACCACCCAGCGCGACCGGCCGTCGCCGACCACATAGGTGAGGTTCGACCGGCCGCCCTCGACGACGTCCGCGGTCAGCTCCCCGGCGACCATCCCGGGCCGCTGCGCGTCCAGGTGGGCGCGCAGCCGGCCGAGGTCGAGTCCTGGCGGGTTCATCCAGCCTCCTCAAGCTTCGTCCGGGGAGCATACCGACTAGTCGGTATGTCGTACAGGGGCCCCTCGATGCGGCGCTTTCACGTGAAAGCGCCGCTTTGCAGCGCAAAGCGTAGCTTTCACGTGAAAGCTACGGGTCACGCGAGGAATCGGGTGACCCATTCGGCCACGCACGCGGGCTTGGCCTCGCCGTCGATCTCGACCGTCCACTTCGAGACCGCCTGCTTGCCGCCCTCGATGTCGGTGATCTCGACGAGCTCGGCCCCGGCGCGCACCTTCGAGCCGACCTTCACCGGCTGCGGGAAGCGGACCTTGTTGAGGCCGTAGTTGATGCCCATCCGGATCCCGTTGACCTTGTAGATCTTCGGGCCGAACGCCGAGAGCAGCGAAAGCGTCAGGAAGCCGTGGGCGATGGTGCCGCCGAACGGGCCCGCGGCCGCCATCGCCTCGTCGACGTGGATCCACTGGTGGTCGTCGGTGGCGTCGGCGAACTTGTTCACCCGGTCCTGGGTGATCGTGTGCCACTCGCTGTAGCCGAGGTGCTCGCCGACCGCCGCGGCGAAGGCGTCGAGGTTCTCGAATTCGCGCATCGGCCTCAGTCCTTCGGTCCGCCGGCGACGTAGATGACCTGACCCGAGACGAACCCGGCGCCCTCGCTGACCAGGAACGAGGTCAGGTGGGCGATGTCGTCGGGCGTGCCGACGCGCTGCACCGGGATCTGCGACGCGGCCGCCGCCTTGAAGTCCTCGAACGACATGCCGATCCGCTCGGCCGTCGCCGCCGTCATGTCGGTGGCGATGAAGCCCGGCGCGATGGCGTTCGCGGTGACGTTGAACTTGCCCAGCTCGATCGCGAGGGTCTTGGTGAAGCCCTGCATGCCGGCCTTGGCCGCGGAGTAGTTGACCTGCCCGCGGTTGCCGAGCGCCGAGGTGCTGGACAGGTTGACGATCCGGCCCCACTTCTGCTCGGTCATGTGCTTCTGCACCGCGCGGGTCATCAGGAACGAGCCCTTGAGGTGCACGCCGAGCACGGAGTCCCAGTCCTGCTCGGTCATCTTGAAGATCAGGTTGTCGCGGGTGATGCCGGCGTTGTTGACCAGCACGACCGGCGGGCCGAGCTCGTCGGCGACCCGGGCGACGGCCGACTCGACCTGCTCGGCGTCACTGACGTCCAGCGGGACGCCGACGGCCTTGCCCCCGGCGGCGATGATCGCCTCGGCGCCCTGCTTGACGCCGGCCTCGTCCAGGTCCAGCAGGCCGACGGCGAACCCGTCGGCGGCCAGCCGCGCCGCGACGGCGGCGCCGATGCCGCGGCCGGCACCGGTGACCACGGCGACACGGGAAGGGGAATCGGTCACGGGGGACCTCCTCGTCGTTGAGAAAGCGGGCACGTGCCCGCGAGCCTACTAAGCGGTTGCTTTCTCGACGATACGCGGGAGTGATCCCCAAAGTGGTGACGCCATGCGCAGAATCATAGCCGCGACCAGACGCAGGAGGCCTGACTGCTCTGGATGGAGGCACCTCTTCGGGTGACGCCGCCGGGTGCCCGCTTGACTTCCCGGAAGATGCTGCCGTGACTACAGGGCGTCGCTTCCGTTGGCGGGGGCTGCTGAGGGTGAGGTCCGATGAGCGATACGGCAGCGATTGCGCGCATGGTACGCACAGTGCGCGAAGCCCGGCGTTGGGCTCAGCTTGATCTGGCCCACGCGGCCGGGGTCTCGCAGGGCTTCGTCTCGGAGGTCGAAAAAGGTCTTCTACCGCTGACGACGGAGTACCTCGGTACCATCGCTGAAGCCCTGGCTGTGCCCGTGGACCTGCTTCGGGCGGCCGGTCCTGTCGGCGGTGTAGAGGTGACATGCCTCCACAATCGCTGCCGCTCCAGCGTCATGTCGGTGAAGATGATGCGCGCTGTCGAAGGGCTCACCTAGCCGACCCGGTTCTCTGGTCCGTGCCCGTACTGGCCGGTCTCCAGGACCCGGCCGATGGCGGCGAGCTCGGTGCCGTGCAGGAACGGGTGGGCGTTGGCGCCGGGTCCGCTCGGGCTGGTCACGATGCTCACGCGGGCACCCCGTCCAGCGCGGCCGCAGCGGTGGCTGCCAGGCGTTCGGGGTGCCGGCGGTACCAGGCGACCGTCTCGGCCAGCCCGGCTTCCAGCTCGCGGGTGGGGGCGAAGCCGAGGGCGGCGAGCTTGTCCCAGCTCATGCTGTAGCGGATGTCGTTGGCCGGCCGATCCGGGACGTAGCTGATCGCGTCGGCGCCGCGGCCGGTGGCCTGCAGCAGCAGCTTGGTCAGCTCGATGGTCGTCAGGTCGGTGCCGCCGCCGATGTTGTAGGTCTCGCCCGGGACGCCGGCGCGCAGGACCTGCTCGATGGCGCGGCAGTTGTCCTGGACGTGCAGCCAGTTGCGGATGTGCCGGCCGCGGCCGTGGACGGTCACCTGCTGTCCGGTCAGCAGCAGGCCGAGGAACCGCGGGATCAGCTTCTCCGGGTGCTGGCGGGGCCCGGAACGACAGGTTGGCGGCAGAAGAGGATGCCCCGTTCCCGTCCCGAACGATAGGGCGGAGCCTGGCTCGACGCCCGATCCAGTCGGGAGTTCTCCTATGTGGTTGTCAAGCCGCGGCGGAGCTGGAGCGGTTTTGGGGTGGCAGTAGTAGGTGCCAGGGCGTTCCCCGGCATAGGCCGCCGGTTGCCCGGAGAAGGCGGATCGGGAGGCATCGCCCGACCGGCCCGCCATGTGGCGAAGATCGGCAAGGGGCTTCAGTCCTGCGCATTTGTTACTCCGTTGATCCGCCTCGGTATCGCCGCTATTATGACGGTTGCCGTAGGGGGGCGTCATGATCATCCGATTTTCGTCTGCCGACCTGGTCAAAATTAGCGTGGCCAGCAAGCCGGACCCGCTGTGGGAGATGGCGCTGAGTCTGCACGTCCTGCACCGGCAGCACGTACCTGACGATTTCGGGCACTGGCGGCGGTTTGCCGATCAGCAACGGAAGTCGGACGACCGATTGAGCGAGGCCGCTGCCCAGCTGGGGCTTCTGTGCCCGGAAGCGGAATACTTTCCCGATTTCCTGACTCCGGTGACGGAAACGCATTCCGTGGGGCATGGGATCAGATCAGTCGCGACGACGCCGCGCGAGATGATGCGTGCGCAATTTCGTAGGACGCCGGGAGTGTCCAGCAGGCTGCGCCACGACCTGTGCGATGGCACACCGGCGGCTCGCCGCTATTTGGCGGGTTCGCTGGCCGAGTACTACACGGCACTGATCCGTCCGCTGGGAGCCGGTATCGTCGCCGCCGCGCGGGCTGACGCGGCCGCGCGCCGGCGTGCTCTGCAGGCCGGTGGACCGGCGGGCCTCTTTCGCACCTTCCCTGCCGCTCACCTGCGCTGGCGGCCACCTGCCCTGCACGTGCGTGCTCCCCATTGCGAACTGGACTTGGGAGGCCGCGGGATCACCCTCGTCCCGTCCTATTTCTGCCGGGAGCAACCGGCCGCGCTGGTGGAGCCCGGGGTCCGGCCGGTGCTGGTGTACCCGCTCTCATCGGTCCAGGCGCCGAACCTGTCGACGTCGGCCGATCCGCTCACCGGGCTGCTGGGCCGAGCACGCGCTCGGTTGCTGACCGCGCTGGAATGGCCGGGCTCTTCGGCCCACCTGGCCGAGCGCACCGCACTGGCGCCGTCGTCGGTCAGCGAGCACCTCACGGTGCTCCGCAACGCGGGACTGATCCGCAGCGTCCGAGTCGGGCGCGGTGTCCGCCACGTCCTGACCGAGGTCGGTGCCACCCTGGTGAGCATTCCCGACCCGCTGGGTGTGCGTCCGAGCACGGCCACGGGGAGCGGCGCAGCGGCCGCTCCCCGCTGACCCGTCAGTAGATCGCAAAGGAGCTGGCGACGTCGTCGCCACCATGGGCCTGGGAGCTGCCTGCGGCCATGTCGTGGTGAGTGCCGTTGTAGTCGGCGTCGGTCCACCAGCGCGCCAGGTGCGAACCGCGGTTTGCCCAGGACGACATCTGGTCGTTGAATCCGTAGTCGCTCAAGTGTGCAACTCGGGTCCCGCCGTCACTCCACTTCAGCATCCGCCCGCTGTACCCCCCGTCCTTCCACAGGCACACCCAGCCGCTCGGGCAGTCACCGAGCGACATCGTCGACAGAGACACGTCGACCCCGCCCGGCATGCGCATCCACCGTCCGTCCGAGCTGGCCTTCCCACCCTGCGCGGCGAGCTGCCGTGCAAGCGCGGGGGAATCGGATCCCGCCGCGGCGGACGCCGGAACGGCAACCGCAACAAGGGCTGCCACCGCAGCAAGGGCGGAAAGCGCCGAACGCAAGAACTTCATCACGAACCTCCACCTCGAATCGTCGGAAAAGCCGACTGGGGCAATTCCCCCGCACACTAGGCACCGCGGGCAATCTGTTCGTCGTCTGCCGAAGGTGTTGACTTCGAGCGGAGGAGCAGATCCCGGCGATGACCGGCCTGGTTTCGGATGACCGCGGCGAGGGTTGCTTTTCCTCCTGCCAGGGGACTGCCGACGACCGCCTCGCTGGCCGCGCGGCGCGAGAGCCGGTACGCGCCGGGCTCGACCGCGCACCCGGCGAAGATGCCGCCTGCAGCCGGCGTCGAGTACGAGTCGTGCCGGGTCGGCCGGACAAACCTCCGCCTCACGCGCGAGCGCCAGTAAGGCCAGGCCGTACGCGGCGACGCCCGCTTGCTGCTCGCTGGTGCGGTGTTGATGGGCGGCGACTGTCGCTATCCGTGTATCGACCCCGGTGTCGCTATGCGGTCATTGCTACGTTCTTGCAGGTCTACTGGCTCGTAGGCACTCCGTCGCCAAGCCTGGTCGTGCGGGCAGATGCGGAACTCGGACGGCCGCTCATCGGCATGATCGGACGTTGGACGGGGGTGGCTCAGGCGAGATCTTGGGGGTGCAGCACGATGCGCCCGTGGGTCGTGCGGTCGGCCAAAGCCTGGTAGGCGTCGCGCACGGCGGTCAGTGGGAATGTTGCGGCGATGGGGATGTGCAGGTCACCGGTCGCGGCGAGGGCGGCCAGTCCGGCCAGCGCCGGAAGACCGCCGGCATCTGTCGTCCCAAGAGACTTGACGCCTTTCTCTTTCGCTCCGCGATAGTCGACGACGGTGTTGATGCGGTCTTCCCGAACGCCGAGGCTGAGGGCGAGGTCGAGGTAGCTGCCACCGACGGTGTCGATGAAGGCATCGGCTCGGTCGGTCGTGGCGAGGATCTGTTCCTGTTCGCCGTCGCCGTATCGGACAGGCTCGATGCCGTGGTGCCGGAGCAGGTGGAAATGTGCGTCGCTGGTCAGGCCGATCACCCTCGCTCCGGCACGGAGTGCGAGCTGGGCAGCGGTGAATCCGACGCCGCCCGACGCGCCCGAGATCACGATGGTCTCGCCCGGCCGGGGTTCGACCGCCCGGATGGCGCCGAGGCCGGCCATCGGGGTGGTGTAGAGCGAACCAGCGACGTCCCAGGAGAGGGCTCGTGGCTTCCCGACCAGCTGGTCTGCGGGGATGGCGACGAACGGAGCGTGCGCGTCCCAGCTCTGGAGCCTGCCCAGCACCGCGTCCCCGACGGCGAAACCGGGCACGTCGGCGCCGACCGCTACGACGTCACCGGCGAGATCGCGGCCCGGCGTGTACGCACTGCCGTGCAGCGCCGGCAGCGCCCCGGGGTTGAGCGCACCGGCCTCGACCCGCACGACGACTTCGCCCGGGCCGGCCGCGGGCTCGGGAACGTCCGCGAGGTAAATCCCGTCGATGCCCGAAAAACGGTCGTAGCGCACTGCTTTCATCGTGTCTCCCAGGTTTGCGAGTTGGTTCGGATCGGCGTGAGAGGACGCTCAGGTGCGGCGCAGGAGTGGTAGGAGGACGTCGTCGACGAGATGCTCGACGAAGGCGGCGTCACACGGCTCGCCTACAACCACGACGCGATGCACGATCAGCGCCGGAGCGACCTCGGCGAAGAGCGTTGCCACCCCGGGTGCCAGCTGCTCGAGTCCGTCCGTCATCGCGGTCTGGTCCCGCTGCAGAATCCGCCGCATCGCCTGGGCGAGCCGCGTGTTGTTGCGCATGCCGGTGAAGACTGCCCCGAGCAGGCCTACGTCCTGTTCGGAGATGCTCCGGGCGAGCCATGCCGCGAGCGAGTGGACGTCCTCCCGGAGATCCACTCCCGCAAGCTGTGGGGGCTCGGCGGGCGCGCGGTGCTCGACTGCGGCGGCGACAAGCGCGGCCTTGTCGGGGTACCGGCGGTAGATCGTCGTCTTGGCCGCCCCGGAACGCCCAGCCACCGCCTCGATCGAGAGCTGCTCGTATCCCACCTTGGTCAGCAGCACGAGTGTCGCGTCGAGAATGGCCAGGTCACGGCGGGAATCCCGTGGCCGTCCCGTCGCTGAGGGCCGAGTCGTGCCGCTGATCTCCGACGTACCCATCGCCTACCTCACTTAAGCTACGCTACTGTTTCGTATCGAAAGTACTCCGGTTCGAGCCCGGTCTGCAAGGGTGCGTCCTGCCCCGCCGCATGGTGGGGGTGGCTGCCCGTTCGAGCCGGGCCGGGTCCGGGAAATTCACGCCTCGACGGGGAGGTGTTGGGGTTCCCGTGTCAACGCGCTGGTCGGCATGAGAACCATCGTCGTGAGTTGGATTTGTGAGATGCTTACCGCAGTCCGAGGGGGGAGTGATTTGGCTGTGGTCGTACGGAGAAGGCCCCACTGGCGTGGTTTTCTGGCGCAAGCGGTGGTCTTGGCGATCTGGCTGGTTGTTTACCGGTTCCTGATCCGGCCCTTGCTGCCCAGCGGCGACATCTTGGGCATCGCGATCCTCGTGGTGTTGTCGCTGGGGATCTTGGCCGTTCCGATCGTCGCTGCATTTTACCGCCGGAAGCGGTAAACCACAGGCGGCCGGGTCGGAGCTCGGCTGGAACTCGAGCTGTGCGGGTTCTCAAATCGCCGGCCGCGAGAAGTTGTGATCGGGTTATCCCACGCGTCGCAGGCGGTCTGCCGAAATCAGCTTCGTCCTGACGGCCGAAGGCGTGTCCGCACTTCGGCATTACAGGACATTCGGTCACCAACGCCATGATCGATCCGCACGCAGATCTGGAACACGTTCTCTCGGTGGATCATCTGCTCGTTGGTGGTCCACCGAATGGCAACGTGGAGATCCCGCAACAGCCAGCAACGGCGCCACTTGGGTCTACGTCTTCGCTACAGCCAAAGACAGCAGCAGGAATCGAGGACCGACGCAGTGTGCGGGCCCCGTGAGCCGGGGATCGGGTGCGGCCGGACCTTACGAACATAGGTCTCCCCGCCGAACAGAGTGCGGTCGGTTGTCGCGGAGAAACGCGGTCGCATCCGACCGACAAATCCACCGAGCTGCACCGCATCGTACTGGACGAGGACTACATGACCGAAAAGCTGGCCGACGAGCCGCATTTTCCGCGGCAGGAGCGGACCCCGGAGATGGGGGCCACCTTCCGCGAGCACTGCCATGACGTGGAGGGCAAAACCACCAGCTGTCGGCCATGGTCGGGCGTGTCCTGGCCGATGCGCAGATCGACGGATACGGCGGCAACTCGGTGGCCTGGTCACTGACCGGCGTCCCACCGGAAGGCAGCACCTTCGCCCAGGAGATCGACAAACTCGGAGTTAAGTTGCACGAGCAGCGGCCGGCCACCTGGCGGTAGGTGCCGCGTCTGCCACGTGGCGGGTCAGCCGCCCCTCGGCTCTGCGGCGGGAGTTCTGGGCGTGGGCCGCGATCGAGACACTGTGCCACACCGGGGCTGCGGGTGGAGGAACTGCTCGAACTGACGCAGCTGGCGACGCGCTGCGCGACCAGATCGGGGCGATCGCCTACACCCCGGACCAGTACCTGGCCGCGCGGGAGTCGGGGATCGGCTCGCTCGACACGTGGATCCGCGCCAGTGCGCAAGCGACACTCGGGCTGGCGCAGGTCGGCTTCCACAACCTGACACGCAACTGCCGCCGGCGACCCGGGCTACCATCCCGGCCATGACCTCGTCTCGCGACGACCTGATCGAGCTGTCCGGCTTCGCCTGGCAACGCTTCCGCGGCCGGATGGCCGACCTCACCGACGCCGAGTACCTCTGGGAGCCGGTGCCGGACTGCCGCACCTTGCGTCCGATGCCGCACGGCGAGTGGCGTTCGGACGGTCCGGCCGACCCCGGCGACGCACGGCAGTTCACCACGCTGGCCTGGCGGCTGTGCCACATCGCCGACTTGCTCGCCGAGGACCGCAACGCGCCCTGGCTGGGCCAGGACCCACTGCCGGGCTACCGGGACGGCGATCCGGGCCGCGCCGCCGACGCGCTGGCAAGACGACGCTCGCGACCGGTCGGGGTAGGTGATGGCGATCAGCACACTCATGAGCCGGATGTCCCTCTCCGTCGGTGATGTGCCGGGCGGCGGGTGGCCACGCGGTCCTCCGCCATCGTCAAGATCCACTGTGCCCGGGGCAATGCCCTGGCGGCCGAGTTCACGCCAAGGTGTGAGCGGGGCCGTTCGGCCTGCGCCCGCGTCCCGGGCCGCCGTCCCGAGGCGACCGGATTTCCCTGCGGAGCAAAAGTTCTGCGGGCACGATGCCGGTCATGGACCTCGTCGAGCTCTATCGCGATCTGCACCGCAACCCGGAACTCGGTTTCGCCGAACATCGGACTTCGTCGGTGGTCGAGCGGGAGGTGCGCGCCGCCGGGTTCGACACCGCCACCGGTTTCGGTGGGACAGGTGTAGTCGGAGTGCTCCGCAACGGGCCCGGGCCCACCGTGTTGCTGCGCGCGGACATGGACGCCCTTCCGGTGCGGGAGAAGACCGGGCTGCCCTACGCCAGCGAGGTCGTCGTCGACGGCGTGCCGGTGGCTCACGCCTGCGGGCACGACGTGCACGTCACCTGCCTGGTCGGGGCCGCGCGGGCGCTGGCGGCGGACCGGTCGTCGTGGTCGGGGACCGTGCTGGCGGTGTTCCAGCCCGCGGAGGAGGTCGGTGGCGGCGCCGAAGCGGTGGTCGCCGACGGGCTCTTCGAACGGTTCGGCCGTCCGGACGTGGTTTTGGGACAGCACGTCGCTCCGTTGCCGGCCGGTACCGTCTCGCTCCGACCGGGACCCGCGTTCGCCGCGTCCGACACGATCCGGATCACCCTGCACGGCCGCGGTGGCCACGGCTCACGTCCTGAAGCCGCCGTCGACCCGGTGGTGATGGCCGCCAACGTCATCAACCGGCTGCAGGCGATCGTCTCGCGGGAAACCGCCGCGAGCGACGCGGTCGTGGTGACCGTTGGTGCCGTGCACGCGGGCACCGTCGCCAACGTCATCCCGGACGCGGCCGAGCTGCTGCTCAGCGTCCGGACCTACGACGCCGCAGTCCGGCGCCGGACTTTGGCTGCGGTGAAACGCATCGCCGAGGCGGAAGCCTGCGCCGCCGATGCACCGACGGCTCCGGAAGTCCGGGTGGAGACGAGTTTCCCGGCGGTGGTCAACGATCCGGCTGCGGCCGAACGGGTCCGGCCCGCGCTGGCCGCGGTCGCCGCCAGGGTCGTCGACGGCGGGCCGGTGACCGGCAGCGAAGACGTCGGCGTCTTCGCCACGGCCTCGGGTGCCCCGCTGGTGTACTGGCTGCTGGGTGGCGCGGATCCCTCGGCGTTCGCCGGAGCGTCCACTCTGGACGAACTACGGGAACGGGTGCTGTCACTGCCGGCCAACCATTCACCGGAATTCGCTCCGCTGCCGACACCCACCCTCGACGTGGGGGTAGCCGCCCTGTGCGCCGCCGCCCGCGCCTGGCTGCGGTCGCCGGCCGACGCCGCCGCGGACGTCCACTGATCGGGTGTTGATCATCGGCAGGTCTCCCAATTCTGGGTGAGGCAGGCATCATGGATCAGAGTGACCTGATTGTCACCTTGAGTAGTCATCGGCAGATTGAGGATCCCACGATGCCTGACAGCGAATCGCCGTCCCCGGTGTTGGAGCCGGCGGCGCAGGAACTCGCCGACGCGACCGTGGCTCATCCACGCATCTACGAAGTGCCCCCCGAGCAGGGCCGCGACATCCTGGCCGGGCTGCAGACGGGCGAGGGCGTGGCGAAACCCGACATCGACGAAGAGTGGGTGGGGGTGCCGCACGCCGGTGGCGCGGTCAAGGCGCGGGTACTGCGGCCCCGGGGTGCACCTGGGGACCTGCCGGTGATCCTGTACATCCACGGCGCCGGCTGGGTGTTCGGCGACGAGAACACCCACGACCGGCTGGTGCGCGAACTGGCCGTGGGTGCGGGGGCGGCGGTGGTGTTCCCCGTCTACGACCGCTCGCCGGATGCGAAATACCCGACGGCGATCGAGCAGAACTACGCCGTGGGCAAGTGGGTCTCCGCCCACGGCGCCGAGCACGGCCTCGACGGCTCACGGCTCGCGGTCTGCGGCGACTCGGTCGGCGGGAACATGTCCGCGGTGTTCGCGCTGATGGCCAAGGACCGCGGCGACATCGACGTCGCCGCCCAGGTGCTGCTCTACCCGGTGACCGACGCGCACTTCGACACCCCGTCCTACCGGCAGTTCGCCGAGGGCTACTACCTGACCCGCGAGGGCATGCAGTGGTTCTGGGACCAGTACACCACCGACGAGCGTCAGCGGGCCGAGCCCTACGCCTCGCCGCTGCGGGCCACCGACGAGCAGCTGCGCGGCCTGCCGCCCACGCTGGTGATCACCGACGAAGCCGACGTCCTGCGCGACGAGGGTGAAGCGTACGCGGCGCGGCTGCGGGCCGCCGGGGTCACCGTGAGCGCGGTGCGCGTGCTGGGCATGGTCCACGACTTCCTGATGCTCGACAGCCTTCGCGACTGCCAGGCCACCGAGCTGGCCCGAGCGTTGGTGATCTCGGCACTGCGAGAAGCTCTGCACGGCCCGGAAGTGCCCGTCGCCCGATCCGCTCAGCCTTCGCGGGCGACCGTCCGTCTCTGACCGCCCGGTGAGCCGTGAGGCCGACCCGAACGAGTGAAAGGCCATCGAGATGGACTGGGCCAGGTCGCTGCTTCAGCAGACCCCGGAGATCGCGCTCTTCGTGTGCCTCGCGCTGGGCTACACCGTGGGCAAGCTGCGGATCGGGCCGATCCAGCTCGGTGGGATCTGCGGCACCCTGATCGTCGCGATGGTGGTCGGCCTGCTCGGGGTCACGGTGAGCAACGAGGTGAAGAACATCGCGTTCGCGCTGTTCATTTTCGCTCTGGGCTATTCGGGTGGACCGCAGTTCTTCGGTAACTTCACCCGCTCCGGTCTCAAGATCGGTGTGCTGTCGTTCATCGAGACCGCGACCGTGCTGGTGCTCGTGCTGGCTGTGGCCGGGGCCCTGCACCTCGACGTCGGGGTCGCGTCCGGCATTCTCGCCGGCGCGGCCACCGAGTCGGCCGTGGTCGGCACCGCGTCGGAGGCCATCGGCAAGCTGGGGCTGCCGGCGAACGAGGTCGTCGCGCAGCAGGGGCAGGTCGCCACCGCCTACACGGTCTGTTACCTGTTCGGGCTGGTGACCATCGTCCTGTTCACCAGCGGGCTCGGGCCCGCGCTGCTGCGGATCAACCTGCGCAAGTCGGCCGCCGACCTGCTCGCCCGCATGGGCGGGGGCGGCACCGAGGACGGGCAGTTGCCGGCCATGCCCGGGATCGTCGGGCGCAGTTACCGGATCGGCCCGGCCGCCGGTCGCAGCGTGGCCGAGGTCGAAGCCGCGCTGCCGGGCCGCACCGCGGTCGAACGCGTGGTCCGGGACGGCCGCCCGCAGGCGCTCGGCCCGGACCTCCGGCTCGCTCCGGGCGACACCGTGCTCGTCGTGGGGGACCGCCAAGGCCTGGTCGAGGCCGGGGTGGTGCTCGGCGACGAGCGAGCCTCCGACGGTGGCGACCCGCTCACCCTGGAGAACCGGGAAATTGTGGTGACGGCGAAAGAGCTGGACCACACCTCGCTCGGCGAGCTGCGCGCGCAGCACACCGCGCCGACGCACGGCGTGTTCGTCACCGGCCTGCTGCGCGGGGACAAACGCCTCCCCGCCCACGACGCGACCACGCTGCGCCGGGGTGACTCGCTCGACGTCGTCGGCGCACCGGCGGACCTGGACCGGGCCGGCAAGAGCATCGGCTACGCGGTCCCGCGCGGCCTCGGCACCGACTTCGTCTACCTCGGCCTCGGCGTCACCGCGGGCATGCTGATCGGGAAGCTCACCGTGCACGCCGGCGACGTCCCGCTCTCCCTCGGCACTGGCGGCGGCGCGCTGGTGGCCGGTCTGGTGTTCGGGTGGTTCCGCTCCCGGCACAAGGCGATCGGCAACATCCCGTCCGCCGCCGTGGCCGTCATGAAGGACCTCGGTCTCGCCACGTTCATCGCCGCCACCGGGCTGGCCGCGGCGCCCCAGGCCGGGCCGATGCTGGCCCGCTACGGCGTCTTGCTGCCCATCGCGGGCATTGTGATGGTGCTGGTGCCCGCGCTCTTGTCGCTCTACGTCGGGCATCGGCTGTTGAAGATCGAGCCGCCCATCCTGATGGGTGCCATCGCGGGCCAGCAGTGCAGTACCCCGGCGATCTCGTCGGTCACAGCGACCGCGGGCAATTCTGTGCCGCTCATCGGTTACACGATCACCTACGCCCTCTCCAGCATCCTCCTGCCGCTGACCGGTCCGGTCGTCGTCGGGCTGATCGGCGCCTGACCGTCGTGGCGGTTCCCCGCGGGTGGCGGCGCACGACCGCCGGGCTCTCGCACTGGTTCGCCCGTCCACCGGTTCCGGTCCAAGCCGATGGGCCGCCGCCCCCGCAGGAACTGCTGGTCGATCTGCTCCGCCGGTTCGGGGTCGCGTTGTGCCGGGCGGGGGAGTCGGCCGACCAGGTGACGGTGCGCGTCGAGCGGCTCGCGGCGGCCTACGGTGCCGAGGGCGCGCACGTCTTCGTGTTGCCGACCGGCGTTTTCGTGCGCGTCGGCGCGGGCCACACGGCCACAGTGGACTTCGCGCCCACCGACCAGTCGGTGCTCCGGCTGGACCAGATCAGCGGCGTCCAGGCGCTGCTGGAGCGGGCGCGGACCACGAGAATGCCGCCGGAGGAGGGAATCCGGCGGCTGGAAGAGGTTCTCGACACGCCGCCGAGGATCCCGGGATGGCTGCGGCTCGCGGGGCACGCGGTGCTCAGTGCGGGCCTCGGCCTGGTCCTCAACGCGAACGTGGGCGCGTTGCTCGCCTACCTGATCCTCGGCACGGTCGTCGGGGTGCTGCGCGTCTTCGGGGAGCGTTCACGGGTGCTGGCGCAGGTGCTGCCCGCAGTGGCGGCGCTGGTCGTGACCGTGCTGGTGTACCGGTTCGGTCACCTGGTTCCCGCGCCGAGTGCGACGCAGTTGCTGATCCCGCCCCTGGTCACCTTCCTGCCCGGCGCGGCACTCACGATCGGGGCCATCGAAATCGCGGCGGGATCGCTGGTCGGCGGCAGCAGCCGGATGGTCTCGGGTTGCTATGTCCTGCTGTTGCTGGCTTTCGGCATCTTCGCCGGGACGCAGTTGGCCGGTGGAACGAGCGGTGCTCCCGGCCGGCCGGGAGCGTTCGGCTGGTGGGCGCCGATCGCCGGGGTAGTGGTGTTCGGGATCGGCCAGTACCTGTATTCGTCGGCACCGGCCGGGTCGCTCGGCTGGATGCTGACGGCGCTGTACCTGGCGTGGGGCGTGCAGACCGCGGCCGGGCTGACGGGCCTCGGCGTGCTGAGCGGCTTCGCCGGAGGCGTGGTGGCGATCGTGGTCGCGGACCTCGCGGCGCGCCGCGGCGGGCCACCGGCGCAAGTCACCTTCCTGCCGGCCTTCTGGCTGCTCGTCCCCGGCGCCGTCGGCCTCCGCAGCGTTTCCGAACTGGTCGGTGCGCACGGCTCATTCGGGCTGGGCGACCTGCTGACCGCGATCCTGACGATCATCGCGATCGCGGTGGGAGTCCAGGTGGGCGCCGCCGTGCTCCGCCCGTCACCACATCCGGTAATCAAGATCGTTCCTGGTAGCAATTCCGACACCGATCACGGACGCTGAAGAACGTGGATTTCTTGCGCGCGAAGATATTCGAGCACTATCCCGAGCTCCTCGTGTTCTTGGCCGTGGCGTTCGGTTTCCTCATCGGCAAGCTGCACTACCGGGCCATCGCACTCGGTGCGGTCACCGGCTGCCTGATCTCCGGCCTCGCTTTCGGCTGGGTGTTCCACGTCGAAGTGAACAGCACGGTCAAGTCGCTGTTCTTCATCCTCTTCCTCTTCGCCCTCGGCTACCGCGTCGGCCCGCAATTCTTCCGCGGGCTGCGCTCCGACGGGCTGCCCCAGGTGCTCATCGCGCTCGTGGTCTGCGGGTCCGGGTTGCTGATCTGCTGGGCGTTCGCCGCGCTCCTGGGCTACGGCCCCGGTCTGTCCGCGGGGCTGCTGGGCGGGGCGCTCACGCAGTCGGCCGTGATCGGCGTGGCCGGCGACGCGATCGCGAACCTGCCGGGCCTGTCCGCGGGGCAGGTGACGGAGCAGTCGAACCTGGTCGCCATCGGCTACGCGGTCACCTACCCGCTCGGCACCATCCTCTGCGCGCTGCTGCTGGCCAACCTCATGCCGCGGCTCGTGCGCAAGGACCTGGCCGCCGAGAGCGCCGAGCTGGCCAAGGAGATGGACGTCCACTCCGAGGACCCCGACCTCGGCGAGGGCTACTACGAGATCGTGCTCCGCGCCCACACCTTGGCCAATCCCGCCGAGGCCGGCCGGACGATCGCCGAATTCGAGCAGGGACAGGCCGAACGGGGCAGGCGGGTCTACATCACCCGGGTCCGCCGGGACGGCGCTCTGCTGGAACAGTCCCAGGAAATCGTCCTCGCCATCGGCGACGTCCTCGCGATCAGCGCTCTGCGCGGCGACTTGATCGGCTTCGACCCGGCCGACGAGATCGGCCCGGAGACCGACGACGTCGACCTGCTGGGCTACGAGACCGAGTACTTGCACGTGGTGGCGCACAACCGGGGGCAGCTGGGCAAGAGCATCAGCGGGCTCCGCCGCGAACCGTTCATGGCCGGCGTCTACGTCGACAAGCTCTACCGCTCCGGCGCGGAGTTCCCGTTCCGGCTCGCGACCACGGTCGAACGCGGGGACACCGTCGTCCTGTCCGGTCCCAAACGGCTGGTCGAACCCGCCGCCCGCAGCATCGGCACCCCGGTCCGGACGAGCTTCGCCACGGACATGGCCTGGATTTCCCTGGGCGTGTTCCTGGGTGGGTGCATCGGGATTCCGGCGCTGACGCTGGGCGGGGTCCCGATCAGCCTGTCCACGTCGGGCGGCGCGCTCATCATGGGCCTGGTGTTCGGCTGGCTGCGCGGCAAGTACCCGACGTTCGGCAACGTGCCGCCCGGCGCGCAGTGGTTCATGGACACCTTCGGTCTGTGCCTGTTCGTCGCGGTGGTCGGCATCAACGCCGGACCGGGTTTCTCGAGCGGGCTGGCCCAGGCCGGCTGGGGACTGCTCGGCCTCGGCGCCGTGGCCACGGTTCTCCCGCTGCTGATCGGGTTCGCCGTCGGCTGGTGGATCCTCAAGATGCGCCTGCCCATCCTGCTCGGCGTCCTCGCCGGCGCGCAGACGACGACCGCCGCGATCGGGGCGATCAACGAGTCCGCCCGCAACCAGATCCCCACCCTCGGTTACACGATCCCCTACGCCGTGGGCAACGTCCTGCTCACCGTCTGGGGCGCGGTGATCGTCATCCTCCAGCACTGACGGACAGAGAGGCAGCCCACCATGACCCAGACCTCCCACACCCGCGAAGAACTTCGCCAGTACGGCCAGCTGAGCCCCTTCGAACTGAAGGAGCGTTTCATCGCCCTGGCCCAGCAACGGCTCGCCGAGTTGCCGGCGCAGAAGGAACGGGCGAACAAGTTGATGCTCAACGCGGGCCGGGGCAACCCGAACTGGATAGCCGCCGCCCCCCGAGAAGCCTTCTACGCGCTGGGCGCGTTCGCGATGACCGAGAGCCGTCGCGTGTGGACCGACGGCGACCTCGCCGGAATGCCGGCGAAAGAAGGGATCGCCGGGCGGTTCGCCGCCTACGCCCACGCCCATCCCGGGCTGCCGGGCATGACCGAGCTCCGCGAGGCGGTCGAGGTCGGTGTGCAGCGGTTCGGGTTCGACGCGGACAGCTGGGTGCACGAACTCGCCGACGGGATCACCGCGGACAACTACCCGGTGCCGGACCGGATGCTGCGCTGCTGCGAGCGGGTCGTCGAGGAGTACCTCCGGCAGGAGATCTTCGCGGGCGAGAAACCCGGTGGGCAGAGCATGAGCGTGTTCGCCACCGAGGGCGGCACCGCCGCGATGTGCTACATCTTCGACTCGCTGATGGCCAACGGACTGCTCAAGCGCGGCGACAAGGTCGCGCTGATGGTGCCGATCTTCACCCCGTACATCGAAATCCCGGTGCTGGACACCTACGGGCTCGAACCGGTGCTGATCGAGGCCAGCAAGTTCAGCGACACCGGCGTTCGCGAGTGGCGCTACCCCTCGCGCGAGATCGCGAAACTGGCCGACCCGGCGATCCGGATGGTGTGCCTGGTCAACCCGAGCAACCCGCCGTCGCTGGCCCTGTCCCACGCGGTGCACGAAGAGATCAAGCAGGTCGTGGCCACCCGCAACCCGAACCTGATGATCGTCACCGACGACGTCTACGGCACCTTCGTCGAGGGCTTCCGCACTATCGCGGCCGATCTGCCGCGCAACACGCTGCTCGTCTACTCCTACTCCAAACACTACGGGGCAACCGGTTGGCGAACCGGTGTCATCGCCCTGCACGACGACAACATCTTCGACGAGCAGATCGCGAACCTCCCGGACCCGGAGAAACAGCGTCTGCGTACCCGCTACGGCACGCTCACCCTGGAGCCGGACAAGATCCGGTTCATCGACCGGCTCGTCGCGGACTCCCGGCGGGTCGCGCTCAACCACACCGCGGGCCTGAGCACACCCCAGCAGGTCCAGATGACGCTGTTCTCCCTCTACGCGCTGTCCGAGTCCGGGCAGGCCTACAAGCACCAGGTCCGCGAGGTCGTCGACCGGCGGCTGCGACTCCTGCTGGAAGGATCCCGGATGAAGATCGCCGACGACCCGCAGCGAGCCTCGTACTACATCGAACTCGACATCCTGGCCGAAGCCGAGCGGCAATACGGCGCGGACTTCGCCCGGCACCTCCAGTCGGCGTACGAGCCGATCGACTTCCTGTTCCGCCTCGCGGAGCAGAGCTCGGTGGTCCTGCTCAACGGAGGGGGCTTCGACGGTCCGGAGTGGTCGGTCCGCGTTTCCCTCGCCAACCTGGAGGACCTGGACTACCTCCGGATCGGCCACTGCCTGGACCTGCTGCTGCGTGAATACCTCAGCGAGTGGCAGGAGACCCTGCCGCGCTAGAACAGAGCACCGAGCAGCGCGGACAGGCGGCGAAGCTCGGCGACGTCCGCCGGCCGCCCGCCGTGGCGGGATTCCCAGTAGTACGACGATATCGACCTCGCCAGCGACAAGGCTTGCGCTGCTTCGCAGTCGACCTGCGCCGCCTCGCAGAAACGCTCGGTGGTGTCGCGCAGCATCCGGCTGGGACGCGGTGAACCGAGGATGCGGGTCAGGAGGCTTCTGGTGACCGTGTGCGCCTCGTACGTCACGGGGCCGCGCAGAAGGACCGGGTCCACGGCCACCCAACGCCCTGTTCCGGATCGCATGATGTTGTCGAAGCTGAGATCGCCGTGGGTGAGTGTGGTCCCGGTGCCGATCGCGAGCCGGTCTATCGCGGCGACTGCGGCGTCGAAGTGGTCTTCGGGTACGGAAGTGCCGTCGTCCTTGGCTTGCTGGTGCTGGACTTTCAACGTACTCATCCACTTGGTGGCCAAAACCGGCAGCGCGGGAGCGCCGGCGGGTGCGGGGGCCGAGCCCAGGCTGCGCGCGACCGCGCCGGCGACGGCCGAAGCTTCGCGAGGATCTTCGAGGTCGGTCAGGGCCGGGCCGTCGAGCCGTTCGAGGAGAAGAGCACGATGCCGCGACGACACAGCGAGGAGGTCCACCACATCGCGCTCGGCGAACGCTGCCAGCGCGGTTGCTTCCGCGTCGACGTCTCCAGCGGGGCTGACCAGCTTCAGGACCGCGGGATCGCCGCGCCGCACGACGGGAACGACGATGCTGGTCCGGCCGTACCGGAGCGGTCCGTCCCGGGTCGTGCCCCACTGCCGGGACACCGAGCGGCACAACGCCGGCAGCTGCCGCAACCACACGCCGCTGTCCGGATGCCGGCGTTCGACCTCCGACCGGAAACCCGGATCCAGCTCAGCCCCGCTGATCACGGCGAACGTGAAGGACGGCAGTGGTGCATGAACTCGTCATCTCCGGCGGTGTGGTCGTGGACGGAACCGGCGCCGCGGGCCGACCGGCCGACATCGCGGTGGACGATGGCGTCATCACGACGATATCCGCCGGGCCGCTCACCGGAAAGCGAGTTCTCGACGCGTCAGGGCACGTCGTCGCTCCCGGCTTGATCGACCTGCATTCGCACGCCGACTTCACGCTGCCGTCCTCGCCCGCCGCGGTCTCGGCCCTCGCGCAGGGAGTCACGACGCTCGTCGGCGGCAACTGCGGGCATTCGCCCTTCCCGATCACCGAACGCAACCGCGATTCCGGTGTCTTCGCCGGGTACGGCGACGTGGCCGCGGGCGCTGACTGGAACGACGCCGCCGGGTACCGCGACATGGTGGTCTCGACCCGGCCCGGGGTGAACCTCGCGCTGCAACTGGGACACAACCAGCTCCGTACGGCGGTGCTCGGTGCCGAGGACCGCGCGCCGACCGAAGGTGAACTCGCCGAGATGCGGACGTGGATCGACCGGTCGGCGGCCGCGGGTGTCGTCGGGTTTTCGACGGGATTGATCTATCCGCCCGGACTGTTCGCCCGCACGGACGAGGTGGTCGCGCTCGTCAGGCACGCCGCGCGCCACCGCTTGCTCTATTCGACTCACGTGCGCGACGAGACGGATCGGGTCTGCGAGGCCGTCGCCGAGGCGCTCGAGACGGCTCGCCTGGCCGGCGCCCGGCTGCAGGTGTCCCATCTCAAAAGCATGGGCCCGGCGAACCACGGACTCGCGCGCCGCGCTCTCGACCTCATCACCTCGGCGCACGCGGGTGGCCAGGACGTGGCGTGCGACGTCTACCCGTACACCGCGTCCAGTACGTCCCTGGCGACCCGGCTGCCGTCGTGGGCGCTGGAGGGCGGCGCCCCGGCTCTCCGGCGGCGCCTGGCCTCGGGGGAGGAGCGCGCGGCCGTCGCACGTGGCCTTCGCGACCGTTTCGGCCGGGACATCGACCCGGAAGGCCTGGTACTGGCCGAACTCGGCCCCGGGCCGTTCACCGGCTCCGCCGGAAAGTCGGTCTCGGCCATCGGCGGCGAGCGCGGGCTGGACCCGGCCGAGGTCGTGCTGCGGGTGCTCTCGGCCCACGGCGACGTCGCGATCGTCAACCACGCCATGGCCGAGGACGACGTCCGCGCCGTGCTGGGATCACCGCTGTCGGCAGTGGCCAGCGACGGCTGGGTGCTCGACGTCGCGGGGGCCGGCAAGCCACATCCCCGCAGCTTCGGCACGTTCGCCCGTCTTCTCGGCCGCTACACCCGTGAGGAGAAGCTGTTTCCGCTCGAAGAAGCCGTGCGCAAGGCGACTTCACTGCCTGCTCGACGGGCGGGGCTGAGCGGCCGGGGTGTGCTGGCGCCGGGGGCGGCCGCCGACGTCGCGGTCTTGGATCCGGCCACCGTCGCCGACCGCGCTACCTACGACGATCCCCGGCAGCCGGCCACCGGGACGTCGGCGGTGCTGGTGAACGGGACGGTCGCGAGGGAACACGGGGAGCTCACCGGCGAGCGGGGCGGGCAGGTCCTCCACCCGCGGGTGATCGAAGGGCCGATGGTCGACAGAAGCTGATCTTGCTTCACCCCAATGGCTGGTCATCGCCCGCCGTCGGCCGCTGCCGCCCGATGATAGGGAGTACGTGTGCTTCATTGAATCAGTGCGTTCTCTACGTTGGCCTCAGGCTTTGTCCGGATCGGTTCTCGTCACCGGAGCCGTCGCGTTGATGGTGACCGGGTCGGCCGGTCAGGCCGCCACGCGACCTGCTCGTGCGGACACGCCCGCCGAAGCGACGCTCGTCCGGTTGACCAATACGCGGGTCGACGCCCTGGGCTTGGCCGCATACACCGGCCGGTACGGAAGGGCAGTGTCGTCTTCGGTTGGTGATGTGGACAACGGGGACTTCAGCGATCCCGACGGGATGCTGCGCAGGATCAGCATCGCCACCAAGGAAACGCGGACCTCCAGCGGCACGGTCAAGAACACCGCGCAAGCGCAGCTGACCGCGCTCGAGGTGAAGTTCAAGGGCAAGTCGCTCATCGGCGTCGAACCCCGCACCGTGGGTTCGGTGGCGTCGCTGGACTCCTACGCCGAATGCGTCCAGCCACCGATCGGGCCGTGGGCGCTGGCCTACAACCGCACCAACAGCGGAGTCATCTCGGCGCTCGGCCACACCGTGCGGACCGGACGCAACCAGTTGAGCGTCACCGGAACCGACCTGGGGGTCCCCGAGATCGGTCCCAGCAGCGTGACGGTGGTGGTGACGCCCCATGAGGACCCTGCGTCCCAGATCCGTCAGGACTACGCCCGGGCGTGGCTCGACATCGAAGTCAGCGCCTCGCTGAACGACACCGGCGGGCGCCGGGTGTACGACGGTCCGGTGACGTCGCTGCGGCTCGGCGACGTCGAGGTGCAGTGCGGATCGCCGACCCCGACGACGTCGTCCACACCGAGCACGTCGACTACGAGTTCGACCACGTCGAGCGCGCCGTCGACCCCGACAACGCCGAGCACGTCCACCACGCCCACCACGTCGACGACCCCGACGTCCCCCAGTACGTCGACGACGACGTCGTCCACGACCTCGGCTACGAGTTCCACCACCACGACCACCACTCCGTCGTCCACCTCGAGCGCGGTGCCGCCGCCCGATCCGGACGGGGGCACCACCACCCCCGGCGGAACGCCCGGACCGGGTCCCGGCGGTGGCGGACCGGACAGCACGGATCCCGGACGCCTCGCCGACACCGGCGTCAGCGGGTTCGGCGGACAAGCGATCGGCGTGCTCGGGCTGCTCGGTGCCGGAGTGGCGCTGCTGCTCACCGCACAGCGGCGGAGTCGTCGCTGACGCGGCCGGGGCGCGGTCGAATCCCGCGCCCGGCCGCGGGATCAGGTGCGGCGCGCAGCCGGGTCGTCGCCGATGGGCGGTAGCAGGCCGGCGTCGGTGAGTAGCGCCCCGATCTCCGTGGTGTCCAGTTTGCGCAGCAGACCGGAGCGCACGCCACGCGGCCCGGGCAGGTGCAGTTCCGCTCCGTCGCGCAGCCGGCCGGTCGCGGCGAGCAGGGCGCGGACGTCGTAGGTCGAGCCGAAGACCTCCGGGACGGCACGTTCGATGTCGAGCAGGGTGTAGACCGCTTCCATCGGCGTTCGGACGGAGTACTCGGTGGTGAAGATGCAGTCGCGGCCACTTTCGGCGAACTGGCCGATGAACGCGAAGTTGACCGAGCCCGGCGGGACGACGTCAGGGCGATCCCCAGCACGGCGCGGCATGAAAAAGGACGTCACGTACGGCATCATCACCGGAACACACTTGGCGCCGGTCGCGGCGAGTTCGGGAATGTCCTCGACGGGCACGCCGAGGTGGTAGAGCCACTCCTGCGTGATTTCCTCGCCGGTGCACTCCTGCATCGGCTTGCCGACGTAGTCGCCGGGCTTGTCCACGAACAACGAGTACAGCCAGACGACGACCTCACCGGGCTTCTGCTGCTTGAAGTGCGGCTGGCGGTTGACCGTCCAGCTCATCAGCCACCGAGAGTCCTGGACGGTGACGATGCCGCCGGTGACGACCCGGCCGCTGAACGGGTCGCGCCGGCAGATCTTCTGGATGTACTCCGGGATGCGCGGGTCGAGGGTGGTGACGGTCGCCGATTCCCACTTCGTCTGCGGGATGTGGGAGCCGAAGACGTCGGGCCGGCCGAAGTCGGGGTGCTTGGCGGCGATGCGCCGCCAGAAGTCCCAGGCGGGGGCCGGGCCGTCGTCGAGCCGCGCCGGCGTGTGGTGGTCGCCGTTGTCGGAGTTCTCGGTGAGCGAGCCGATGGTCATGAACAGCAGGTCGTCCGGCCCGAGACCGGTGTCCCCGCGCTCGCCGCCGCGTCGCCAGTGCACGCGGGTTGCCTGTTTGCGTCCGTCGGTAAGGTCGAAGTCGACGTCGAGGACCTCGGTGTCGAAGTGGAACACCACTCCCTGCTCCAGTAGCCAGGTGTAGAGGGGCAGGACGAGGGACTCGTACTGGTTGTACTTGGTGAACTTCAGCGCCGAGAAGTCCGGGAGCCCGCCGATGTGGTGGATGAAGCGGTGCAGGTACAGCTTCATCTCCAGGGCACTGTGCCATTCTTCGAACGCGAACATCGTCCGCCAGTACAACCAGAAGTTGCTGGCCAGGAAGTCGGCGCCGAAGACTTCGTCGATGCGTTTGCCTTCGACTTCGGCTCGGCCGGCGAGGAACAGCTTGACGATCTCCTTCTGGGCGGGGTCGCTCAAGGTGAACATCCCGTCGGTGTGCGCGTCTTCGCCCCGGTTCACGGTGGCACGCTGCAGCGACCGGTTGGGGTCGTCCTTGTTGAGCCAGTAGAACTCGTCCAGGACGCTGGCGCCCTCGACCTCCAGGGACGGGATCGATCGGAAGAGGTCCCAGAGGCACTCGAAGTGGTTCTCCATCTCACGTCCGCCGCGCACCACGAACCCCTTTTCGGGCTCCTTGATTCCGTCGAGAGCGCCGCCCGGGAGCCGGAGCCGCTCGAACACGGTGATCCGGTCTCCGGACATCGCGCCGTCGCGGATGAGGAAAGCCGCTCCGGCCAGGGACGCGAGACCGGCACCGACGAACCACGCGGTTTTGCGGTCCACACCGTCGGGCTTGCGTGGTCGCGCGAACGCCTCGTAGTTCCCGCTGCTGTGGTGCATACCGGATCCTTTCTCGTGACGAATTCAGATATTCTTCGGGCGGACCAGGTGGGTCAGGAGCACCAGTCCGTGGACGACGGCGAATGCCCCGAGCAGCACGGCGAATGTCCGCGCGGCCGTGACCGGCCGGGCCAGAACGACTACCCCGGCGAGTGCGCTGGCGATTCCCGCGGCCGCCAGCAGTGACGTCCCGGCCAGAGTCTTTCGCCACAGTGTGGCCGCGGCCAGTTCGGCCAGGCCCGACGCGATCAGGGCAGCTCCCACCAGCGCGGCCAGGACGGCAACCGAGGTTGCGGGCCATAGGAGGATCACGACTCCGATGGCGAGGTCGAGAACGCCGAGCGCGCCGGAGACTGCGCGGCGGGTCGGATCACCGGGAATCAGTGCGAGCACCACACCGATGAGGCCGTCGAGGGCGGAATACGCTCCGTAGAGCATGACGAGGAGCAGAACCGTCGTGCCGGACGCGGTGATCGCGCAGAGTCCGAAGAGGAGCGAGATGCTGCCTCGCCCGACCAGCAGCACCCAAGGTCGCCGCCCGGCGGTCTTGTCGAGGGCTGTCGCTGTCATCGTGGTCCTGCCTTTCGGGATCCTTTCTCCGAGTATGGGGAAAATGCGGTCTCGGAGGATGTGGAGTACCCGTGCGGGGGCTGTCGAGCCGGGTGAGCCGAGTGCGCGAACACGCTCCTCGCTCTGGGATCTGAAACGCCGGAACGTGTTCTGTCACGTTATGTAAAGCACTCGAAGGTGTGACAGGAGGTGCGTCCGTGTTCCGGGTTGGGCACGACGCGAAAGCCATCTATGCGCTGCGGCGGCCAAACGTCAGCGGAAGTACTTTTGACTACGACTTCGGGTAATCGGCGCACCGGACACGGTCGCTTTTTGGGCAATGCGTCGGTGTTGCAACGACACTCGGGTGGTGTGTGGTAGATCATCCTGGTGGTGGTCGATGTGGCGTTGGCTCGTGTGCATGAGCGGGTCGCGGGCTGGTTCAGGCGGTCGGAGCCGCGGGAGTAACAAGTCCGGGCTGGTTGCGGGGTTGGAGCGGAAGAACGGCTGGACCCTGGCCGAGCAGGCCGGTGAGGTTTCCCGGACGGCATGCAGCGGTTGCTGCGGTGGACGGACTGGGACATCGACGGAGTCCGCGACGAGGTGCGGGACTACGTTGCTGAGCATCTCGGTGGGCCGGGTGGGGTGCTGATCGTGGACGACACCGGGTTCCTGAAGTAAGGAGTCCGGTCGGCCGGGGTGTAACGGCAGTACTCCGGAACCGCCGGGCGGATCGAGAACCGCCAGATCGGCACGTCCCTGGCCGATGCCGGTGCTGGCGGGCATGCGCTGATCGATCGGGCGTTGTATCTGCCGTGCAGTTCATGAATCGAGGCTGGCTGCCGATGCTACTCGAGCAGCTCCTGCTCGGCGGCATGCAGCTGCTGGTCGGCGGCGATGATCTCCTCGGCGAGGGTCGGCATCGCGTGCACACGCCGGCCTTCGTGCCGGCGGTGCATCATCACGGCGACGTCCAGGCCCTCGGCGAAGGGCGCGAGGTCGATCTGGACGCCCCACGCCCGCAGCGTGAGCACGAACGCGTCGCCGGCCAGCGCCGCCCGCTCGAACTCGGTCATACCCGTGCTGTCGCGACCACGGTCGTAACCGCTACATCACGGCTCGGACCGAGGAGGAGCCGGTGCCGGCTTCTATCGTGCGGCGGGTGTTGGGTCAGCGCTTACGCTTCGGCGCCGCCTCGTCATCCGGCCGACAAAGGTTCTTTCGCAACTCCCCTTCAGGCCCTCAGCTCCGCGGGAGCCGCGAACTCAGCGGCGACGTTCGGTCCGGTCCCAGGGGCTCGGCTGCTGGCCGGGACCTGCGGGCCGCGTTCCGGAGTTCGGGGCATCTGGCCGCTCATACCGGTCTCGCGCCGGTGCCGCGTGATTCGGGGCGGGTGCGGAGCAATCTGCACCATCCGAAGCGGTATCACCGTGGTCTGCAGCGAGGTGTTCTACCTGGCGGCATGGTCGGCGATCAGGCGTCCTGATGGTCCGTCGTGGGCGCTCTACCTGCACAAACGTGGTGAGGGAAAGCGGCGCATCAGACGTTGATCGCGTTGGCTCGTCGGCTGGTTGATGTGATCCGGGCATTGCTGCGTGATGGTCGTGAGTTTCATTGCTCACGGCCGGTCACGGCCGCCGCTATCGCCTGACACGGCCATCGAGACTCCGTGGCGAGCCGTCGCAGGCCAGGCCGGTTATCCCGGCGGGCGACTAAACCGGCGTTGCTGCCGGGGCGTGAAGGGGCCGACAGGTCCAACTCTGATACAGGAGGAGTGCGACGAGTGAAGAGGATCGCGATGCTTCTCAGCACCGCCACGCTTGCAGCAGGGTTCGTCGTGGCCGCCAGTGGCACAGCTCAGGCGGCCCGGTCGGTTGCACCACGTGGACCTCGGGCAACAAGGGTCGTTACGGGAACGGCAAATGCACCAGCGGCAGCGGTGAGTACCGCCTTCACGGCCAGTGCGACCACCCGGGCGCCAGGCCTGGGGTGCGGTGCCGATTCCATTGATGGCGGTCGTAGAGGATCCGCTCGCGATGCACCCAGGGCGGCGGGGGTTCGACCCCGTCGGGGCGGGCGAGGCGCTGAGCGACAGGCAGGAACTATTTCATTTTCTGCCCCTGACCTGGCGTTCACTCGTTCGAGTTAATCTCTGTGGCGCAAGGTGTGGACGATTTCGCTCTAGCCGTGCGCTTTTTTATGGATTTGGGGACGGAATCGCTCGATGACCTCGCTTGCCGCTGCCGAAACGACGCCGAGACCGCTGGAAAGACTACGAAGCAAGGGATTTTCCCGCTGGTGGTCGACCGCTCTCGTGCTCGCGATCTTCGCTTTCCTCGCCTGGCAACGCCGGTGGGTCTGCGACGACGGCCTGATCGCCCTGCGCACCGTGGAGAACCTCCTCCATGGAAACGGCCCGGTGTTCAACGCGGGGGAACGGGTCGAGGCCAACACCAGCACGCTGTGGACGTACCTCCTGGCGCTCGGCGGCCTCCAGCCGTGGCTCCGGCTGGAATGGGTGGCGGTCGTCCTCGGGCTGGTGTCCGCCGTCGGCGGGCTGTTCTTCGGCCTGGACGGGGCCCGGCGCCTGTTCCCGGCCCGGCGAGTCGTGCCGGCCGGCGGCCTGGTGTTCCTGGCGTTGCCGCCCTTCTGGGACTTCGCGACGTCGGGCCTGGAAACCGGGCTCGTCACGCTCTGGCTGGGCCTCGTGTGGTGGCAGCTGGTGCGCCACACGACCGGCGCCCCGGTCCGCACCTGGCCGACCCTGTTGCTGCTCGGCTGCGGCCCGCTGGTGCGTCCCGAGTTCGCCCTCGTCTCCGCGATCACGTTCGCCGCGCTGCTGGGCGTGACCTGGCCGGGGCGGCGCCGCGCGCTCGGCTGGCTCGGGCTCGCCGGCCTGCTCCCGGTGGCCTACCAGGTGTTCCGGATGGGCTACTACGGCCTGATCACGCCCAACACGGCGCTGGCCAAGGAGGCGACCCAGGCCCGCTGGGACCGCGGATGGTTCTACCTCGTCGACCTGTTCGCCGCCTACTGGCTGCTGATCCCGGTCGCGCTGCTGCTCGTCGCCGCTGTGGTCGTCCTGCGGCGCCTGGAGCGCCGGACGCTGGTCGCCGCCCTCGCGCCGGTGGCCGCCGGGATCCTGCTCGGGCTGTACGTCACGCGTGTTGGTGGCGACTACATGCACGCCCGGATGCTCCTGCCCGTGCTCACCTGCCTGCTCCTGCCGGTCATGGTCGTCCCGCTGACCAGGTGGACGGGCGCGCTCCTGCTGGCTGTCCTGGCCTGGACCGTCACCAGCGCCGTCGGCCTGCGTCCGGAGTCGGCCGCACAGCACAAGATCGGCGCGTACGGCATCAGCGACGCCCGGGTGTTCTGGGTCGACTCCACGCGCCACGAGCACCCGATCGCCGCCGAAGACGCCCAGTACCTGCCTGGGTACGTGCAGGACATCCTCGCGGCCCGCGCACACATCCCGGGCCCGTCCGTCGCGGTGTCGGTGAACCTGACGTGGGTGGCCTACCCGGCGACTCACACTGTGGTCTCGACGCCTGGCGCGCTTGGCTTTCCGGGCCTGCTTCTGCCACGGGACGAAGTCCTCGTCGACGACCTCGGCCTGGCCGGCCCGCTCGCCGCGCACACCAGCGTGATCGAGGGCATGCCCGCGGGGCACCAGAAGGAGCTGGCGCCGGCGTGGACCGTCGCCGACGCCGGGGCCGGGTCCCCGGCGGAGCTTTCGGCCGCCGGCGACGAGGTGATCTACTCGGAGGAGATCGCGGCGGCCCGGCTGGCGCTGGCCCGCCCGGAGATCCACGAGATGCTCGAGTCAGTCCGTGCGCCGCTGACGTTCGACCGGTTCTGGCAGAACCTGATCCACTCCGTCGGCCGCAGCCGGCTGCGGTTCGACCCAAGGCCGTTCATCGCGGCGTACCAGCGCTGATCCTCACGGAACCTCCACGGGATGATCGACTGGTCTCGTGCGGTCTGTGACGGAGCGTCCGTCAGAGCGAAAAAGGGGGATCCATGACCGGGCCGAACCCGGTCGACCGTGGCAAGAGCGGCTCGAAGGTCCACGTCCTGTCCGACCGGTCCGTGCCGCCCCTGTCGGTGACGGTGTCCGCGGCCAACACCAACGACTCCTACGCCCTCAAGCCCCTGGTGATGGCGATCCCGGCGATCCGCTCCTGCCGCGGCCCACGCCGACGCAAACCAGCGAAATTACATGCTGACAAGGCGGCTCGCAGAAGTTGGCGAACTTCGCCGCGGCGACTCAGCGACGGTGACGAAGGTGGGTGAAGTCAGGTGAGACTCTGCCTCGTCCGACTCCTCGCATGTCGATGAGCCGACGGTCGAGGCGATGCGATGATGTCGACCATGGAGATGCTGGCGGAGTTCATCGAGGCCGAGGTAGCGGCCGACCGGCTGCCGGGCGCGGTCATGGGGATCGCGCACCGCGGGCAGGTGATCTTCTTCGAAGCTTTCGGCTATCGGGACAAAGCCCGCGGTGTTCCGATGACGACGGACGCGCTGTTCTGGATCGCGTCGATGAGCAAGCCGATCACGGCGGCCGGCGCGTTGCTGCTGGTCGAACGGGGTCAGCTCGTGCTGGACGAGCCGATCAGCACGTATCTCCCGCAGTTCGCCGGGCAGCCGGTGCAACCGACAGTGCTCGACCTGCTCCGGCACACAGCGGGTATGCCTGAAGGGTTGCTCGGTGACTCGCCGGTGCACAAGCTCTACGCAGAGGCGGTCGGCGATGGGATGACGGACCTGACCGGCGCGGAGTTCATCGGCAGGTTGAGCAGTCTGCCGCTGCTGCACGAACCGGGCACGATGTGGCACTACGGCTGGGGACTGGACCTCACGGGATTGATCATCGAGTCCGTGGTGGGCACTTCGCTGGGCGACTTCCTGCAGGACGAGGTGTGCACGCCGCTGGGGATGCCGGACACCACTTTCGGTGTTCCTGATGGGCATCGGGACCGGTTCGCCCGCCCGTTCGCGCCGCATGTGCTGCCCGACCTGTCGATCGCGCGGTTCCACTCCGGCGGCGCGGGGCTGGTGAGTACCGCGGGTGACTACCTGCGGTTCGTCCAGATGTTGCTGGCCAAGGGAAAACCGCTGCTGGGCCGCAAGACCGTGGAGTACATGCTGGCCGACCAGCTTGCCCCGGGCACGGACACCAGCCGCCTGGAGAAGCCTGGCTGGAACCCAGGACACGGTTTCGGTATCGGGCTCGCAGTACGGCGGCGCATCGGCGGATCGCCCACCCCGGGTTCGGTGGGCGAAGTGACATGGCCAGGCGTGGCCGGCACCACATGGTGGGCGGATCCGGGCGAAGAACTCGGTGTCGTCGTGATGGCGCATACCCCGGTCAAGATCGAACCACAGATCAGGGCACTCGTGCTGCGATCCCTGCGATGAGGTCCTGCTGCGTAACACATCTGATCAGGTCTCGGAACGTCGTCATCGAGCATGCAGCAGGAGCTCACCGCGACCGGATCTGCGGCCATTGCCCGAGGGTGACACCAAGGCCGTCACCGGGCTGCTGACCGGGCTCGCACCGGAGACACCCACGTGGGGAGCCACGCTTGGCGCCGTCCGGGGTGGTGGTGACCGAAAAGATCACCCGGCCAGGGTGTAGCAAAATCATGACGGCGCGCGTCCAGAAAGTATGAACTCGGAACGTGGTGGTCGATGCCGGCGCCGCCGGGCCGACTCGGCTACCGGTCCTGGTATGCCCCGATCAGATGCAACTGCCGGTGGTTTCGCGGGGAGGAAACTGTGGGCAAGACCGACGATCGTTCATCGGCAAACGATCAGGCTACGGAGCGGGTGCGGGTCGCGGTCATCGAGGATCATCCGCTGTATCGTGCGTCGGTCGAGCGTGTATTGGCCGAATCCGGGTTTGTGGAGCTGGGGGCGGTTGTCGGTTCGGTCGCGCGGTTCCACGCGTTTCGGCAGCCGCCCGGCAGCGTGGTCCTGCTTGATCTGAGTCTGCCGGGAGTGTCCGGGACGTCTGCAGTGCTGGAGATGTGCGAGCTGGGTCATCGCGTGCTTGTGGTGTCTGCGCACGCCGATCCGGAATGTGTGCTTGGTGCGCTCGGGGCGGGCGCTCGGGGTTTTCTGTCCAAGGACGTTGATGCCGGCGAACTGCTGGTCGCGGTCAAGACGGTCGCGGGTGGTGGAGCGTACGTGTCGGCCGTGGTTGCGGGGATGATCATGACCGACAACGCCAGCCAGCCGGCCATGTCGGCCGAGGTCGAGCTGACGCCGCGAGAGGAGCAGGTGTTGCGGCTGGTGTCGGCGGGCGAGCGGGACGTGGACATCGCGGTGGTCCTGGGGATCGGGGTGCGGACGGTGCGGGGTTACCTTGACCGGATTCGGGACAAGACGGGCCAGCGGAGGCGGCCGGGCTTGGTCAGAGAAGCTATCCGGCGTGGCCTGATCGGAGGTGAGAGAACCTGATCGGCCGGTTTGCCCGCACCGCTTTTCTCCGTCGATCAGCGCACTGCAGGGGCTCCGCGGCGCACGACCGCTGTCGCTGGGCCGTCCGGCGCCCGGCCTGCACACCGCACAACGTGGCTGATTGCGTACCTATCCGCGCAGCTGCTCGCCCTGTTGCCGAAGCGCTTCGGCAAAAGCGAGGTGTAGCGGCAGCGCTACGACCCGGCTGGTCTTGGCCAGTTCACTTGCACATCCGGAGGCCTTCACCTGTCAGTGGGACAGGCCGTCATTGGTCACCTCAACTCAAGACAACGTTCCAGACACCTGCCTTTCCTGCTCGACGGTGAAGTCGAAGTGGTGCGGACCGAGTCCGGCGAATCGCTTTGTCGCCGTTGTTCCGGCAGGAGCCAGCACCACCTGGTGTTGAGTTCGGAAGGATCTGCGGGTCGTGCGCCGAGCGACATGGTCCTGAATCATTGCGGAGCCGGGCTACCGCCGTGGCGGCGGAGCAGTGCGTCGACGAGCAGTGTCAGGTCTTCGCACGCCCGATCGGGCCGCGGTTCGGTGGCCCGGACGACCCGCCTGATGGTCGGGGAGTCCGCGCTGTGCATCAGCCGGACTGCGAAGGTTTCGGGCTGGATGGTGGCGAGGGTCGCGCCGAACACGTGGTCCCAGATCGTCCTGGACGCGGCGGCGATCGCCGGGTCGGGCACCCCGGCCGTGTGCAACGCGGTGAAAACCCGCTCCAGCAAAGGAAGGATAAGCGGTCCGGCCAGCCCGTCGACCGCGAGCGCGGGCACGGCCCAGGGGTCGGCGTGCAGCGCGTCGTGCACGGCCAGGGCCAGCGCGACGAGCTCGTCCCGGGGTTCGTCGATCGGGGCCGGCACGACGATGTCCTCGGCGACGGCGTCGAGCATGGCGACGATGAGGCCGTCGCGGTCGCCGATTTCCCGGTACACCGCGGGAATCCGGGCTCGCAGCCGGTCGGCGACGGCGTGCACGGTGACCGCGCCCAGCCCGTGCTCGCGGGCCAGTTCCCGGCCCTGGGCCACGATCGCGGCCCGGCCGGGTTCCCGGTCCGCGGGCGGCCGCGGTTCCGGCGTCGTGACCGGGCCGCCGATGCGCGCGGCGAGCCCGTCCAGCAGGACGGCGATCTTCTCGGTGAGCCACCCGCGGCCGTGCAGCGCCGACTCGTCCAGGACGTCCGCGTCGGCCAGCGCCGCGAAGGACTCCAGGTACAGCTCGCGCAGGCTGCGCTTGCCGCGGGGTGTGTCGAACGTGCGGGTGAGGCCGCGCATGGCGATCTCGGTGGCCACCGTGAGATCGGCGACGAAGTCGACCGCGAGCACGGCGTCCCGCGCGCTCAGCCCCTCGTCGCGCAGCCGCCTCCCGTAGGTGCCGGCCAGCTCGGTGACCCGCGGGGGCAGGCCGGGTGCCTGCTGGATGGTCTCCGCCATGCCGGGGTGGGTTTCCAGGAACCGCCACAGCGCGTCGGCGAAGGCTTCCAGCAGGGCGCGCCACGGGCGGTCCGCCGCCGGCCACTCGAACTCGCGGACGGCGAGGTCGAGGGCGGCGAGCGCGAGGTCGTCGCGGTCGTGGACGTACCGGTAGAGCGTCGAATGGCTCACTCCGAGCCGGCGCGCCACGGCGGGCATCGACGTGGTCAGCACGCCCTCGGCCAGCGCCGCGCGCGCTACATCGTCGCGACTGAGGGTCGGCGCCGGGCCGGGTTTGCGGCCGAGTCGCCGCGGTGCGGTCATGGTCACGACGCTATCCGGCCGTCAGCCGCCACCCCTTCGCCCGGTCGCGTTCGGCCCAGAACGCCGCGTACCGGCCATCGGCGGCCAGCAGTTGTTCGTGCGTGCCGCGCTCGGCGACGCCGCCGCCGTCGAGCACGACGATCTGGTCGGCGGCGACCACGGTCGGCAGCCGGTGGGCGATCACCAGCAGCGTCGAGCGGGTCATCAGGGTCCGCAGCGCGGTCCGCACGTACCGTTCGTTCTCGGCGTCGAGCGCGGCGGTCGCCTCGTCGAGCAGCACGATGGGTGCGTTCTTGACGATGGCGCGGGCGATCGAGACGCGCTGGCGCTCCCCGCCGGACAGCGCGGTGCCGCCTTCGCCGACCCGGGTGGCGAACCCGTGCGGGAGCCGCGCGACGATCTCGTCCACGCCGGCCAGCTGGGCGGCGTCGCGCACGTCGGCGTCGGTCGCGTCGGGGCGGCCCGCGCGGATGTTGGCCTCCAGGGTGTCGTCGAAGAGGTAGACGTCCTGGAACACCATGGCGATCTGGGCCATCAGGTCTTCGGTGCGCTGCTCGCGCACGTCCGCGCCGCCCACCCGGACGACCCCGGCGTCGGTGTCCCAGAAGCGGGCGATCAGCCGGGTCACCGTCGTCTTCCCGGAGCCGGACGCGCCGACGAGCGCCGTCATCGTCCGGGGCGCGACGGTGAACGAGACGTCGTCGAGTACGGGCCGCTCCGCGGTGTACCCGAATCGGACGCCCGACAGCTCGATTTCCCCCGGCCGCGGCAGCGCGGCCGTCGTGTCCGGCTCGGCCAGGGGAGTCTCCTCCAGCACGGCGGCGATCCGGCGGACGTCGTTGTGCGCCATGCGGACCGCGCCCGCCAGCGCGGACAGCTCGGCCAGCGGCCCGGTGAACCGGGCGGCCAGGGCCAGCACGGCGACGAGCACGATCGCGTCGGTCGCACCGCCCAGCGCGAGCAGCACCCCGACGACGATGAGCACCGTGAACGCCAGCTGCGTCGCGAAGCCGCCCGCCAGGATGCCCGGCACCGACAGCCACATCGCCTTGTGGCCGACGCGGTGCTGCTCGGTGATCGCGTCGTCGAGCGGCGCGTGTCCCCGTGCGCCGCGGCCGAACGCCCGCAGCGTGCGCTGGTGGCGCGCGAATTCGACGACGCGGTTCGCGGCGGTCACCGCGGCCGCGTCGGCCAGTTCGTCGCCCTGGCCGACGAGCCGTCCGGACCAGGCGAACACCAGCGACAGCAGGGGCGTGGTGACGAGCATCGCGACCGCGAGCCGCCAGTCGAAGAAGAACGTCGCGAGCGCGATCGTCGCCGGGGTGACCGCGCCGGTCACCAGCGGGGTCAGCAGGTGCGCGAACAGGCCGCCCACCATCATCGTGCCGCTGGTGACGATCCGCGACAGCCGGCCGACCTTTTCGGTGGTGAACCACCCGACGGGCAGGGCACCGACGTGGTCGCCGACCCGCTCGTGCATGGTCTCCAGCACGATGATCGCGACCGCGAACCCCTTCATCGCCTGCACGTAGTTGGCCACGCAGGTCACGACGACGGCTGCGGCCAGCACGCCGAGCCAGGACAGCGCGGCGCCGAGGTCGCCGCCGAGCAGGTCCCGCAGCACCGGCACCAGCAGCGCGGCCGCGATCCCTTGCAGCACGCCGAACGCCGTGACCCACCCGAGGTAGACCCGCAGGGCCCGGCGGTTCTCCGGGCCGAGGATGGCTTCGAGGTCACGCAGCAGCGGACGCAGGTTCACGCCGGTCACTTCCCTTCGCTTGCTTGGGCGGCCCACAGCCGGGCGTATGCGCCGTCTCGGGCCAGGAGTTCGGGGTGGGTGCCCTGCTCGGTGACGGTCCCGCGGTCGAGCACGACGATCCGGTCGGCGGCGGTGATCGTCGCGAGCCGGTGGGCGATCACCAGTAGCGTCCGGCCCCGCGCCAGCTCCGAGAGCGCGTCCTGCACGGCCGCCTCCGATTCGGGGTCGGCGTGGGCGGTGGCCTCGTCGAGGATGAGCACCGGGGTGTCGGCGAGCAGCGCGCGGGCGATCGCGACGCGCTGGGCTTCGCCGCCGGAGAGCTGCGCGCCGACGGTGTCGTAGCCCTCGGGCAGCTCGAGGATCCGGTGGTGGACCTGCGCCGCGGCCGCGGCGGCGCGTACGTCCTCGTCGGTGGCTTCGGGCCGGCCGAGCCGGATGTTGTCGGCGATGCTGCCGTGCACGAGGGCGACGTCCTGCAGCACGAACCCGACCCACCGGTACAGCTCGTCCGGTCCGATGTCGCGGACGTCCACGCCGCCGATGCGGACGGCCCCGCCGGTCACGTCGAAGAACCTCGGCAGCAGCGTGGCCAGCGCCGACTTGCCCGAACCGGACGGGCCGACGAGCGCGGTCACCGTGCCCGGGCGAAGCTCCAGCGACACGCCCTCGAGCACTTCGGTGCGGCCGTCGTAGCTGAACCGCACGTCGTCGAACTCGACCCGGTTGCCGTCGGGCGTGCGCGGGTTCGCCGGGACGGCCAGGGTGGGGGTGGCCAGGAGCTCGTGCAGCCGGAGCGCGGCGGTCGCGGCGGTGCGCCGTTCTTCGCCGCCGAAGCCCAAGGCCATGACGGTCGTCGGGATGACCATGGCGACGAGCACCCCGGTCATCGCCTCGACCGGCGTGACCCAGCCCGCGTCGGTGAACCACAGCACGCCCAGCAGGCTCACCAGCCCGACGAC
The DNA here is from genome assembly GCF_055583145.1 of Amycolatopsis sp. NPDC104819. NCBI lineage: Bacteria > Bacillati > Actinomycetota > Actinomycetes > Pseudonocardiales > Pseudonocardiaceae > Amycolatopsis > Amycolatopsis sp. NPDC104819. The sequence continues at coordinate 14,518 of NZ_JBVJON010000002.1, read as the reverse complement.
CGGCGCGGAGACGAACATCGAGCTGATCGCCTCCAGCCGCAGCATCGGGCGCACCCAGTCGGCGTAGAACCGGCCGAACTCACCCGCCGCCCGGTGGTAGGTCTCGTGTGCCCGGCGAGCGCGGCCGAACGCCTTCACCACGCTGATCCCGGTGACGAACTCGACGACGGCGGAGCTGATCCGGCCCATCGCCGCGTTCATCCGCGCCATCTTCTCCTGGTAGCCGCGCATCATCCAGGCGTAGGCTGCGCCGTAGAGCGGCAGCGTCACGACCGCGAGCAGGGCGAGACGCCAGTCGAGCCAGACCAGGTACCCGAGCCCGCCCAGGGGCAGGACCACCGCCGCGGTCATCTCCACCGAGTGATGCGCGACGAGGTGGTGCAGGTCGGCGATGTCGTTCTGGGCCGCCTTGCGCACCGTGCCCGAGGAGTTCTCGGAGAACCAGCCCAGCGGCACGCCGGAGAGCCGCCGCACGATCCGCCGGCGCAGGATCGCCTGCAGGTCGACGTCGGCGAAGTGCGTGACCGTGAGTGCCACGCCGATCAGCAGCCCGCGGGCGCCCAGGCCGGCGACCACCAGCCAGGCCACGGTGAGCACGGCCCCGCGGTCCAGCGGCCCGCCGGTGGTCAACAGAGTGCCCAGCTCGGCGAGCGCCACGAACGGCACCAGCGACGCGAGCGCACCAACGGCCGAGAGCACCATCGCGAGCCGGATGCGCCAGATCACCGGCTGCCGCAGCTCTTTCAGCGCGGCGGCCGCTTGTTTGGCGCGTTCGCCCGCCGACGGTTCGTCGGCGTGCCGCGGGGCGGTGTCAACTCCGGGGTCCAGCTCTGTCGCGGTCATGCTCGGCAGTCTAAGACAGACTGTCTTAGTTAGGTAAGGCTAAGTTTAAATTTGAGCATCGTGATCGGACAGGGTGAACCGCAGGTGGGCGGGGAGCGGTTCGCCGGCGGGCAGTCCGTCGCTCAGCCGGGCTGGACGAGGACGCACGGCCCGGGCCCGGCGGACGTGGGCTCCGACCGGCAGAGGGCGAGCCCGGCCAGCCCGCGGACGCAGCCGGTGCGGTGCAGAATCCCGCGTGGACAGTGGCGCACGGCGGTCTTCAGCTCGCCGGTGATCGCGGGTGGGCAGCACCGATCACCGCATTAGGCGAGGATGAAGCCTTCGACGGAAGTCATCCGTCACTTCCGGGCGTCGTGCGGGTTCCGAAGCCCAGCAACGTCGTGGCGTCGAATTCGGTCACGTCGTCCTCGCGCAGGGCGGTGAGGTAGCGGTCGCGCACCTGGACCACGACGTTCTCGGTGAGGTTCGCCAAGGCGCCGCGGTAGCCGGAGCCGGTGATGACCAGCCACGCGAGATCCGGGGTCGTCGTCAGCCGCCGGTCCGCCACGGTCACGGCGACGTCGGACAGGCCGCGTCCGGTCAGCCAGCCGGCGAATTCGGCGGGCTGGTTGATCCGGTCGATCAGGTGCGGTGGTCGTGGTGCCGGGGGCTCGGTATCCCGGACTTCGGCGATGGCCCGGCCGAGGTACCGCCCGGCGGCCGCCATCGCGTCGCCCCGCCAGACGGTGACCGCCACCCGCCCGCCGGGACGAGTGCGGCTGACCAGGTGTTCGGTGCCGGCCGTCATGTCCGGGAAGAAGAAGACGCCCAGCGTGCACTGGACCACGTCGTAGCCGCCGTCCGGCCAAGCGGTCACGTCGGCTCGGTGGCCGCGGAGCTGGGGGAGTCCGGCCGCTCGCCGGCGCAGCACGTCGACCATGGGGCCCGACAGGTCGGCGGCGTCGACGAGCCCGCCTGTCCCGACCGCCCGCGCCGCCGGAAGAGCGGACGCGCCCGCGCCGCAGCAGGCGTCGAAGACACGCTCGCCGGCGGCTGGAGCAGCTCCCTCGACCGTGGCCGTTCCGATGGGATCCCACAGGTGCTGCCCGAGTTCGAGGAAGTCGGCCGCGGCCGCGTCGAACGCGCCACGCAGGTCGTCCAAGTTTGCCCGGGTCATCCGGTGATGATAACCATTGTCATCAAGGGCCGGTAGCCTCTCTGGACTGCGAGTGTTTGGCGAAGTCCGCGATCGCGTCGAGAAACTCCGCGACCTTCTCGTTGTGCAGCCCGTAGACGACCCAGTGACCGTTGCGAATTCCCCGTACCAGACCGGCATCGCGCAAGAGTCCCAAGTGGTGCGAAACCGCCGGCTGCCGCAGTTCGAGCACTTCGCTCAAAACGGTCACGGTGCGCGGACCGCGGCGTAGCTCGGCGGCGATGAGCAGCCGAACCGGAACGGCGAGCGCCTGCAGGATCGCCGCCGCCGGCACCACATTCCCGGCGTCGAGCCGGGAATCCGGGTGTCGGTCGCCGTGGCCCATGGCCCGGCACTGTAGACAGTGGACGGTCACGAACGGGTATTCATATTTGTATTCGTATGTCCTGATGGAACGCTGGTGCGGCGTGAGTCACGGTCCGACGTGCGGTAGTGACAACCGTTGCCGGGTAGTCATCGTCACGATGCCGGTGAACGATTGAGGAGGCTTGGTGATGCTGGGAGGACTTGCCGCGAAGGCAGCAGGAGTACTGGTGACCGGAGTTGCCGGCGCCGCGGTGTACGACGGCGTCAAGCGGGTCGCCCGGTCGGGTGGTTTCCGATCGGCGACGGTCGCGGTGACGGCGTAGGGCCTCAAGGGCGCCCGGGCCGCCGAGACCGGCGCGGAGAAGGTCCGCCTGGCGACCGCGGACGTGCTGAGCGAGGCCCGGGAACGCATCGGCGAGCAGGCGCCCGTCCCGGGGACATCGGCCGGCCACGGGCACGAGCACTGACCGCCGTGCCGGCCGCGCCGTTGACGCTGGTGTCGGACGCCGCGGGGCGGGCCCGGTTCCTGGGTGCCGCCTTGCGCGGCAGCCGGGCGCGCGCGGTCGCCGTGGAAGACGCGGCCGACCGGGTCCCCGGAGTGCGTCAGGCGCACGCCTACCCCCGCACCGGCAGCGTCGTGGTCTGGTACGACCGGCGCCGCCGCGACCACGCGGAGCTGGTGGCCGCGATCGAGGACGCCTGGACACGGATCCCGGGCCACGGTCACCCGGGTGCCGCGCTCGGCCGAGGTCGGCACCGGAGACCTGCTGCGGCTCGCGGCCGGCGGAGCAGCACTGGTGCGGCTGGGGATCCGGCGCTACGGCCTGCGCCGCCCACCCGTGCTCGGCCCGGCGAACCGCACCGCGGCGACCGCCGTCACGATCTTCACCGGCTACCCCTTCCTGCGCGGCGCGCTGCGGTCGCTGACCGGCGGGCGCGGCGCGGGCACCGTGCTGTGGCTGCTCAACATCGGGGAGTACCTGCAGGACCTGACGTTGCGGCGCAGCCGCCGGGCGATCTCGGAGCTGCTCACCGGCGCCCAGACCCGCACCTGGGTGTGCACACCGGACGGCGTCGAGCTCGAGGCTGACATCGCCGACCTGGCGCTGGGGGACGAAGTCGTCGTGCACGAGCACGGCGAATTCGATCCCGATCGCATTCGGACGGCTTGCGCGTTCGAGTCGGGGACGGTCACCGCGGCGGCAGTCCAGCAGCTGCTGGACTGCGGCTGACTCGCCTCGGTCGAGGCCGCAGACACCAGCCGCCTCCATGCCCAGCTTGACGCCGAGCTCGTCACGCTTGCAACGCGGCCGCCGGCGCCGGAACCCGCGGCAGCGGCAGAGGACTGCCGGACGGTGGCGGAGACCGGCATGCCGATCAAGACGGCTGAGGTCGCGGCGCTGATCGACGGCCGCGAACCCGACATCATCGGCTGGCCGAGCACGTACCGGGCCGAGCACGGGCACGATCCCATGTGGGCGACGTTCTGCCGGGCGCCGGCCTGGCCCATCGCAGACGGTCATGTGGCACCGCTGTCGGAGTGTGCGCTGAGGCTGCTCTACGCCACGGGGTGGCTCGCCGGCAGCGGTGAGCCTTACAGCATGCGGCCCGGCGCACGAGCGCTCCCTGGCGCGCAGCCACAGCCAGAGGTCCGGGTCACTGTCACTTCGAGGTCATTCATCGACGAGGCTGATGAACTGGCCTGGTCGACTCTCGACTACGGAACAAGCACGGCCGGCGGCTGCTCGTCAGCGCTTGGTGAGGCAGAGGGTGCGAGGTGGTTCTGGGTAGGTCAGCCGCCACCCGGCGTCCGGCGGGCAGAGTGAGGCGTCGACTTGGCCGTCGAGGCGTGCCGACACGATGACGTCGGCGGACGTGCAGTCCACTTTGGCCTTGGGCTGGTCCCGGACGGAGTATCCGGTGAAGCAGTCGCCCTTCTGACCGTTCATCATCAGGCAGAGCAGGAACTCGCCGTCGGGGCCGGTCTGTGTGTATCGGTCGTAGGACTCCGTGGGGCAGGATCCGGTGCCGCCACCGCTGCGGGAGCCGACCTCGTAGGTCGCATCCGGCGCGCCGCAATCAACTTTCTGAGCCAGGGTGTGGCCCGTTTTCGGGTCGCCGTTGACCGTGACGCAGTCGCCGACGAGTACGCCCGCACCGCCGGGATCCCGTGTCGGCGTGGGTGCTGGGCCGGGCGAACTGGTCGGACTCGAACCGGATTCGACCGGCGTGGCGGTTCCGTCAGACCGACTGGTACAACCCGTGCCTGTAAACACGACTGTCACCAGTATGGCGCCGATGATGACCGGGACTCGCACAGCGCCGACTCTAACTCGCCGGCGCCAGGTCCGCCCGGCGATGGCGGCCGCATCCGAGATGGTTCGAGTGGACCGCACATCGCCGTTGCCGATGGTCGAGTCACGGTCGTGAGGGAGGACCGTGCCGGTCGGGAGCTGCTCGAGCAGCGCGGTGTTGTGTCGCGAGCGTTTGCCTACGCCGTAACGAGAGCGGCGGCGTCCGGAGCCATGATCGCGGCGCCTGCGGAGTCCGCGGGATCGGGTGGTCGAAGGGACTGACGCAGACCGACGACGGCCAGGGCGAACGGGCCAGGGTGAAGACGCCGAGGCTGCGATGTATACCTGCCGATCTCAACCGACCCGTGGGCCGATAGCGCTCGGGGTCAGCACGCCGTGGTGGCGGGTGATCCGGCTTCCGGCACGCGGTCGACCTTGGTCGCGACGATCGGACTCGTGCTCGCGGGGGAGCGTCGCCTTGAGGTTCAGCGCCAGACTGGTGACGCTCTGCCGGGGCGACCCCGGCGACCCTCCCTTTTAGAGCCGCCGGGGTCTGAGCCGGACAGTTCTCGCACGAGTCATTACCGACCTGAGCAGTTCCTACCCGCCCGTAGTGTCGTGAAGACATGCTCACCGACGGTGAAACCGATGAGACGCCGCGCAGGCGCTTGTCGACCGGCGTTTCCGCGGTGGCCGTCCCGGCTGAGCAGTGGTTGCCGCTGTTCGGGCTCAGTAGCGAGGCAGCAAGCCGACGAGCGAGGTGATGATTGCCAGCCGCAGGGCTGCCGGCAGGTCGATGCGGTGGACCGCCAGTTCTGGTTCGGACTCGTAGACGGCGAGTAGGCTTGCTGGTGGCGAGGTGTAGGCGGACAGCGCGCCGGCCACCAGTAACACGGTCAGGCAGAACTGTTCGGCGTGGTCGCCGACCTCGAACAGGTGCCGCCGGACGAGGCCGGCCATCACCGCCAGGTTGGCCAGCGAGGCCCGCTTGTGCCGGCGGACCACCTCGACCGAGACGTTGTGCTCGAGCACGCCGCCCTGGGCGCCGTAGAGGTCGCAGAGTACGACCTGAGCGGCCAGCGACCGGCTGAGTACCTCAGCCGCCTGCTCGGCGCGTTCGACCGCGGGCCGGCCCTGGTCGATCCCGTCGGCCAGCTCTTGCTCCAGTGCGACCAGCCAGCTCGCCGTCCGGTCGTCGATCAGATCGAGCAGCACCGCCTCGCGCGACTCGAAGTAGCGCAGCACCGCAGTCTTGGCCAGGCCGACCCGCCGGCTCAGCTCGTTCAGGGTCACCTCGGCCACCGGCATCTCGTCGAGCATCGCCGAGGCCGTCTCCAGGATTGCCCGCCGCCGGACCTCACGCTGCTCTTCGGTGCGCGCCCGCTGGAACGTCATAGCTCCGATCCTAGCTTATGTACTGCCAGTACCTTGACATGGTACCGGCAGTACATTATCGTCGCCGACATAAGTAACCAGCGGTACATTAGGAGATTTCGATGCAGTGGAACGAAAAGCAGATCCCGCGCCAAGACGGCCGGGTGGCCGTGATCACCGGGGCCAACACCGGACTGGGCTTCGAAACCGCCCGGCGGCTCGCCGAGCGCGGGGCGACGGTCGTGCTGGCCGTACGCGACACCGACAAGGGCGAGCAGGCCGCCGACCGGATCGACGGCGACGTCGCCGTGCGAGAACTGGACCTCAGCTCACTGGACTCGGTGCGTGCCGCCGCGGCTGGCCTGCGCACCGCCTACCCTCGGATCGACCTGCTGATCAACAACGCCGGCGTCATGTACACCCCGAAGATGACCACCCGCGACGGCTTCGAGCTGCAGTTCGGTACCAACCACCTCGGTCACTTCGCGCTCACCGGGCTGCTGCTGGACCTGCTGCTGCCGGTGCCCGGCTCCCGGATCGTCACGGTCAGCAGCACCGGTCACCGCATCCGGGCTGCCATCCACTTCGACGACCTGCAGTGGGAACGGTCCTACGGCCGGGCTGCCGCCTACGGTCAGTCGAAGCTCGCCAACCTGATGTTCACCTACGAGCTGCAGCGCCGGCTCGCCGCGCACGGCACGACCACCGCCGTGGCTGCACATCCCGGTGTTTCCAACACCGACCTGGCCCGCAACACCCCGGCGGTCGCCCGCCGGCTGATCACGTGGCTGGCGCCGGTGCTCACGCAGCCCGCGACGGACGGTGCGCTGCCCACCCTGCGCGCTGCCACCGACCCGGCCGTTCTCGGCGGGCAGTACTACGGGCCCGACGGTCTGGCCGAGCGGCGGGGTCACCCGAAGGTGGTCACCTCCAGCCCTGACTCCTACGATTTGACGGTGCAGCAACGCCTTTGGGCCGTCTCCGAAGACCTCACCGGCGTGCGCTTCCCGATCGGCCAGGCAATCGCGGCGGTGTGAGCCTTCGCGCACAGCCTAGGTTGCCCAAGCATTGGTCGAGCGGCGCCGAGGGAACTCCTCGGCGCCGAAAGGTCGTCCGGCGAGCTCTGAAGGGGAGCACGTAGCCTTCCTCTCGCTGACGCCGGGTTACTCCTGGTGCGCGGTCTGGTATTACTCGTCGGTGACGGGTTCGAGCCAGGTAGTGCCGTCGCCGCCTTCTTCGGGGCCTTCGAGCAGGGCGAGGTGGCTCAGGCAGGTGGTGTTTGTGCCGCCGTGCCGGTGCTCTTCTGCGGGCGGGTCCAGACGGTGTCACCGGCGCGCATGCGGATTACTTGGCCGTTGCGGTTGACGACCAGGCCGATGTCTTCGGTGACGTGCAGGGTCTGCCCGACTGCGTGGGAGTGCCAGTTGGTGAGAGTGCCGGGGGTAAAGCGGACCAGCGATGCGACCAGACGCGAGGGCGGGGTGGGCGTCTTGATCGGGGTGACGTCGCCGGTGATCCGCTCGGCCGGGCTTGAGCGGTGTCGTTGATGGGGGTGAGTTCCGTCGTGGTTCCTTCCGGGGTGGTGTCAGGGGCGGAACAGGGTTTTGATGGCGCGACGTTCGTCCATCGCCTGGTAGCCCTCGGCGACTTGGTCGAGGGGCAGGTGCAGGTCGAAGACCTGGCCGGGGTCGATGGCGCCGGACTGGATGCGGTGGATCAGGTCGGGCAGGAACCGCCGGGGCGGCGTACATGGGAGTAGAGCGGTTCCTCCCCGGACAGGGTGACTGGGGATGTTCTTGCGGGCGAAGGCCGGCAGGTCCGGTATCCGCGCTGTTCAGTGACAGCGTGGGCGAGCACCGGGCCGGTCAGGACGTCCGCCGAGCGCAGTCGTCCTGTTGCGAGCGTCGAGGGGTCATGCCTGGTCGAGGCGAGGGTAGAGCACCTCTTTGACCAACAGGAGGATCGCCGCGGCGATGGGAATGGCGACCAGGGCTCCGATGACGCCCAGCAAGGCGCCGCCGATCAGGACGGCCACGACAGTGATCAGTGCCGGGACCTTGAGTGCCGTGCCGATGATCTTCGGGACCAACAGGTAGTCCTCGGCCAGCCGGTAGAAGAGCGCAAATCCGACGGTGGCCAGGCACACCGGTAGTGACACCGTGAGTGCGACCAGGCTGATCAGCACGCCGCCGATCACGGATCCGACCACCGGGATGAGGTCCAGGACGGCGACGGCGATGGCCAGCAGTGCTGCGTAGGGCACTCCGAAGATCAGCAGCCAGACGAGGGTGAGCACGCCGGCGATGGCGGAGACGGCGAGGTTGCCCAGGACGTAGCCGCCGACCTTGGCGAAGATGTCGTCACCGATCAGGATGGCGCGTGGTCGGCGGGAGTGGGGGATCAGCCGGTACATGGTGGTGCGGATCCGGGGCAGGTCGGCGACGAAGTAGATCGTCAGGACGGCGACGACCAGTGCGTCGGTGACGACACCGAAGACCGCCTTGCCGGCGCCCAGGACGCCGCTGGTGAGACCGCCACCGGAGCTGAAGGCCGATTCGACCGCTTGCTGGAGGTGGAACCGGTCGTTGAGCCGGCCGAGGAACGTGGTGTGGTCCTGGAGCTGGCGGAGGTAGCCAGGCGCCTGCCCGGCCAGTGAGGTCGCTTGTTCGACGATGATGGGGATGGCGGCGGCGAGGAAGCCGCCCAGCGTCGCGATCGCGGTGACGAACACGGCGGTGACGGCGAGCCAGCGCGGAAAGCGGTGGGTGACGAGCCACGACACCACTGGCTCCAGGCCGATGGCCAGGAACAGGGCGAGCCCGACCAGGACGAGGATCTGTTCGGCGCCGGCGAGGAGCTGGATGAGGCCGTAGGTGACGGCGACGCCGGCGGCGGCGGTCATGCCGATGAAGAAGGGAGACCGGCGGTCGAGGCGTTTGCCGACCGTGCCCAGCGGTTGCTCTGGGGTGCTGATTTCGGCGGCTTCGGCTTCGGCCTCGGCCACCGTGCCCTCGTCGGTGTCGCTGTGCGGTTGCCCGACGAGCGGGTGGTGGGCTTCGGCGGCGGGATCGGATGGAGAAGTCATGGGGATACCGCGCTGTCTCGCACCGAGCGGTGCGTGGGGAGGGTCGGCTCGATCGTGATGACCGATCTGCGCGCTGATGATCGGCTGGTGGCTCAACCTCGCGCAGGATAGCGATCCGCACCGGAACCGGAACCGTGTCTGCGGTAGCTGTTACAAGGATGGCACCGGGAAGCCCGTGCCTGGCCCGGTGCCGTTGTCGAACTGCCTACTGCGACCTTCCGTTGCTTGAGGAGGGTCGTCGATCGTGCCGTGGGCCGGTCGGCGCCGGGGAAGCGGGTCGCCGCGGCGGAAGCCCGGTGTCGTGGCTGAGGTGCGCGTTGGGTTTCGCGGTTCGGGCGGTGCAGCAGGGAGCGGCCGAGTAACGGCACGCCCTCGCTCCCGCGTAGCTCAGGTCAGCGCGTGCAGGCCGTCCTGCCAGCGACGGCGCCGCTGTTCGGAATCCTGCTCCCACCACGGCGTGCCCCGCTCGCCGAGGGCCACCTTGGCGGTGTGCACGCGCGCACGGGCGGCCCGTTCCGCGTCGATGTCCTGGCCGCGGCGGGCCGTGCCGACGTCCCGGCGGGCCCGCATCAGCAGGCTGCGCAACCGGGCCGCGTCGTCCTCCGGGATCTCCGGATCGGTGGCCCGCCACCGTCGGCCATCAACGACGATGAAGCGCCCGTCCGCCGTGCGCTCCGGCTCAGCCACCGGCGCGCCAGACAGGTGCTGCTGCCCCGTACCCGCTCGATGCCCAAGGCGAGCATGACGGTCCGCAGCCGGCCTTCCGGGGCACCGTCGCTCAAAGTGATCCGGGCGTGGTCGGCGCCGGGGCCGTCCCGGGCCCGGGCCCGTTCGAGGTCGCGCCGCGGATCGCTCATTTCGCCAGCATCGCACGACCTGGACGCCGCTGCCGGGTTCGCGCTACGCCGTGTGCCACCAGCGTCCGCAACGATATACGTCTGCACCAGCGGTCCGCGAAAATTCGGTCACTGCGACGACCTGCACCCCGACGACGCGGAATGCCCGCCGGCCGTGGCCACACCCAAGGGATGATCGGTTATCCGGTGGTCGTCCAGGACGCGCCCGGCAGTCCTGTGCGGGACTCAGACATCACGACCACGGGGGCGAACCCGCTCGGGTCTCGCCACGCCTGGTCTTGACCGCTCCGTCTGTCGTGCATACCACCTCGATGAGGGAGCAACCGCAGGGCGAACCGAACCCGGCCGACATCGCCTGTACCGCCACCACGCAACCGGTCGGTGCCGCATCACCGCACAACAGTGGATGAACACCGTTCGTTCGTCCACGTCTATGATCAGGTGGTGGCCGGTCTTACGGGACCGGTGAACCGCACCGAGGTGACCGGCTGCCACGGCCCGCCCAGGTAGCGCCACACCGCGAGCCCGGTCGCCGACCCCGATGTGGGCCCGAAGTTCCGATGGAGAGCATCGAGGGTGTCTTTCGCCGTTTCGGGCGTGACTTTGTTCTGGACGGTGACGTGTGGTTTCAGCGGCTGCGCGTCCTGCGCGGTCAACCACGATCGCCACCGGACTTTCAGCTTCGTGTGTAAGGACGTCAGTTCGGGGGCGGAAATGGCGATGGCGACGCCACGGCCGAGCGAGTAGGCCCCGTTCATCGAGAGGGAAAAGCCCGAACTGCCCGCCGCGATCTCAACACAGTCGGCCACGACGGCGTCGGTGTGCTCGCCCGGCAGCGCGTGGAAAAGCGTGACGTGCGCGCCCACTTTCCGCCGTTCGGGCGGGAACCATCGCCAGCGCAGCTCGTCCCACGCGTCCTGGGTATCCCGGTCGACGGCAAGGGTGACCACCAGCGGTTCGGGCATCGGCGCGCCAGTTCTCTGTCGGTGCGAGCGCCGGCTGCGTGCTGGTGAGCCCGGTTGATCGTGGAATCCACGCTGACGTCCCAGGTGATCACCCCCGGCAGTATCCGCCCGGGTTTGCAGCGCAGCCAGGATCACCGCCCACACCCCGGCGCGCTGCGAGCGCCGCAACAGCCATAGCCGGTCTGCCAGCAGCCGTATGCAGGCGGGACGTCCGGCGGCCAGTTCGGCCGCGCGCCAGGTGTTTTTCCCGGCCGCAGGCGGGCCGATCAGGACCCGGAGCAGGCTGTGGGTGGTGTCGACCAGGCAGGTCGCAGTAGTCAGCAGCACACGGGCGGTCTCCACCTCTTCACCACCGGCGATCTGACAATTCTGCCGAACGGCCTATGTCACGCCGACGCCGAGCTCACCGTGCTGGAGGCGTGGCCCTGGCCCGGGCAGGATCAAGCGCCTTGTCCGATGAGCCGTCCGCCACCATCTGACAGTGACGGATAGTAAGCAAATGATAGTTTCGAGCGATAGTCCGGGTATGGGTGTCAACCCGGTTTCGGACAGGAACGGGCGACGGCTCGGCCGCGGGCAGATGCGCCCGTCACGGCTGACGAGCTCCCGCTGATGACCACAGCCGAGTCTGCGAGTCTCTTGGCTGTCAAGGCCTCTGCCCAGCGCTTGCCATGACCTGTCTGATGCCGGGCGTCATGCTCGGCGACGTCCGGAACCTCCGCGCAGGTGTCGATGGCGCGGCGGACTGACTGCTTGACCAGCCGCAACGCTCACTGGCTACCCGGACCTGGAGGGTGAGTTACACGTGGACCGGGACAGGATTCGCCACGGCCGGGCTATGCGGCCCAGCGGTCGGTGGCGGGCGCGGTCGGAGTGGGCGGCCGGAGGTGGCATCGGTCCTCGCCGAGGTTCCACCGAAGATCGATCTGGACCGCGTCGACGGCATCGTAATGGGATGGCACGAGAAGCAAAACGTCAATTTTCCACTACCGGAACAACAGGTGAACAGTTAAATTATTGCTGGTGGAAGCTCGTGTTCGACGACACTGGGAGGGATATATGTCGTCATCGACGTCCTCGACAAGCGCGACGAGCCGGTCCGAGCCAACCGGAAAACGGCCAAATCGTCGTCAATTCGGCGCGCTGGTCGGCGCTGGCTTGGCGACGGCCGTGACGGGCTCTCTCTTGCGTCCGGAACCGGCCTCGGCTGCCGGCTCGGACCCGGTGTTCGCGTCGAGCCCGTTCACGCTCGACACTGCCTCGGGGGATCCCCTGCAGGACTCGGTCATTCTGTGGACTCGCCTGGTCACCGCTCCGGCGGAGATCGGCGGAGGTATGGCCGGAAAGCCCGATCGCATCTCCGTGAACTGGGCGGTCGGCACCAACAAGGACACTATCCTCGACGGCGGTGACCTTTTCGCCGTGGGGACCGTTGACGCGCTGGCGGAGCACAACTGGTCGATCCACCTCGACGTGAAGGCCGCAGCCGGGCGCCCGCTGCAGCCGGACTCGACCTATTACTACTATTTTTGGCGGGCCGGAACCGATTTCCGCACCTACGTTGGCACCACACGCACGACACCGCGCCCAGTCGATGACCCAGGAGACGTGACGTTTGCGGTGGTGAACTGCCAAAGCGCGGCGACTGACTTCTTCGGTGACTCGCACTGGCGGGGCTATCAACACCTCGCCGCCATTTCCGGCACCCCATCGCAACTGACGAACCCGGTGCACTTCGTCGTGCACCTGGGCGACTACATCTACACCGGAAGCCACAGGAACACCCGACCGGCCGGAGAAAAGAACACCTCGATCGTCCAGCTGGAAGACTTCCGGGCCCGATGGTCGTGGTACCTCGGACGGCAGAACCCGGTCGACAACCAGAGCGCCAGCATCCTCGACGCAACCAATGCGATTCAGCGAGTCCGCAGATCTTACCCCATGATCGCCGTGCCTGACGACCACGAGGTCTACAACAACTACACCGCAGGTGACACGACGGCGCGCCAGTACCCGGACAACTTCGGGGTTTCCGCCGACGGCGACGTTCACATCACCCGGTTGAACAACGCTCTGCAAACCTATTGGGAGAACATGCCGATGCGCGCGGCGCCACCCGCCGCACCCACCGGCAAAGACAAGAAGCGGCTGAAAATCGACCAGTTGACCGTGAGCTGGGGGGCGAACCTGGACCTGCTGCTGTGGGACACCCACCAGGACCGGAGCGCGGCCGAGTCCGCGGCCGGGTCCGGCGCCTCGATGCTCGGCCCCGACCAGCTCGCCCGCACCTTGGCCCGCATCGACAGCTCGACCGCGACCTGGACCGTACTCGCCAGCACCAGCCCGATGAGCGTGTGGAAGGGACCCGGAGACGGAAAGCTCGAGGGGGGAGAGTGGAAGCTCTACCCATCGGAGCGGTCCGAAATCACCAACGCGCTGAAGCGGAGGCGCTTAAAGGACCCGGGGTTCAACCCACTCGTTCTCTCTGGCGACGTCCACTGCGGCTTCGCCGCCAAGGTACGGTGGTCGACCACGCTGGCGAACACCGAAGTGGTCGCGACCGAGCTCTGCGCGCCTCCGATGTCCAGTTACGCCTCCGTGAACTGGAAACCGAAAGCCGACGAGAACCCCTCGATCTTCGACTGGGTCGCTACGCCTGGCCGGCCCATCAAAGCGCCCGTACCGGAGGATGTCGAGCCGTACCAACCCTACAAGGGCTACCTGCGGTGCACGGTGCGCCTGCAGAAGTTCTACTGCAACTTCATCGGCACGACCGACACCCGGCAAGACGCCGACGATGCCGTGTCGTTGTGGCGAGGTGCCGTGACACCGGGAGGCCCCTTCGGCGCCGTCAAGTACTGATCCCGTCGTCTCGACGGTGCGCCGGTTCACCGAGCTCCCAGGCTGAGGCAGTGCAGTCCGGACTGCACTGCCCCGGCTCGCGAGGCACTGCCGACAACTCGCCCGGACTTGCAGGGCCCTTCGGCGTTCACCACTCGCGTCGGTCCCGGGTGCCGACGGCTCCCATCACGGTCAACGGGCAAAGCCAGATCGGAGCAGGGCCCGGCGCACGAGAGCGTTTCGGCGGGGGAGGACTGTCATATCATTAGCGGTCGATCGGAGGCTGCCGATCATCGCAGGGCCGGCTGTGCCGCAGTCTGCGTGGAATCAAATGGCCGAACCGCTTGAGTGATACCGGATAGCTTCGCAGCAGAAGCCGGCCCTCGGAGGCGACATACGAGGGCCGGCAGCGCGGTATGAGCTCAGGCCTTGTGCTGCATGCTCGACCGCGCCGGGTTGCCCTGGTCGGCGGCCTTCGGGTCCTTCTCGTCCTGCTTGGCCCGGACACCCGACTCGATCCGGTCGCCGACGTCCTTGTCGACGTTGCGCCAGTAGTCGAACGCCCGCGCCAGCACGGGCTCGCTCACGCCGTTGAGCAGGTGCCCCACGACGTTGTCGACCAGCCGCCCGCGGGCGTCGTCGTCCAGGACCTCGCGGACCATCGTGCCGGCCTGCCCGAAGTCGTCGTCCTCCTCGCGCAACGTGTACGCCGTGCGGACCATTTCGCCGTCGGCCTGCCAGCCGGACGGCTGCCCGTA
>NZ_JBVJON010000001.1:930762-958028 GCF_055583145.1 Amycolatopsis sp. NPDC104819 | reverse complement strand
TCGCGATGACCGACGCCACCGACTCCCGGCCCGGCCTCGACCCCGACCGGGCCGGATTCACCGTCGCCCTGCACGCCGCCCGCGACCAGATCGTCGCCGCTCGGTCGGTCATCGCCGGCACCTGCATCGACCTGGTCGGCACCATCGGCCGCCACGTCCTGGACAACCTGCTCCCGGCACGCCGGATGCGGATCTGTCCCCGGACCGTCAAACGACCCCTGTCCAAATACGCCTACAACAAGCCCCGCCAGCCCCGCGCCTGTCTCACAGCCACCATCGACGTCACCGTCACCAACGCCGCCACCAGCCTCTTGACACGACTCACCCCAACCTAACTGCCCGGCCTTGCCCGAATGGGTCATTCGCGACACTCGCCCCAGCCCCAGACATCCCCCGCCGCTCCCTGGGGGCCGGCCCCAGTCCAGCATACCGGCCCTCTCTCACGCACCGTGCCGAACCGACCACCGCAGCCGCAGTTGTCCACATGTCGACTTGCCTGGGGACAACTTGTGGACCACCACTCTTCCCCGGCTCGCCAACCCGCTCCGCCCGGCTTACAGTCCCCTTATGTCCGGTGGTCGGCGCTGGATCCTCATGCTCCCGATCGCGGTGCTGGTCACGGCGCTGCTGGCGGGGGTAGCGACCTGGGCGCAAGCCGGGCGCATCCAGCGGGACCTCACGGCGAAGGCCGAAAGCGCGCTCGCCGCCGCCGGCCTTCCGCCGGGCACCCTCAGCTTCGACGGCCGTGACGCCACCCTCAGCGGCTTCCCGCCCGGTCAGGCCCTCCGCGCCCTCGAAGTCGTCCAGAGCGTCGACGGTGTCCGCGCCGCCAAGCTCGAAGGGGACATCACGCCCGTAGCACCGAGCCCGACCCAGAGCCCCAATCCCAGCCCGACAAAGCCACCCAGCACCACGACACAGCCGGCCGCACCACCGCCACCCACCGACAAGGCCGGCGTGCAAGCCGAGATCGACCGGATGCTCGCCGAGGCGCCGATCACCTTCGTGCCGGACACCGCCCGGCTCACGCCCGAAGGGGAGCAGGCCGCCCGGAGCGTCGCCGTCGCCCTCACCAAGTCGCCCGAAACCTTCCGGTACCGCGTCACCGGGCACGCCGCCCGCGGGTCCGGCAGCGCGAGCGGCGCACTGAAGCTTTCCCGGGACCGCGCCAAGGCCGTCACGCGGATCCTCACCACCAACGGACTGACGACCAAGCGCGTGACCTCCCGCGGGCTGGGCGACACCCGGCCCGCGGGCGGCGGCGACGAAGACCGGCGCGTCGAGATCACGGTCGTTTAGGGGTGATGGCGGATGGTGTGGCTGTTCGGGCAGATCTGGCTGTGGCTGGTCATCGCCTTCGCGCTCGGCGCCCTCACCTCGTGGCTCGTGCTGCGCGCCGCGCAGCGCCCCAGGTCCGCTCCACAACCCGTGGCTGAACCCTACGAACCCGAGTACGAGCCCGAGCCGCTCGCCGCCGAGCAGACGCAGTTCATCCCCGCCGCCTGGACGCAGGCCGAGCGGCCCGAGGACCACCGGTTCGAAGACGAGGACGAGGAGCCCGACGGCCACCGCGAGGGACGGCTGCCGCTGCCGCCACAGCGTGGCGCGCAGGCCGAAGACTGGCCCACCGAAGAAGAACCGGCTTGGCCCGAGACCGAGGAGGCCTCTCCGCGGTGGCCGCAGCAGCCTGGGCGCGGCGGCTGACACCCATCCTGGTAAATTCGGCTACGCACTGTGAGCGAGGGCTGAGGAGGGGGTGACGTGGCGCTCCCCCATTGGACGTCGCAGCAGGTCCTGCCGCCGGGGCGCCACGCGGGCGACCTCGCCGACGTCTACGAACGCCTCGTGTTCGACGCCCCGCACCAGAACGACCGCGAAATCCTCTTCAGCGCGCTCAACAGCTACCTCGGTGTCGCCCGGCGGATCATGCCGACCGGCCGGGCGTGGATCGGCGGCGAGCTCATCACCCGGACCGCCCACCCGCCGCGCAGCCTCGACGTCGTCCTCATCCCGGACGAGTGGGGCGCGCTCAAGCGGCTCGACGACGCCGGGCGGTCGGCGCTCTACGGCCTGCTCACGCTGCGCGGTGTCATCGTCGGGCAGCCCGCGATGTACCTCGACCAGGTGCAGCCGGTCGGCGGCATGCTGGACGGCTTCCTGTGCCGCCCCGGCGACGAAGACGTGTGGGCCGAGGTCTGGGCCGAAGGCGGCAGGGGCTACCCGGAGATGATCTGGTGAGGAACGAGTTCCGGCGCATCGCCGACGAGATCCCCGGCGGCACGTGGCTCGACGACCTCGCGCGCGCGTCGGCGATGGCGGCGAACGCCAAGTTCGAGCGGACGTCCCGCTCACCGCTGCTGCACGTCTCGGTGATCGGTGAACAGAGCATCGACGCCTACACCTTCTCCGACATCAGCCGCGCGCTGCAGGACGCGACCGCGAAGATCGGGCACATCATCCGGAACCCGTCCGGTGAGGTCACGATCGTCCAGCAGGCCGACCGCGACAAGGCGCCGCTGATCCAGCGCGGCCAGGCGGGCAACGCGATCTTCTTCGGCTTCCCCGAGCTCGACGTCTCCGACGACGCGCTGATCGTCGACGGCATCGAGACGCTGTCCGAGCGCGCGGTCAAGGAGCTCTGCGACTTCCTGCCGGCGAACGGCTCGGACGACGGCGCGCTCGACGCCGTGCTGCTGCAGCGCGACACGGTCCGCAACGCCGTGAGCGACATCGTCAACGCCGTCGCGAAGAACGCCGGCATCGGGATGGCGCTGACGCCGACCGCCGGTGAGCAGCTCACCCGCAGCATGACGACCGAGCAGGCCCGGATCCTGCAGGGCAGCCTCCGGGAGTCCCGCGAAGAGGTCGGCTACGAGACGGTGCGCGGGCGGCTCGACGGCGTCCGCACCCGGCGGCGCATCTTCTACCTCGACCGCGAGTCGGGCGGGACCATCCAGGGCGCGGTGGCGCCGGACCTGCTCGACGAGATCAAGGAGAACCTCGACCGCCCGGTGACCGCGC
This sequence comes from Amycolatopsis sp. NPDC104819, assembly GCF_055583145.1. NCBI lineage: Bacteria > Bacillati > Actinomycetota > Actinomycetes > Pseudonocardiales > Pseudonocardiaceae > Amycolatopsis > Amycolatopsis sp. NPDC104819. Next base: position 955,007 of record NZ_JBVJON010000001.1, on the reverse strand, counting down.
GGCTGCGCGTCGTGCGGACGACGACGATCGACGGCCGCCGCGGCCGCCCGGTTTTCGAACTCCTCGAAATCACGCCCGAAGTGAGCCTTTTCGACTGACAAGTCCGATTCACGACTTTCGCTGTGGGCAACCGTGCCGACACTCGTCGTAGGCTCCGTGGCGGTATCGAACAGTGGGAACTCCGATATTCTTTCCATTGATCACCGGGCCACACCCTGCGCACGATGTCAGGAAATACCGATACCCGGCGCAAAACGGTGGGACAATGACTTTTTCCAGAATGTAACAATTTCGTCCTGGACCACGCTTATGGGTTAACGTCGTCGCACTCCCACCCGAAGGGGCTTGCATGATGACCGACCCGCAGTACCCGCCCACCGCTGCGCGTCACGGCCGGCCGGCGCCGCCGGTGACGGCGACCGAGCGGCGGCAAGCGAATGCGAAGCCCGGCCGGAACATCCTGGCGATCGTCGGCCTCGTGCTCGGGTCGGCCGCACTGGCCGTCACGTTCGTCCCGGACGTCGACTATGTCGCGTGGCCGCTGGGCGGGCTCGGCCTGATCCTGGCGATCACCGGGTTGGTCCAGGTCAAGAAGGGCACCGTGGGCGACCGCGGGCTGGCGATCACGGGCACCGCGGTCTCGGTCGTGGCGCTGCTCGCGGCGGCCGGGATGCTGCTGTACTCGACCTTCCTCGGCGGCGGCGAGGCCGGGCTGCACCTGCCGGCCGTGGCCACCGACAAGCACTCCGTGGTCTTCGAGGTCACCGCCTCGGGCGGCGCGACCGTGCGTTACGGCAGCCTCTCCGACCAGCGCACCGAAAACGCCCCCGCGAGCACCGACGCGTGGCAGGGCGAAGCGTCCTACAACAATGGTTCGTACCTTTTGACGCTCACCGCGGACACCCGGAATTCGCAGACCAACAACGAAATCGCCTGCGCCATTCTGATCGACGGCAAGAAGGTCGCGGAAAACAGCGGGACGACGATCGCGCTCTGCACGGCCAACGTGAGCTGAGCCGCGCGCCTGGCGACCGGCCGGCCTACCCCCATCTCGGCCGGCCGGGCCGCCACGAGCCGCTCCTGGCGGCTCCCGGCCCCGTCGCGGTTTCCCGCGCGGGGCCCGGCACCGGCGTCTCAGCCTGCCCCTCCCCTAGGGCTCTGCCGGCACCGCCGAACCTACGCGGACGCCGCCCGCGGGCACTAAGAATCCACTAAGGATTGTCCGGTGCGGGCCGGGCCGTGACCCATTCGCAACCGAAGGTCGCACCACCGGAATCCGGATCATCGCGACCGCGCCGGCACAGTTCGAATGGGCGGCGAATACGTCACTGCAGTTCGGCGAGCTCGGTGCGGACCTCGCCGACGAGCTTCGGGTGCACGCGCTCGTAAATGCGCACCGACAACGCGAGTTGTTCGCGGGCGCCGTCGAGGTCGCCCTCGGCCCGCAGCACCCGGCCCAGGGTCAGCCGCAGCGCGCCCTCGCGCGCGACGAACTCGCGGCTGATCGCGAGGTCGATCGCCTCCCAGACGTGCCGCTCGGCCGCGGCGTGGTCGCCCGTGCGCAGGCAGAGCTCGGCCAGCTTGTCGAGTGAGACGACCACCCGGTCGTCGTCGCCCAGTTCGCGGTCGATCGCCAGGCCGGCGAGCTGGTGGGTGATGGCGTCGGCCAGCCGGCCCGCCCGCTTCTCCGCCTGCGCGCAGCTGCTGAGCGCCTGCCCGCGCAACGTGACGTCGCCGGCGGCGGCCGCGGCCTTCGCGAGCCGCTCGATGGCCTGGTCGTGCTCGCCGAGCCGGCTCAGCGCGCGGCCGAGGTGCAGGTCGGCCGAGGTGACCAGCCGCTCGTCGGTGCTCCCGGCGGCCAGCCGCGCCGCGCGTTCGGCGTCGGCCAGGCCGTAGCCCGGCAGTTCGAAGGTCAGCGCGATCTCGCACCGCGCGAGCCGCAGCCAGCACTGCCCCTCGACGTCGTCCGCGGCCTCGGCGGCGGCTACGCCCAGGTCGGCCATGCGGAGCCACTCGTCCAGCAGCGGGCAGGCGACGCGGTAGCTGTGCCCGAGCCGGGCCAGCCGCCAGACGTCGTCGTGGCGGCCAGCGGTGTACGCGGCGTCGAGCACCGCGAGGAGGTTCGGCCACTCGGCGGCGAACCAGTCCTGCGCCACGGCGAACCCGGTCAGCGGCGGCATCGCGTCGTCGGCGAGCACGCCGGAGAAGTCGAGCGGGTCGGCGACCGGGCCCAGCCGGCGCCGGGCGCGGTCGGCCGCCGCCTGGTAGTACCGGATCGTCCAGCCGAGCGCGTCCTCGCGTTCCTTCTCAGCGAGCTCCTGCTCCGCCAGTTCGCGCAGGTAGAGCCAGACGAGGTCGTGCGGGACGAAGACGTCGCGGGCGGTCTCGGCGATGAGGTTGTGCGCGGCCAGCGCGCGCAGCCGCCGCCGGGCTTCGGCGACCGGGATCTGCGCGACCGCGGCCATCACGTGCGGCCCGACCAGCACCCCGGGCACGGCGCCCAGCTGCAGGAATGTCTCCGCGATCTCGCCGGGCAGGCCGCGGAAGGAGACGTCGAAGGCCGCGCGCACGCCGTCTTCGGCGCCGTCGACCTGCAGCCCGGCCAGCCGGGTGCGTTCGTTGCCGAGCTCGTCGACCAGCTCTTCGGCGGTGCGTTGCGCGCTCGCCGAGAGCCGGGCGCCCGCGATGCGGAGCGCGAGCGGGAGGTACCCGCAGAGCCTCGCGAGCGCGTGGTTGAGGGCGGCCGGGCCGGCCAGCTCTTCGATGAGCCGCACGGCGTCGTCGGGCGCGAGCGTGCCGAGGACTCGCCGCCGAGCCGCGTTCGACACGGCGAGCCCGTCGAGGCGCGACCGGCTGGTCACCACGGTCATCGTGCGCGCGCTCGGCGGCAGGAGCGGGCGGACCTGCTCGGCGGCGCGGGCGTCGTCGAGCAGCACGAGCATCCGCCGTCCGGCGATCAGCGACCGGTACAGCGCGACGCGCTCGTGAAGCAGCTCCGGGATCTTCGCGGTCTCGACGCCCAGGCCGAGCAGGAACTGCGTGAGCAGCTCCGCGGGTTCCAGCGGAGGGTGGTGCGGGTCGAAGCCGCGCAGAGACGCGAACAGGACGCCGTCCGGGAACCGCCGCGCGACGCGGTGCGCCCACCAGACGACCAGCGTGCTCTTGCCGACCCCGGCGGTGCCGGTGACCACGGCGATCGTGGTCTCCCCGGCCTCGGCGCGGGTGACGAGGTCGTCGAGCCAGGCCAGCTCCTCGGTGCGCCCGGCCAGGCTCGGCACCGCGGCGGGCAGCTGCGAAACCGGCTGCCCCCGCTCGTCCACCCCGGAGCTTTCACGTGAAAGCTCCGGGCCCAGGTGGGAGCTTTCACGTGAAAGCTCGGGGAGGTCGTCGTTGAGGACGCGCTCGTGGAGCCAGCGCAGCTCGGCGCCGGGCTCGACCCCGAGGGTGCGGAGCGTCGCGCGGGAGACGGTCCGGTACAGCTCGAGCGCGTCACCGCGGCGGCCCGCGTGGTACAGCGCGCGCATCAGCTGGCCCGCGGCCCGCTCGGCCAGCGGGTCGGCCCGGACGATCGGGCTCAGCTCGACGATCAGCTCGGCGTGCCGCCCGAGCCCGAGGTCGGCGTCGACGCGGGCGCCGTGCACGGCCAGGCGGAGGTCCTCGAGTTCGGGCGCCTGCAGGGAGTCGGGCACCCCGCCGAGTGCGGGACCCTGCCACAGCGCGAGCGCCTCGGCCAGCAACGGGGCGGCGGTCTCGGGCGTAGCGACCGACGCGCGGTCGAGCAGGGTGCGCGCCCGGTGGACGTCGATCCGGTCGGCCTCGACGTCCAGGCGGTAGCCCGGCGGGGTGGTGAGGATGCTCAGGCCGTCGACCTCACGCAGGATCCGCCGCAGGTGGGAGACGTTGCCGTGGACGATGGTCCGCGCCGTCGCGGGCGGGTTGTGACCCCAGAGCGCGTCGATGATGTCGTCGAGCCCGACGACCTTGCCGGGCTTGAGGGCGAGCAGCGCGAGCAGGCCGCGGACGCCGGGGCCGCCGATCGGGACGGGGTCGTCACCGTGGAAGAGCTGCACGGGCCCGAGCAGCTGCAACCGGGTTTCGGCCATGCTCGCGCCCACCTCCCCGGGGTCCACGGTCGTCGGCCGGCGTCTCCCTCGCCGGGGAAGCCAACCTACCGTGGTCACCGGTTGTCGAGCAGGGCCGGTACCAGCTGTTTTGGTGGTTCTGCGGATTTCGCAGCGGAGGCGGGCGAAGGGTGCGGCTTCCACCGGGGCCCGGGTATGACACGACCCCGCACCATCGGTCCCGATCCGCTGGTGCGGGGTCGTGCTGAATCTCCCGGCCGGGCCGCCAGGGGGCGCGGTCCACCCGTCGTCTTCACAGGCGACCGGGCGGGTGAGCTCACCCCGAGCGAAGCACCCGCCGATCGTCCGCGAAGACGTCTGTCGCGCGGGCCACACGCCCGCGCGGTGGCGACACGGTAACAAAGCGCACCGGATCAGTCACCGCCGGGCTGTGAAGCTAGCGCGAGATCGGGGTCGAATCGCGGCCGGCGATGAACGCGGGCCGCGGGGCGCTGGCCGCGTACGGCTGCTCCAGGGCGTTTTCCACGCTGTTGAACACCAGGAAGATGTTCGAGCGCGGGTACGGCGTGATGTTGTTGCCGGAGCCGTGCATGATGTTCGAGTCGAACCACAGGGCCGAGCCGGCCTGGCCGGTGAACTGGTCGATGCCGTACTCGGCCGCCATCTTCGTGATGTCGTCCTCGTTGGGCACGCCCACCCGCTGGTCCTTGAGCGAGGCCTTGTAGTTCTCGTCCGGCGTCTCCCCGGCGCACTGGACGAACGTCCGGTGCGAGCCCGGCATGATCATCAGGCCGCCGTTGAACGGGTAGTTGTCCGTCAGCGCGATGGAGCAGCTGACCGCGCGCGGGGCCGGCATGCCGTCCTCCGCGTGCCAGGTCTCGAAGTCCGAGTGCCAGTAGAACCCGGTGCCCTTGAACCCCGGCATGTAGTTGACGCGGCTCTGGTGCACGTAGACGTCCGAACCGAGCAGCTGACGCGCCCGGTCCAGCACGCGCGGGTCGAGCACCAGTTCCGAGATCAGGTCCGAGAGCACGTGGACGTCGAAGATCGACCGGACCTCACCGGTCTTCGCCTCGGTGATCACCCGCTCGTCGCGGGCGAGCTCGCGGTCGGAGGACAGCCGCACCAGCTCCTGCCAGTACGCCTGGACCTCGCCCACCGAGAGCAGGTCGTCGACCACGGTGTAGCCGTTGGTCTCGTGGTTCGCCAGCGTCGCGCCGTCGATCGGGCCGTCGGCTTCGGTACCCCACACCGTGGGGTGCACGCGCGGCAGGTGCGCCGGCGTACCGGTGATCCGGGTCGGGTAACCGTCGTCGACCCGGGTGTCCGCGAGAGTCACGGGCTTCGCCTCCTGTTTCCTCGCTGCGGGTGTCACTCGGTGACGAGCGGGTACACGCCGTTCTCGTCGTGGACCTCGCGCCCGGTCACCGGGGGGTTGAACACGCAGACGCACTTGATCTCGGTCTTCGGCCGGACCTGGTGCTTGTCGTGGTCGTTGAGCAGGTACAGCGTCCCCGGCTTGAGCTGGTGCACCTCACCGGTGGCGAGGTCTTCGATCTCGCCCTCGCCGGAGGTGATGAACACCGCCTCGATGTGGTTCGCGTACCAGAAGTCGTTGACCGTCCCCGCGTACAGCGTGGTCTCGTGCACCGAGAAGCCGACGCCCTCCTTGGCGAGGATGATCCGCTTGCTGCGCCAGTTCTCGGTCTTGATGTCGGCGTCGGTGTCGGTGATCTCGTCGAGTGTGCGAACGAGCACGGGCGTGGCTCCTCTACTTCTTCAGGACGGCCTTGATGGACTCGTCGATGATCGACAGGCCCTGGGTCAGCTCGTCGTCGGTCAGGGTCAGCGGCGGCAGCAGCTTCATGACTTCGCCGTCGGGGCCGGAGGTTTCCATGAGCAGGCCGCGCGCGAACGCTTCCGCGCAGACCCGGCCGGCCAGGTCACCGTTCTCGAACTCGAGGCCGCGCGCCAGGCCGCGGCCCTTGGCGACGAGGTTCGCGTCCGGGTAGGCCTCGACGATGCCGGAGAACGCGGCGGCGATGCGTTCGCCGTTGGCCAGGGTCGACTTCTCGAGCTCGTCGTCGCTCCAGTAGGCGTTGATCGCCTCGGTCGCGGTGACGAACGCCGGGCTGATGCCGCGGAAGGTGCCGTTGTGCTCACCCGGCTCCCAGACGTCGAGCTCCGGCTTGATCAGCGTGAGCGCCATCGGGATGCCGTAACCGCTGATGGACTTCGACAGACAGATCATGTCCGGCTTGATCCCGGCGTCCTCGAAGCTGAAGAACGGGCCGGTGCGGCCGCAGCCCATCTGGACGTCGTCGAGGATCAGCAGGATGTTGTGGCGCTTGCAGAGGTCGTCGAGACCCTTCAGCCACTCCAGGCGCGCGGCGTTGATGCCGCCCTCGCCCTGGACGCCTTCGACGATGACCGCGGCCGGCTCGTTGAGCCCGCTGCCGGAGTCTTCGAGAAGCTTCTCGAAGTACAGGAAGTCCGGCATCGCGCCGTCGAAGTACGCGTCGTACGGCATCGGCGTGGCGTGCACCAGCGGGATGCCCGCGGCGCCGCGCTTCATCGAGTTGCCGGTGACCGACAACGCGCCGAGCGTCATGCCGTGGAAGGCGTTGGTGAAGTTGATGACCGATTCCTTGCCGGTCACCTTGCGCGCCAGCTTCAACGCCGCCTCGACGGCGTTGGCGCCACCCGGACCCGGGAACACGACCTTGTAGTTCAGGTCGCGCGGGTCGAGGATCTTGTCGCGGAAGGTCTGCAGGAAGTCGCGCTTGGCCACGGTGAACATGTCCAGCGCGTGTGTGACGCCGTCACGCTGGATGTAGTCGATCAGCGCCTGCTTCAGCCGCGGGTTGTTGTGCCCGTAGTTGAGCGCGCCGGCTCCCGCGAAGAAGTCCAGGTAGGCCTTGCCGTTCTCGTCGTAGAGGTGGCTGCCCTGGGCGCGGTCGAACACGACGGGCCAGCCACGGCTGTAGCTGCGGACCTCGGATTCGAGCTCTTCGAAGATGCTCATGACGTTTCTTTTCTCCTACTCGCCCGGATCTTTGCGTGCTGTGAGCGGACCGATGCGGTAAAGCTCTTCCGGCAGGTGCTCACCGTCGCCAGGGAAATCGGCGCCGTCGAACAGCACCGTGGTTTCCACCGCCGCCTCCCAGCGTTTGGCGAAGGAGGTGAACAGCCGGATGGACGCTTCGTTGTCCGGGGTGATGGTGGTCTCGAGGTAACGCACGCCCGCGTCGACCAGGCGGTCGTACAGGGCGTCGAGCAGCTTCCCTGCCAGGCCCTTCCCGCGCTGGGACGCGTCGACCGCGACCTGCCAGACGAACCCCACGTCGGGCTCGGCCGGCCGGCGGTAACCGGTCACGAATCCGACCGCCTCGCCGTCTTCGCGCGCGACCACCGATGTCTCGGCGAAATCGCGGCACCACAGCATGTATGCGTACGGCGAGTTGAGATCAAGCTTGGCGGAATCACGCGCGATTCGCCACAGCTGCGCGCCGTCCGCCTTGGTCGGCGATTCGATCAAGTGCGTTACGGACATACTCAGGAAACGTAACAGAGAATTTTCGAGCTGCCAGCGACGCAGCTCACGACCCCCACGATGACCTGGGGCGACGCGGAGTACCCGGTGAGGAGTCCCACAACCATGTTTGAAGTGGACGGTGCCGGGGCAAGACGCGCGTCTAGGCCGCGAACTCGTGGCTCGCGACCCACCCCCGCACCATGAACCTCATCGCCGGTGATCGCAAGGCGACGGGCCGGACGAGTTGCTCAGGGTGAGCGTTCGGTGGCCGGTTCCGGGGTCGCCGGAGCCGCGGGCGCGGCGGCCGGCGTCGCCAGCACGACCGGCTCGGTGGCCGCCACCGGTTCGGCCGGTTTCCCGGCCGCCGGCGCCGCCTGCCGGTCGCCGCGGCGGGCCCGCCGCCACAGCGCACCCAGCGGCGGCACGACCCACGGCAGCAGCAGGACGACCACGAACACGACCCACCAGACCGGCGCGTCACCCCGCCCCCAGCCGGCGACCACCGAGCCCAGCCAGCCGAAGAAGGGCTTCGCGAGCACGGGCAGGAAGGGGGCCAGCAGGAGTCCGAGCAGGGCCAGCAGGCCAAGCAGGTAGAGCCAGCCGAGCGGCGACTTCTTCGACATCAGCAGCACGTTGACCACCACGAAGACCACCGCGCCGGCCAGCACGGGCAGGCCGATGAGCCCCACGACCGCGCTGCTGTTGCCGCCCATCAGCAGGCCCGCGATCAGGGCCAGCGCCGCGGCGACGATCGTTCCCGGCGTCTTGAGCGCCATCGAGCCCTTGGTGATCCGCCAGGTGCTGCGCGCGGTGGCCCGGACGGCGGTGACCACCGACTTGGCGGCCTTCGGCGTTGACGGCGGCACCGTCGCGGCCGCCGCGTTCACCCCGGCCGCGGCCAGCTTGATCATGGTCTTGACCAGCAGGGGCGTGCCCCGCTCGTCCGAAATCCGCTCGGCGGAGACGGTGCACGCCTGGAAGGTCTGCTGCGTCTGATCGGCGCCTTCCAGGGGCAGCTCCGGCCGGGCCAGCCCGCGGAAGACCTTGGACTTCTTGTCGCTGCCCTTCGCCTTGACGACGTCGTCCTCCGCGTGGCGGCACACGACCGGCAGCTCGGTCCGGGCGATCTCCAGCTGCCGCGCCCGGGCGAGCACGAGCGCGGTCACCGGCATGCTCGGGGGCGCCGCGGCGGCGGGCCCATCGATCGGCTCCAACCGGGAGTTGAGCCCCAGGAAGGCGAGCTCCTGGTCGAGCTGGCACTTCAGCACGTCGACGTCCGTCTTCTCGAGGTTGTCCGCCTCGCGCGGGGGACACCAGCCGATCTCCTCGAAGGTGGCCTTCACCTCGTCGCGGAACGCGTCGTGCCCGGCGAGGTCCCGGAGGTTCCGCAGCCGGGCCGGGTCGAGGAGCACCTGCATGAGCCAGCCGGCGCCGTCGATCCGGCCCCACATCCAGTCGTTGGCGCGCCAGGACGCCTTGTAGAACGCGCCGAAGTAGCCCGCCTGCATGCCGGTCAGCTTGTCCCACGAGCGCCGCCGCTCCATGTCGAGCAACGTCCGCGAGTCGGCGCTCACCTGCACGAGATCGGCCCGCTGGTCGACCGCGGGCGCCTCCGCCAGCAGCCCGCGCCCGGCGACGTGCAGCGCGAGCAGCCGGGCGCGCACGACGTCGTCGTCGGGGTCGCTGTCGAGCGCGAGCCAGTCCAGCAGTGTCGCCACCTCGTCGCCTTCACCCGGTCTCGACTCGACCAGGCGCCGCAACGCGGGCGCCGTGGTGCGCAGCTCCGAGACGACGGCGGACCAGGCGTCGGCGAGGCCGTTGGTCTTCCCGAGCGCCGCCCAGTCCAGGGCCAGCTTGCCGACCCACGTCGCGAGGGTTTCGGCCGGTTCCGGCGCCGCCTGCGCCATGACCCACTGGTCGAGCTTCTCCCCGCGCGCCGAGGCCACCCGCGCGCTGTGCAGCCCGGCACGGGCCTGGTTGAGGACCGCCGCGTCGGCCGCTTCCGGGCCGAGGCGGAAGCCCGCGTTGATCAGCTGCAGCCCGGTGGCGACGGCGTCGGCGAGCGCCGAAGTGCGGTACGGGACGAGCGCCGCCGACGACATCCGGGGCGCCGGCGGGTCGGGCGGGACCTCGTGCGCCAGCCCGGCCGCAGCCGTCTGCCGCAGGGACTCCGACTTTCCCGTGAACCACTGCAGTTCCGGACTGTCCACACGGGACTGCGCGTACCGCCGGGCGGCGAGCTCGACCAGCTCGGCCGCGTCCCCGGCCGTCCGCCGCTCGAGGTAGGCTCGGGAGAGCCGCGGGTCGATCAGCGACTCGGCGCCACCGCGCATCCCGAGGCCGGCCAGGATGACCCGGGTGTCCCGGGTCCGCGTCACGCCGGCGTTGTGCCGGGAAAGCTCTTCGAGCTCGGAGCTGATGGACTGGCTCATCACCGCGGCGACGACCTTGCCCATCGTGTTGGTCAGCAACGGGAAGTCCCCGGGATCGCAGGGGTGCACCTCGGCTTCCCGTTCCCCGGTGGGCACGACGTAGAGCAGCAGCCGCCGGACGTCGGCCGCGGCCGGCCGGGCGAAGATCTCTTGCAGCGCCGGGCGAAGCGGCTTGTTGAGCAGCACCCCGCCGTCGGTGACCCAGTGCGAGCGGGTGAGGGCGGTGTACGGGCTCATGTCCGGGTGCGCCGGGTCCGTCCGGTCCGCGCCGATCGGCACCCGCGACAGCTCGAACGCGCCGGGGTAGGAGGCGGTGGACCGCGCGGCGACGGCGAGCGGCCCGACCACCTTCGGCGTGCGCCACTGGTCGCCGTGGAACCGGAAGAGCATGCGGTGCTCGGTGTCCCGGACCAGGTTGCCCAGCGCGTCTTCGTAGCGGGTGCTCTCGCCGTCGATCATGGTCCCGGTGAGCAGCACGGTGAGATCGGCGGCGCCCGCGGCGGACGGCTGCCCGCTGCGCACGATCTGCTCGAGCGCACCCAGGACGCCGTCGAGCAGCACCCGGTCGCCGTCCAGCAACGACCGCGGCTCGGGCTCGGCGGGGTCACGGGTCAGGTTGTCCAGCGAGCCGGTCGAGATCCAGGTGTCGCGCAGGATTTCGGGGGTGGCCCCGAAGGCTTCGGCGAGCCCGAGGCAGGCGGCGTTGATCCCGCCGGCGCTCGTCCCGGTCAGGACGTCGACGGAGAGGTCCGCCCGGAGCAGCCCGGTCAGCTTCCGGTAGAGCCCGGCGGGCGCGCCGTCCCGGGCTTCGCGCAGCAGCAGCGACGTCTCGGCGGCGACCCCGCCCATCCAGACGGCGAGGCTGGCCCCGCCGACCATGGTCATCGCGAGCCGGATCTCCTGCCGGGGCAGCGCGTCCGCGCGCGGTTCCGTCGTCTCAGCCATGGGCTCCCCCGCCCGGTAGTCGTCCGTCGCAGAGTAGAGGCGCAAGGTAAGCCCGGGGATACGTACAGGTGTACGGCCGTTCGGGTGGACTTGCTCGCCCGCACGGCCGTCAGGTGTTCACCGGGGTCAGGCCGCGAGGTGCTCCAGCAGCAGGACCTGCGCTTCACCGACCGCGAAGCCCAGCACCGCGCCCGTCGCGATCAGGATCCATTCGTCCTGCTCGAACGCCGGGCGCAGCAGGCGCTCGAACTCGCGCGGGGACAGCTCCTTCATCTTGGACACCAGCACGTTGCGGATGTCCATCGCGTCGGTCGCGTAGTCCTCGATGTACCGCATCGTCTCCGGCAGGCGGCTCATGATCTGCGACGCGATCGCCAGCTTCATGTCCTGGTACTTCCGGCTGCCCACCGCGAACACCACCAGCGGCCGGGCGACACTGCCGAGCTCCTCGTCCAGCTGACGCTGGATCAGCGCGAGCACCCGGTCGGACAGCGGGCCGTGCAGGATCGCCTCGATGACGTTGTGCGGCGTGATGATCTCCTTCGCGATCAGCTCGCCGTACGCTTCCGCGACTTCTTTGCGGCGCTTGAGGAACAACCCTTGCCACGTGACGCCGAAGTACTTGCGCGGCTCGATCGGGTAGAAGATCATCCGCAGCGCCAGCCAGTCGGTGAACCAGCCGGTGAACAGGCCGAACAGCGGCATGATCAGCGGGAACTTGAAGAGGATCCAGGCCACCATCTGGATCACGCCGATCGCGCCGCCGAACACGAGGCCGGACCGCGCGATGAACTTGAACTCCTGGGCGCCCGCCTCCTGGAAGATCCGGTTCAGCAGGCGCTTGTCCTTGACCAGGCTGGTGACCACCATGCCCTTGAGGTCGAACACACTGTCCACATCGGACTTGATCAGGTCGAGCACGGCGGCGACCATCCGCGGCGACTCGTGCTGGACGCGCTCGATCACCAGCCGCTGCACCCGCACCGGCAGCGACTCCCAGAGCCCCGGCTGGTAGTGCCCTGCCACCTCGCGGACGATGTCCTCGACACCCGCGAGCAGCGGTTTCTCGATCTCCTGGGCGATGCGGGAAGCGTCCAGCCGCGCGACGACCTCGGCCGGCTTGATCAGCTGCTCGGTCATCGTGTCGCAGGCGATGCTCGCCATCCGCGCGGCGCGCTTGGGGACGATGCCCTGCCAGCCGAGGAACGGCTTGACCCCAAGGAACTCCACCGGCTGGAACATCATCCGGATCGCGACGAGCTTGGTGCCGTAGCCGATCAGCGCGGCGACGACCGGGATCGAGACGTAGAGGGGCCAGTGCTGGGCGAAGTCGGCGACGATGCCGGCGAGGAACGACCCCATCCGCTAACCGAGGCTCGGGTCGCAGGCCTGCCAGAACTCCGCGCCGAGGCGCGAGACGTGGATCGTGCGTTTGACGAACTTGGCCCGTTTGACGTGCTTCTCGGCGTCGCGCACGGTCTCGTCGGTCATCAGGATCTCGTACTGCGTCTCCAGGGCCGGCACCTCTTCGTCGAGGTCCACGAGGCCGAGCCCGATCAGCCGCGTGACGTAGCCGGGCACCTGGTCGGGCAGCGACACCCCGGCCGCCTTGCCGACGGTGGAAGCGTTGCGCAGCACCACACGGCCGCTGCCGCCGAGGCCGGTGCGCTCGGTGACGTCGAGCGCGGGGAACGGCGAGCCGTCGGACAGCGCCGACAGGATGCGGGCCTCGTCGGGCGTCAGCTGGCGCAGGATGATCGCGTAGAAGTACTCGCGGGCGCGGTCCCGCCCGAAGCCGATGGAGTGGTTGAGCAGCTCGGCCATCGCGGCGCGCAGCGGCTCACCGCGGTTGTCGCGGGCCGGCACGAGCGTGACGGTCGCTTCGACCTTTCCGGGCACCGCCGGGCGGTTCATCGCGGACGCCGCGGTGAGCGCCGCGTGGTAGGGGTCGTCGACCTCGTCGAGCCGGCGGCGCAGCTCGGCCAGCAGCTGGCGCTCGACCTGCCGCACGCCGCGTTCGGCCGTCTCCACCCCGGGCAGCCGGCGGGTGAACTCGAAGCCGGTGCGTGCGGCCCAGCCGGCCAGCTGGCCGGCGCGGCGGGCCAGGTCGGCCACCTCGTCGCCGGTGCCCCGGCCGTTCGGTCGCTCTGCGTTCACGGGCGGACTCCCCTCTGCTTACGGGCTGATGCTACCTGTGGGTAGGCCGAATGGAGGTGTTTGGATGCCCACATGAGTCCGACGCGCTGGGGCCCGCCGATCGACGTCCTCCCGTTCTTCTCGAAGGAAGAACAAGCCCTGATGACGCTGCTCGGCGCGCTGACCGACGAAGACTGGACGCGTCCGACGATGTGCGCCGGCTGGACGGTCAAGGACATCGCCGCTCACCTGCTGGGGGACAAGGTCGGCCGGCTGTCCCGCGGCCGCGACGGTCACACGTCGGATGCCCCCCGTCCGGGTGAGTCCGTCCCGCACTTCATCAACCGGATCAACGACGAATGGGTCGTCGCCTGCCGCCGGCTCTCGACCGACGTCCTGCTCACGATGATGTACGAGTTCATGGGCCAGACGACCGAGTACTGGGCCAAGCTCGACCTCGACGTCCTGGGCGAGCCGGTCAGCTGGGCCGGGGACGAGCCCGCGCCGCGCTGGCTCGACGCGGCCCGCGACTATTCGGAGTTCTGGGTCCACCACGTGCAGCTCCGCGAGGCGCTGGAGCACACGCCGCTGGAGGCGGAGTACGCCGAGCCGATCGCCGACACGTTCGTCCGCGCGCTGCCGCACACCCTGCGCGACGTCGAAGCGCGCGTCGGCAAGCAGGTCGGTTACACCGTCACCGGCGCCGGCAAGTGGCACGCCCGCCGCGAGCGCGACGGCTGGGTCCTCGACCGCGGCGCGCCGCCGTCCCGCACCCCGCTGGCCACCGTGGCGACGGACCTGGACACGTTCTGGCGGCTGTGCACCCGGAACGCGGCCGACCTCGGCCGGGTGAAGACTTCAGGCGACGAAAACGTTTGCGCGCGCGTGCTGGGAATGACGTCGATCATCGTCTGAGGTGTGAGCTTTCACGTGAAAGCTCCCACCTGGGGGCGTAGCTTTCACGTGAAAGCTACGCCTTAGCGCCGGCGTGCCTGCTTCCGCAGCTGCAGGATGCGGGCGCCGCCGATGAGCGCGACCAGCACCGCGCCGCCGATCGCGGAGAACAGCATCGCGATGGCGAGCGGCAGACTGCCGTCGGCGCCGAAGAAGTGAACCGTCACCGAGTCCAGGTTCTGCAGGATGAAGATCAGCAGCACGACGAGCACGAGCAGACCGGCGATCACGGCGACCCAGGTGCCGCTGATCCGCGTCGGCCGGGTCCGGGTCCGGCTCCTGGCAGCCGGGGCGGGCCGGGCGGGCGCCGGGCGCACCGGCGCCACCTCTTCCGGGCCGGGACGCACGTCGCCGGCGCGCAGCTCCGCGGGTTCCAGCGCGCCCTCCGGCACGTCGGTTCCGGGCAGGTCGTGGTCTGTGGGGCCGGTGGGGCGGTCGGCCGCGCCCCCGCGCGCGTGCGTCATGGACTCAGTGTCCGCCCGGCGCGCGGGGACCGCCGCGTCAAACCCCCTAACGGGCGAAGCCGTCGACCTCCCGGAGGACGCGCAGCGTGTTCTTCCCGGCCAGCTTCGCGCAGTCGTCCTCACTCCAGCCCCGCTCGAGCAGCGCCGCGAACAACACCGGGTACTTGGACGTGTCCTCCAGCCCCTCCGGCAGCGCGCCGACGCCGTCGTAGTCGCCGCCGAGGCCGATGTGGTCGATCCCGGCGACCTCACGGGCGTGCTCGACGTGCGCGACGACGTCCTCGACGGTGGCCTTCGGCTTGGCCGGGCCGTCCCACTCCTTCGCGAACTCGCCGCGCTGGGCGAGGTTCCGGTACTCCTTGCCGGCGGCCGTCATCGCGGCCTTCAGCTCCTGGTCCCACGCGCTGACCTTCGGCGAGATGAACGCGGGCACGAACGTCGTCATCGCGACACCGCCGTTGCCGGGCAGCAGCGCGAGGACGTCGTCGGGGATGTTGCGCGGGTGGTCGTTCACCGCGAGGCAGGAGGAGTGGCTGAAGATCACCGGCACCGAGCTGACCTCGATCGCCGCCCGCATCGTCGACGGCGCGACGTGCGAGAGGTCGACCATCATCCCGATCTTGTTCATCTCGCGCACGACGTCGCGGCCGAACTCGGTGAGCCCGTTGTGCTCCGGTTCGTCGGTGCCCGAGTCGGCCCAGGTGGTGTTGAAGTTGTGCGTCAGCGTCATGTACCGGACGCCGAGGCGGCGCAGGATCCGCAGCACCCCGAGCGACTCGGCGATGCTGTGCCCGCCCTCGGCGCCCAGCAGCGACGCGATCCGGCCGTCGGCGAACGCGGCCTCGGCCTCGTCCGCGGTGTCGACCAGCCGGAGCCGGTCGGGGTAGCGCTCGGCCAGCTGGTAGACGACCTCGATCTGCTCCAGCACCGCCGTCACCGCGCTGTGGCCCTCGAACTGGCAAGGCACGTACACCGACCAGAACTGCATGCCGAGCTTCCCGTCGGCGAGCTTCGGGAAGTCGGTGTGCAGGGCCGGCTGCCGGACGGTCAGGTCGAGCGACGCGGCGGCCTCGACCGGGTTGGGGCCGCCGTGCTGCCGCAGCTCCCACGGCAGGTCGTTGTGCCCGTCGGCGAGGATGGCCGAGTCCAGCAGTTGGGTAGCACGCTGCAGTGCCTCGTTAGTCATCGCCCGATCGTAGGGCGAGCCGATATACGCTCCGTACAAACGCTAGGGCTTGATCCACTTCGCCGCCGCGCGCACGCCGTCGAGCGTGATCTGGTGCCCGCCCGGGTGACGATGCGTGACGACGTCGGCACCGCGTTCGCGCAGCAGGCCGATCAGCTCCTCGGTGGACGCCAGGGGCGCCATCGGGTCGTGTTCGCCGTTGGCCAGGAAGACCCGCGACGCGGAGAGATCCAGGTCGGGCGGCTGCGGCACGGGCGACATCGACGCGAAGAGAGCGGCTTCGCGCACGACCTCCGGGCGCAGCAGCGCCACCGCGGCGGCGATGTTGGCGCCGTTCGAGAAGCCGACGGCGACCAGCCGCCGGTCGCCGAAGCCGTACTCCTCGCGGGCTTCGAGCACGAAGTCCGCGAGCTGGTTCGCGCGCACGACGACGTCCTCGTGGTCGAAGACGCCCTCGGCGAGCCGCCGGAACCAGCGCGCGGCGCCGTACTCCGACACCGGGCCGGCCGGGGCCAGCACCGCGGCGTCCGGGCTCAGCTCGCGCGCCAGGCCGAGCAGGTCGTCCGGGCTGCCGCCGGTGCCGTGCAGCAGGAGCAGCACCGGCGCGTCCGGAGCGCCTTCGGTGTACTTGTGCTCCAGCTTCATGACAGCTCCGGGTTGTTCTCGGCGGGGAGGTTCAGCGCGGGGAGCATGTGCTGGATCTCGTCGCGACGCGGCTCCAGCCACGGCGGCAGCTTGAGCGCGCGGCCCAGCTCCAGCAGTGGCTCGTCGATCGCGAAGCCTGGCTCGTCGGTCGCGACCTCCAGGAGCGTGCCGCCCGGCTCGCGGAAGTAGATCGACCGGAAGTACTGCCGGTCCAAAATGGACGTCACGTTCACACCCTTGTCGACGAGCTCCTCGCGCCAGGCCTTCTGGGTCTGCTCGTCCGGCGCGCGCCAGGCGACGTGGTGCACGGTGCCCGCGGCGACCAGCCCGCGCGGCGCGTCCGGCGTCACGAGGACGTCGACCAGCGCGCCGGGCCCGCCTTCGCCGGCGGTGAACCGCAGCCGGTTGCTTTCCTGGGTGGCGAAGCTGAGGCCGAGGCCGTCGGTGAGCATGCCCGCGGTGGCGTCTTCCTTGGTGACCGAGAGCGTCACGGAGTGCAGGCCGCGGATGGCGTGCTCGGCCGGCACCAGCTCGGTGTCCCACGGGTCGCGCGGGTCACCCTGCGGGTGGGCGACGAGCGCGAGCTGGAGGCCGTCCGGGTCGCGGAAGGTGAGCGTGTCCTCGCTGTCGGCGTTGCGGACCTCGCCGGTCTCGATCTTCTGCGCGGCCAGGTGCTGCTTCCACCAGCCGATGGACGCCTCGGGGACGGAGAACGACGTGGTCGTCGCCTGGCCGGTGCCGAGGCGGCCGCTCGGCGCGTCGGGCCAGGGGAAGAAGGTCATCAGCGAGCCGGGCTTGCCCGAGCTGTCGCCGTAGTAGAGGTGGTAGGTGCCGGGATCGTCGAAGTTCACGGTGGTCTTCACCAGCCGCAGGCCGAGGGTGCGCAGGTAGAAGTCGGCGTTGCGCTGAGGGTCGCCGCCGATGGCGGTCACGTGGTGCAGGCCGGACGTCTTGATCGACATGGTTGCCTCCTCAGACCAAGGTAACCGCAGAACCTCTCGCGCGCAAGATATATTCCGAACAGACTTTCCGGTAGGCTGGCGTGGTGGATCCCAAGACCGACGACGACGAGATCGTCACCTGGTGGGGCCTGGTCATCGAGGGATACCTGGCCACCCAGGACAAGCTGATGGGCGAGATCGCGGACCGCCTCGGGCTCGCGCCCGCGTCGTTCGACATCCTGCTGCGGCTGGTCCGCTCGCCCGAGCACCGGATGCCGATGACCCGGCTGGCGACGGAGGCCGCGCTGTCCAGCGGCGGTTTCACGAAGGTGGCCGACCGCCTGGTGGCGGCCGACCTGATCTGCCGCGTCCCGAGCCCCGACGACCGCCGCGTCACGTTCGCGTCGCTGACCGACCACGGCCTGGAGATGGCGAACAAGGCCCGCGAGGCGGCCGCGGAGATCCTGCGCCGGATCGTGCTGACCCCGCTGGGCGACGACGCGCAGGCACTGGCGGAAGCCATGCGCACACTCCGCGCGTTCAACGGCGACGAGTGAAAAAGGGCGAAGACGGAACCCTCTACTTCGCCGCGGGCGCGGGCGCGATCGGCCTGCGCGTGATGCCGGCCGGCGCCCAGAGCGAGAACAACGGCCCTGAGCTTCGAGGTCGGCGACCTCCCGGCCGAGGTCTCGGCGCTGGAAGGCCGCGGAGTGCGGTTCCAGGACTTCGACGTCGAAGGGCTGAAGACGGTCGACCACATCGCCGAGCTGGGCACCGAGCGCAACGTCCTCTGCCTGCACGAAGTGCGCGGCTGACCACCTTGGGGGCGCGGGGGCGCCTTCACCGGCGCCCCCGTGTCATACCAAGGACGGCATCAGCTTGACCGCGTTCCCCGACAGCACCCCGCTCAACACGTCTTCCGGCCACCCGAGCCCCATCAAAGCCCGGACGTTCGCCGCCACCGACGGCACCCCGGGCCAGTCCGTCCCGAACACGAACTTCCCCGCCAGTCGCGCCAGATCGAACCGCTGGTAGTACTCCGGCAGCTTCTTCGGCGGCAGCCCGGCGAGATCCAGCCACACGTTCTCCCGGGCCAGCGCCAGGAACGCCGCGACGTCATACCACCAGCCGCGGCCGCCGTGCGCGAACACGAACTGCAGGGACGGGAAGTCTTCGACCACATCGGACAGCAGCTCGGGATTGCCGAAACTGGTGCGGGACCCGGGAAAGCTCGACGTTCCCGAGTGGAGGATCACTGGGACACCGCGCTCGGCGCACAACGCGTAGACCGGGTACAGCTCCTTGTCCGCCGGGGAGAACGCGCCGTGCACCGGGTGGATCTTCAGCGCCACCGCGCCGAGGTCCAGCTGCCGGGCGACCTCGGACGCGGGCGGGTGGTGCAGGTACGGGTTGACGTTCGCCACCAGCTTGAACCGCGCCGGGTTGTGCGAGACCAGCGGCAGGTTGTCCTCGATCGGCTGAATTCCGGTCGCCCGCGGGCTGTACTCGCAGAACAGCAGCACCCGGTCGACGCCTTCGGACTCCATCAGCTCGTCCATCGCCGACGGGATCACCGCACCGTCGTCCGAGTACACCGACCGCCACGGGTACGCCCCCGCGAAGTCGTGCGCCCACTGCAGCCACGCCGGCTTGAGCGTCGGCAGCCGCGGGGTGTGGACGTGCGCGTCGACCACGAAGTGCCCGTCGATCACGGGCTGGGCACCACCCGCAGCGAGTCGCGGACCAGGTCGCGGATCACGTTCCGGCGGATCTTGCCCGTCGCCGTCTTCGGCAGCTCGGCCAGTTCGACCACCCCTCGGGGACGCTTGAACGCCGCGAGGCCTTCGCGGCAGAACTCGATCAGCTCTTCCGAGTCCACGGTAACTCCGGGAGCGGCCACCACGCACGCCACGGGCTTGTCGAGACCGTCGGCGTCCGGCGCGGCGACCACCGCGACCTCGGCCACCGCCGGGTGCTGGCGCAGCCGTTCCTCCACTTCGGACGGTGACACCCAGATCCCGCCCGCTTTCAGCATGTCCCCGAACCGGCCCAGGCAGGTGAACGTGCCGTCCTCGTTGCGGACGTAGCTGTCGCCGGTCCGCAGCCACTCACCCTGGAACACGAGTTTCGTCGCGTCGTAGCGGGCCCAGTACCCGGTCGCCGTCGACGGCCCGGAAACGAACAGCTCCCCCGCCTTGCCGACGGCGTCGACCACCGCGCCCGTCTCGTCGCGGATCTCCAGGGAGTACCCCGGCACCGCGACGCCGGTGGTGCCCGGCCGCACCAGGCCGGGCCGGTTCGAGAGGAAGATGTGCAACGCCTCGGTGGAGCCGATGCCGTCGAGGATCTCCAGGCCGAAGCGGGCGCGGAAGCGCTCGAACAACGACGCCGGCAGCGGCTCGCCGGCCGAAACCGCGTGCCGCACCGAGGAAAACGAGTCGTCCGGGACGTCGCTGGCGAGCAGCGCCGCGTAGAACGTCGGCACGGCGAAGAACAGTGACGGCTGCTCCTCCCGAGCGCGCCGGGCGAACAACGCGGGTGTCGGACGCGAAGGCTCCAGCAGCGCTGTGCCGCCCGCGCCGAGCGGGAAGAAGCACGAATTCCCCAGCCCGTAAGCGAAGAACAGCTTCGGCACGGACAGGAACCGGTCGGCCGGTGTCGTCGCGAGGACACCTCGCGCGTACGTCTCGCAGACCGCGCGGATGCTCGCGTGGCGGTGCATCGCACCCTTGGGCTGTCCGGTCGTCCCGGACGTGTACAGCCACAACGCGGGCGAGTCCTCCCACGTCCGTCCACTTCGGAACGACCCGGTCAGCGACGACCATTCGTGCGTCCGGACGGGGAACCCGGTCGCCTCGGCGCGGTCGAGCAGGACGTCGGTGACCTCCGGAGCCAGCCCGAGCGCCGTCACCGCCTGCTCGGCGAACTCGCCGGACACGCACAGCACGCGCGCCCGCGAGTCGGCCAGCATCCGGCCCAGCTCGAGCCCGGTGACCATCGTCGACACCGGCACCGCGACGGCGCCGGCCAGCATCGCGCCGAGGATGCCGGTCAGCAGCTCGACGTCGTCGACCATGCAGAACATGACCCGCTCTTCGGGCCGCACGCCGAGCTCGGTGAACCCCGCGGCGACGCGCCGCGACTCGGCCGTGAGCTCGGCGTAGGTGAGCGACCGGCGGGGCGACACGACCGCGGTCGCGTCCGGATCCCCGGCCGAAAGCAGGTACTCCGCGGCATTGAACCCTGTCGCCACCAGACCTCCTACGTGAGGTACACGTACTCGTAGTCGAAGGGCTTCCCGTTGATGCCCTGCCGCGGCGGCGCCACCCAGCTCGCGATCTTCCCCCGCTCGTACACCGGACGCATCAGCGAGCGGACGAACGTGAGGTCCTCGGTCGTGGGCAGCCACTTGTGTTTGGCGGCCTGCCAGGTCGGCTCGTCGACGATGGTGCCGTCGGGAGTGACGTGGTGGCCGGAGTTTATGCCGACTTCCCGGTTGAATCCAGGGTGCGGCAACCGGAACGTGAAGTCGATGCCGGCGTCGGAGAGGATCTTGTTCCAGCGCTTCACGCCGGTCTGGCAGTCGGCCACGTACTCGCTGCGGAGATCGAGGTTCAGCAACAGGATCGCCTGCATCTCCTCGGACGTCCACGTGCCGTCGCCGCCCGGCTTCTCCAGCGTGCGGGCGTCCCCGGTGAGCTTGTGGTCGTCCTTGCGGCGGCCCTCCTGCCAGCGGCCCTTGAGCCCGGCGGTGTAGTAGTTCGCCGCGTTCGTCGAGGTCTCGCTGCCGAACAGGTCCAGGGACACCGTGTAGTGGAAGTTGATGTAGCGCTGGATGAGGTCCAGCGGGATCCCGCCGTGCGCGGCGATGTCGAGCGTGTCGTGCTCGCGGATCAGCTCGGCGCTGCGGGTCACCACGCGGTCGACGCCGGTGGTGCCGACCATCATGTGGTGCGCCTCCTCCTTCAGCATGAACTCGCAGGTGCGCGAGAGCGGGTCGAAGGAGGACTCCTTGAGCGTGCCGAGCTGGTACTTCCCGTCGCGGTCGGTGAAGTAGGTGAACATGTAGAACGCCAGCCAGTCGGCGGT
This sequence comes from Amycolatopsis sp. NPDC104819, assembly GCF_055583145.1. Lineage (NCBI taxonomy): Bacteria > Bacillati > Actinomycetota > Actinomycetes > Pseudonocardiales > Pseudonocardiaceae > Amycolatopsis > Amycolatopsis sp. NPDC104819. The sequence continues at coordinate 933,598 of NZ_JBVJON010000001.1, read as the reverse complement.
CTCCTCGTTGAACGCGCCGAGGATGCGGGGCGCGTCCGGGCTGCCGGAGTTGCGCAGCAGCAACCCTTCGGCCTCGTCACGGCCTTCGCGGCCGAAGTAGGCGTGCAGCAGGTACACCATCGCCCACAGGTGCCGGCCCTCTTCGACGTTGACCTGGAACAGGTTCCGCAGGTCGTAGAGGCTGGGCGCGGTGAGCCCGAGGAGCTTCTGCTGCTCGACCGACGCCGGTTCGGTGTCGCCCTGGATCACGATCAGCCGCTGCAGGTCGGCGCGGTACTCGCCGGGCACCTGCTGCCAGACCGGCTCGCCCTGGTGCTCGCCGAAGGCGATCCGCCGGTCGGGGTCGCGCTCGGCGAGGAAGATGCCCCAGCGGTAGTCGGGCACGTTGACGTGGTCGAAGTGCGCCCAGCCCTCGCGGCCCACGCTGACGGCGGTGCGCAGGTAGACCCCCTGGGTCTCCAGCGTCGGGCCCATCTCGCCCCACCAGTGCATGAACTTCGGCTGCCAGCCTTCGAGCGCGCGTTGCAGCCGCCGGTCTTCGGAGAGGTTGACGTTGTTGGGGATCTTGGCGTCGTAGTCGATCTTCTCGGGCATGAGCGCTAGACCCGCTTCCTGTCGAAGACGGCCTTCTGACCAGTACCGTATCGGCGCAGCGCGCCTTCCGGGCCGGATGCGTTCGGCCGGGTGAAAATCCAGTTCTGCCAAGCCGCCAGCCGGCCGAAGATCTTGGTCTCGATGGTCTCCGGGCCGACGAACCGGTGGTTGGCCTCCATGCCGGTGAGGGCGTCCGGCGACAGGGACGCCCGGCCCTCCAGGGCGATCCGGATCTCGTCCTCCCAGTCGAGGTCGTCCGGCGCGTCGGTGACGAGGCCGAGTTCGACGGCTTCGGCGGGGGTGAGGTCGCGGTTCTTCTCGCGCGCGAGCCAGGCGAGGTGGTCGTCGTCGCCGTAGAAACGCGTCTGCAGACGGGTCAGGCCGTTGCCCATCGGGAACGCGCCGAAGTTGGCGTCGGTGAGCCGGATCGAGGCCCGCGCGTCGCTGTCTTCGTCGTCGATCGGCGGCCCGTCGAGGATGTACTGGCGGTCCGCGGCCAGCGCGATCTCCAGCAGCGCGCCGGTGAAGCAGCTGCCCGGCTCGATCAGGGCGATCAGGCTGCGGCTGGTGACGTCGAGGCGTTTGAGCACGCGCTTGAAGTAGTGCGTGATCTCGTTGGCCAGCCAGTCCTTCGTGCCGAGGACGGCCTGCTCGTGCGCGGACACCTTCTCCGGGTCGCCCTGCGTGCGCAGGATCCAGGTTCCCGCCTCGACCTCGTTGGTGCGCAGCCGAAGGATCGTGTCGTCCAGCTCGCGGGTCATCGCGAGGAACCAGCCGTCCGCGCCCTCTTCGCGCAGGTCGCCGGGGTCGTTCTCGGGGCCCTTGATGGTGATGGTGACCTGGTCCTTGACCACTTCGGTGTCGACAAAGCGATGTTCGAGCGGGGTCAGCTCGATGCCGCCCTCACCGGTCCGGTCGGACTCGCGCGCGATCTCGCGGGCCCGCTTCGCCACGGCGTCGCGGAAGCCCTGGCGGGGCACCAGCTCGTCGACCAGCCGCCAGTCGACGGCGGTCTTGCCCTTGACGCCGTCGGGGCGCGTCGCGAAGACGTCGGCGAGGTCCTTGCGCACGCGCCGCTTGTCGACGACCCGCGTCAGGCCGCCGGTGCCGGGCAGCACGCCGAGCAGCGGCACCTCCGGCAGCGCGACGGTCGAGGAGTTGTCGTCGATCAGGAGGATCTTTTCGCAGGCCAGCGCGATTTCGTACCCACCGCCGGCGCAGGCGCCGTTCACCGCGGCGACGTAGGTCTGGCCGGAGTGCTCGGTCGCGTCCTCCATGCCGTTGCGCGTCTCGTTGGTGAACTTGCAGAAGTTCACCTTCCAGTGGTGCTCGGACGCGGCGAGCATCCGGATGTTCGCGCCCGCGCAGAAGACCTTGTCCTTCGCGCTGGTCACCACCACCACGCGGACCTCGGGGTGCTCGAACCGCAGCCGCTGGGTGGCGTCGTACAGCTCGATGTCGACCCCGAGGTCGTAGGAGTTGAGCTTGAGCTCGTAGCCGGGGACGAGCCCGCCCTGCTCGTCGACGTCCAGCTCCAGCCACGCCACCTCCCCGTCGACGTGGAGACGCCAGTGGCGGTACTCGTCGGGACGGCGCTCGAAGGTCACCGGTGTGGTGGTGGTCACCCGCTCGATTGTCTACATGATTTCTGCGAACGTCAATGTTGTGTAGAAACTTGATCTCGCAAGGTCACCCGGTTGAGCACCGCCCACGCCCAGGTTACGAACACCCACAGGGCCAGGGCTGCCGCCGAGTCGGTGAAGATCGTCGCGAACCAGAACGCCGGGACCTGCGGCACGCCGACCAGGAAGTGGCCCGCGCTGGCCAGCCCGGACAGCGAGTAGACCAGCAGGAACACCAACGCGCGCGGATACCGGCCGCGCTCGTAGGCGCGGTAGCCGAACCAGCCGAACACCGTGAACAGCACCCAGCCGAACGCGACCACGACCTGCGCGGCGAGCACGGAGATCCCCGGGATCTGCGGGTAGTCCGCCGCCCGGATGACGTTGTGCGCGTAGTGCAGCGTGGTCGAGAGCAGCGAGAAGCCGAGGATCACGCGAAGCGGCGTCAGACCCTTCTCGTGCAGAACGTCCATCACGGGCCCCCTAAGCCGATTTGATAGATCGCTCTAGCGACGGTACCGCGCCGGGCTTTCCCGTGGAAGCCCGGCGGGGGGGGGGGGCGGGGGGGGGGGGGGGGGGGGGGGGGGGGGGGGGGGGGGGGGGGGGGGGGGGGGGGACGG
>NZ_JBVJON010000001.1:822021-930756 GCF_055583145.1 Amycolatopsis sp. NPDC104819 | reverse complement strand
GGTCCCCCTAACCCGATTGGATAGCCCTCTCCAGAGACGGCCCCACACCGGGCTTTCACGGGAAACCCCGGCGCGGAGCTTTCACGTGAAAGCTCCGGCTCAGACGAGGTCGATGCGGTGCTGCGTCACCGGGTAGCCCGCCTTCGCGAAGGCTTTGGCCATCGGGACGTTCCCGACGTCGGTGCCCGCGACGATCTTTTCCGCGCCGTACCCGACGAGGTCGTGCGTGGCCTCGACGAGCAGGTCGTACGCGTAGCCGTGCCCCCGGTGCTCGGGCACCACGGCGACGTACCCGATCACCGGGTCGTAGGCGTTGCGGCTCGGCAGCGTGAGCCCGACGAGGTCACCCTCCGGCGTGTACGCCAGCCGCCACCATTCCCGCGGCGCGGGCATCCACCGCATGATGTCGAGGTCCTCGCGCGCGGCCGCGTCGAGCCCGTGCTCTTCGACCGTCTTGCGCACGTGCGCGTCGAGGCTGCCGACGTGCACCCGCCGGAAGACGGCCAAGAGCACGTCGTCGTCCGGCTCGGGCCGGAAGACGAGCCGGCCGGGCCGTTCCGGCAGGCCGCTTTCCGGTGTCCAGCAGAAGCGGTGGCGCTCGACGAGCTTGCGGTAGCCCGCCTTCTCGGCCGCTTCGACGCGGATGGTGACCTCGTGCGCGACCTCCGGGTCGTCCCGCCAGCCCGGCGGCGTGGTCACGGAGTACTCCGCACGCAGCGGCGCCCTCTTCAGCAGCTCGACGCCCGCGTCGAAGTCGGTGAAGTCGAACCAGTCGAGCGCGATCGGCTCCTCGTCCTTCGGAGTCCCCCACCACGCGGCCCGCGCCACGACGACGTCGGCGCGCAGCGCGACCCAGATCCACCCGGGCCGGTACTCGCCCTTGGCCGCCATCTCGGTGAAGTCGTCGCCCAGCAGCTTGCGGCCGACGAGACCGCGGTCCGGCAGGGAGGTGAACAGGGATTCTTCGCCCGCTTCGAGCGGGCGCACGACCAGATCGGTCATGACAGTCCTTCCAGGAGTACGCGCTCCCGGTCAGGTACCCGGCACCCTCGTCGCGAGGTGGGAGCGCGTGATCGGTTGCGTGATCATCGGACCCACCTCCTTCCGCTGGTCTGGGGTGCCCGCGTGAAGTTACGAGCCGCCGCGCCGTGCGTCAACGGATTTTCTGGAGCACCACCCGGGTGCGCAACCGCGGCTGCGCGTAGGAGTGCGAAGCCTCCAGGACGTACTCGCCCGCGATGTGCCGCCAGCCGTCCTGCCAGACCGAAACCGACCTCGGCGCGATCGCGATGTCGGTCTCGACGGCCTCGCCGGGCCCGGCTTCGACGCTCGCGAAGCCGGCGAGCCACCGGTGCGGCCGGTCACCGCGCTCGGTCGGGGCCAGGTAGAGCTGGACGACTTCGCGGCCCCTGCGCTTGCCGGAGTTGCGTACGCGGACTCGGACACGCGTTCCGCCTTCGTCGTCCGGATAGACGTCGAGCTCTTCGTAGACCCAGGTCGTGTAGCCCTGGCCGTGGCCGAACCAGTAGGCGGGTTGCCGGTCGGTGCGTCCCCACGCGCTGTACCCGATGTAGACGCCTTCTTCGTACGGCAGCACGCCTTCTTCCGGTGTCACGTTCGTGACGGGCGCGTCTTCGAGGACCGCCGGCCAGGTCGTCGGCAGGCGGCCGCCGGGTTCTTCGAGACCGAAGAGGACGTCGGCGAGCGCGTCACCGCCGGCCTGGCCGGGAAACCAGGTGAGCAGCACCGCGGCGACGTCGTCCCGCCACGGCATCTCGACCGGGGAACCCGCGTTCACGACGACGACGGTGTTGGGGTTGGCTTCGGCGACCCGCGTGACCAGTTCGTCCTGCCGTCCCGGCAGGGCCAGGGAAGTCCGGTCGAAGCCCTCGCTCTCGACCTCCGCCGTGGTGCCGACGACGACCACCGCGACGTCCGACTTCCCTGCCGCGGCAACGGCTTCGTCGAGCGCGGCGTCCGGGTCGAGCACCGGGCCGCGGTGCCCGAGCGCGAAGGTGACCCAGGCGAAGGTGCCCCTCGCGAACTCCGCCATCTCCGACGGGATCCAGTAGGTCAGGCTGACGTCCACGAGCTCGTCGGCGGTCAGCTCGATCTCCCGGCGCTGCTCGTTGACCTGCATGATCGACGTGAAGACGTCGCCGCCTTCCGGCAGGTTCACGCCGTCGAAGAGGGTCTGGCCGGCGACGGTGAGGCGGAGGTCGCCGGGGCCGGTGATGGCGAAGGTGTGCGTGCCGCTTCGCTCCGGCAGGTAGGTGCCGGCGATCTCGACCGACGCGAGGCTGCCCATGTCGAGGCCGGCGGGGAGTTCCCCGATCCACGTGATCTTGGCTTCCCTGAGCGGAAATTCAGCCAATCGGGTGCCGTCCGCGGCCTTCGCCGTCGCCCGGAGCCGGAAATTGTCGGTGGCCGGCGGTAGCGTCGTTCGCGGATCGGCACCGATGGCGAAAGTGAGGTCGGTGCCCGGCGGAACGGCCTTGCGGAGACCGTCAAGAGGGGAGACGACGTGGTCGGGGAACACGGTGGCGCTGCCACCACCGAGGATCTTCGGGTCCGCGGCGAGCGCGCCGATGAGCGCGATGCTCCGCGGCTCGCGCAGCGGAAGCACGCCGGTTTCGTTGCTGAGCAGCACGAACGACCGGCGCGCGACCTCGCGCGCGACAGCTTCACCGTCCACATCGGACTTCTCCGGCCCGGGGGTGTCGCCGAGCGCGCCGGTCCGGTGGGCCAGCAGGAGCACCCGCCGGACCATGTCGTCGAGCACCTCTTCGTCGACTTCGCCACCGCGCACGGCTTCGGCGAGCCGTTCGCCGAACACCGTGCGCGGGCCGGGCATGGCGACGTCGAGGCCGCCGTTGGCGGAGGCGACGGTGTCGCGCGCGGCCAGCCAGTCGGAGACGACGAAGCCGTCGAAACCCCATTCGTCGCGCAGCACGCCGTTGAGCAGCTCGGCGTGCTGGGTCATCGTGGTGCCGTTGACGCTGTTGTAGGCGGCCATGATCCCCCACGGCTTCGCCCGCCGGACGATGAGCTCGAACGGCGCGAGGTAGAGCTCGCGCAGCGCGCGTTCGCCGACGTGGACGTCGGCGGTGAAGCGCTCGGTCTCGAAGTCGTTGGCCACGAAGTGCTTGACCGTGACGGCGACCCCGCCGTCCTGCACGCCGGTGACGTACCCGGCGCCGATCATCCCGGTGAGGAGGGGATCTTCCGAGTAGCACTCGAAGTGCCGGCCGCCGAGCGGCGAGCGCTGGAGGTTGACCGTCGGCGCGAGCAGCACGTGCACGCCCTTGCGGCGGGCCTCCTGCGCGAGCAACCGGCCGGCGCGCACGGCCAGGCGCGGGTCCCAGCTCGCGGCGAGCGCCGTCGGGCTGGGCAGCGTCACCGAGGGGTCGTCCGGGCTCCACCGCACCCCGCGGACGCCGATCGGGCCGTCGGAGAGCACCAGCGACCCGAGCCCGATCTCCGGGCGGGCGGGGAGCGACCAGACGTCCTGGCCGGCGAGCAGGCTCGCCTTGGCGTCCAGGTCGAGCTCGGCCAGCAGCGCGTCGACGTCGAAGCTCATGAGCGCCTACTCTACCTGGCGGCGAGTAGCGAACGTTATGGTTCCGTGACGACGTGTCCCGTAGGCTCGGGATCATGACCCGGGCCAGGGGCGCCGACCGCCGAGCGAGCATCGTCCGCGCGGCGTTCGAGGTGATCGCCGAGCGCGGCTACCGCGGCACGTCGCTGGCCGCCGTCGCCGACCGGGTCGGGCTGACCCAGCAGGGCCTGATGCACTACTTCCCGACGAAGGAAGACCTGCTCACGGCGGTGCTGGAGACCCGGGACGAGTGGGACCTGCTGCACTTCGGCCACGCACCGGCGGGCGACCCGTCTTCGATGACGGTGAACCAGCTGGCCGAGCTGGTCGACTACAACGCGACGCGGCCGGGCATCGTGCAGACGTACACGGTGCTGGCGGCGGACAGCGTCACGGACGACCATCCGGCGCGGGAGTACTTCCACGACCGTTACGTGCGCGTCCGGGCGGGCATGACCGAGATGCTCGAACGCCATCGCGACGAGCTGCCCCCGGGCACCACGCCGGAGCAGCTGGCGCCGATCGCGGTCGCCGTCCTCGACGGGCTGCAGCTGCAGTGGCTCCTCGACCCGGCGGCGGTCGACATGCCCGCCGGGTTCCGCACGTTCCTCACGGCGCTGGGGATCAAGCCGGACTGACGTCAGCCCATGCCCACGCTCTGCCGCTCGACCGCGATCAGCGCCACGACCCGCTCCTGCTCCCGCGGGTAGGGCGTCCCGATGTACTTCGTCGCGATCCGGTCGACGATCGCCCAGCCGGCGTCGCCGTCGACCCACCGTTCCACGCGGCCGCGGATGACGACCGGCTCGAACGGGTTGTCCGCCGGAGTGAGGGAGAGCGCCACGCGCGGGTCGCGCCGCAGGTTGCGAGCCTTGCGCGAGTCCGGGCCGGTCATGATCGCGATGTATTCGCCTTCCGGGTCCACCCAGAGCGGGATCGAGTGCGGGGCGCCGTCGGGCAGCACGGTGGCGAGGTGCGCAACGACGGTGGTCGAAAGGATGCGGCGGACTTCGTTGTCGAGCATGGTGGTTCTCCTTCAGGCGATGGCGTAGTGGAGGTGGGTGACCCCGGGAGCGGGAACTGCTTCGACGAGCCGCAACCGTACGTGCGACGGCAGCTCCCGGAAGAACGACCGGCCGCCGCCGAGCAGCACCGGCACCTGGTGCAGGACAACCTCGTCGACGAGCCCGGCCTCGAGCGCCGACGTCAGCACGCCGCCGCCCATGAGGCCGACGTCCTTGCCGCCGGCGATCTCGCGGGCCTTCTCGATCGCGTCCTCGATGGAGGTGGCCAGGGTCTGCCGCGCGGTCAGCTCCGGCACCGGCCGGCGGCTGAGCACCACGACCGGCGCGGCCGGATGCGGGCTCCCGCCACCGAAGTGCTCGGAGTCCTCATAGGTGGTGCGCCCGGCGACGATCGCCCCGACCCGCTCGGCCAGCTCGTCGAAGACGCGGGCACTGGGCTCACTGAGCTTGAAGAAGTCGAAAGCACGGCTGGGCGTGTCACCGCCGCTGTACCAGTCGAAGAGCGAGCCACCGTCGCCGAGCCCGCGCCCGGGGCCGGCCCCACGCCCGGTGATGTACCCGTCCACCGACACCGCGTGGGCGCTGAAGACCTTGCTCATCGCCGCGATCCTTTCGAAGTTCCTTGAGGAGACTCCAAGACCGTAGCAGTGTCAGTTCCCTAAGGGAACCCCAAGTGGTAATCTGGGTCCATGCAGCGCACGAACTTCAGCGAGCTGGCGGCGTGCTCGATAGCGCGCACCCTCGACGTCATCGGAGAACCCTGGTCCCCCCTGATCCTGCGGGACGTGTGGGTGGGGCTGAGCCGCTTCGAGCAGCTCCAGGCCGACCTGGGCATCTCACGCAAGGTCCTGACCGAGCGCCTGAACCACCTGGTCGACCGGGGAGTCCTCAGCCGCCACCCGTACGACAACCGCCCCCGTTACGAGTACGTCCTGACGGAAAAGGGCCTGGACCTGGTGGACATGCTGATGGCGATGACCCACTGGGGCGACAAGTGGCTGGCGGGCGAGGCAGGCCCCCCGGTGGTGTACCGCCACCACGACTGCGGCGAGATCACCCAAGCCGGCCTGACCTGCACAAACTGCGGCAAGCCCATGCACGCAAGGGACGTGGACGTCCTCCCCGGACCTGGTGCCGAGGTGTAGCCCTCACGGCTGCCCCGTGGACAAGACCTCCCGCAGCCTCCGCAACGTGCGCAACGTCGTCTCCAAATCCCCCTGCGACACCTCCGCAGCCACCCCCTCCGCCCAAGCCTCCTGTGCCACACCCAGCTCCCCCAAAGCCTCCCGAGCCTGCCGCGTCAACGACAACAACGGCGCCCGCCCATCCGCCGGGTTCGGCAAGCGATCCAGCATTCCGTTGCGCAGCAAGCGGTTCACCGTCTCCTGCACACTCTGCCGCCGCAACCCTCGCCGCCGGGCCACCTCGGCCGCCGTCGCCGGGCCGTCCTTCAGGAAACCGAGCACCTGCCACTGCGCCGCCGTCAGCCCCACCGGCTCCGTCAGCGCGTCACCCGCTGCCAGGAAGCCGCCGTTGCACGCGAAGACCGCGTCGATCACTCGGGTGAACGTTTCGGCTCGGTGCGACCACATGCGTGCTAGTCTCGCATATCGACAGGTACCTGTCGAAATGGAGACGACCATGGACATGCCCACCCTCGGACCCGCGCACGACGCCCTGAAGGCCTTCGCCGGCGACTGGACCGGCACCGAAGAGCTCGCCGCCTCGGCGTGGGCGCCGGCTTCGACCGCGAGCGCCGACTGTGAATACCGGTTGGCGCTCAACGGCTTCGCCCTGGTCCAGCACTACCGCCAGCGCCGCGAAGACGGCACGGAGTTCCTGGGCCACAACATTTTCACCGCCGACCCGCGAACCGGCGAGACCCTCTGGTACGGCTTCGACAGCTACGGCTTCCCGCCCGAGTCACCCGCTCGCGGCGACTGGGACGGCGGCACGCTGGTCCTGACCAAGAACACCGCCCGCGGGGTCGCCCGGCACCGCCTCACGCCGGACGGCGACACCCTCACCCACGAAATCGATGTCAAGATGGGCGAAGACGGCGAATTCAGCCCATTCCTGCGCGCCCGGTACACCCGGAAAAACGGGTAGGAGGAAACAGGCGACGCCCCTCCCCCCTTACTTGAGGACGTCGCCCGTTTCCGGTCTCTGCCACCACATCCGCGAACCTGCCGCCTCGGGCGGTCTCACGGTGGGCGAATTAAACAACAATTATTAGTTATTCGGTCTTGCTCGCTTTTGCGCTATGCAGCGAGTGTGTCCCGGATATCGCCGGAGGCCCAGAGAAAACGATTACTTTCACCCGAACGGCCTAGTCTCATCGGCTGACCACCGGGACAGCGCGACACCGGCCACGCCCGGAACTGTCGGACCCCCGGAGTACAGATGAACCGTGCCCGAACCCGCCCAGGACCCACCCCCGCTGATCGGGGTCGAAAACGTGAAGATGCCCGAGTGGGCGCGCGTCGACGAACGTGTGGCCGCCGCGGGCTTCGGCCAGGCCGTGCGCGCGCTGCCCACCGCGATCAAGGTCGTGCTGCGGCTCGCGTGGCGGACATCGCGACGGCTGACGCTGCTGGCCGGCTTCGTGCACGTCATCTCCGGGTGCGTCACGGCGTTCGGGCTGCTCGCGACGGCGAACGTCTTCACCGCGCTGCTCGAACAGGGCCCGACACCGGAGCGGGTGCTGCAGTCGCTGCCCGCGATCGCGGTGGTCACCGGCTCGTACGCGGCGCGCGCGTTGCTCGACGCCGCCGTCGCCGCGGTCGAGGGCGCGCTGCGGCCGCGGGTCACCGCAGCGGCGGACGACGCCGTGACGGCCGCGGTGGTGCGCGTCGGGCTGATCGCGTTCGAGGACGCGGACTTCCGGGAGCTCGCCCGCCAGGGCGCGCGGTTCGGCGTGCGGTCCATCGAGACGAGCCTGCGCCGGGTCGCCGACTTGACGTCGTCGGCGATCTCGCTCGCGGCGGCGATGCTCACCGCCGGGTTGCTGAACCCGTGGCTGGCGCCGGTGCTGCTGCTCGCCGCGGCCGCCGACGGCTTCGCGGCCGCGCGCATCGCGAAACTGAACTACCGCCACTTCATCGACACGGTCGGGCGCAACATCCGCAAGTCCGTCGTGGAGGAGGTCGCGACCTGGCGGTCGATGGCCCTCGAACGCCACGCTCTGACGCTGCAGGAACCGCTGCTCGGCGAGTACCGGCGCATCTCGCGCAGCCTCGCGCGGGAGGAGGTCCGGCTGGCGCACCGCAGCAACCTGGTGCGGACGACCGGGCGGGCGGCGGCCGGCTTCGGCACCGCCGTCGCGTACCTCGTGCTCGGCTGGCTGCTCTACACCGGCGCGATGGAGCTGGCGCTGGCCGGCACGGCGGTGCTGGCGATGCGCACGGCGTCGACGGCGCTGTCCAACACCATGCGCGCGGTCAACTCGCTGTACGAGGACTCGTTCTACATCGGGTTCTACAACCAGCTGCTGGCGGAGTCGGTGAAGCGGCAGCCGCCGCCGACGGCGCTGACCGCGCCCGCGGACCCGGGTGAGATCCGGCTGACGGACATCACGTTCACCTACCCGGGCCAGCAGAAACCGGCGTTGCGGGACATTTCGCTGACGATCCGGCGCGGTGAGGTGGTCGCGCTCGTCGGGGAGAACGGCTCGGGCAAGACCACCCTCGGCAAGCTGCTGACCGGGCTCTACCCACCGGACGCGGGCACGGTGCACTGGGACGACGTCGACCTCGCGCGGGCCGACCCGGCGTCGGTGCACACGAACATCGCGGTGATCGCGCAGGAGCCCGCGGAGTGGCCGATGACGGCGGCGAACAACGTCACGGTGGGCCGCCTCGGCCGCGCGGACCCGGACGGCCGCGCGTGGCGCGAAGCGGTGGACAGCTCGGGCGCGGCCGAGGTGATCGAATCGTTGCCCGCCAAGGAGAACACGGTGCTGTCGAAGAAGTTCGACGAGGGCCAGGACCTTTCCGGCGGCCAGTGGCAGCGCATGGGCATCGCCCGCGGCATCTACCGCGACGCATCGGTCCTGGTGGCCGACGAGCCGACGGCCGCGCTCGACGCCCGCGCGGAGGCCCGGGTGTTCGCGGGCCTCCAGCACGCGAGCACCTCGGCCCGCGGCCGCCGCACGACGGTCCTGGTGACCCACCGGCTGGCCAACATCCGTTCGGCCGACCGGATCCTGGTACTGGACAAGGGAAGGCTGATCGAGGAGGGCACCCACGAGGAGCTGATCAGGGCGCGCGGGACGTACCACGAGCTGTACGAGATCCAGGCCCGCGCGTACCGGAAGGGCACGGAGGTCCCGGCGCCCCGAGCGGCCCGAAGCCAGGCGGATCGGTCACCGTAGGCGCGAGGAGACGGGCTTTCCCGCGCCGGGGCAGGTAGCCGAGCGCACGCCGGCGGGCGGCCGGACCGGCCTGCGCACAGCGGCCACGGCGATCGGGCAAACACCCATGCCCAGCCGAACCCGGGCGACCACCCAACCTCGCGCGCAGCCGAGGCTCGGCGGCAAGCCGCCCAAGCACTCGGCGAGCGCGGCTCCGAACTCGCAGCCCGACCCACCACGCGTGCACAGCCGAGGCTCGGCGGCAAGCCGCCCAAGCACCCGGCGAGCGCGGCTCTGAACTCGCAGCCCGAGCCACACCGCCCGCACGGCCGAGGCCCGGCGGCCAGCCGCCCAAGCACCCGACGATCGCAGCCCGACCACCCCACCCCGCGCGCGCAGCCGCGCCCCGGCGGCCACCGGGCTCGGCGGCCGGCCCACACCCAGGCAGCGGTTCCACCCCCACCACCCCTCGGGGCAGACTGGCCTGCCGAGCTCCGAGGAGGGTCCGATGCGCCAGCTCACCGCGCTTGACGTGCAGTTCCTCAACGCCGAGTCGACCACCACCACCGGGCATGTCGGGGGCCTCTCGATCCTCGATCCCTCGACCGCGCCCGGTCGGACGCTCAGCCTCGATGACCTGCGGAACCTCATCGGCGGCCGGTTGCACCTCGCCAAACCGCTGCGGTGGCGGCTGCTGCCCGTGCCGCTCGGGCTCGACCATCCCTACTGGATCGACGATCCCGAGTTCGACCTCGAGTACCACGTCCGCGAGATCGCGCTGCCCGCGCCCGGCGACGAACGGCAGCTCGCGGAGCAGATCTCGCGGCTCACCGCGCGCCCCCTCGATCGGCGGCGGCCGCTGTGGGAGGCCTACCTCATCCACGGGCTGCAAAACGGCAGCAAAGCCGTCTACACGAAGGTCCACCACAGCGCCATCGACGGTGTCTCCGGGGCCGAGCTCATCGGCGTGCTCATGGACACCACCGCCGAGCCGCCTCCGGTGAAACCGCCGAAAACGCCGCAAAAGGAGTCCGTGCCCACCGAGCTGACCCTGGCCTTCAACGGGGTGAAACGACTCGCGCTGCACCCCGTCAAAGCCGCCCTGCAGGTGCCGAAGCTGCTCCAGCACCTCGACGACGTCCCGGGCCTCAGCCGCTATCCCGGGGTCGGGCTGCTCTCCAAAGCCGGCAGCGTCCTCAACCGCGTCACCCGTCAGGGCTCCGGACGCCACGAGGCCGACCGGCCGCGGCTCGTCGCGCCGGACAGGCCCGATCAGCCCGCACCGCCGGTTCGCGTACGGCTCCTTGCCGCTCGACGAGGTCAAGCAGGTCAAGAAAGCCTTCGGCGTCACCGTCAACGACGTGGTGATGGCGTTGTGCGCCACCGTCATGCGCCGCTGGCTCGTCGACCACGACGCCCTGCCCGAGCAGCCGCTCGTGACGCTCGTGCCGCTGTCCGTCCGGACCCCCGAACAGGCGAAGGACGCCGGCAACCAGGTGTCGGTGATGCTTGCGCCACTGCCGACGCACCTTGCCGATCCCGCCGCGCGGCTGGCCGAGGTCACCAGCGCCATGATCGCCGCGAAACAGCGTTACCAGCCGCTGCCGGCGTCGTGGCTGGTCGACTTCAGCGGGATGCTGCCGGCCGCGCTCGGCGGGCTCGCCGCCCGCGCGACCATGCGGTTCCTCGGCGCCACCGCGCCGGTCGTGAACCTCGTCGTCTCGAACGTGCCCGGCTCCCAGCGCCCGCTCTACCTCGCCGGGGCGCGGCTGCTCGCGAACTACCCCGTCTCCGCGATCACCGACGCGAGTGGCGGCCTGAACATCACCGTGATGTCCTACGACGGCAAGCTGGACTTCGGGCTCGTCGCCTGCCGCGAGCTGATCCCGGACGTCTGGGACCTGATCGACCACCTGCACGACGCCCTGGCCGAGCTCACCAAGCTGGCCGCCGAGCACACCCGGGAGGCCTGATGGCGGAGCGCGTCACGGAGGTCGGCGGTGTCGAGCTGTGCCACGAGACGTTCGGTGACGCGGGCGGGCGGCCGTTGCTGCTCGTGATGGGTCTCGGCGCGCCGATGATCTGGTGGGACGAGGAGTTCTGCGAAACCCTTGCCGCACAAGGGTTCTACGTCGTCCGCTTCGACAACCGCGACTCCGGGCGGTCGAGCCGGATGCGCGGGCGGGCCAGCCTGCCGCAGGCCTACGTGCTGCACCGCGCGCCGTACTCGCTCGCCGACATGGCCGGGGACGCCGCCGGCCTGCTGGCCGCGCTGGGCATCCCCGCCGCGCACGTCGCCGGGGCGTCGATGGGCGGGATGATCGCGCAGACCCTCGCCATCCGGCACCCCGAGCGGGTGCTGTCGCTGACGTCGATCATGTCCAGCACCGGCGGCCGCCTGGTCGGCAGGCCGAGCCCCAAGGCGATGTCGATGCTGCTCAGCACGCCGCCGCGCAGCCGCGCGGACTACGTCGACATGCTCGTGCGCACCTTCCGGCTGATCGGCTCGCCGGGTTACCCGTTCGACGAAGAACGCATGCGACGCCGCGCCGAGCGGACCTTCGACCGCGGGGTGCACCCGGGCGGCACCCTCCGCCAGCTCGCGGCGATCATGGCCGAGCGCGACCGCGGGCCGCGGCTGCGCAAGGTGCGGGTGCCGGCGCTGGTGGTGCACGGCGCGCGCGACCCGCTGGTGCACGTCTCGGGCGGGCGCGCCACGGCCCGCGCGATCCCGGGCTCGGACCTCGACGTCGTCCCCGGCATGGGCCACGACTTCCCGCGCGCCGTCTGGCCGCGGGTGGTCAAGGGCATCACCCGGATCGCCGACCGCGCCGAGGTCACCCCGAAAGCGTGACCGAGCCCAGGTGCGAGAAGTGGGCGGCGACCCGCGAGCCGCGCCGCAGCGGGACCGCGTCGGTCATGCCACCGGTCAGGACCAGCCAGCCCGGCTCCAAAGCCAGGCCCCGCGCACCCAGGGCGTTCGCCGCCAAGGCCAGCGCTTCCGCCGGGTGGCCTTGGACGGCCGCGCCGGTCGCCGTGTCGACGATCTGGCCGTCGACCTCCAGCAGCGCCGCCTCCAGCGAAAGATCGAGGGAAGCAGGCGGCAGGCCCACCGGGCCCACGCTGAAGTACGCCGACGAGCCGTTGTCCGCGACGGCGTCCGGGAGCGTGAAGCGGTAGTCCGTGTACCGGCTGTCGATGATCTCGATGCCACCGTAGACGCGGTCGACGGCGGCCAGCGCCGTCGCCGCCGTGACGCCCGGGCCCGCCAGCCGCGAGCCCAGCACGAAAACCAGCTCCGGCTCGGCGCGCGGGTGGATCAACGAAGGCACCGGGACGCCCGCCGGCAGCACCATCGCGTCGGTGAGCCAGGCCAGCAACGGCGAGTCGATGCCCATCCGTTCCTGCTTCGCCCGGGACGTCAGCCCCAGCTTGAGCCCGACCAGCGTCTCGCCGCGGGCCCGCCGCAGCCGCAGGGCCTCGTCCTGGATCGCGTACGCCGTGTCGACGTCGAGCCCGGGCCAGTCCTCCGAAAGCGGGGCCCGCTCCGAAACCGTCCCCAGCAGCTCGGCGGCTGCCTCTCGCACGTTCACGATTCCTCCGAAGCGGGCGCGAAGACCGCGGTGACACTGCCGAGCCCGGCGATCGTGGCGACCACCGTGTCCCCGGGGGACACCGGGATCGCGCGGGTCATCGACCCCGGCAGCACCACGTGCCCGGGTTCCAGCGTGACGCCGAGCGGGCCGACCGTGTTGGCCAGCCACACCAGCGAGTTCAACGGCGAGCCGAGCACCGCGCCACCCGCACCCGTCGCGGCCACCGAACCGTTCTGGTGCAGCACGCAGCCGGCGAGCCGCAGGTCCGCGTCGCCCAGTGCCGTCGGGCGGCTGCCCAGCACCACCCCGCCGGACGACGCGTTGTCCGCGATCGTGTCGAACAGCGAGATCTTCCAGTCCCGGATCCGGGAGTCGACGATCTCCAGTGACGGCAGCACGAAGTCGACGGCCCGCACCGCGTCGGCGACCGTGACGCCGGGGCCGCGCAGCGCCGAGCCGAGCACGAACGCGATCTCCGGCTCGATCCGCGGCTGCAGGAACGCCGAGGTCGGGATCGGCTGGTGCTCGAGGTGGAACATGGTGCCGGTGAGGTGCCCGTAGTCGGGCTGGTCGACGCCCATCTGCCGCTGCATCGCGGCGGACGCGAGGCCCACCTTGTGCCCGCGGACGGCGTCGCCCGCTTCGGTCCAGTGCCGCACCTGCTCCTGCTGGATCCGGTAGGCGTCCTCGACGGTCGCCTCCGGGAAGGTCTTGATCAGCGGTTCGATCGGTTCCCGCGTCGCGTAGGCCCGCGCCAGGATCGCGGCGGCCTCCTGCACCCTGCTGACTTCCACACCCGGACTCTGCCCGCGCGCGGGCGCACGCACAAGCCCGCTTGTTCCGTTCAGCGGAACTCTCGCCAGGCAATCTCTTGCGCGCGAGAGAATTACGGCGTAGCGTTCCCGGTACCACCAGGAGAGGACGTGAGGGACATGGCACCGACCCAGGCCGAGGTCACCAAGCTCGCCGAGATCCGCGACGAGCTGCGCGAGCGCCACCTGCGCCCGGCCGCGGAACGCCCGGAGACGAACGGGCGCGGCATCCACCACACCGCGCTGATCTCCAGCGACGTCGAGCGGACCATCGAGTTCTACCAGGACATCCTCGGCTTCCCGCTCACCGAGCTGATCGAGAACCGCGACTACCCCGGCTCCAGCCACTTCTTCTTCGACGTCGGCAACGGCAACGCCGTCGCGTTCTTCGACCTGCCCGGCCTCGACCTCGGCCCGTACGCGGAAGTCCTCGGTGGACTGCACCACCTGGCCCTGTCCGTCACGCCCGAACGGTGGAGCGTGATCAAGGACAAGCTCGACGAAGCCGGCGCGCAGTACCTGCTGGAGAGCGAGACCTCCCTCTACCTGTCCGATCCGGACGGTGCCCGCGTCGAGCTGATCTCCGACCCGCTGGGCGAGATGTACGGCGAGAAGATCGGCTGAAAGCGTGGTCGGAGACGTCGTGCGCCGTTTAGCCTGTGCGCGACGTCTGGAGGTCCGATGCCCGACTGGTCGCTCTCCCGCGCGAAAGCGCGGCTCGATCACCGCGAGCTGCTCGACGAACTGACCGCGCGCACCCGGTTCGAGGTGCGGCTGCACCTGAACGAGCCGGCGACGAACGGCAGTTACGACGAGCTGACGAGCATCTTCGCGATCGGCCACGGCGAGTGCGCCGCGCTGCTGGCGCACCGCCGGCTGCTGCCGTTGTGGGAGCGGCTGCTGCTCGCGCGGTACGCCCGGCGCCTGCACGGCAAGGCGATCACGCGCAGTGTCGGCGTGGTTCCGGCGGAGGTCGCGCCGCAGGCCGCGCGGGCCTTCGGCGCCGAGATCGCCGAGCTGGCACCCGGCTCCGGGGACACCGGCGCGAAGTACGACCTGCAGGGCCGCGGCCTGCTGACGGTCTTCCGCATCGCCGTCGGGGCCCAGGGCGAGATCTGGCCGGACCGCCACGAGGTGACCACGACGTCCGCGCGCAACATCCTGACCTGCGCCGGGACGTTCGCCCGTCGCAAGCCGTGGCACGTCCTGTGGCCGGTCTACCGCGTGCGTGGCCTGCGGCTCTGGAAGCTTTGACACCGCCGGAGCGTTCCCCCTGCATGAAGGCAGAGGAAATCCTCGAAGGCGCGAAGACCATCGCCGTCGTCGGGCTGAGCCGGGACCCGGCGAAGGCCGCGCACGGTGTGCCGGCGGTGCTGCAGGCCCACGGCTTCCGCATCATCCCGGTGCACCCGTCCGCGACCGAGCTGCTCGGTGAGAAGGTCTACCGGTCGCTGAAGGACATCCCGGAGCCGGTCGACCTCGTCGACGTCTTCCGGCCGTCCCCCGAAGCCGCCGGTATCGCGCGGGAGGCCCTCGAGATCGGTGCGAAGGCGCTGTGGCTGCAGCAGGGCATCGTCTCCGCCGAAGCGCGCCGCATCGCCGAGGAAGGCGGGCTCGAGTACGTCGAGAACCGCTGCACCGCCGTGGTGCGCGCGACGGCCGCGATCTCGAAGAACTAGCCGGACGCTCCGAAGTGGACGATGCGGTGGCGGTCCGGGTCGGCGACCCAGACCCCGCCCGCGCCGTCGTCGGCGGCGTCCCGCGGTGAGCTGATGCCCTCGGTCGCGTCCGGAAGCGCCGCGCCCGTGCGGATGTCGAAGCGGGCGACGCGCCCGAGGTCCTCGACCAGCAGCCGGCCGGCCGGGTCGATCGTGACCCCGCTCGGCCGGTCGAAGGTCCCGAATTCCCGCACGAACCTGCCCTGCCACGAGTACTGCACCACGCGGCGGTTGCCGGTGTCGGCGACGTAGACGTTGCCCGCCGCGTCGACCGCGACGGCTTCGGGCGCCTTGAGCCGCCCGGCCAGCACGCGCACGAGCGCGCCGTCGCCGGTGAACGCCTGCACGCGGTTGTTGCCGGTGTCGGCCACCCACACCCGTCCACGCGCGTCGACGGCGATGCCGCGCGGCGCCCTGAACTGGCCCGGCCCCGAGCCGGGCCCGCCGAACGCGCGCTCGCGCGTAGCGGCTTCGCTGGTGGTCACGTCGCCAGGATCGCCGATCACGGGCCGCGACGACCAGTCCCGAAAAGAGTGTTCAACCGCTGTTCCGCCCGCGCTCACCAGCTCCAGCGGGAGCACGTCCGCCGCGCCAGGAAGCTGTACGCGGGCAGCGGTCCGAGCCAGTCCGCCTCGACCCCGCCATCGGCGAGACCGGCGACGGCGTCCCGGACGACGAGCAGGTCTCCCATCCCGACGAGGAACGCCCACCGCTCGTCCGCCGACTCGCCCGCCGGCAGCGACACCGAGTCGCGGGCGCGTTCGGCGACCGCCGAGAGCAGCACGTCGGAGCGCGCCGCCCGCCACGCCGACCCGGGTTCGGTGAACCGCAGGCAGACGTGCACCTCGGCCAGGCCGTCGAGCCGCTCGAGATCGGCGCGGTACTCGTCGGCGGCGGGCGCGAGCACGTCGGTGCGGACGGCGTCCTCGTCGTCGGCCACCGTGCCGAACCGGACCGGCAGCACCGGGCCGCCTTCGACGAGCGCGGACACCACGGCCAGGTGCACGGCCGGGTCCGGCTCGGGTTCGCCGACGACCATCGCGAGGTCTTCCCAGCACACCGTCCGCGGCGCGCGCGGGTGCCCGGCCCGCACGACGCCGTAGAGCTGCAGCGTCACGGCCGGTCGACCGGGACGGCCGGTTCCACCGGCACGGCCACCGCGGGTGTCGGCGGCGGAGGCGGGATCAGCCCGGTCGTCTGCCCGAGCCCCTGCGAGATCTGCCCGGGCACGGTGGTGTTCTGCAGGCGCTGCATCGCTTCGAGGTACCGGATGTAGGTGTCGACGCTGGCGATCACGATCCGCGCTTCGATCGCGAGCAGCTCGATCCCGATCACCGACACGCGCACCGACGCGTCGATCACGAGTCCCTTGTCCAGCAGGATGTCGAGGGTGTCGGCGAGGCCGCCGCTGCGATAACCGGGGCTTCGCCCCGGGCCGGGGGCTCCGCCACCCGGACCCCCTGAAGCAGTGTGCTGTCCGGGTCTGGTCACCTAGAGCCTTTCGTCGAGGGCGGCGCGGATCTCCGCGAACCGGATCTCCAGCGCGATCAGGGCCTGCCCGAGGTCTTCGACCTGGGCCGGGGTGAGCGTGTCCATGCGGCGCAGCGCCTGGCGTTCGAGCACTTCGCGGAGGATGTCGAGCACGGTGACCACGAGGTGGCCGAGCCCGCGGCCCGCGTCGGCGGGAATGCGGAGGGGTTCGGTCATTCCGCGATCCCGATCAGCAGCAACCGCAGGTCGAGCCGGACGAGGTTGATGCCGGCGAGCGAGATCACCACGTCCCCGGTCACGACGGCGCCGCGGTGCACCACCCGGTCGAGCAGGTCGGCGACGGCTTCGGCGGGATTGGTCCCCGTGATCGCCACGTGGTCAGCCATCGGCCACGCCCAGCTCGACGTCGGTGAACGAGTACGGCGGCCACGGCCCGGACGTCTCGACCACCGCGCCCGCGGTGCGCAGCTCGCGGGCGAACCACTCGAACTCGGCGTGGAACGCGGCTTCCCGCCCGGTTTCGACGAGGTAGGCGGTGTTGACCAGCACGCCGTGCGGGCGGGCCCGCCCGATGCTGTCGGCGGCGTGCCGGCGCAGCGCGCCCTCGAGCCGCCCGGCGGCGCCGGCGATGTCCGCACGGGCGCGGTCGACCGCCTTCAGCCGTTCGCGGCGCCGGACGAGGTACTGCGTGCCGGTCAGGCCCGCGGCGTCCGGCCGGGTGGTCGTCGCCGGCTCGGTGTGCCGCACGCGCACCCCCCACTCGCGGTGGCCCTCGACCTCGTCGAGGCAGTCGCGGGCCTGGTCGTAGGCGACCTCCAGGAGCCGTTTCACCGAAGCCTCGCCATCGAGGACCGTGCCGAACCGCAGGGGCAGCACGGGTTCGTGCCGGAACACCGCGCGCACCACGGCGTCGTGCTCGCGGGCCAGCTCGGCCAGCGTGCCGTCGACCGGGTCGAGCGTGTCGATCCGGTCGAAGCGCGCGGGCGCGGCCTCGGAGACGACCACGCCGAGGTCGCGGTAGCCGACGAGCCGCGACGCGGGCTCGATGTCCAAAGTGGCCGGTCGGTTACGGGTGATCGCGTAGGCGAACAGCCAGTCGTTCACCGCTGCTCTCCCGTCACGCGCGGCGCGGGCAGCCGGGCCTCGAGGTCGGCGACGCGCGACGCCAGTTCTTCACGCTGGGCGTTCGGCGAGAAGAACGGGTCGTTCGTCCACCAGTCCATCCCCATTTCCCGGGCGGTCTGCGCGGACGCGATGAACAACCGGATCCGCAGGGTCAGCAATTCGACGTCGACGACACTGACCCCGATGTCACCGGCTATCACCACACCCTTGTCGAGCACTCGTTCCAGAATGTCCGCCAATGAATCGGACGAAGCGGCCAATCGGTCGACCTTCCTTTCAGGAATCGGTGGCACCCCGGGTGAACCGCCGCAGCCGCGGGCCGGCTCGACGACGTCGACGAGCACGGACCAGCCGCCGTCGGCGCGGGTCCGGACGCCGGTCACGGCGTGCGGGGTCAGTCCGGTCACGACACCGAACAGGACCCTCGCTTCGCGAATGGCGTCGGCCGCGCGAAGCCGGGAAACGGATTTCTCGGGGGGCTCTTGAACATTGTCACTGGGGGCGGGGAACGGTGGTGGCGATTCGGTCATCGCTTTCCTCGTCGCGGGTGGGTGCCCACCGTAGCAACGGCCACAACCATCCGCAGGTGTGCTGCGGGACGCTATTTTTCACCGGTTCGCGGGAACAGATGGGCTCTCCGCGGCAACCCGCCGCGGCAAACGGCGGAACCCGGAACACCCGGGCGCACCAATTTCCCGATTTCCCGCGCGAAGTTACGATCGAGTAACGTCCACGAGCCGGTACCCGACGCCCCGGACCGTCTCGATGGTGCGGGTGCCGAACGGGACGTCGATCTTGCGGCGCAGGTACCCGACGTACACCTCGACGACGTTCTCGTCACCGTCGTAGTGCGCGTCCCAGACGTGGGCGAGGATCTCGTTCTTCGTCAGCGCGGTGCCCGCCCGGCGCAGCAGGAACTCCAGCAGCCCGAACTCCCGCGCGGTCAGCTCGATCCGTTTCTGTCCTCTGTAGACGGTCCGGGCCGAGGGGTCGAGCCGCAGGTCGCCCGCCTCCAGCACGGCGGGGCGGGCCGGTGCGCCGCGGCGCAGCAGCGCCCGCAGCCGGGCGATGAGGACCACGAAGGAGAACGGCTTGGACAGGTAGTCGTCGGCGCCGAGGTCGAACGCGTCGGCCTCGTCGTACTCGCCGTCCTTCGCGGTGAGCATCAGCACCGGCGTCCAGTTCTCCGCCGCCCGCAGGCGTTTGAGGACCTCGTAACCGGACAGCTCGGGCAGCATGATGTCGAGCACCACGACGTCGTGCTCGTGCCCGAGGGCGCGGCGGAGCCCGTCGGCGCCCGTGTGCGCGACGTCGACGGTGAAGCCCTCGGCGACGAGCCCGCGTCGCAGCGTCTCCGCGAACTCGCGCTCGTCCTCCACGATCAGCAGCCGCACTACTCCTCCTTCGCCAGTTCGAAGACCGGCAGCTCCAGCACGAACCGCGCGCCCGGCCCGTCCGACGCGGCGTAGCGCGCCCGGCCGCCGTGCCGCGCCGCGATGCCCGCGACGATCGGCAGGCCGAGCCCGGTGCCGCCGTGCCCGCGCTGGCGCGACGCGTCGAGCCGGACGAACCGCTCGAAGATCCGGTCGCGGTCGGCCTCGCCGACGCCGGGGCCGTCGTCGCTCACCTCGACGACGGCGAGCTCACCGCGCACCGAGCTGGTGACGCTGATCCGCGAACGCGCGTGGCCGCGCGCGTTGTCGACGAGGTTCCGCACCGCCCGCCGCAGCTGGGCCTCGCTGCCGCGGACCTTCGCCGGCCCGGCCCGGACCTCGACCGCCAGCGTGCATTCGCCGCGGACCCGCTCGGCCTCGGCGCGGACAATGTCGTCGAGGTCGACCTCGGTGCGCGCCGGCCGGTCGGTCGTGTCGTCGGTGCGGGCCAGCATCAGCAGGTCGTCGACGAGCTCCCGCAGCCGCGCGGTCTCCCGGCCGATCACCGGCACCAGGTCGCCGGTGCTTTCCGGGTGCCGGCCGGAGACGTCGAGCGCGGTGCTGATCGTCGAGAGCGGCGACCGGAGCTCGTGGCTGGCGTCGGCGACGAACCGGCGTTGCGCCGCCTGGGCCGACGCGAGCCGCCCGAGCATCCCGTTGAGCGTCACGGCGAGGCGGTGCACCTCGTCCCCGCCCGGCGGCAGCGGGACACGCGCCGCGAGGTCGTGCGTCGAGATCTCCGCGACGGTCCGGCGCATCCGCTCCACCGGCCGCAGCGCCGAGCCGACCGCGCGGTACACCGCGAACCCGGCGATGGCCAGCAGCGGGACGGCGATCAGGCCGAGCAGCAGGGTCAGCCGGGTCGACGCCTCGGTGACCGGCTCCAGCGAGCGCGCGGAGATGACGGTGAACGGCCCGCCCGGCCCGTTCACCTCCTGGGACACCACGCGGTAGTCGTCCCCGTCGCCGTTGAGGCCGAGCGGGAGCGTCTCGACGGTCTCGTGCCCGACGGTCGGCTGCGCGGTGGTCAGCGGCGGGTGCCCGACGATGGCCGGGTCGCTCGCGATCGGCACCCGGCGCGCGTTCAGGACCTGGGTGACGGCCTCGGTGTCGCCGGTGCTGGCGACGTCGCTCGCGCTGAGATCCCGCGCACCCTCCCGGACGAGCTGGATGGCGACCTGCCGCCCGGTGCCGCGGGCACTCTCGGTGACGCTGCGGTCCAGCGACTCCTCCAGCAGCAGCACCACGACCACCCCGGCGGCGGCGATGGCCAGTGCGAGCGCGAGCACGGCCACCGCGGTGGTGCGCATCCGGACACCGGTCGCGGCGATCACCCTGCCGAGGTTCATCAACGCAGCGTAACCGCGGGTGAGGCCGGCGCGCGGAGCCGGCACGGTCACGTCCATTTTGCCGCCGTCACCGGCGCCGGCGGGTCGCGGTGAGCCGTTCGACGCGCAGGCGGTCGACCTCGGGCAGCTCGAGCGGCGGCAGCGGTTGCCCGGCCGCCCAGGTCAGCAGCAGGTCCGCCAGCGCGGGGTTGCGGGCGAGCGTCGGGCCGTGCAGGTACGTGCCGACGACCTGGCCGGTCACCGCGCCCTCGGTGCCGTCGCCGTTGCCGGTGCCGCGCACGACGTGGCCGAGCGGTTCGCTGCCGGCGCCGAGCTTGCTGGCGCCGAGGTGGTTCTCGAACCCGGTGAGCGGGGCGCCGCCGAGGAGGTCCGACGACGTCGCGACCAGCTCGGAGACCGCCCGCCGCTCGCCGGGCTCGGTGGTGACGTCGAGCAGGCCGAGGCCGTCGTGGTCGACCCCGTCGAGCCCGCGGAAGCGGGTGCCGAGCACCTGCAGGCCGGCGCAGACGCCGAACACGACGGCCCCGCTCGTCATCGCCCGCCGGTGCTTCCGCAGGTGCGCCGCGGCCAGGGCCTGCGCGCCGTCTTCACCGCCGCCGAGCAGGTAGAGGTCCAGGGTCGACGGCACCGGCTCGCCGAGCCCGACCGGCACGACCTCGGCGTCGAACCCGCGCCAGCGCAACCGCCGGTAGAGGACCTGCGCGTTGCCGGAGTCGCCGTAGGTGCCGAGCACCTCGGGGAGCAGGAGTCCGATGTGGACGATCGAGTCACGCATCCGGCAGCCGGCCCACCAGGTCGCGGAACGCGGTGTAGTTGGCGACTAGCTCGACGCCGCCGGGCGGCAGCGCGTCGATCGCGGCGACCGGGTCCGGCTCGGCCCAGTGCGCGACCTCGGCGTAGCAGAGCCGCACGGCGAGGTCGGCGCCGCGCTCGCCGGTGACGACGACCTGGCGGCCGCGCAGCCGTTCGAAGTGCACGTCCCAGAGCCAGGACAGGTCGCGGCCGTCGGCCTCCTGGGCGTTGACCGCGACGACGACCGGGGTGTCCTCGTCCAGCACGCGCAGTGTCTCGGCCCAGCCGGCCGGGTTCTTGGCCAGCATCAGCCGCACGGAGTGCCGCGACCGGCGGATCGTCCGGTAGCGCCCGCCGATGTCGGTGATGGTCCGCAGCCGGGCGGCGGCGGTGTGCGGCGGCACGCCGAGCCGGTGCGCGGCGGCGAGCGCGAACGCGGCGTTCGCCCGGTTCGCGTCGCCGGGCAGCCGCAGGTCCAGGTCGACCTCACGGCCGCCGGGCGTGCCGACGAGGTCGCCGTCCAGGGTCCAGGCAGGCTCGGGCCGGGCGAGGCCGCAGGCGCAGCTCCAGTGCTCCTTCTCGTGTTCGATCGGGCCGTCGCAGCGCGGGCAGGCGGTCGAGTCGCCGGTCCACCGCCGGCCGGTCCCGACCCACACCAGCTTCGCCGCCACGCTCGCCGCGGAGGTGACGAGAACGTCGTCAGCATTGGCGACAATCGTGGTTTCGGGATGTTCGGCGATCGCGGCGCGCAGTTCGCGCTCGGTCGAGCGGACCTCGCCGACGCGGTCGAGCTGGTCGCGGCTGAGGTTGAGCAGCACGAGCATCGCGGGTTTCAGCTGGCCGGCGACCCAGCGCAGGTAGGTCTCGTCGACTTCGAGGACGGCATACGGCGCGTCGGGGCGCGCGGCCAGGGCGGCGAGGACGCCGTCGGGCATGTTGGCGCCGTCGCTGTTGGCGGCGACCTCGGCCAGGGCTTCGAGGGCGCAGGTGATCATCAGGGCCGTGGTGGTCTTGCCGTTGGTGCCGGTGACGAGCACCACGGCGCGCTCCCGGCCGAGGCGGCGGAGGGCCTTCGGGTCGAGCGCGAGCGTTACCCGGCCACCGATGACGCCGCCCCGGCCGAGGCCGGCGCTGCGCGAGAGCCAGGCGGAGAGGCGCCCGGCGGCCACGGACGCGCGGGTACGGAGAGGGCTTCGGACGGTCACGCCCCGAAGGTGCCTGCCGGGCGCTGTGATTTTGCTGAGTGCGCGGCCGCCGGACGGTCCGAAAAGGACATGAATGGTGACCGCAAACAATTCACGTTCACGAATGTGACATTCATGGATCTGAACGCCCACCCGTGTCGAAGCTGTCGAACGAGCCTCGTCACGGGCGCACAACCGCCATAGGTAGGGAACTTAACGATCGGAGGTTGTACCAATTAGCGTCCGCAAGTAACCGCATTCTTCTGAAGCGTTTCAAGATCTTCCGCAGATACATCGGAGGTGTTACCGTCCAAGCCCACCCAGCGGAAAGCCTTGCCGCTGAGCGGGAAACCCGAACGTCCAACGGAGGGCAACGTGGGACCGGAGCGCGGGCTGGAACAGAGCGGCACTCTCGAACGCGGGCTCGCGGTGCTCGAGCACGTGGGTCGGCACCAGGAGATTTCCACCAATGCGATCGCGCGGCAACTGGGGCTTTCCCGCAGCGCCGCCTACCGCATCGTCGGCACGCTGAAGAACCTCGAATACCTCGAAGCCGACCAGGTCACCGGCCGCGTGCGGCTGGGGACGCGGCTGGTCGAGCTCGGCGCCCGCGCGATGGCAGCGACCGACCTGCACCGCTGCGCCCCGCGGTACCTCGCCTCGCTCGCCGAACGCTCCGGCGAGACGACCTACCTGGCCGTGCCGGACAACGACACCATGGTCTACGTCGCCACCGAACGCAGTGCCAGCGCCGTGACGCTCGCCTGCCGCCTCGGCACCCGGCGGCCGCAGCACGCGACGTCGCTCGGGAAGGCGTGGCTCGCCGCGCTGCCGGAGATCGACCGCGCCGAGCGCGTCCGCCGGATGAAGCTGGACTCGCTGACCCTCAAGACGATCGTCGACCCGCACCGGCTGCTCGACGAGCTCGCGAAGACGAGCCGACGCGGCTGGGCGGTCGACGAGGTCGAGAACGAGCCGGACGTCGGGTGCGTCGCCGCCGCCGTCCGCGACCACTCGGGCCGGCCGATCGCCGCCATCAGCATCGCCGGGCCGGCCCCGCGGGTGCTGCGCCGGCTCGACGAGCTGGGCGCCTCCGTGGCCGGGACCGCCGCCGCCCTGTCCCTGCGCCTCGGTTACGTGCGGGGCCGGCCGGCCTGACCCCGCTCCCCCCTGCGACCACGGCGAAGGAGCCGAGCGTGACCTGGATCCAGGACTACCAGCCGGCGGGCGGACTGTGGGTCTCCGCGGCGCTCGCCGCGCTCCCGATCATCGTGCTGCTGGTCGCGCTCGGCGTGGTCCGCCTCTCCGCGCACCTCTCGGCGGCGCTCGCGCTGGTCACCGCGCTCGGCGTGGCCCTGCTGCTGTACCGGATGCCGGCCGCGCTGGCGTTCGACTCGGCGGCGATGGGGGTGCTGTTCGGCGTCTGGTCGGTGGCCTGGATCGCCTTCCACGCCGTGTACTTCCACAACGTCACGGTCGCGACCGGCCGGTTCGACAGCATCAAGCGGGTCCTCGCCGGGTTCAGCGAGGACCGGCGGCTGCAGGCGCTGCTCATCGCGTTCGGCTTCGGCGCGCTGCTCGAAGGGGTCGCCGGCGGCGGCTCCCCGATCGCGATCACCGCGGCGATGCTGGCCGCGCTCGGCTTCCCGCCGGTCAAGGCCGTGGTGCTGGCGCTGCTGGCGAACACCGCGCCGGTGGCGTTCGGCGGGCTCGGCAACCCGCTGATCGTGCTCGGCCGGCTGACCGCGCCGATCATGCACCTCAAGCCGGACCAGGCGACGGACCTGTTCTCGGCGATGGTCGGCCGGCAGGTGCCGGTGCTCGCGCTGATCATCCCGGCGTTCCTGGTCGTCGTGCTGGCGGGCTGGAAGCGGATGGTCGAGGTGTGGCCGGCGGTGCTGACCGCCGGGCTCGCGTTCGCGGTGATGCAGTTCGTGGTGTCGAACTACATCAGCGCCAGCCTGGTCGACGTCCTCGCCGCGCTCACCGCGATGGCCGCGCTGTGGATCCTCACGCGCTTCTGGCAGCCCGCCTCGGTCTGGCGCTTCGACGGCGAGGAGGCCGTCGCGAAGAGTCTGGGCGCCGCGAAGGCCGAGCGCGGCGCGCTCTACGCGTGGACGCCGTACATCATCCTGATCCTGGCGATCTTCCTGTCGCGGATCGGGACGATCTTCAAGAACCTGCCGGTCTGGCTCGACCTGACGAAGCTGCTGCACAAGGCGGACTGGATCTTCGCCTGGCCGGGGCTGCACAACCACGTCGTCCAGCACCCGCCGATCACGGCGAAGAACGCGCCCTACGCGGCGACGTTCACGGTGGACTTCCTGTTCTCGCCGGGCACGGTCGCGCTGGTCGCGGCGGTGATCGCCGGGTTCGTCATGGGCGGGCGGCCGGGTCTGCTGCTCGCGACGTACCGGAAGACGCTGGTCCAGATGCGCTGGGCGCTGGCCACGATCTTCATGATCCTGGCGATCGCGTTCGTGATGAACTACTCGGGCGCGACGCAGACGCTGGGCCTCGCCCTGGCGACGACGGGCGTGATCTTCCCGCTGTTCTCGGCCTACATCGGCTGGCTGGGGGTGTTCCTGACCGGCTCGGACGCGTCGACGAACAGCCTGTTCGGCCCGATGCAGGTGATTTCGGCCCAGCAGCTGCACATCGACCCGATCCTGGCGGGCGCGACGAACACCTCCGGCGGCGTGATGGGCAAGATGATCTCGCCCCAGAATCTCTCGATCGGCGCGACGGCGATCGGCCAGAGCGGCAAGGAAGGGTCCCTGCTGCGGCAGACGTTCCTCTGGTCGTTGCTGCTGACGGCGGTGGTCGGCGTGATCTCGCTGCTGCAGGCCACGATCCTGACGGCGATGATCCCCTCGCCCTAGGCTGGCGGCATGGCTTCTGACGGGCTTGCCTCCTTCGGCTACGAGCTGGGTCTGCTGAAACGCGTCCGCCGGTCGGGCTGGTGGCACGCGGGCGTCCGCGACCCCGAGTCGGTCGGCGAGCACAGCCTGCGCGCCGCCCAGCTGGCGGCGCTGATCGCGGCCGAGGAGGGAGCGTCCCCGGAGCGGGCGGCGTTCCTGGCCGTCTGGCACGACACGCAGGAGACACGAACGGGCGACCTCCCGCTGACGGCGGTGGACTACCTGGAAAAGCCGTCCCCGCGAGCCATCACGGCGGACCAGACGGCCGCGCTGCCGCCGCGCTCGCAGTCGGTGGTGCGGTCGGCCGTGGACGAGTACGAGAGCCGCGTTTCGGCCGAGGCGTTGTGCGCGAAGGACGCGGACAAGCTGGAGATGTTGTTGCAGGCGTTGGAGTATCGCGACGTCGGGGTGCAGCGGGTCGACGAGTGGATCGAGTCGGCGCGGCAGGGGTTGACGACGGAGACGGCCCGGAAGATCGCGGAAGCGGCGTTGACGCTGTCACCGCTGTCCTGGCGGGACCGCTAACGGCCCACCGCGGTCGCGCGGTCCAGCAGCAGCGCCCGCTCCCGCGCGTTCTCCGTCATCTCCGCCGCCCGGCGGAACTCCTTCTCCGCCTCCTCCGGCCGTCCCAGCTTCTGCAGCAGGTCGCCGCGGACGCTCGGCAGCAGGTGGTAGTCCTTCAGCGCCGGCTCTTCCGCCACCGCGTCGACCACCGCCAGGCCGGCCTCAGGCCCGTAGGCCATCGCCACCGCCACCCCGCGGTTCAGCTCGATCACCGGGGACGGCTGGAGCTGGCCGAGCCCCTCGTACAGGGCCGCGATGCGGACCCAGTCCGTCTCGTCCGCCGTGCGGGCGCGGGCGTGGCAGGCCGCGATCGCCGCCTGGGCCGAGTACGGGCCGTACGCCCCCTCCGCGATCTGCTCCGACAGGGCCAGCGCCGCCAAGCCGTGCTGGATCAGCAGGCGGTCCCAGCGGGCGCGGTCCTGGTCGAGCAGCAGCACCGGCTCGCCGTTCGGGCCGGTGCGGGCCTTCGCCCGGGACGCCTGCAGCTCCATCAGCGCGACCAGGCCGTGGATCTCCGACTCGCCCGGCATCAGCGCGGCGAGGACGCGGCCGAGGCGCATCGCCTCGTCGCAGATCGCCGGGCGCATCCAGTCGTCGCCGCGGGTCGCCGAATACCCCTCGTTGAACACCAGGTAGATGACCTCGAGCACGGACGAAAGCCGCGCGACGCGCTCGTCGCCCTCCGGGACCTCGAACGGCACCTTCGCCGCCGCCAGCGCCTTTTTCGCCCGCACGATCCGCTGCGCGATCGTCGACTCGCGCACCAGGAACGCGCGCGCGATCTCGTCGGTCGTCAGGCCGCCGAGCATCCGCAGCGTCAACGCGACGCGGGCCTGCGTGTTCAGCACCGGGTGGCAGGCGACGAACAGCAGGCGCAGCAGGTCGTCCTCGATGTGGTCGTCGAGGGCCGCGTCGAAGTCCGGCAGCACGCCTTCGCCGAGCTGCTGGTCGCGGCCGACCTCTTCGAGCTTCTCCGCGTACCGCTCGTTGCGGCGGAACTGGTCGACCGCGCGGCGCTTCGCGATGGTCATCAGCCACGCGCCGGGGTTGCGCGGCACGCCGGACTCCGGCCACTGCTCCAGCGCCGCGACCAGCGCGTCCTGCGCCAGCTCCTCGGCGAGACCGACGTCGCCACGGGCCATCCGGGCCAGGCCCGCGATGAGCCGCGGCGACTCGATCCGCCACACCGTCTCGACCGTGCTCCGGGTGTCCGCTACCGTCACCCGGCCATTCGACAGGGTGATCGGCCGCGGTGCAACCCACTACCCGGCGATGGCCCGGATCTCCACCGTGCCGCCCTTGGCCTCCGGGTTCGGCGCCTGCTTCATCAGCGCGACGACGTCCTCGAGCGAATCGCCGTTCAGCACCCAGAACCCGGCGACGAGCTCTTTCGTCTCCGTGAACGGCCCGTCGATGACCTTCGGCTCGGCGTCCCCTTCGAACACGACGCGCACGCCGTCCGCGCTCGAGGTGAGGCCCTCGGCGAGCACGATCCGGCCCTCGTCGAGCAGCCGCGCGTTGAACTTCGCCATCGCGGCCAGCTCTTCTGCGGCGGGCTGGAAGCCGAGCGCGTCGGACTCGGGACTGGCCTTGACCATCACCAGGAAGCGCATCAGGCGTCCCCGGCAGCCTGCGCGCGCAGGCGTCCTTCCAGCTCGGCGACCTCGGGCGTCATGTTCTCGAAGTCGGACGCCTCGGCGACACGCCGGATCTCGACCTCGCCGTGCTCACCCTCGGGGTTCGGCATCCGCTTGATCCACTCGACACACTCGTCGCGGTCGCGGCACTGGAGGATCCAGAACCCGCCGACGAGCTCCTTCGACTCGGTGAACGGCCCGTCGACGACCTTGGGCTCTTCCTTGCCGTCGAAGACGACCCGGGCGCCTTCCGCGCTCGGCGCGAGGCCCTCGCCGGCGAGCATGATGCCGGCCTTGACCATTTCTTCGTTGAACTTCCCCATCTCGGCGAGCAGCTCGGCGCTGGGGGCCTTGCTGTCGGTGTGCTCGTTCGTCTTGACGATCACCATGAAGCGCATCGCGGAGTCCCTTCGTTCGGTCTTGCCCACGCGTCGAACGGCCGTGCCCCGGATCGACAGCGTCCGCCAAAAAACTTTCGCGCGGGAAAACTAGCAGCTCAGGGTCGGTCCGGGTGGGCAAATCGGACAGGGGAGAATCAACGGCCGTGGCGGTTCTCCCCGACGACCTCTCCTCCGCGCTCGACGACGAGCTGGCCAGGCACCCCGTGCCGAGGCTGACGCAGTCCGTCGACCGGCTCAGCACGCGCTACCGCCAGGGTGACGCGGCGACTTCGCCCATCCTCAGCTCCGAAGCCGACGTCGCCGCGTACGCGGGCTACCGGATGCCCGCCACCTACGCGGCCGTACACGCTGTGCTCGCCGAAGCCGCTTCGCGCGCGCCCGGCTTCGAGCCGCGTACGCAGGTCGACGTCGGCGGGGGCACGGGCGCCGCGGTCTGGGCGGCCGCCGCTGTCTGGCCGTCGCTGGCGAAGTGCACGGTGCTCGAGCAGGTCGCCGGCGCGATCGGGCTCGGCAAGCGGCTCGCCGCCGGCGCGTCGCTGCCGGCGGTCCGGAGCGCGGAGTGGCGACGCGGGTTTGTCGACCCGGCGGCGCCCGCCCCGGAGGCGGACCTCGTGACGCTGTCGTACGTCCTCGGCGAGTTGCCGGAGGCGACGCGCGCCGACGTCGTGCGGTGGCTGGCCGCGAAAGCCGGGGCCGTCGCGCTGATCGAGCCGGGCACCCCGGCGGGGTACGAGCGGGTCCGCGCCGCGCGGGCGCAGCTGGTCGACGAGGGCCTGCATGTCATCGCGCCCTGCCCGCACGACGCCGCGTGCCCGATCGTGCCGGGCGAGGACTGGTGCCACTTCGCCGCGCGGCTCCCCCGGTCGGGCCTGCACCGCCGGCTGAAGGCGGGCACGCTCGGGTTCGAGGACGAGAAGTTCGCGTACGTCGTCGCGGCGCGCTTCACGCCGGAGCGCCCGGACGCGCGGATCATCCGGCACCCGAAGAAGCACAAGGGCTGGGTGGCCCTCGACCTGTGCACCCCGGACGGCTTGAAGCCGGGCGTCGCGGTGTCGAAGAAGCAGGGCCCGCGGTACCGAGCCGCCCGCGACGCCGAGTGGGGCGACGGCTGGTCGGCGAACTAGGGCATCCGCACGGTCCGCAGGAACGCCGGCAGCAGCCACGGCCGCGGCCCGCCGATCCGCACTCCACCGCTCAACACCGCGCGCACCCGCGAGATCCGGCCGAACATCATCGGCACCAGCACCGCCGGGTCGAACCGCAGCCGGACGTCCGCCGTGCCGTCCGGTTCCTCGAAGCGCAGCTCGCCGTGTTGGAGAGCCAGCACTCCCGGGCGGGTGTGCGCCGAGCGGAACTCGACCGCGATCCGGCGGGGTGACGGTGTTGCGTCGTCGAGGAGGCGGCCCATGTCGTTGCGCACCAAGCCGAACAGGAACAGCTCCAGGAACAACGCCTCGTGCGCCGCGGGGATCGGCCACTGCCTCCCCGCCGCACGCGCGATGTCGAGGCCGTGGATCAGCATCTCGTTGACCAGGTGCGCGAGCACACCCGCGACCGGCACGCGCGAGCTGCCCAGCCACCACACCGGCTTCTCCGGGTCCAGGTCAGAGCTGACCAGCAGCACCTCGGCGATGTCCGCGCGCAGCCGCTCGGCCAGCCGGACCGGGTCGCGCTCGGGGTAGAGCTCGAGCGCGAGGGCGTTCATGTCGGAGATCGTGTCGACGCTGGCCGCGCCGATCGGGTCCTTCAGGCCCGGCAGCGGGAGCGGGCCGCCGTCGCCGCGGATCATCGCCGTGTACATCAGCGCGATCATCCCGACGTGGGACGCCGTTTCGGCGACCGACCACTCGCCGAGCGAGCGCGCGTGCGCGTCCGGCACGCCGGCCACCAGGTCCGCGAACCGGCCGCCGACCTCCGGCAGCGCGGCGCGCACGGCTTGCCACTTTTCGCCCGTCACAGCTTCCGACGGTAAGCGCGTGACGCGCCGGGCGGATCTTCCAAGGTGCGCAGGTATCTTCGCCGCATGGCCCGGTTCCTGCCTCGGTCGACCCGGGTGCGGGTCGCCCTCTTCGCCGCTCTCGCTTCGGCGCTCGTGCTCGGCCTGGGTTCGTACTGGTTCGTGAACGCGCTGAGAAGCGGCCTCGAAACGTCCGCGAACCAGCTCGCCAGCGAGAAGGCCCGCGCGATCGGGTCCCTGCTCGACGCCGGGGTCAAGCCGGTCGAGGTCGCCCGGCAGCTCGACTACGCCGGGTACTGGATCAGGCGTGACAAGTCGGGCGACACCGGCTGCCCGGACGAGCCGGGGAACACCGGCACGACCGTCGGCCGGGCACGGGTCTACGGACCGGACTGCGTCCTGGGATGGCCCTTCGGCGGGGACGACACCGTGGTGTCGCAGACCGGGACGACCGACCAGCAGCACTTCGTCCAGGCGTCGGTGCCGCTCGACCCCATCGGCCTCCAGACCGTCGAAACCGCCCAGCGGATCCTCTGGGGCGGCGTGCCCGCGGCCGCGCTGCTGATCGGCGCGGTCGCCTGGTTCGCCGTCCGGCGGTCACTGCGGGCGGTGGGCGCGATCCGCGCCGAGGTCGACGGCGTGCGCGCGGGTGACCTCGGCCGGCGTGTCCCGGTGCCGGACTCCGGGGACGAGATCACCCAGCTCGCCGTGACGATGAACGAGATGCTGGCCCGGCTCGACCGGGCCGTGCAGCGGCAGAGCCGGTTCACCGCGGACGCGTCGCACGAGCTGCGGACGCCGCTGGCGTCGATGCGCACGCAGCTGGAGGTGCAGCTCGCCCACCCGGACCGGCTCGACTGGCGCCGCAGCTACCGCAACGCCGTCCTCGACGTCACGCGGATGGAGGCGCTGGCCGGCGACCTGCTGCTGCTCAGCAAGCTCGACACGGACCAGCCGGCCGGCACCGCGCCGGTCGCGCTGGCAGACCTGGTTTCCGAACACGTCGCCGAGCGGCTCCCGCGGGACGGCGTCGAAATCACGACGCACATCGAGGCGATGCCGGTGGTGCGCGGCCACGCGGGACGGCTGGAGCGCGTGCTGCGCAACCTCGTCGACAACGCCGAGCGGCACATGAAGAGCCGCGTGACGATCACGCTCACCGCGTTCGGCAGCCAGGCCGTGCTGACGGTCGAGGACGACGGTCCCGGCATTCCCGCCGAAGACCGCGAGCGCGTCTTCGACCGGTTCGTGCGGCTCGACGAAGACCGCGCCCGCGAAGACGACGGCGGCTCCGGGCTCGGCCTCGCGATCGCCGCCGAGATCGCGCGGACGCACGGCGGCACCCTGCGCGTCACCGACAGCACGTCCGGCGCGCGCTTGGAGCTCCGCCTGCCGATCGCCTGAAGACTTCTTCAGCTTGCTTAAGCTCCGGTTCAGCGTGGCCACCCGAGCATCCGGCCATGCTGATCGATCTCGCGCCGGCTCCGGCGCGCACGCGCGAAAGCCGCGCGGTCCCCTACGTCGTCGCTTCGGTCGCCTTCGCCGGGTACGCGGCTTGGTCGCTGCAGCGGCTGCGGACGTTCGACGCGAGCGGGTTCGACCTGGGGATCTTCGAGCAGGCCGTGCGGTCCTACGCGCACGGGCGCTGGCCGGTGTCGGACCTGCTCGGCCCGGGCGCGCCGACGCTCGGTGACCACTTCCACCCGGTCCTGGTGCTGCTGGCGCCGTTCTACCTGCTCTGGCCGGGGCCGGGGTGCCTGCTGGTCGCGCAGGCGTTCCTGTTCGCGCTCTCCGCCGTGCCCGTGACGCGCTGCGCGTCGCGGGTGCTGGGCGCGCGCCCGGGTGCGGTGGTGGGCGCGGGGTACGTGCTGTCGTGGGGGCTGCTGTCCGCGGTGAACTTCGACTTCCACGAGGTCTGCTTCGCCGTGCCGATGGTGGCGTTCGCCGCGGAGCACCTGCTGCGCGGACGGTGGCGGGCCGCGGTCTGGTGCGCGCTGCCGCTGGTGCTGGTCAAGGAGGACCTGCCGCTGACGCTCGCCGCGGTCGGCGTGGTGCTGGTCCTGAACAAACAGCGACGGCTCGGCTGGGCGGTCGTCGTCTTCGGCGTGGCTTCGTCGATCCTGCTGGTGACGGTGGTGTTGCCGGCGCTGAACCCGGCGGGCGCGTACGCGCACAGCGGTGGCTTGAACCCTTTCGGCGGGTCGATCGTCAAGGTCTCGATGCTGCTGGCGCTGGTCGCGCCGACGGCGTTCGCGGCCGTGCGCTCACCGGTGCTTTTGCTGGCGGCGCCGACCCTGCTGTGGCGGCTGGTGTCGGCGAACGACCGCTACTGGGGCCTGGGATACCACTACAGCGCGGTCCTGATGCCGATCGTGTTCCTCGCGGCGGCGGACGGCGTCCGCCGCTTCGACCGGCGGTGGCTCCTGCCGGCGTGCGCGCTGGTCGCAGGGCTGGGCTCGCTGGCGCTGCAGGCGGCGCACCTGACGAGCGGAGTCTGGACGCCGTCGCAGCGGGACGGCGTCAGCGCGGTGCTGTCCCGCATCCCGGACGGCGCGACGGTCCTGGCGTCCAACCGCCTGGCCCCGCGGCTGACGTCCCGCTGCACGGTGTTGTTCTTCGACGGAGTGTCGGCGGAGCGGCCGGAGTGGGTGGTGGTCGCGAAGCCGGAGCAGTCCTGGCCGACCACGCTGGAGACGAAGGCTTTTGCGCTCGGTGAGCTGCGGAGCACGGGCTACGTGAGCGTCGCGGAGACGGACGCGGTTGTGCTGCTCCACCGTGCGTAGAGAAATCGCAGCGGTAACCGGCCAGTCGGGGGGCGTGCCGGCCGGTTACCGCCGCACCGAGAAAGAGGGAGCCCCACGCCCGGAATGACGCGCGGCCCCCCGCTTCACCCGATCGAGTGACCCAGGCTCCAGCGCCCCAAGGTGGCCTTGGGGCGCTGGGGCAGGGCTCAGGCCGGGTCGGCCAGGATGCCGTTCACGTAGGAGCCCGGGTGGGTTGCCGCGTCCTGGCGGAGGACCGGGAGGTCCGCCGGCCAGCTCGCCTCCAGCGGGGTCCGCTGCCCCGGCGGGATCGTCACCAGCTTCTTCGGGGTCCACGTCGGCTCGCCGGCGGCCGGCTTCACGACCGTGATCGTCGCCGACGCCGTTGTCCCCGCCGTCACCTCGTTGTACTTCACGCCGTTGTCGACGCGCGGCAGGTGGTACACCGGGCCGAACGTCGCGTCGTCCGGGCCGACCAGGTCGACGCCCGGGACGCCGTACAGGCCGCACGTGTGGTCCGTCGTGTTGCGGTAGGTCAGCGGGATGTCGTACTGGCCCGGCGCGTCGTTCTTCTCGGCCGGCTTGCCCAGCAGGACCTCCAGGTCCGCGGTGGTGCAGCGCGGTGTGGCGGTCGAAGCCGGCGCGACCCCGCCCCCGGAAGCCCCCTGAGCAGCGGCCGGAGCCGGAGCAGCCGGAGCCGGAGCGGCAGGAGCAGCCGCCGAAGTGCCACAAGCGGCCAACGCGAACGCCCCCGCCGCCGTGCCGATCCCGATCAAGATGCGCTTCATGGTGGTTCCCCTCCCGAAGATCAGTTACTGACCGGCGTGACCTGGACGGCGGCACCCTTCACGAGCGCCCCCGCCGGCCACGCGACGCTCACCGGCTGGCCGAACGGCCCGGTCGGCAGGTCGAACGTGACGAAGTCCGCCGCGACCCCCGCCTCGGCCGAGCGCTGCACGATCCGCGACTCCGCCGGGTGCCCGTCACGCAGGTTCACCGGGAGCGCCTGGCTGCCGTCCGCGGTGGTGGTCACCGGGAGCCGCTGCCCGCCGGCGAGGAAGCTCAACGCCGTCGGCGTGCCTTCGAGCTTGCAGTTCGTGTTCGGCGACGTCGCGGTGTAGGTGAGGACGTAGGCCTCGTGCCCGGCGGCGTTCGACGGGTCCGGCGTGACCGACACGTGGACGTCCGAGGCGCCGCACGGGGTGTCGCTCGGCATGGCGTTCGCGGCCCCGCCGGCCAGGAACAGCCCACCGGCCGCCAGGCCCCCGACGATCAGCGCGGTAGCGGTTCGCTTCATGGTGATCCTCCCTCGTTCCGTGATCAACTGGACTCACAGGGAAAGATGCCCACGAACCCCTCGGGGATGCGCCGAGATGGGGTCGATCACCCGAAAGCAACCCACCGCCGCGCCGGACGTCAAGACAATTGTCAACTACGGCCGAAGCAGACGAACGGCATCAGCGGTTCCGCCTGTGCCGCGTCGGCCAGCGCCCGTGCCGGCGGAGTGCCCGTCGACAGCGCCCGGTGGTAGGCCAGCATCACGCCGCCCGCGGTGCGGTCGTCGACCCGCGCCACGCTCGAAACCACCGTGCGGCTCCCGCCGTAGAGCAGCGCCGCGGTGAACCCGAGGACCTCGTCACCCGCGCGGACCACCGTCTGGCCGACGTCGCACGAAGACAGCACCACCTGCTCCGGCGCCGTCGAAAGCTGCTGGACGTCGTAGGCCATCAGCGGCCCGTCGGCCAGGTTGAGCCGCGAGAACAGCACGTTCTCCTGCTCGTGGTGGCCGTGCGCGGCGAAGTGCGCCAGCCGGCAGCCGTCGAACGCCTTGAGCGTCGCCGTGACCGTCGCGTCCGGCCCGGTCAGCACCTCCGCCTCCGGGTACAACGGCTTCAGCAGCGCGATCTCCGCTTCCGCGTGGGTCAGGTCGGAGCCCGCGACCAGCAGCGGCGCCCCGGCGGCCTGGCGCGGACGGCGGCCCGCGTCGAGCCAGGCCGACGACGACGGCGTGACCGTCACCGGGCGGCCGTGCAACGTCGGCAGCAGCCCCCACGGGATCGCCGAAAGCGCGCCGGTCGGCACCACGACGACGTCGAGGTCGCCGAGCCGGGACGCCAGGGGCGCCAGCAGGATCGAGTCCAGCGCGGTGACCTGGGTGCGCACCGAGCGGCGGATGACCCGGTCCAGCTGCGGCGGGAGCTGCCGCCCGCACAACGCGTCGAGGTCGCTGTGCAGCCGCGCGACCGGCTCGACGACGGCCGAAGCCGGGCCGAGCTCGATCAGCGCGACCCGGTGGTCGGCGATCACCTGCGCGCACAACGCGCCGTGGTCGGCGAGGAAGCACACCATCGCGCTGCCGGTGGCCGCGAGCTCGTCGCCGATCTCGCCGAGCTTGGCCTCCGGGTGGTCGACCTCGGCGCCTTCGGCCTGCCAGCCCTTGGCGCGGATCTCGCGTTCCAGTGCGGCGCAGCGCTTCACGGCCTGGCTGTCCGGCTTCCCGGACAGCTCGCCCGCGCGGATCTGCATCGACAGGAACCGCAGCTCGGCGACGGCGTCGACGGTCTGCGGGTGCGCGGGCGGGCGCACCGGCCGGAACCGGAACGCCTGCGCGCGCGAGCGGTCGAGCCAGCGGAACACCACGCCGGGCGAGCGCTGGGCGAGCGCCGCGGCGAGTGCGGCGTCCGCGAGCTCCTTGCCCAGCGACGTCGTCCCGGTCTGCAGGTCGACACTGCCGAACCGGCTGCGGTGCCGCTGCAGCTGGGTCAGCCCGGCGCGCGCGTTCGCGAACGTGACGCGCCGGTTGCCGGCGGCCGCGCCGAGCTCGGCCAGGGCCAGCCGCCGGAAGAGGCGGTTCTCCAGCGGCGCGGTCCGCCGGTCGCGCGGGGCGATCGCGGCGCGGGCGCCGTCGAGGTCACCCCGGGCGATCCGGGCCCGGGCCGCCAGCAGCGCGGCGATTTCGGCGTCGTTGCGCAGGCCCAGCCCGGTCAGCCGGTCCGCCAGCGCGGTCGCCTCCGCGACGACGCGCGCGACCCGGCGGCCGGTCGCGAAGTCCGCGCGCAGCACGGTCAGCTGCGCGACCGCGGCCCAGGTTTCGTTGCCCCGGCGGCGAAAGCGCCGTTCGGCGCGCACGGCCCAGCTGCGCGCGGTGGCCGGGGCGCCGCTCGCCAGCGCGGCCAGCGCGCGGGTCAGCTCGGCCTCGCCGTGCTCCTGGTTCATCCGCAGCCGCGGGAACTGCTCGAGC
Organism: Amycolatopsis sp. NPDC104819; assembly: GCF_055583145.1. Lineage (NCBI taxonomy): Bacteria > Bacillati > Actinomycetota > Actinomycetes > Pseudonocardiales > Pseudonocardiaceae > Amycolatopsis > Amycolatopsis sp. NPDC104819. The sequence goes on along the minus strand of NZ_JBVJON010000001.1, from coordinate 894,799 downwards.
GCCGCGTCGAGCTCGGCGGCGGCTTCGTTCGGCAGCCCGGCGGCGAGCAGCGCGCGGGCCTTGTCGACGGCCAGCACCGGCAGCATCCCGACACTCTGTTCGGCGTAGAACCCGCTCGCCGCGTCGAAGTCGCGCAGCGCGCCCGGGATGTCGCCGGTCAGCACCCGCGCCTGGCCGCGGCCGTGCGCCGCCTTCGCGAAGATCCGTGCCAGGCCCTCTTCCGACGCCTGCCCGGCGCCGATCTGCTCGCACTGGTCGAGGTCGGCGAGCGCGAGCCGGACGCGTCCGGCGTACTGGTGCAGCATCGCGCGGTTGAGCAGGGTCCGGGCGAGCACGACGAACTCGCCGACCTGCCGCAGCAGCGGGATCGCCTCGTCGAAGCACGTCAGCGCCTCGTCCATCCGGCCGATCAGGATGAAGACGAGACCCCGTTGCTGGCGCAGGATCCCGCGCCCGGCGTCCGACACGAGGACGTCGGCCTCGTCGAGCAGGGCGAGCCCGCGGGTGCTGTTGCCCAGCGCGGTTTCGACGGCCGCGTACGTGCCGAGCACGCGCGTCGCGAGGTCGGGCCAGGCGGGCCACTCCGGCGGCGGCGCGGTCGCGGGCAGGCCGAGCAGGCGCGCGGCGGAGCGGATCAGCCGGCCGCCGACCACCGGCTGGCCGTTGTTCGTCGCCGCGACCGCACGTCTGTGCAGGTCGCGCACCCGGTCTTCGACGCCCTGCCCAGACGCGACCACGGGCTGCCCTTCCGGCCGGGACCGTCCCCCTCGGCCGAGAAGGGCGGGGCACAACCGTACCTCCGGCGCGGCACCGTCCCAGAGCCTCTTTTGCCGGCCGAACTACCCCGGGGACCGGTCGGCAACCAGTCCTGCCGGAACGCTCCCGGTCTCCAGGAAAGCCAGCGCCACTCGCCTGACTTCGTCCATCGCCACTTGGTAGCTGGCGGGGATTTCCCGTACGTGTGCCATGTAGTCGTAAATGACATACCCGGCAAGATTCCCGTCACCTTGCGTCTGCACGGCTTCCGGTGTCATGAAGAGAACAAAGCCTGTCTCCTGCCCGATACCCATGTCGAAAACTCCCGACTTCGGATCTCCGGCGACGGAGCATTCGACCATCGAGGGCACCGGAAGGTCTTTGGTGTCCTCTTGTACTCGTGTGATGAGTGCGTCCAGTTCCCCCGCCGAACTCACGAGAATCGCCGGATCACCCGGGCCGTAGTCGTTGTCCGGTTCCTGGTTGTACCAGACCTCTAGCGTGACCACGGGTTGGCTCCTCCGGTGAACGTCTTGCGGTAGTTCGGCGCGTGAACAGTCATCCCTCGGGCAGGATAATCGGCACCAAGGTGTCGCAGCCGTATGGCCCCTTGCAGGGCCGGTTGTTGAGAGACACATCCAAATGCCTTCGGCCTTCTCTCGCCATTCGCGCCGCCAGCTTCTGTTCCACATCGGCCGTCGTGGCCAGCTCGCCTCGAGGAGGTATGCCGTTCTCGCGGAGGATGCGGGCCGCTTCGGCGGAATCCTCGTCTCTCCCGCTGACGATCTCGTGTGCCCTGCCCCGCTCGTCCACCCACCGCCCGTGCGTCTTGGTTCCGCTGTTGCCGACAACCTGCGGCGGCATCTCCCGCTGCAGAGCTTCCGCTTGCTCGCGAGTGAGGCGCCGGCCGTCCGGCTTCGAGGGCTTGGCCACCGACTCACCGGCGGCCGATGACCGCACGGGCTCGACCGGCACTCCCGCTGCGTCGGCTCCAAGGCCGGCCAGGTAACTCGTCAGCAGGTTCGTCACACTGCCCAGAAGCTGCTGGACACCACACGTTTCGGCCGTCACCTGTCCCAAGCCGACGACCGCCTGGCGTAGTTCAGGCTGCTCCGAGCCGAGTCCGGCCAGCGCTCGCCGAGCCTCCTCGGCCAAGTTGGAGGCTCGATCCAGGCCGGTCGGCGTGAGCTTGCGCAATGCCGTCCGGACTCCGGCCACCAGCTCCCCGATTCCGTCGGAGTTCGGAGAAGGGCGGGTCACAGCTCGATGGCCGGCGTGCTCACCGTCCTCGACCGCCCGAGCGTCCGGACCAGGACCTGCACCATCCCGTGCGGCACACCGCCGACGGCGAACCGGCCTTCGGCGTCGGAGTCCGTCGTCAGCGGCCCGTTCACGGTGCGGACCTCGATGGGGTGCTCGGCGGGCGGGGTGAGCCAGCCGTCCAGCCGGATCGTACCCCCGGATTCGGGGCTCACATTCACCATGATGGTCAGGCTTTCGCTGTCAAAAGTGATGAGCCTGCCCTGTTCGGCAGCACTTCTTGCGGCGGTCAGCCCCTCCTGTTCCCGAATCCGCATCACTTCGAGGTCGACGTCCTCCAGCTGGATCGCGAACCGGATCTGCTCCACCAGCGTGTCGGGCATCGGGTCGGCGTCTTCCCACAGTTCGCGCAGCCCGGCCAGCAGCCGGAAGTCGAGCGCGTCCAACGGCTCGTTCGCGCCGGGTGGTTCGACGGTGGTCACAGCCAATCTCCTTCGCCGTTGGCGAGTAGCTGCTCGCGCAGGCGCGCGAGGCAACGTCCCCTGGTCGGGCCGATACTCCCCCTCGGCATTCCCAGCCGGGCGCCCACTTCGGCGTAGTCCGGCCGGTGCACGAACGCCACGATCCGCAGCAGGCTGCGGCAGCGTTCGGGCAAGGCGTCGACCGCGCGCCACAACCGCGCGCGCTGGTCGTCGCGCAGCACCCCCTCCTCGGGTGCCGGTGACGCTTCGGTCAGCCGCTCCGGCAGTTCCGGCAGCGGCCGTTCGACCTGGCGCTTTTCCCCAGCCCGCCAGGCTTCCCGTTTGGTCACGGTGATCAGCCAGCCGGTGAGCGCGACCGGCGAGCGGATCTCCGTGAACGCGCCGAGCAGCCGCAGCCACGTCGTCTGCACGACGTCGGCCGCCTGGTCGGCGTCCAGCCCCTGGTCCCGCGCGACCTGCCAGAGCAGCGGCGTGAGCAGGGCGACGAGGTCGTTCAGCGCCGCGCGGTCGCCCTCCCGCGCGGCGTCGAACAGGGCGGCGACGCGCCCGTGGTCGGTCTTGGCCACTTTCACAGCGAACCGAGCGCGGCCCAAGCTCGTTTGACGACGGTGTCGCGGTCGACCGTCGCCAGCTCGGAGCCGAAGGGGAACAGGGCCTTGGCGATTTCGGCGGCGGCGAGCGGCGCGGCGAACGACGTGCCGTCCCAGACCGCGAAGCCGGCGCTGTAGTCGTCCGGGTCGAACGAGTTCCGGCCCTGGTCGGGCACTTCGTGGTCGGCGGCCGCGGTGCCGCGGACGTCGGTCGGGTAGGTGCTGACGACCCCGGCGCCGGTCGCCCAGCAGCGCACCCACGGGCCTTCGTTGGAGAAGAGCGCCTTGCTCGCGGAGACGTCGGGGTTCAGCGCGCCGACGCTGATCACCTGCGGGCCGCAGCCGCTGGCGAGCGGCTGGTCGGCGAAGGCCGCCGGGTAGAAGCGGCGGGTGGTGGCGTCGTTGCCCGCGGCGGCGACCACGAGCACGCCGAGGCCGAGCAGCTCGGCGATGGCCGCGCCGAACTGGCCGGTGTAGGCGATGTCGGCGGCGTTCTCCTCGTAGTAGCCGAGCGACAGCGAAACGATGTCGACCATGTTCTCGGGCCGGTTGTTCGCCTGCGCGTCCCGCACGCGGTCGGCGAGCAGGTGCAACGCGAGCAGCACGTCGGCTTCGTACGCGACGCCGTCGCTGTGCACGACGCGGATCGCGAGCGTGTCGGCTTCGGGGCAGGCCTGCCGGACGATGCCGGCGATGAACAGGCCGTGCCCGGTGTCGGTGTCGACGTCGCCGATCAGCGGCTGGCCGGTGGTCGGCGCGTCCCAGTAGTCGCTGAGCAGCTGGGTCGGCAGGGTGCTGCCGGAGTCGAGCTGGGCCTGCAGGATCGCCGCCTGGATGTCCGGCGCGACGGTGAGCCCGGCGCCGGCGGGCGGCGGGCCGCTGCGGTCGGCGAGGCCGAACCACGGGTGCGGGCCGATGCCGGTGTCGAGCACCGCGACGACCGGCCGCCGGTGCCCGGGCTTCTCGCTGCGGAACGGCGGGTCGGCGGCCAGCGTGACCGGGATCCGGTTGGCGCCGCGGGTGCGCCCGTACGAGCTGCCGGCGCCGAACCCGCTGGTCTCCCAGGGGGTGCCGCCGAGGCCGCTGGTCTCCCACGGCACCCCGCCGAAGACCGGCGTGCTGAACAGCAGGTGCTCGACGGAGACCTGGGCGGCGATCTTCGGGTCGAGCTCGGGCTTCTCACCGGACGCCGCGGACCTCAGCAGCTGCAGCGCCTTCCAGCAGTCGACGACGACCGGGTCGGAGTCCTCACGGACGTGCAGCAGGGCCCGCACAGGCAGGTCGTCGAGCTGCCGGGCGCGCTCGGTTTCCTTGCCGTCGCCGCGGCCGGCCGGCGCGGCGTAGATGCCGATGCGCGCCAGGACGCGGTTGATCGCGGCGAGCGTCTCCTGGTCACGCACGAACCGGTTCGGCAGGAGGAACACGCCCGGCCGGTAGACGGTCGTGCGCGGCACCGGCTGCCCGGCGGCGACCACCGCCGTGGCCGGGTCGAGCACCCGCGCGCCGTGCCGGTCGAGCAGCTGCCGGGGCGGGGTCGGCAGCTCGTTGAGCGTGCTCGATTCCTCCGCCGCCACTTCCGTGGTCTCGTCCCGCACGAACCTGACGACCATCGGGTCCACCCTCCTGCTGCCTCGGCCCTCGCATTGATCACGTGGCACCCGGAAAAGACCGGTGAGCCGCCACTGAAATACGACATCGAAGTCACGAACGCATAACTAAGACGGCAAACGGGTGACGACGTATCTGACGTGCCCGCCTCACCCACTTGGCCCTCCGGAAGTCACGCAGCCACCAGGGAGATCACATGGTTCCGCTCGGGTCGGGCGCGCAGGAAGCAGGCCGGCCCGCGCCGGTCCGGGGGCCGGGCGGCGCCTTCACGCCGGAGCCGGCCACCGGCGGTGGTGGGTTCACGGTGCCGCTCGACCTGCCGCCCGGGCCCGGCGGCATCGCGCCGGCGCTCGTGCTGCGGTACGCCACCGGCGCGCCGAACGGGCTCTTCGGCGCCGGCTTCTCGGTGCCGCTCCCGCACGTCCGGCCGCACGACGGCCGCGCGCGGGCCAGTGCCGCGGGCCGGCTGTTCCGCCGGGGTGACGGCTACCTGCTCACCACCCGGTCGGGCGTCCGCCACTTCCTCGCACCCGAAGAGGGCGGCGGGTCCGCCTGGAACCTCCAGCGGACCGAGGACGCGCTGGGCAACACAGCGGCGTTCACCTGGGCGCACCACAGCGGCCAGGCGTACCTCGCCCGCGTAGCCTACGGACCGTACGAAGTGGACTTCTCCTACGAGCCGCGGCCGGACGTGCTGCGCTGGGGCCGCGGCGGCGCCCTCGTTACCACGGCGTTGCGCTGCGCCCGGATCGACCTGCGGGTGCCGGGAGACGCGCGGCCGCTCGTGAAGCGGTGGTCCCTCGGGTACAACACCGACGAGGTGACCGGCGCGTCCATGCTGACGTCCGTGGCGCTGACCGGGTTCGACGCGCGCGGCGCCGAAGCGGCCGCGCCCGTGCTGCGGCTGGCCTACACCCGGGCGGAACCGCAGCCGGCGCGGCGGGTGCAGCTCGCCACGCGGGCCCGGGCCGGGGGCGGCGCCGACCAGGGCGTCCTGCTGCTCGACGCCGAGGAGTCGATGCCGTACGTCTCGCTCGAACCGGGTGACACCCCGCGTGCCGGGCGGCTGAGCGGGATCGACAACGGCATCGGGCTGCGCACCGAGATCGAGTACACGACCGTCGAGGCGGTTCCGGTGGTCCGGCGCGTCTCACTGCTGGAGTCGGCCACCGGCCAGGCCGGCGTGACCGAGTTCGAGTACGACGAAGCCCGCTTCATCCCGGGTTTCACCGGGTTCGGCCGGGTGGTCCAGGACGAGCTCGGGGACGAGCACGTCCCGACACTCCGGACCCTCCGCTGGTTCGGAGCCGACGGCTTCCTGGAGAAGGAGGAGACGTACGGCCTCGACGGCTCGCCCGACGCGGATCGCCCCTACCGCCGGGTCGAACGCGCACGCCGTCCTCAGTGGACTCGAACGGTGACGACGGAGTTCGAGCGCCGGGAAGCGCCGGTCTCGGTCACCACGACCGAGACGGCCCTCGACACCACCGGGAACCCCGTCCGGGAGGTGGAAACGACCGAGCGCCCCGGCCGTGAGCCGGTGGTGCGGGAGACGCGCACGACGTACACGACCGATCCCGAGCACCGCTTCATCGCGCTGCCCGCCCGGGTCCGCGAGCTGGACGGCGCCGGGAAAGTCTTGTCCGACAAGCTGTTCCGGTACGACGAGCGACCGGACGGCACGGCCGGCACCCGCGGTGTGCTCACCGCGCAAGAAGAGCTGGTGCTCACCGACGCGCTTGTCGCCGAGGTCTACGGGCTGGTCCCGCCGGACTTCCGCCACCACGGTTACCACCGCCGTCCCGGGGAGGACGGCTGGTGGGTCACGACGTTCCACGGGCGGTTCGACACCGTCACCGGCCTGCGCACCACGACGACCGGGCCGGACGGGCAGTCCCGCGAGGTGCGGTATTCGGAGGACCGCTGTTTCCCCGAGGTGGTCACGGATTCGCTCGGGAACGTGACGGCCACCCGCTACGACGTCCGCACGGCGCGGGTGTGCGAGGTGACCGACCCGGCGGGCGCAGTGACGACGGTGACCCACGATCCCTTGGGGCGGCCCGAAACTGTCGTGCGGCCGGGCGACTCGGCGGAGCTGCCGACCGTCCGCTACCGCTACGACCTCAGCGGGCCGGTGCGGGTGACGACCGAGCAGCGGGCGGTGTCCGGCGAGGCGGAGGTGCTGGTGACGTCGGAGCTGCGGGACGGCGCGGGCCGGCTGCTGCAGCGCCGGCACGCCGAGCTGCTCGGCGACGTCGTCGACGAACACCACGAGTACAACGCGCGCGGGCTGGTGTGCCGGACGAGCCGGGCGTTCCGCGACGGCGAGCCGCGGCCGCCCGCGATGGAGTTCCGCCACGACGCGCTCGGCCGCCCGCTCACCGCGCCGGACGTCCAGGAAGCTGTTCCGCACGGCACGCGCGACCTGCTCGGGCGGAAGCTGCGCGGCGCGGACGGGGTGGTGCACGTCCGGGACGCGGCCGGGAACGCGGTGGAGTCGCGGTCCACGGGCGGCCGCACGGTGTACCGGGTCCACGACGCGGGCGGCCGGCTGGTGGCGGTGCGGGTCGACGACCCGGGCGGCGCCCCGGTCACGACGTTCACCTACCACGACGGCGCGCCCCCGGTGCCGCTCGGCGCGGGGCCGCACAGCTGCGGACGGCTGGTGCGCGTCACCGACGAATCGGGGGTGACGCTGTTCGGGTACGACGCGCTCGGCCACCCCGCCGAGCGGCGCTGGCGGCCCGCGCACGTCGCCGTCGAGTACCGGCTGGACGTCGTGCGCCGGGCCGACGGCAGGCTGTCGGAGGTGGTGTACCCCGACGCCGGCGACGGGCGGCTGACCGTGCGTCACCAGTACGACGAGGTCGGCCGGCTGGTCAGCGTGCCGGGGTTCATCGACTCGGTGCACTACGACCTGCGCGGCCGGCGCACGGCGGTGCACTACGCGAACGGCATCAGCGAACTGTTCGCGGCGGGCCGGCACGTGGTCGCCGGCCCGGACGGGCTGCTGCACGACATCGCGCCGGGCGTGGCCGAGGTCCCGGAAACGCCGCCGGGCAGCGAAATCCGCGACGCGTTCGGCCGCCTGCGTGGCGTCCACGGCGACGACGGGGTCAACGCGCTGTACGGCTACGACCACACCGGCCGCCGCGTCCGCACCCTGGTCACCAACGGCACGCGCATCCACGAAGTCCTGAGCCCGGACGAGCTCTACGCGATCGAGGACGGCGAGCTGGTGATCACGGTGGCGGGCACGGTCCGCCAGTACGCCGACGGCCGCCGCCGCTACCAGCACTTCGACGACCAGGACCGGGTCGCCCTGGTGACCGACGAGCGCGGCGCGGTGGTCGATCGGGAACGGGGCTAGAAGGCGAGCACCGTGTTGCCGGGCTCATCCAGCCAGGCTTCCTGGCCCGTTCCGGACACCGTCAAACCGAAGCGCGTGGCTTCGGGCTCGCCACGGCGCTGCCACCACGCGTGCGCCTGCTCGGCCTCGGTCCACAGCCGCCGGGAACCGAGCTGGCGCACCGGATATTTCCCCGTCGCGACCGCTTCCGCGGTCACGTGCACAGTGGCCACCGAATTGCTTGCCACGTGGTAGAGCAACAATTCGTCGGTGCCTTCGCCGTCGAAGTTGTAGGCCGTCGACTGCTGCACATCGGCGAGGTGCAGTGAAACAGCGAACGCGCCCGCACCGGACCGGACCGCGTCCGGCGCGACGGTGGTCGTCTCGACCCGCACCGACGCGGCTTCGATCAGATCGGACAGCCTGCTCGCCTGCCCGAAAGGCGTGCGCTGCGCGCGCATCCGCATGAACGAAGCGAAGCCGGCCACCGGCCCCTCCGCGCGGCCTCGACCATCTGCGATGAGCCGGACCTGGACCCCGTTCCAGAACGCGGTGCCCCAGGGGGAAAGAATCGTGCCACCCTCGGCTGTCTGCTCGGCCCAGGCAACGGGAATGTGCCCGGCCGTGACGGCGCAGGTCGCGATCACCCGGTCGAAGGGTGCGTGTGCGGGGAATCCGGCGGCGCCGTCGCCGGTGATGACGTCCGGCCGATATCCGGCGGCGGCGAGACTCGCGCGCGCTTGGCCGGCCAGCACCGGGTCGACCTCGATGCTGGTCACGTTGCCCGTTCCGGCCAGCTCGCAGAGCAACGCGGTGTGGTACCCGGTCCCGGTCCCGATCTCGAGCACCCGGTTTCCGGGGCGTACTTCGAGCCGGCGGAGCATGTCACGGACCAGGGACGGCTCCGATGCCGAACTGGTGGCGTTCAGGCCGGTGGCCGGCCATGCGGTGGCACCGTCGTCGAGCTGGGTGACGATCGGCGCGTCCGAGGCCACCGCGGACCGCCATCGCCTGGGCTCGGTCTCGCGGTCGATCGGCTGCGGACGGCCGTGCTCGTCGTCGAACCAGATCCGGGCGGGCACGAAAGCGGCTCGGTCCACCCGCACGAACGCCTCGTCGAGGCTGGTCACTTGCGGTGCTTACCGCCTTCCGGACCGTCCGGGTCGCCACCGGTGTGCCCGGAAAGAATCTTCAGTGTAGCTCACAGCGACCATTCGATTCCATTCCGTCGCCGAAGTCAGTCGAGCACGGCCAGGTCCAGCCGGCTGAGGCGGTCGGGGTCGGCGAGGATGTCGATCTCCACGATCCGGCCGCCGGCCACCGTGAAGCCCAGCACCGAGAACGGGCGGCCGTCGCGGGTCGCCACCACGCCCGCCGCGCCGTTGACCAGGGCCCGGTGGACCACTCCGCCGCCCGCGCCGAGCCGGGAGAACGTCAGGGCCTGGTTCGCGACCTGCGCCGCGCCGCGGACCTCGACCGAGCCGCCCGTCGCGCCGCGGTCGGCGCGCAGCACGACCTCCGGGTCGAGGACCGTCACCAGCGCGTCGAAGTCACCGCCGCGCGCGGCGGCCAGGAAGGCGTCGACGACTTCGCGTTGCCGGGCGAGGTCGGGGTCCGGCGCGACCGGCGCGCCCTGGACCCGGCGCCGGGCGCGGCTCGCGAGCTGGCGGGTGGCGGCTTCGGAGCGGCCGACGATCGGCGCGATCTCCTCGAACGGCATCGCGAACATGTCCCGCAGCACGAACGCCAGCCGCTCGGCCGGGGTCAGCGTCTCCAGCACGACCAGCAGTGCGAGCCCGACCGAGTCCGCGATCAGCGCCTCGTGCTCGGGACTGGCGTCGTCCCGGCTGACGACCGGGTCGGGGACGAACCCGTCCAGCGGCTCCTCGCGCCGTGCCTTGCGCGAGCGCAGCATGTCGAGGCAGACGCGGCCGACGACCGTGGTGAGCCAGCCGCCCAGGTTCTCGACGGCGGCGGAGTCGCTCCGGCTCAGCCGCAGCCACGCCTCCTGCACGGCGTCCTCGGCCTCGGTCAGCGACCCCAGCATCCGGTAGGCGACGGACCGCAGGTGGTCACGATGGGTCTCGAAGCGGTGCGCCAGGTCGTCCACGGGGTTCCGTCCTTCGGTCGTGTTCGGTCATCACCTTGACGGATCGCTCACCGCAGATGTGACAGATCGGACGGACCTCATGGACACGCGTGCGCCAACCCCGATCCGGGTCGGCGCTCCGGACCCGGACCGGACTTCACCGGGTCAGCTCGCGCAGCACCCGGGCCGGGTCGATGTCGATCGCGAGCCGCGTGCCCGGGTGCTCGCTCGGTTCGCTCCAGGCGACGGAGACCCACAGCTCGGCGTAGTCGCCGCGCTCGACGGCGGGCAGCTGCCAGGTGAGCGTCGACCCGCTCCGCTCGACGGCGTCATCGCCGAGCAGCCCGGCCCAGTACGGCGGCACGTGCTGCCCGGCTCGGGAGCAGTCGCGAAGCTGGTCCGGACCGGGACCGCCGACGCTCACCACGGCGTCGGCGGTCTCGACGGTGAAGGCGCTTTCACCGTCGTCGGCAGCCGGCTCGCCGGGCAGCTCGGCCTGGACGACGAACTCGCTGAGCGGTTCCCGGGCCAGCACCCGGAAGAAGGTCGTTTCCCGGGTGACGACCGGGCAGCCGTCCGGCAGCTGCGGCACGCTCGGCCCGGTCAGCACGTCGAGCCGCACGGACCGGTGCCGCCACCGGAGCAGCCGCCCCGCGGCCCCGAGCTTCTCGGTGAACTCCGGCCGCGCGGGCACGTCCCAGCCGTCGGCCCGCACGGCGAACCGCACGGCGCCGGCGGGCGTGACCACGGCGAGCCCCCGCGACCGCACATCGGTGTCCAGCATGCAGACATCGTTACCCCGCACCGCGACGCGCGAAAATGCCACACGCGAACGTCACCCGTCCGTGTCTGCCGCCGCACCCGGCGGGAGCGGCGCTGCTCACCGCGGCCTGAACCGCGCGCCGAGCCGGGTCGAAGGCTCAGCACCCCGTGGTCCGGCGCGCCCAGGCAGGCCGGGTAATTGGTCCAGACAAGTGTTACCAAAAAGTAATCGAAGTACCGTTCAGCGGAAGCTACTTTGTTGTGACTCGCAACAAATGCTCGTGGATCCCCAACGGCGGAGGTGTCACGGCGTGAACCGGACCTTTGGCAAGTTTCGACGACGCGGCGCCGTCGCCTTCGCGGCGGTGGCCCTCCTGCTCGGCGCCGGGCTCAACGCCCCCGCCGCGCTCGCCGCGGACGACTACACCCAGAGCGTCACCCAGCTGAGCTCGACCCAGCTGCAGCTCAACTTCACCCCGACGACGGCCGCGTTGTACGTGGACGTCCACTACACCGGCGTGCCGGGTGTCGGGCAGCAGAACGTCCGCATGACCAACTCCTCCGGCACCTGGCGGACCACCGTCAACGGCCTGAGCACCGGGAACACGCTGGACTACTGGTTCACCTACGAGAAGAGCGGCCCGCAGTACGACACCCCGCACTTCACCTACACGGTCGGCGGCAGCACGACGACGGTCGCCGCGCCGACGTTCAGCCCGCCCGGCGGCACCTACTCGAGCACCCAGACGGTGACCCTGAGCAGCGCCACCTCGGGCGCCACCATCCGGTACACAGTGGACGGTTCGACGCCGACCGCGTCGTCGCCGCAGTACACCGCGCCGATCAGCGTCCCGACCTCGCGCACGGTCAACGCGATCGCGCTCAAGTCCGGTTCGACGACGTCCGCGGTGTCCAGCGCGACCTACACGATCGGCACCCAGGCCGGCTGCCCGACGCAGTCCGACACCCCGAACTTCGGGCCGAACGTGCGGATCTTCGACCCGGGCATGTCCGCGGCGACGATCCAGGCGCAGCTCGACACCGACTTCAACAACCAGAAGGACACGCTCACCGCGCAGATGGCGGACCGGCGCGTCGCCCACCTGTTCAAGCCGGGCACGTACAACAACGTGCACGACAACGTCGGCTTCTACACCTCGGTCGCCGGCCTCGGCCAGAACCCGGGCGACGTCCTGATCAACGGTGACGTCACCGTCGACGCCTTCAACGCCTCCGACAACGGCGTCGCGTTGCAGAACTTCTGGCGCTCGGCCGAGAACATGGCGGTCAACCCGTCCGGTGGCAACGAGCGCTGGGCGGTCGCGCAGGCCGCGCCGTTCCGCCGGATGGACGTCCGCGGCGGGCTGCAGCTGTACCCGGCGAGCTACGGCTACGCCAGCGGCGGCTACATCGCCGACACGAAGGTGGCCGGCCAGGCCGCGTCGGTGTCGCAGCAGCAGTGGTACACCCGAGACTCTCAGCTCGGCAGCTGGAACGGCGGGGTCTGGAACATGGTCTTCTCCGGCACCAGCGGCGCGCCGGCGAACACCTTCCCGAACCCGCCCGAGACGACGCTGGCGACCACGCCGGTCTCACGCGACGTGCCTTACCTCTACGTCGACGGCACCGGCAAGTACCGCGTCTTCCTGCCTTCGCTGCGCACCAACGCGTCCGGCCCGAGCTGGGCGAACGGCAGCACCCCCGGCACGTCGGCGCCGATGAGCCAGTTCTACGTCGTCAAGTCCGGTGACACGGCCGCGTCGATCAACAACGCGCTCGCCGCGGGCTGCAACCTGTTCTTCACGCCGGGCATCTACCACCTCAACCAGACGCTCAACGTGACCCGTGCGAACACGACCATCCTCGGCATCGGCTACCCGACACTGGTGCCCGACAACGGCGTCAACGCGATGCAGGTGTCCGATGTGGACGGCGTCCGGCTCAAGGGCCTGCTGTTCGACGCCGGCACGCAGAACTCGCAGGCGCTGCTGACGGTCGGCCAGTCGGGGTCGTCGGCGAACCACGCGGCGAACCCGACCACGGTCCAGGACGTGTTCTTCCGGATCGGCGGCGCGATCGCCGGCAAGGCGACGAACAGCCTGATCGTCAACAGCGCCAACACGGTCATCGACCACATCTGGGCGTGGCGCGCCGACCACGGCAACGGCGGCACGGTCGGCTGGAACACGAACACGGCCGACACCGGGCTCGTGGTCAACGGCGCGAACGTGCTGGCGACCGGCCTGTTCGTCGAGCACTACCAGAAGTACCAGGTGATCTGGAACGGCCAGGGCGGGAAGACGATCTTCTTCCAGAACGAGATGCCCTACGACGTGCCGAACCAGGCGTCGTGGAACGCGCCATCGGGAGTCGCGGGGTACGCGGCCTACAAGGTCGGGGCGAACGTGACGTCCCATGAGGCCTGGGGGCTCGGGAGCTACTGCTTCTTCGACACGAACCCGGCGGTGTCCAGCTATCACGCGTTCGAGGTGCCGAACACCAGTGGCGTCCGGTTCCACAACCTGCTGACGGTTTCGCTCAACTACCGCGGCACGATCACCCACGTCATCAACGACGCGGGCGGCGTCACGCCCACCGGCACGGTGCCGGTGAACGTGGTGAACTACCCGTAACCCGGGTGATCGGCGGCCCCCGCACCGGACCCGACCCCGGTGCGGGGGCCGCCGTGCGTCACGCGAAGGTGTACCGCTCGCCCACCAGCGACGCGACGATCGCCCCGGCGCTCCACCACTCGAAGTCGACCATCGGCGAACGCCAGAGGCTGATTTCCCGCTGCAGGTGGCTGTTGTGCGCGGACACCATGGTCGCGCCCCGGCCGCCTTCGACGTCCCGGATGTCGAGCAGGTTCTGGGCCATGATCACGTCGCGGACGCCGCACTGGCGGCACAACCGCGTGCGCTGGTCCCCCGGCTGCGCCGCCTCACGGTGGTAGCGCAGCAGGCCGAGCCCGGCGGTGACGTGGGTCTTGGCCCGGAACCACGCCGCGCGCGACGTCGCCGCGATCAGCTCCGGCGCCCGCAGGTGCAGTTCGGTGACCAGGTCGTCGGCCAGCACGCGCAGCCGGTGGGCCTCGGCCGTGTCCCCGACGGACACCGCCGGGTTCAGCGCGGCGTCTTCACGGCTCCACTGTTGGTCGTCACCGGCGAGACCGGCGATGTCGAGGTCGAGGCCCAGGTAGTCGCGGGTGTGCTCGAGGTAGGTGCGCGGGCTGGGGGCGCTCATCATCTCGGTCGAGGCGTCGAAGCCGTGGAAGGCCAGGCGTTCGTCCGCGGGACGGCCGTCGTTGTACTCGCGCATCCAGGTGACCAGGTCGCGGTTGAAGCCGAACGCGCCGAAGCCGTGTGAGAAGCCTTCGCGCATCACCTCGTCGAGCGTGCCCACGCCGTCCCGGACGAAGTCGTCGACGATCAGCCCGGCCACACGATCGGACTCCAGCGCGATCGACCGGACGCCCCGAGCGGCCAGCTCCTCGAACCGGGTGTTGCGGAGCTGCCCGATGGCCGGATCGTCGTGGGTCGGCTCGCCGTGGGCCAGGAAGTCTGCGTTGTCCATGAGATTCGATCGTATCGCTGAAGGTTCTATTGAAAGTTGAGACAGCCTCAGCTGCTGAGCCTCGGCTAAAGTCTCAACTCGTGCGACCAGCCGACCTCGCCCGCGAGCACGGGATCTCGACGCAGGCCGTCCGCAACTACGAGCAGGACGGCTTCCTCCCGCCCGCTTCGCGCACCGCGAGCGGCTACCGGGTTTACACCGAGGCGCACGCCGCCGCGCTGCGCGCTTTTCTCGCGCTCGTCGCAGCGTACGGCCACGCGACGGCGGGCGGGGTCATGAACGCCGTCCACAGCGACGACCTCGACCGCGCGCTCACCCTGGTCGACCGCGGCCACGCCCAGCTGCTCCGCGACCGCGAAACCCTGGCCGCGGTGCGGAAGGCGATCGGCCACCTGACGGCGGCGCCCGAGCCGTCGGGAGCCGTCCGGAGCATCGGCGAGCTGGCCCACCGCCTCGGTGTCACCGCGGCGACCGTCCGGGCGTGGGAGCGTGCCGGCATCCTCGTGCCCGACCGGAACCCGGCGACCGGCTACCGCGTCTTCCGCGCGGCCGACGTCCGGGACGCGGAGCTGGCGCACCTCCTGCGCCGCGGCGGTTACCCGCTGGAGCACATCGCGACGGTGGTCGCCCAGGTCCGCACGGCCGGCGGCACCGAGTCGCTGGCCGGGGCTTTGGTCACCTGGCAGGGAAAGCTGAACGACCGCGGCCGGGCCATGCTCACCGCGGGCGGCCTGCTCGGCGCGTACCTACGAACGTGACTTCGGGTGCAGCCGGTCGTACTCCAGCGCGGCCGAGTGCTGGGTGCGCACCGGCAGGGACTTCTCCTTGTCGTCGTCCTCGATCTCGTTGAGGCCGAGCTGGACGGCCAGCCGGATCTGCTCGCGGTTGTCGCGGACGACGGTGGAGAAGAAGTCGTCGATCCGCGGGTCGAGCAGCACTTCGAGGAGCACGCGGAACGAGGTGTCGACGACGGTCCGCACGATCTCGTCGTGGAACGGGAGCCGCTTGAGCTTCCCGAGCTGCGGGTCGGCGGCGATCTTCTCGGCGATGATCGTGCGCAGCTCGTCCTTGTTGGCCCCGAGCGACTTCGCGAGGTTTTCGGGGTAGTTGCCCGTTTCCAGGACCTTGACGACCTCGTCGAGCACCGCGATGGTCACCGGCTTCTTGATGGCCTTCACGATCGGCTCGGACAGCTTGTCGACGAGCCGGTAGGTGAACTGCTCCCCGACGGCCCGGTCCGCGGCCCGCCCGATCCGGATGAGCAGCAGCACCACGCTGATGAACTTGTGCGCGGCCATCGCGGGGTGCGCGACGGGGATCATCGCGAACAGCTCGTACCAGTTGCGCACCAGGAACTTCTTGACCCACCGGCGTTTCCGCCACCGCCAGAGGAACTCGATCAGGAAGATCCCGCAGATCCCGCAGTCGATGTAGAAGATCACGAGCCCGGCGTCGCGCGCCGGCGGGCTCAGCAGCATGAACCCCAGCAGCCCGACCGAGCCGGCGGCCAGGATGAGCATGATCCAGTCATCGGCGCGCACGTTCCCGGGCAGGATCCCACTGTTGAGCTCCGGCTCACGGGCGTCGCGAAGGGTGGCCATGCCCGATGATGGCACGCACCGCGCTGATCAGCCGTGCCACTCCCGCGTGCCGCTAATCAAACAGATGGTTGACACAGTCGAATGGATGACTGATTATCGGAGCGACCAAGCGGACAGGGGGAAGTCGTGGAGAAACACGCACTCAGGTGGTGGGCGCTGGCGGTCGCGGTGCTGGCCGTCCTCGTCGACATGATCGACAACCAGATCGTCGCGGTCGCGCTGCCGACGATCCGGCGGGAGCTCGGCACCGGGGACGCCGCGCTGCAGTGGATTTCGGCCGGGTACGCGCTCGGGTTCGCGCTGACGCTGATCACCGGCGGCCGGCTCGGCGACCGCTACGGGACGAAAAAGCTGTTCGTGGCAGGCATGGTCGTGTTCACCGCCGCTTCGCTGGCCGCCGGCCTCGCCGGGCACGTCGGCGTGCTGATCACCGCGCGGGTGGTCCAGGGGGTCGGGTCCGGGCTGATGGTGCCGCAGGTCCTGTCGTTCGTGCACGCGGAGTTCGACGAGCGCGAGCGCCCGAAGGCGATGACCTGGTACGCGGCCGCGTTCCCGCTGGGCGGGCTCGCCGGGCCGCTGCTCGGCGGGGCACTCACCGAAGCCGACCTGTTCGGCACCGGCTGGCGCGCGATCTTCCTGGTGAACCTGCCGATCGGCGTGCTGGCGCTGGCCGGCGCGCTGGTCACGATGCCGGACCGGCCGGGCTTCCGCCGCCACCGCCTCGACCTCGGCGGTCTCGCGCTGCTGACGGCCGCGCTCTTCGCCGTGTTCTACCCGCTGGTGCAGGGCCGCGAGCTGGGCTGGCCGATGTGGACGGTCGTGCTGCTCGTCGCCGCCGTCCCGCTGTTCGGGCTTTTTGCGCTGCACCAGCGGAACCAGGCCCGCCGCGGCCTCGAACCGCTGGTCGCGCCGGACCTGCTGAAGCGGCTGGCCGGCAGCCAGGTGGTCCTGCTCTGCGTGAACACCGGGGTCGGCGTGTTCTTCATCCTGACGCTGCACCTGCAGCTCGGCCTCGGGTTCTCCCCGTGGGAAGCGGCGCTGACGTTCGCCCCGTCGACGCTCGGCATCGTCGCGGGCAACGTCCTGGGCCTGCGGCTCGCCCCGCGGTTCGGCCGGGTCTTCACCGTCGGCGCCATCGGCGTGCTGCTGGCGGGACTCGTCGCGATCGCGCTGCTGGTGCGAGGTTCCACGCTGAGCGCGTGGACGCTGCTGGTGCCGGTCATCGCCGTCGGGCTCGGGATGGGCGCGGTGCTGAACGCGCTGTTCGGGGCGTCGATGGCGGACGTCGACCCGACGGAGGCGGGCGCGGCGTCCGGCATCGTGAACACGACGGTCCAGCTCGGCACCGCGACCGGGATCGCCTTGTTCGGCACGGTGTTCTTCACCCGGCTGGACGGCGGTTACGCGTCCGCGACCACCGGCGCGCTCGTCGTCGCCGCCGGGGTGCTGGTGCTCGCGCTGGCGGCGGCCGTCCGTCAACCATCCGTTCGGCAGAGTCAAGCAGCTGGTTGACGTATAGTCGCGGACGTGACCGCGCCGAAGCCCCGCCGTTCGCCGAAACCGCAGGAGCGGCAACGGGATCCGGAACGCACCCGCCGTCTCATCCTGGAGGCGGCGGGCGCCGAGTTCGCCGCCAAGGGGTACGCGGGCGCGCGCATCGCGTCGATCGCCGCGCGGGCCGGGGTGAACCAGCAGCTGATTTCGTACTACTTCGACGGCAAGGAAGGCCTGTACCGCGCGATGTCCGAGGGCTGGGGGCAGCGCCAGAACGAGCTGATGGCGCCGGACCTTCCCCTCTCGGAACAGCTGCGCCGGTACGCGCTGGAGGCGACGGCCAACCGCGACGGCATCCGGCTCCTGGCGTGGTCGGGCCTGGAGTACGACGGCCCGGAATCCGATCCCGACCACGCGCCCCGCGCCCAGCGCCTCGCCGGGACGGTCGAGCAGATCGCCGCGATGAAGGCCGCAGGCCGGCTTCCCGAGTGGGTCGACCCCGCGAGCTTCACGGTGCTGCTGATGGCCGCGGCCATGGCGCCGGTGACGCTGCCGCACGTCGTCGAAGGGCTCACCGGGAGCGACCCCGGCTCACCCGACTTCGTGCGGCAGTACGCCGACCAGCTCGCGAAGCTGATCGAGCACCTCAGTCCACAGTAGACAGCACCTCCCGCAGCTTCTTCGCGAAGGCTTCCGGCTGACCGGCGTAACCGAACTCGCCGCCGAGGAAACCGCCGTGGTGGCTGGGGAAGACGGTGGCCTCCTGGCCGAGCGCGGCGGCGGTCGCGAGGGCCGCGCGGCCGGTCATCACCTCGATCGACTCCTCACCCACCGCGATCACGACCCGCGTGGACGCCGACTTCAGCGCGTCGACGTCGAGGGAGTACGCCGTAACGGCCGCCGACCGATCGCTCATCAGCGGGTCGTCACGGCGGCCGTCGTCCTCGGTGGGCATGCCGAACTGGGCCGGGTCCGCCGGTGGCAGCGCGAAGTAGTCGTCGGTGAACTCGCCCTTCCACGACGTCATCGTGATGAACGCCGCCATGCCCGCGCCGAAACCACCGGCCTGGTAGGCGCCGCGGAACGCCTTCCCGGCCCGGTCGGCCGCCTCGGCATCGGGCAGCACGCCGACCAGCGGCGGCTCGTGCGCGACCAGCGTGGTGACGTCTTCGGGATGAGCGGTGACCAGCGCGAGCGCGGCGACCGCGCCGCCGCTGCTGCCGAACACCTCGACCGGACCGGCGCCCAGCGCCTGGATCACGGCGTGGAGGTCACCGGCCTGCACGGCGGGCACGTGGTCCTCGCGGCCGTCCTTCCGGGCGCTGCGCCCGAGCCCGCGCGGGTCGTAGGTGACCACGGTCCGCTCGGGGAAGTGGGAAGCCAGCGTGTGAAAACCGGCGGCCTCCATCGGCTGCCCGACCATGAGCAGCGGAGGTTGCGGACTCTCGGCGGGCGCGGGCCCGTGGACGTCGTAGACGATGTCTGCTTCGGGCGTTTCGAGCGTGTGCGTGGTGGCCATGGTGTCTCCCCGGTTCAGGACTCGGGGCGAGCCTAGACCGGGGGACCGACATTTTGGGGCCGTCGGTAGTGGGCGTGGGGTGGCCGGCCGGACTCGCACCGGCTTCTCCCGGGGTCACAGCCCGGGGCCTCGTCTCCTTCGGCTTCGGCCACAGTGGAAGACGTGGGTGTCGAACCCACCGGGGCGATCGTGCAAGGATCACCCGCGCTCCGGCGCGTCTCCCGAGTACCCCCACCAGGATTCGAACCTGGACTGGACGCGTTCTGAGCGCGTTGCCTCTCCCAGTTGGGCTACGGGGGTGTGGTCCGACGTGCTTCCCGCACGCCGGCAGCGCCCCCGGCAGGATTCGAACCTGCGACCTACGGCTTCGGAAGCCGCCGCTCTGTCCTGCTGAGCCACGGGGGCGGAAAATCAATAACGACAAATAAAGAAAGCCGCCCTGACCGGTTTCCCGGTGGGCGGCTCCCGAAGGCACAACGTGCATCACGTCATGGGCGGGGAACCGCGTTCCTGCAGGTGGAGTCGCCGATGCGACGCGCACGAGGCGAGCGCGACGGCCTGTCGCTGCCACATGTTCGTCATGGTCACTCCTCGGTTTTTGTTCGTGTCCATCCATCATCACGCACCCGGCCGGAGGCGTCAACGCATTAAGCAAACAATTCGGAAGCGCGGTTTCACCTGACCGGGCGACACCCGTAACACCTGAGGTCACGGCGCGATAACGAGAGGGTAGACCCCGACGCGGAAGCAGGAGAGAGCACGTGATGACACAGTGCCGAGGCCCGATCGACGTCTCCAAGGTCACGGGGTTCGCCACGGGCACCGCCGACCCGGACGACCTGCGCCGGGCGGTGGTGGCGTCGCCGGGCTATTCGCGGGCGAGCGAAGAGGAACGGGCGGCACTGTTGAAGATCATCCTGCACGTGGGGACGACCGCCGGCTGAACCCACAACAGCCCGCCGGACCGCGGCACGGTCCGGCGGGCCCGCGGTCCAGTCAGTCCGCGTGCTGTCCAGGCGCGGCGCTCCCGGAGTACTCACCGAGGTCGGAGACCAGTTTCGTGAGCTCGGGGTCGCTGTCGTAACGACGCTGGTGCAACGCCGCGATCTTCGCGCCCATCTCGGGATCCGGGTCGTCGGTGATGTCGAACGACATGAACTTGTCCACCAGCGGCAGGCCCACCCGGTCGGTGTTGCGGTGGGCCGGGTGGATGAGGTACTCCCAGTAGCCCTCGAGGTCCTCGATCACGAAGGTCGCGCCCCACTCGTACTCGCCGCCGTAGTCGCGGCCGACGACGAACGACTTCACCGACGGGATGGACCGGCCCTGGTTGCGCAGGCTCTCCAGGGCCTCCTCGACGGCCTCCGGGCTGGCGTCCGGCTTCAGGGTCAGCCGGTTTCCGTGGTAGATCATGGGTTTTCCTTTCGAATACGAGTGATGGCGACGGTCGCGCCGACGGTCAGGGCGATCCCGGTCCAGGTGAACGTGCCGGCCACACCGATGGTCCGGACGAGTGGTTGAACAGCCAGCGGGGAAAGGAACTGGCCGAGGAAGATGCCCGCGACAAGTCCACTGAGGACTCTCCCGCGCCGGTCCGGAGGGGCCTGCTCACTGAGCATCAGAGTCAGGTTGGGCACGGCGAACCCGACCCCGGCGCCACCGACGAGCAACCCCGCCGCGACACCGGCAACCGAGCCGGACACGCCGATCAGCAGCCAGCCGACGCCGAGCAGGGCGATGCTTATTGCCGTGACCGCCGTCGTGGTCAGCCGTCTGCGCAACGCGGGGAACGCCACCGCGGCGAGCGCGCTGGTGAGCGTGCTGCCCGCGATCACCGCGCCGACGACGACCGGTCCGGCGCCGAAACCGCCCAGCAGGAACGGCAGCTGGGTCGGCGCCATGTAGAACGCCAGCGTCGCGACCAGTGCCAGCGCGTAGACGCCCAGCACCGGGCCGGTCATCGTCCGGCCGCGGTGTGTGGACGCGGTGGGCGCGTCCCGGGGAACGTCACGAACCGTGAAGACCGCGAACACCGCGACGACGGCGGCGACCGCGTAGATCCAGAACGGCGTCCGCCAGCTGACCGTGGCCAGCACCCCGGCCAGCGGCAGGAACACCACGCCACCCAGGCTCGCGAAGGCCTGCTGCAGCCCGAGGAACGACGCCCGGCGTGGGCCGTCGAACCAGTCGGTGATCGTCGCGGTGACCGCGGTCATGACGCCGCCGACGGCGATCCCGAGCAGTGCCCTGGTCGCGAGCAACAAGTACAGGTCGCCGACGAAGTACCCGGCGGTTCCGCAGACCGCGTACAAAACGAGGCTGAACACGAGCAGCGGGCGCCGCCCGGCCCGGTCCGCGACCACACCGGACACCGGCGCGCTGACGGCGATCATGAGCGAGGTGACGGTCAACGCGAGCCGGACGAGGAGGTCCGCGCCCGGCTGTCCGGCGTACACCTTGCCCATTTCCGGCAGGCTGGGCGCGATGATCGCCGCCGCCATGATGGTCAGCGCCGCCGCGCCCAGGATCGTGCCGCGGGCGAGACCGCCTGGCGTTGTCCGGTCGACCTGAGCTGTCATGCCCCCACAGTCACGCGCCGGCCCTCCCCTTCGCGTCGGCGATGGTCACCTACTTACTTCGCCTACGGCTGTGGTCGCATCGCCTACTGTTCGCCTCATGCGAACGCCACCCGGGTCGCTTGTCGGCAGACGCGTCGAGACCAGCCGTCTCGACGCCCTGCTCGACGCCGCGGAGCAGGGCGAGGGTGGGGTGTTCGTGCTGCGCGGCGAGCCGGGGATCGGCAAGAGCGCCCTGCTGGGCCACGTCGAGCAGTCGGCGTCGGGCCGGTTTCGGGTGCTCCGCGCGGCCGGGTCGGAGTTCGAGGTGGAGCTGCCGTTCGCGGCCCTGCACCAGCTCTGCGTGCCGGCGCTGGCCCGGCTGGACGAGGTGTCCCCGGCCCACCGCGACGCCCTGCGGGTGGCGTTCGGCCTGGCCGACGGCCGGCCGGACCTGTTCCGGATCGGCGTGGCGAGCCTCGCGTTGCTGGCCGTGGCCGCGCGGGAACGTCCGCTGCTGTGTGTGGTCGACGACGCCCACTGCCTGGACACCGCGTCCGTGAAGGCGCTGACGTTCGTGGCCCGGCGGATCGCCGCGGAGCCGGTGGCCATGGTCTTCGCGACCCGCACGCCGAGCGCCGGCCACGGACTGGACGAGCTGCCCGGCCTGGTGCTGGACGGCCTGAGCGGCCCGGACGCCCGGGCGTTGCTGGCCGCGCACAGCGTCTCCCCGACGGACGAGCGGATCCGCGACCGCGTCCTGGGCGAGGCGCGCGGCAACCCGCTGGCGCTGATCGAGCTGCCGAACGCGGGCGGCTTCGCGTTGCCCGGTCCGTCGTCGGTGCCGAGCCGGATCGAGCGGAGTTACCAGGCCAGGCTGACGGAGCTGCCCGAGGCCGCCAGGGTGCTGCTGACCATCGCGAGCGCGGAACCGACCGGCGACCCGGTGCTGTTGTGGGACGCCGCCGAGCGGTTGGGTGTCGACGTGGGCAGTACCGCGGCAGCGGCGTCCGGTCTGGCCGAGTTCGCCGGCCAGGTGCGGTTCTGCCACCCGCTCGCACGTTCGGCGGTGTACCGGGCGGCCGACCCGGACCTGCGGCGCGCCGTGCACCAGGCGTTGGCCGCGGCCACTGATCCGGCCACCGCGCCGGACCGGCGGGCCTGGCACCGTGCTCAGGCCAGTGCCGGACCCGACGAACAGGTCGCCGGCGAACTGGAGTCGTCGGCGTCGCGCGCCCGGGCCCGTGGCGGTGTGGCCGCCGCGGCGGCGTTTCTCGAACGCGCGGCGGCGTTGTCCCTGGAGCCGGGCAAACGAAACGAGCGCACGCTCGCCGCGGTGCGCGCGACGCTCGAGTCCGGCGCGGCCGACGCGGCCCACAGCCTGCTCACCACCCTCGATCCCACCGCACTCGACGAGTTCCAGCGCGCGACCGTCGACCTGCTGCGCGGGAAGATCGCGTTCGTCCGGCCCGGGGACGACGGCGGGCCGGCGCTGATGCTGCGTGCGGCGCAACGGCTCGCCACGCTGGATCCGAAGCGGTCGCGCGCGTACTTCCTGGCCGCGGTGGAGATGGCGCTCGCGGCCGGCCGGGCCGGCGGAGTGCTGGACCAGGTCGTGACGGCGGCCCGCCACGCCCCGGCCGCGCCGGGGGCGCCGGACGTGCTCGACGCGCTGGTCAGGCTCACCGTCGAGAACCACCGCGCCGGCATCCCCCTGGTCCGGCGGGTGCTCACCGGCGCGACGGCGGAGTGGACGCGGGCGCCCGGCTTGGCCAGCATGCTCGCCGGCGAGCTGTGGGACGAGGACGCCCACGCGGCGATCGTCGAATGGCTGGTGCGGACCGGCCGGGACACGGGCTCACCGCTGACGCTCCGGCTGGGTCTGTCCCAGGCCGCCGTCGCCGCGGTGCTGACCGGCGACTTCGGGCAGGCGATGGCGGCGATCGCCGAGGAGGAGGCGATCGCGGGCGCGTTCGGCGACGCGCCGCAGATGTACGCGCGAGTGCACCTGGCCGCCATGCGCGGCCGCGCGGCGGAGGCACTCGACCTGTTCGGCGAGGTGGCGGCCCAGGACGCTCTCCTGGTGACGGCGAACGTCCACTGGGGAGCGGCACTGCTGCACAACGGCACCGGCGACTACCGGACGGCGCTGGAAGCGGCCCGGCGCGCCACCGCGGCCGGCGACCTGTTCCTCGCCGGAATCGCCCTGCCCGAGCTGGTGGAGGCCGCGGTCCGGTGCGGCGAACACTCCGCAGCCGAGTCGGCACTGGAGTCCCTGGTCGAGCGCACGGAGCCGACCGGCACCGGCTGGGGCCGAGGCGTCACGGCCGCGGCCAGAGCCCTGGTCACCGACGACGAAGACGGCTACCTGGAAGCGATCAAGCACCTGACGGACAGCCGCGTGACGCCGTACCGCGCCCGGGCGCACCTGCTGTACGGGGAGTGGCTGCGCCGCAAGGGCCGCCGCACCGACGCCCGTCAGCAGCTGCGCACCGCGCACGAGCAGCTGTCCACGATCGGGATGGAGGCGTTCGCCCAGCGCGCCGCAGCCGAGCTCCACGCGACCGGAGAGGTGGCACGCAGCCGCTCGTCTCGCGCCCGCGACCACCTCTCGATGCACGAAATGCACGTCGCCCGCCTGGTCGCCACCGGCGCGACCACGAAGGAGGTCGCCGCCCGCCTGTTCCTCAGCCCCCGCACGGTCGATGCCCACCTGCGCAACATCTTTCGCAAGCTGGGCATCACTTCTCGAAAGCAGCTCAAGAGCGTGCCGGACATCGGGACTGTCGACGGAGCGGTGTAACGGAGCCGCCAAGGGGGCTCGAACCCCTGACCTTCTGTTTACAAGACAGATGCTCTACCAGCTGAGCTATAGCGGCCTGGCGCCCTCGGCGCCGCCCACAGTGTATCGGGCTCCGCTCAAGATCCGTTCGACAGGCAGCATCGCCAGGTCCAGGCCACCATGGACACCGGAGAAGCACCGGAGAAGCACACCGGAGAAACGTGGCCAACGCCACTGCAACAGCGGGCCTTCCCGCGTCGATGGTCCGGGAGGAGAGAGCGAGGAGGTGGATGGATCATGAAGATCAACGAGCGCACCAACGGGGGCAAGGCGACCAGATGGCCCGTCCTGGAACCTCCCGCGCAAAGAACTCCTAAAACCCACCGCCCCAACCTCCTGCGGCGGCGGCCGTGGCAGGTGCTCGAGGCTCCGACCGGTGAGTTTCCCGCCGTCGACGCCGATGAGGCCATGGGGCCTCAGCTGCCGGACGAGGCCACCGTCAACTTCGTGCTCGACCTCTCGCTGCGCATCGGGGAGGTCCAGATGGCCAGCGGCGCCGGCGCGTCGGACGTCACCGCGACCATCATCGCCATCGCCGCCGCGCTCGGGTTGCCGCACTGCGAGGTCGACGTCATCTTCACGTCGATCACCGTCACCTGCCACCGCGGCAGTGACCTCTCGCCGGTCACCGCGCTGCGCGTCGTGCGCAGCCGGAGCCTCGACTACACCCGGCTGACCGAGACCGAGAAGCTCATCCGGCAGATCGTGCGCGGCAACGTCGGCGCGGAGCAGGCGCAGACCGAGCTCGAACGCATCACGCAGGCGCCGCACCCCTACCCGCGCTGGGTCGCGACGCTGTCCTGGGGCGGGGTCGCCGCCTTCATCACCATCCTGCTCGGGGGTGGCCTCGACATCGCGCTCGTCGCCTTCGTCATCAGTGGTGTGATCGACCGGATCGGCCGGTTCGTGAACCGGTACTCCCTGCCGTTCTTCTTCCAGCAGGTGATCGGCGGCCTGGTCGCGACGCTCTCCGCGATGGCCGTCGTGAGCAGCGGGGTCCTGACGACCGACCGGCCGACGCTCGTCGTCGCGGCCGCACTGACCGTGCTGCTGTCCGGGCTCTCCACCGTGTCCGCGGTGCAGGACGCCATCACCGGCTACAACGTCACCGCCGCCGGGCGCACGATGGAAACCGTGCTGATGTCGGCGGGCCTGATCGCCGGGGTCGTGCTGGCGCTGCGGATCGCCGTCTTCTTCGAACTGCCGCTCACGCCGCTGCCGGACGTCCCCAGCTCGACGCCGCAGCAGCTGCCGCAGGTCATCATCGGCGGGGCCGGCGCCTCCGCCTGCTTCGCGCTCGCCTCCTACTCGAAGATGCGCGCGATGCTGGTCGCGGCGGCCGCCGGGGCCATCGGCGCCGCCGTCTACGGCGCGCTCATGCTGTCCGAGCTCGACGGCGTGAGCTCGTCCGCCATCGCGGCGACGCTGGTCGGGTTCTGCGGTGGTGTGCTCGCGCGGCGGCTCGGCGTGACCCCGCTCGTGGTCGCCGTGTCCGGGATCACTCCGCTGCTTCCGGGCCTTTCGACCTACCGTGGTCTGTACCGGATCGGGGTCGAGCCCAGTGGCGACATCTCGACGCTCATGACGGCCGTCGCGATCGGGCTTGCGCTGGCAGCGGGCGTGGTACTCGGGGAATGGCTCGCCCAGCCGGTACGGACCGGTCTGGGCAGGCTCGAGCGGCGGTTCGCCGGACCACGCATGGCTGGTCCGCTCGAACCGGCTGATCGACGCTTGGAGTAACCCGACGGTCACCGGCTGTTCATCGCTCACGCGATAGGGTTTCACTCTGGGGCCGCGACCCGGGACGCGAGGAGCGAGCGACGTGAGTGAACCGAAGGAGAACACGAGATCGGCCGATTTCGTCGTGGTGGCGAACCGGCTTCCGGTGGACCTCGAGCGCACGACGGACGGTGAGCGCCGCTGGACGGCCAGTCCGGGTGGGCTGGTCTCCGCGCTCGAGCCGTTCCTCCGCTCCCGCAAGGGCGCGTGGGTGGGCTGGCCGGGCATCCCGGACGTCGAGGTGGAGGAGTTCGACGACGACGGTCTCGTGCTGCACCCGGTCTCGTTGAGCGCCGACGAAGTCCGTGACTACTACGAAGGTTTCTCCAACGCGACGCTCTGGCCGCTCTACCACGACGTCGTCGAGCGCCCGGTGTTCGACCGGGCGTGGTGGAACAGCTACGTCAAGGTGAACCGCCGCTTCGCCCAGGCCAGCGCCGAGGTCGCCGCCCAGGGCGCGACGGTCTGGATCCAGGACTACCAGCTGCAGCTGGTGCCGGCGATGCTGCGCGAGCTGCGGCCGGACCTGCGCATCGGCTTCTTCCTGCACATCCCGTTCCCGCCGGTCGAGCTGTTCATGCAGATGCCGTGGCGCGCCGCGATCATCCGCGGCCTCACCGGCGCGGACCTCGTCGGCTTCCACCGCCCCGGCGGGGCGCAGAACTTCCTCTGGCTGTGCCGCCAGCTGATCGGCCTCGAGTCGACGCGCGGCGCGGTCGGCGTCCGGTCGCGGCCGGGCACCATGCAGGTCGGCGACCGGACGGTCCGGGTCGGCGCCTTCCCGATCTCGATCGACGCCGCCGGGCTCGACACGCTCGCGCGCACGAAGGGCGTCCAGGAGCGCGCGGCCCAGCTGCGGCGCGACCTCGGCAACCCCAAGACGGTCATGCTCGGCGTCGACCGCCTCGACTACACCAAGGGCATCGACCTGCGCCTGCAGGCGCTGCACGAGCTGCTCCACGAGGGCCGCCTGCAGCCGGACGACGTCACGTTCGTGCAGCTCGCCACCCCCAGCCGCGAGCGCGTCGAGCACTACCAGCGGATGCGCGGCGAGATCGAGCAGATGGTCGGCCGGATCAACGGCGAGTTCGCCCGCGTCGGCCACCCGGTCGTGCACTACCTGCACCAGTCGGTCGACCGCACCGAGCTGGCCGGCTTCTTCTCGGCGGCGGACGTCATGGTCGTGACGCCGCTGCGTGACGGCATGAACCTCGTGTGCAAGGAATACGTCGCCGCGCGGCACGATCTCGGGGGCGCGCTGGTGCTGTCCGAGTTCGCCGGCGCGGCCGCCGAGCTCTCTAGCGCATTCCTCGTGAATCCCCACGACCTGGACGGGGTGAAGGACGCTCTGGTGGCTGCCATTACGCTCGACCCGGCAGAGGGCCGTCGCCGGATGCGCGCCATGCGTCGCCAGGTCCTCACGCACGATGTCGATCGTTGGGCGCGCTCATTCCTGCAAGCTTTGGGTGCCGAGGCGGTCGATTAGCCCGAACGACCACGCACGAGCTCCTGAGGAGGAGTGTTGACTGCCGAGGCCCTGCCCGCCGAGCTACGGCGCGCGATCGTGCAGATCGCCCGTACTCCGCGACTGCTGGTCGCCTGCGACTACGACGGCACGCTGGCACCCATCACGCTCAACCCGGACGAGGCACGCCCGCTGCCCGAGTCCGTGGGCGCCCTCAGATCGCTCGCCGGTCTGCACGAGACGACGACCGCGGTCATCTCCGGCCGCGCGCTCCGCGATCTCGCCACGCTCTCGCGGCTGCCGTCCGAGGTGAACCTCGTCGGCAGCCACGGCTCCGAGTTCGACATCGGCTTCATCCACGCGCTCGACGAGAAGGCGCGTGAGCTGCACCGGCGGCTCGAAACCGAGCTCGAACAGCTCGTGCTCGACGTCCCGGGCGTGTCGCTCGAGGTCAAGCCGGCGAGCATCGCGGTGCACGTGCGCCGAGCCGAGCACGAAGCCGGCCGGCGGGTGCTCGCGGCCGTCCACAACGGACCGTCCACCTGGGATGGCGTGTCGACCACCGACGGCAAGGAGGTGGTGGAGCTCGCGGTCGTCCAGACGGACAAGGGCCGCGCGCTCGACATCCTGCGCCACCAGGTCGGTGCGACGGCGGCGATCTTCCTCGGCGACGACGTCACCGACGAGAAGGCCTTCGCCCGCCTCTCGGGTCCTGACCTGGGCATCAAGGTCGGCGACGGCGAAACGCTCGCCGGCTTCCGCGTGCCCGACACCGTCGACGTCGCGCTGGTCCTCGGCTTCCTGCTGGAGGAACGGCGCAACTGGCTCTACGGCGAGTCGGCCCCGCCGATCGAGCGGCTGTCGATGCTGGCCAACGAGCGCTCGGTCGCGCTCGTGACGCCGGACGCGAAGCTGACCTGGCTCTGCCACCCGGGGCCGGACGCGCCCGCGGTGTTCGCCGACCTGCTCGGCGGCGAGGGCGCGGGCCACTTCTCCATCAAGCCGCACCGCAACGGCCTGCCGCTGGGCCAGCGCTATCTGCCGAACACGATGACGGTCGAGACGCGCTGGTCGCGCCTGCTCGTCACCGACTACCTCGAGCCGGAGAGCCCGCAGCACCGGACGGACCTGGTCCGCGTCATCTCCGGTGAGGCGCAGGCGGACGTCAAGTTCGCGCCGCGCCCCGAGTTCGGCGGTGTGCCGGTGAAGCTGGAGATCACCGAGGGCGGCGTGAAGGTGCTCGGCACGTCGGAGCCGTTCGTGCTCTACTCGCCGGGCGTCGAGTGGACCATCACCTCCGACGGCCTGCACGACACCGCGACCGCGCTCGTCCAGCCGACGCCGACCCAGCCGGTCGTGCTGGAGCTGCGCTGCGGCACCACGGACCTCGGCGACCACGAACTGTCCGAAGTGGAACGACGCGACCGCGCGGGCCGCTACTGGAGCGAGTGGACGTCCAAGCTGCAGCTGCCGAAGGTGCAGACCGACCTGGTGCTGCGCTCGGCGCTGACCCTGCGCGGCCTGGTCAACACCGACTCCGGCGGCGTGCTCGCCGCGGCGACGTCGTCGCTGCCGGAGGAGATCGGCGGTGTCCGCAACTGGGACTACCGCTACTGCTGGATCCGCGACGCCGCGATGACCGTGCGGGAGCTCGTGCACCTCGGCTCGATCGAGGAGGCCGAGGGTTACCTCAAGTGGCTCCACGGGGTGCTCGCGACGCTGGCCGGCCCGGAGCGGCTCCACCCGCTGTACACGCTTTCGGGCAGTGTCATCGGCGCCGAAGCCGTGATCGAGTCGCTGCCCGGGTACGCCGGCTCGCGGCCCGTGCGCGTCGGCAACCTGGCGAACCACCAGGTGCAGCTGGACGTCTTCGGCCCGGTCGTCGAGCTGGTCGGCACCCTCGCCGCGGCGCGCGGCGACCTGCGTGACGAGGACTGGCAGATGGTCCGCGCCATGGCGGAAGCCGTGACGCGGCGCTGGAACGAGCCCGACCACGGGATCTGGGAGGAGCGGCACGTGCCGCGCCACCGCGTCTACTCCCGCGTGATGTGCTGGGTGACCATCGACCGCGCGGTCAAGCTCGGCGAGCAGTACGGCCGGGGCGTGCCGGGCGCGTGGCCGGCCCTGCGCGACGCGATCAAGGACGACGTCCTCACCCACGGCTGGAACGACGAGGTCCAGGCCTTCACCACGGCCTACGACGGCACGGACCTCGACGCGGCCTCGCTGTTCGTCGGGCTCACCGGGCTGATCGACCCCGCCGACGAGCGCTTCCAGCACACGGTGACCGCGATCGAGGCGGAGCTGCGCAGTGGGTCCACTGTGTACCGTTACCGCCGCGACGACGGTCTCCCGGGCGGCGAGGGCGGCTTCCACATCTGCGCGGCGTGGCTGATCGAGGCGTACCTGCTCACCGGGCGGCGCACCGAGGCGCAGGAGCTGTTCGACCAGATCGTCGCGGCGGCCGGCCCGACGGGGCTGCTGCCGGAGCAGTACGACCCCATCGCCGAACGGTCCCTCGGCAATCATCCGCAGGCGTATTCGCACATCGGGCTCATCCGGTGCGCCAACTTGCTGGCGGCCAGTTAGCCCTTTCGGTCTGATTGTCCGTGAAGGCCACCGCGAGGAACCTCGAGTTCCTTATGGTGGCCTTCACGGCGTTCGGAGGTGAGGTGCGTGCAGGGGACGTTCGGGCAGGTCGAGTACGTGCCGCTGCCGCCCCGGTTCGCCGACCGGGTGCGCGGGGGCTCGCTGGTCGTCGGTACGTCGATGATCGCCGGGATGGTGCTGCTGTTCGGGCTCACGACGTTCCTGAAGGGCATGGTCCACGGCCACGCCTTCCCGGACACGCTGATCGGCACGGCGGCGGCGGTGCTGCCCCCGCTGAGCGTGCTGGCGATCGCGGTGCTGGTGCTGTCGGTCCGGCGGTGCCTGCGCGGGGACTACCTGGTCGTGGCGAGTGCGGCGTCGGCCCGCACCACGCTGGTGTTCACCTACGTGCTGACGCTGATCCTGATCCTCGGCTCGTACGCGGCGTCGATCGTCTTCCGCGGGTGGCCGGACCTGCTCACGACCCTCGCGACGCTCGCCTTCGCCACGGTGGGGTTCGCGGCGGGGACGGTCTCCGTGCGGCCGTCGATGCGGACACTGCGGCGGTTCAGCGACCACCCGATTTGATGAGGAAAGCGGTCCAGGCGGCGGCGCTCAGGTGCAGTTCGCCGTGGGGTGCTTTGGAATCACGGATCGCAACGGGCGCGGTGAAGGAAACCTCGACGCAGTCACTACCGGCCCCGTCGGTGCTGTAGCTGCTCTTGAACCACCGTGCGTCTACAGTGGACACCGCAGCCTCCCTGATCAGAGCCGTTCGATCAGCGCGATCGAATCCTCCGCGTCCAGGGCCCGATCGGCGAAATCCTTGAAGGCCAGCTTAGCAGCGGAAACCTCAGCTGGTTTCTCGACCTGAACCGAGCCGAAGATGTGTTCGACGTAGGCAATATCCGGCTCCTCGGAATCATCGAAGCTGGCCACGATGAGGTTGCCGTTCTGCCCCGCGTAGGCGCCGACATCCTCCGGCACGATCTGCAGGGTCACGTTCGGCAGCTGCGCCCGCTCGACCAAGTGCCGCAGCTGCTCCTGCCGTTCGGCCTGCCCCAGAATGGGCTTCCGGAGCGCATGTTCGTCGATGATCGCGTGGAACTGCAGGATCGGCGGATCGGTGAGCCGCAGCTGCCGCAGCAGTCGCACGGTGACCTGGTTCTCCAGCACCTTCGGCTTCATCTGCACTCGCGCCGCGGCGAAGACCTCACGCATGTACGCCTCGGTCTGCAGCAGTCCCGGGATGTAGCCGAACTGGAAGACCTTGACCTTGCTCGCTTCCGCCTCGATCGGCAGGAACCCGCGGTTGTCCACCCCGTAGTGGTGCCACCAGCCTTTCTCCTTGGCGCGGTCGTAGGCGGAGATGTACTCGTCCCAGTCCGAGACGATCACGTTGTACCGGTCCAGCAGCGCGCGGAAGTCGTGGTACGGCGGCAGATACCCCGTCTCGATGCGCGACAGCTTGCTCGTCGACATGCGCAGCGGCGCGCCCGCCTCCTCCTGCGTCATCCCCAGCCGCTCGCGCATGCGCTTCAGCTGGCGCCCCATCTGCCGGGCGGGCAGGTTCGGCTCACCCACGTCTGACCCCTCGGAACCACATGGGCACGGATAGTAAGGGGCGGGTCCGACGACTCGGGAATCCCACGTGCACAGATTTCTTTGCACAATTTCCTTTGCATGACTACCTTGGGGTCATGACCAGCGCTCCACCACCGGAAGAGCTCGACCCGGACGCCCTCAAGGCCGTCACACACCCGTTGCGTCGCCGAATACTCGGCGTGTTGTCCGCGGGCCCGGCGACAGCCACGAAGCTCGCCCGGACCCTCGGCGAGAACACCGGCGCGACCAGCTACCACCTGCGGGAGCTGGCGCGGTTCGGGTTCGTCGAGGACGTCCCGGAGCTCGCGCGGGGCAAGGAACGGTGGTGGCGCACGCGGCCGCGGGACATCCGCTGGCCGCGGCGCAGCGAGCAGAGCGCCGAATCCCAGGTGCTGTTCGACGACATGCACCGCCAGGGGTTCGAGGACGACCTCGAAAAGCTCAACCGGTTCGCGGAGACGCGCGACGAACTGCCCGGCGACTGGCCGGACGCACTGCTCTACGCACGCGGCGGCACCTGGCTCACCGCCGAGGAGCTGCTCGCGTTCTGGAACGACTACCTGGAGCTGTTCCGCCGGCACTGGCGGCCCGAGGACGACCGGTCACCGGATGCGCGGCGCGTGCTCGTGCGCCTGCTCGCGTTCCCGGACCCAGGGGAAACGACATGACAGGGGATCTCACATGCGAAGAGGGGCTCTACTGCTGGCCGGGGTGATCCTGGCTCTTTCCGCGCCACCGTCGTCGCACCACCCGGCGGGTCGAAGCTGCCGGGCCTGGTGATGGTCCACGACAAGCGCACCGAGGGGTATTCGCAGTTCGAGCGGTCGTACTCGACCTTGGCCGACGACGCGCTGGCGGCGCTGGGGGCGAACGGCGTCGAGCCGTCGCGGCAACAAGCGTGGGCGATCGAGAACCAGCTGTGGCAGCTGGGAATGGCCGGGTCGATGGTGCGAATGGCGTCGTCGACGATGATGCGCCAGCTCGTCGGCGGCGGGTGTTCCGAGCACCGCGGTGACCCCGCTGGCCTGGTACGAGTCGACGTGGCTGCAGCTGGTCGTGCTGGTGTTCCTGCTGGTGGCCTTCGCCTTCGGGCTGGGCCGCGGCGCGGCGCGGCCGTCCCGTTGGCTGGCGGTGACCGGGTTGCTCGCCGTACTGGGCTTCCTGGCGTTCGACGTCCTGATCCAGGTGACGGTGGGCCGGAACCTGGGCCCGGTGCTCGCCGGCCGTCCGCTGCCCTGGCTGGTGTTGCAGCTGCTGTCGCTGGGTGCGGTGGCCGCCGCCATCGGCACGGCGATGGCGTGGTGGCGGTACCGCACCCAGCGGCTCGGCGTGCTCCTGGCGGGCGGCGTCGTGTTCGTCCCCTGGGCGGTTTACTGGGGACTGCTGGGGATCTAGGCGGAGTAGCCCTTCGGCGGGATCAGCGTCGCGAGCTGGTCGAAGCCGAGCCAGTAGATCTGGTTCCCGCCGAAGCTCGCCGGGTCGGCGATCTTGACCGTCCGGTCGGAGCTGTCGTACCCGATCACGGTGAAGTAGTGGTAGATCGTGTAGTTCGGGTAGCCCGGCGGGTGGTTGTTCGCGGGCGCGACGATGTTGGCGACGATCGCGTAGCCGTTGTTGATGTCGAGCACGATGTCGTTCCACAGCAGGTCGCGCTGGGCCTGCGTCGGCGGGTCGTTCGGCATCTCCTTGGTCTCGTACCAGGAGGTGCCGAGATCGCCGTTGAGGACGCCGGTGACCTGGCCGATCCAGTCGGTGCCGTTGGTGGTGGTGCCGAGCTGCGAGGCGAGCGTGCCCTGGCTCGGCAGGTTCCCGGTCCGCGCGGACATCGCGATCCGCGTCGCGGCCGGGCCGCACCAGTACCCGGTTTCCTGCACCTGGTACTGGATGGTGAGCACGGCCTCGGTGGAGGCTTGCGCCACCGCGGGCAGCGCGACAAGCCCCATGGCGGCCACGAGCGTGACGAATCCCAGCCGGAATCTGCGCATGACGGTCCTTCCCCAGTTTTGACGTCGGTTGGCCAACGCCTCACTGGAGGATGATCCGGGCAGCGGATCACTTCCGTCTCTCACCTGCCCTGAATGGATCACACCGAAGGTAGGTTCCGGGCTACCTCAGCCCCAGCTCCCGCTCGATCTCCTCGAGCGCGCGCTGCGCCTCTAGGTCGTACTCGTCCGGGACAACCTCGCGAGGCGGGATAGTCGACCTGGCGACCCAATTGATGACGGTAGGCCGCTCACCGGTGACGATGTACTCACCCAAAGCAGCGAAGACGTAGCCGACGGGCACCTCCTCGCCGCTGAACCAGCCGGCCGAGTGCTGCCCCAGCCAGTAGTCCTGAAACTCTCCGCTGTAGTCGGTTCCTGCGGGGACGTACTTGTCATTGGGGCCCTCATCGCCCCAGACCACGGTTCCGCGATTGCCGCGGATGCCGATGACGAGCCGAGGGCTGTACTCCGGTTCGCCGCTTCGAAATTCCCAGATGTACCCGACGGGTTCACCGGTTTCCGGCCTGGTGCCGGCGGCGGACAGCACAAACCCGATGGGATCCGGCACAGAGCGCAAAAGGGCGAGAGTAGTCCGCCCATCACGGCGGGCTTCCTCGATATCAAACTCAGCGGTCACGGCCTGCTTCTCCCGTAGTGCTTCCGGAACGGTTCATTGTCCTGATAGGTGCCGTAGACGGTCAAACTCCGGTCGCCATCCCGGGGGAACAGCCTGGTCAGAACCTTGTCGCATGCGTCGGCAAACTTCTTCTGGTTCTCGATGCCGCAAGGCGTGTAGTTGATCGCCACCTCGAGATCCGTGAGGTACGGCTTCCGCAGCATGAGAGCGGCCAGCTTGATCTCCACGTGGCAGCCGAGAAACTCCGAATCGAGCCCCATCGACTCTATGAGCGCGCAGGCGTCCTCGGTGAGGTGGGGGTCGGCCCAGCCGGACCTGATCGTCATCAGGTACCGGCCATTCCGGCCTACAACGCCGACAGTCCGGTCGTTGGTCCGCGGAATCACTCGTTTGGGTAGGCGCTTCGCGAGTTCGGCAGCCTCCGGCGGATAGCAGTCCCCATGCTCGTTGGTGTACCGCTTAGCCGTCTGAGCAGCGCCTCCTTGCGCGCCTTCGCCATCCTCGCCACGGATGCGGCTCGCGTAGGTCTCCAACCGGTTGATGGCCACGATGACCTTCCGATGCACCTCCTGGATCCCGGAAAGCACCGCACCCAGCTCACTCCGAGCGGCGGCCGGCTCCGGAGCGCGTGACCCCTTGGCGCCTTCCCCGCGTTCCCTATGCTCACAGCCACGGCCTTGAGCAGATCGCCAACAGACACGCCGCAAGCCCTCCCTCGAACGGACGCTCTTCTCATCATGGCCGTGAACGCTCGTGGACACTGCGGGCAACAGGGGGCATGCAGGTGATCCACGAGGGAGCCGAGATCTGGGGGCACGACCGTCCTGACCTGGGCGGAGCCGATCCCGGGCCGGCGTTCGGCCGGCTCTTCGACGCCCACGCCGCCGCGTTGCGCCGCTATCTCGCGCGGGCGCGTGGGCGCCGAACCGGCGAACGACCTCGTCGCCGAGACCTTCCTCGTCGCGCTGCGGCGCCGCGAGAGCTACCGGCCGGAGCTCGGCACCGCGCGGTCGTGGCTCTACGGCATCGCGACCAACCTGCTGCGCCACCACGTGCGGTCCGAGATGCGCGGGCTGCAGGCCACCGCGCGGCTGGCGCGCACCGGGGAAACAGCCACGCCGCGCACGACGGCCGCGTCGCCGAGCAGGTCGACGCCCAGGTCCGCGCGGCGCAGCTGGCCGGCGCGCTGGCCAAGCTCGGCCCGGCCGACCGCGACACGCTGCTGCTCGTGTCGTGGGCCGGGCTCGAGCCGGCCGAGGTCGCCGAAGCCCTCGGGATCCCGCCGGGTACGGTCCGGTCCCGGTTGCACCGGATCAGACGCTGGCTCAGGACGAACGCCCCGGCTCAGGAGGAGGTGCAGGACCTTGCGTGAAGACAACGTCCGGAAGATCTGGTCCGACGCCGAACTCGACGCGGCGCTGTCGGACCTCCACGCCGACGCCGGCGACGACGACGGGCTGGCCTTCGCCCGCGCGTCCCTCATGGCGGCCGCCGGCACGTCCGAGGCGCCGCCGCAGCCCCGCCGGACCGGGACCTGGCGGTGGATCGCGGTGGCCGCGGCCGTCGTCATGCTGGTCGGCGGGCTCGCGATCGTCACGTCCCTGCGGACGCCATCCTCGGACCCCGCCCAGCCGGCCGCGACGCTCCCCGACGTCGACCGCCCGCTCGCGCCGGGCGAGTACCACTACACGCAGAAGCTCACCTGGCTGGACGGGATCCTGCTCGACAAGCTGGTCAGGATCCAGCAGTCGGTCGAGCTGTGGATCCCGGCCGACCCCACCGGCGTCTGGCACCGGCGCACGAAGTGGACGGGCGCCGTGCGCGGGCTCGACAAGTCGGAGAACCCCGAACTGAGCCTCCGGCCGTTCGACGAGAACGGCCCGGCCGGCCGGTTCGGCCCCATACAGAACCTGGGTGGGCAGGTCGACCCGAGGTGGAACACACCGTTCGCGAACTGGCTGAACCCGGACGCGGCCTTCATCGCCTCGCTGACTCCCGACCGGGGGAAGCTGTCCAAGCGCCTGAACTTCGACACGATCACCGAGAACGACAGCGGGAAGGCGCACACCCCCACCGAAGCGCTCACGATGGTGCGCACCGCGCTGGAGACGGGCCTGGTCCGCAAGGACATCCGGTTCGCCCTGTCGGACACGTTCGGCGGACTCCCCGGCGGGTTCGTGGCACCGGACGGCCAAACCCCGGACGGCCGGCCCGCCACGGTCCTGGTCGCCAAGGACAGCGGCCAGCGCCTGTACCTCGACCCGAAAACGGCCGTGCTCCTGGCCTGGGAGGAGCACCCGGACGTCGTCCCGACGACCAGCCGCCCCGGGCCGCCCGTGAGTACGGCCGAGACCCCGTCGAGCGCGATCCTGCCCCCGCCGGCCAACACACTGGAGCCCCAGATGACCACGACGACCGTCCCGAGGGCCGACGGTTCGATCCCCCTTCCGGACGACCTGCCGACGGTGTACTCGTTCGCGATCACTCGGATGGCGGGGTGATCAGCGTGCGTGGCTGGCCGCGTTCAGCGCGTCCGCGACGTTCGCCACCTCCAGCACCCTGATCCCCGCCGGCGGCTTGCCCGAATCCGGTGGCACCAGCGCGTGCGTGAACCCGAGCCGCGCCGCTTCCGCCAGTCTCCGGCCCACGCTCGGCACGCGGCGGATCTCGCCCGCCAGCCCCACTTCGCCCACCGACACCAGCCGGGGGGACAGCGCGACGTCGCCGAACGATGACGTCAATGCCAGCACCAGCGCCAGGTCGATGCCCGGCTCGGTGATCTTCATACCGCCGACCGTGGCCGCGTAGACGTCCTTGTCGCCGAGCTTCAGGCCGCCGCGCTTCTCCAGCACCGCCAGGACCATCGCCACCCGCGCCGAATCCAGCCCGCTGACCGCGCGGCGCGGCTGGGGCGCCGACGTCGACGACACCAGCGCCTGGACCTCGCCGAGCAGCGGCCGCTTGCCCTCCATCGACACCGTGATCGCCGTGCCCGGCACCGGCTCCGCCGTGCGGCTGATGAACAGCCCCGACGGGTCCGGCACCCCGACGATGCCTTCTTCCTGCAGCTCGAAACAGCCGATCTCGTCGGACGCGCCGAACCGGTTCTTGATGCCGCGCAGCATCCGCAGCGTCGAGTGCTTGTCGCCTTCGAACTGCAGCACGACGTCCACCAGGTGCTCCAGCACGCGCGGGCCGGCCACCGAACCGTCCTTCGTGACGTGACCGACCAGCACCACCGGCAGCCCGCGCTCCTTGGCCAGCGCGACCAGCCCGGACGTCACCGCGCGGACCTGCGTCACCCCGCCCGGCGAGCCTTCGACCTGCGGCGACGCCATGGTCTGGACCGAGTCGACGATCAGCACGCCCGGCTTGACGTCGTCGACGTGCCCGAGCAGGGCGGACAGGTCGCTCTCGGCGGCCAGGTACATGCGGTCGTGGACGTTGCCCGTTCGCTCGGCGCGCAACCGGACCTGCCCCGCGGACTCCTCGCCCGTGATGTACAGGGACCGGTCGACCGTTTTCGCCCACTGGTACGCGACTTCGAGCAGCAGCGTCGACTTGCCGACACCCGGCTCACCCGCGAGCAGCACCACCGCGCCCGGCACCAGGCCGCCGCCCAGCACCCGGTCGAGCTCCGAGACGCCGGTGTGGCGGGCTCGCGCGGCTTCGACGTCGACTTCGCCGATCGGCCGCGCGGGCGCACTCGGCGCCCCGGCCGCGACGCGCTGGATCGCCGGTTTGGCCGGCGCCCCGCGCTCCTCGAGCGAGCCCCACTCCTGGCACTCCGGACACCGGCCGAGCCACTTGGCCGCTTCGTACCCGCAGCTGCCGCAGCGGTAGATGGTCCCCTTCTTCACCCCGCGAGGCTAACGGCGACCACCGACAAAACCGGGGACCTACTCCTTGACGTGCGCCGGCGCCGCCACGGGCAGCTCGACGGTGACCGGTCCGGCGTTCTTGAAAACGAACGTGACCTTGATGACCTGACCCGGCCAGAGCGGCTGCTTCAGCGCGGCCAGCGTCACGGTGCCCTTGCCGACGGTCGCCGGGGCGGCGGTCGGCGTCGCGCTGCTCGACGGCGCTTCGGCCGAGGAGGACGACGTCGCGGTGCCGGTTCCCGTCGAGCTGGTGCCGGTGGAGGTCGGAGCTTCCGAAGACGAGGTCGGCGCGCCCGAAGACGTGGGCTGCGCCTCGTTGGTGGACTCGACGGCGTCGTCCGGGCCGATCACCAGGGAGTGCCCGGCGACGACGTCCTTGGCGCCGCCGACGGTCGCCTGGGTGCCGTCCTCGGTCGAGACCGAGACGAGCGAGTCGTCCTGGGCGCCCTGGTTCACGATCGTCAGGGTCAGCGCCGGGGTCGCGCCGGACGCGTAGCCCGCGCCGGACGTCGGGTACTGCACCGCGGCGTCACGCAGGACAAGGGTCTTGACCTGGGCGTACGTGCCGTTGACCGCGGGCTGCTGCGTGTCGGTCTGGGTGATCTGGCCGGCCCCGCACCCGGCGAGCACGAGCGCGGCACCGAGCGCCAGCACGCCCGCGCCGAGCACGCGACGATTCTGCAGCCTCACGTCGCAGTCCTTCCCTTTTCACGGCCTCGTCCCCGCGAAGACTAGCCGGGAGCGATCTCCCGCGCGGAACCGGTCCGCGTAGCGCTCAAGATCAACCGTCCACAAAGGAATTCGTTGTGCCCGTTGACACCCGCCCCGGCCACCTGCGTGAGCACGGGGGTCCGACGTTTGTCAACCCCCGCCCAGGCCGCTGACCTGCGAGGACGAGTCCGGGTCGCTAGGTGGGCGCTGACGGACCGTGCTAGGATGGAGTCAGCGAAAGGGGCAGAGGACACATGGTTTTCAAGGTCGGAGAGACCGTCGTCTACCCGCACCACGGTGCCGCACTCATCGAAGCCATCGAGACCCGCGTGATCAAGGGCGAGGAAAAGAAGTACCTCGTCCTCAAGGTCGCGCAAGGGGATCTCACGGTTCGCGTGCCCGCTGACAACGCCGAGATCGTAGGCGTGCGCGATGTCGTCGGGCAAGAAGGACTGGACAAGGTCTTCGACGTTTTGCGTGCTCCGCACACCGAGGAACCAACGAACTGGTCTCGTCGGTACAAGGCCAACCTCGAGAAGCTCGCCTCCGGCGATGTGAACAAGGTGGCCGAAGTGGTGCGCGACCTCTGGCGGCGAGAGAAGGACCGAGGACTTTCAGCCGGCGAGAAGCGCATGCTGGCGAAGGCTCGGCAAATTCTGGTCAGCGAGCTCGCGCTCGCGGAGGGCACCGACGAGGACAAGGCTGAGGTCCTCCTCGACGAAGTTCTGGAAACCGCGACGGTCTGAACCCCGGGCACCTCGCTCGACGGGCGGGCGGGTGCCTCTACGATCGCGAACCGATGAACGTCGTCGCGATCGTGACCGTCGCACATCATGCCTCCGACGGGGAGCTCGCTCTCACGCCGGTCCATGGTGAAGCGCTACTCACGCACACCGTGCGGGGGCTGCTTGACGTACCGGAAATCGAATCGGTGCTCGTGGCGGCCCCCCATCGGTGTGCGTTGTCGTTTTCGGACGCGGTCCGGGGCATGGACTGCCGGATCGTGCCCGGCTCGCCGCGGCAGGCCTTCGCCGCCGTCGAGTCCGAGCTGACCCGTGACTCAGTTGTACTACTCCATGACGCTCTGCGGGCCTTCTGTCCTGCGCAAACCGTGCGTGACGTGATTGCCGCGGTGAGTGACGAGCACCCGGTGGTCGTCCCGGTGCTGCCGATGGCGGACACGGTGAAGGTGACCGACACGGCGTCGCTGATCGTCGGCACGGAGGACCGCTCACGGCTGCGCACGGCCCAAACCCCGGTCGGTTACACGGTTCCGGCGTTCCGGTCGGCCGATCTCGCCGTTCCCCTCGGCGCGTCGACGGTGCCCGGGCACCCGGACGCGATGCGCGTCACGAGTGCCTTCGAACTTTCCCTCGCCGAGGCGATCGCGGCGGCCCCGAAGAACGAGGAGACGCTGTGAGGATCGGCAACGGGGTGGACGTCCACCCGATCGAGGCGGGCCGCGACTGCTGGATGGCGGGCCTGCTCTGGCCGGACGCCGACGGCTGCGCCGGCCACTCCGACGGCGACGTGGCAGCCCACGCCCTGTGCGACGCCCTGCTGTCCGCGGCGGGCCTGGGCGACCTGGGCGCGGTGTTCGGCACGGGCGACCCCCGCATGGACGGCGCCCACGGAGCGGACATGCTCGTCGAGGTCCGCGGCCTGATCACGGCGGCGGGCTGGCGCGTGGCGAACGCTTCGGTCCAGATCGTGGGCAACGCGCCGCGCGTCGGAAAGCGGCGCGAGGAGGCGCAGAAGGTGCTGTCGGAGGCGATCGGCGGCCCGGTGAGCGTGTCGGGGACGACATCCGACGGCTTGGGCCTGACGGGCCGCGGCGAGGGTATTGCCGCCTTCGCGACGGCGCTGCTGCTCGCGGCGGATTAGGCCCGGGAAGGTCGTGAATGACTCATTCATGACCTCTGACGAGGTGAATGAGTCATTCACGACATCGCAGCGGCTCGCCGGGCACGTTCGCCCGGCACCTGCGCGGTGGCCGCTCAATGAAGTGAATGAGTCACTCACGACATAGCGACCGGATTTCTCGAACGACGCTGCGCCATCCTGAGCCCCGCCACGGTCTGGCACCCGGTTCCGGTGCCGCGGTCGGAGCGAGTTGAGACGCAGCCCATCGCCGCAGGGGCGGCAGTCGCCCCTGCGGCAGCCCGGCCGCGCGAATCCGACTTCGCCGGAACCTGCCGGAGGAGGGCGGGCCGGTGGCCCGGCCCGCCCCGGAATAGGCCCACGCCGGTGCTGGTTCGGCGTGATATGGCCCTCACCCTCCCGGACGCCGTCCGCGCGCTGATCGACGGCAAGAACTTCGCCACCGTCGCCACCCTCGACGCCGATGGCTCGCCGCAGACCTCCGTCGTCTGGGTCGGGCTCGACGGCGGTGATCTCGTCTTCAGCGCGACCGAAGACCGCCGCAAGGTCCGCAACCTGCGCCGTGACCCGCGCGTGAGCGTCTCGATCACCGACGCCGCCAACCCCTACCGCCACACCCAGCTGCGCGGCCGGGTCTCCATCGAGCCGGACCCCGGCAAGACCCTCCCGAAGACGCTCAGCCACAAGTACCTCGCCCAGGACCCGCCCGCCGAGGGCCCCGAGACCGAGCGCGTGATCGTCCGCCTCCACGTCGAGAAGGTCGCGGGCAACGTCCAATAGGGTCCAGACCATGGGTGTGACATTCAACGACGCCACGAAGGCGCTCCTCGACGGCCGCAACTACCCCGTCGTCGCGACCACCAACGCCGACGGCTCGCCGCAGAGCTCCGTCGTCTGGGCGCGCCGGGACGGGGACACCGTCCTCTTCGTGACCGTCCAGGGCCGGCGCAAGGAACGCAACATCCGCCGGGACCCGCGGGTCTCGGTCTCCGTCTTCGACCTGGCCGATCCGGAGAACTACGTCGAGATCCGCGGCCGCGCCGAGGTCACCGCCGAAGGCGGGCCCGAGCTGAACGACGAGCTGGCCCGCAAGTACACCGGCGCCGTCTTCCCGCCCGAGCCGCCGGAGGTCGTGCGCGTGCTGGTGCGGGTGGTTCCCGATCACATCACGGGGCATTCGGCCTGACGCTCCCGTTAGGGTGAAACCATGACGATCAGGGCGGTGTTGTTCGACTTCTCCGGCACGCTGTTCCGGCTCGAGCAGGATGAAACCTGGCTCGCGGAACTCACCGACCACGAGGGCAGCCCGCTCGACGTCGAGGCGCAGACCGAGCTGATGCGCCGGATGACCGCTCCGGTCGGGCAGGTCGTCGAGCTCGACGCCGAGCACGTGCACGCCTGGCAGCACCGCGACCGCGACCCCGCGCTGCACCGGAAGGTGTACCTCGAGGTCCTCAAGAAGTCCGGTGTCCCGCGGCCCGAACAGGCCGTCGCGCTGTACGAACGGCTGATCACGCCCACCCAGTGGACGCCCTACCCGGACACCGAGGCCGCGCTGAAGGCCGCCGCCGAAGGGGGCCTGAAGGTCGGCGTGCTCAGCAACATCGCCTTCGACATCCGGCCCGCGTTCACCACCCGCGGGTGGGACGCCTACGTCGACGAGTTCGTCCTGTCCTTCGAGGTCGGGGCGATCAAACCGGAGCTGGAGATCTTCCGGGTTGCGGTTCAGGCCCTCGGCGTGCCGGCCACCGAGACGCTCATGGTGGGCGACAGCGAGGAGGCCGACGGCGGCGCGCGGGCCCTCGGCTGCGAGTTCGCGCTGGTAGACCCGCTGCCGACCAGCGAACGCCCGGATGCCCTGCTCTCGGCGCTGCGGGAGTCCGGCATCGGCTGACCCGTCAGCAGGTGCTTGCGAGATCCCTCACCTCGCCCCGTACCCTTTCAGGGTGGCCCTACATCTGTTCGACACAGCGACCCGGAGCGTGCGGGAGTTCCACCCCGTCCGTAGCGGAACGGCGTCGATCTACGTGTGTGGCGCCACCGTGCAGGGCGTGCCGCACATCGGCCACGTCCGCGGCGTCGTGAACTACGACGTCCTGCGCCGCTGGCTCGTCCACAGTGGACTGGACGTGCTGCTGGTCCGCAACGTCACCGACATCGACGACAAGATCCTGACCAAGGCCGCCGAAGCCGATCGGCCCTGGTGGGAGTGGGCGGCGACGCACGAGCGCGCGTTCGAGACCGCGTACGAGCAGCTGGGCTGCCTCCCGCCGTCGGTGAGCCCGCGCGCGACCGGGCACGTCACCCAGATGATCGAGCTGATGGAACGCCTCATCGAGAGCGGCCACGGCTACGTCGCGGACGGCGACGTCTACTTCTCGGTCAAGTCGTTCGACGAGTACGGCAAGCTCTCCGGCCAGGTCCTCGAGGACGTCCAGCAGGGCGAGACGCCGACCCGCGGCA
Source organism: Amycolatopsis sp. NPDC104819 (assembly GCF_055583145.1). Taxonomy (NCBI): domain Bacteria; kingdom Bacillati; phylum Actinomycetota; class Actinomycetes; order Pseudonocardiales; family Pseudonocardiaceae; genus Amycolatopsis; species Amycolatopsis sp. NPDC104819. The sequence continues at coordinate 851,323 of NZ_JBVJON010000001.1, read as the reverse complement.
AGCGCGACCCGCGCGACTTCACGATGTGGAAGAGCGCGAAGCCGGGCGAGCCGTCGTGGCCGACCCCGTGGGGCGACGGCCGGCCGGGCTGGCACCTCGAGTGCTCGGCGATGGCGACGGCGTACCTCGGCGCGGAGTTCGACATCCACGGCGGCGGCATCGACCTGGCCTTCCCGCACCACGAGAACGAGCGCGCCCAGTCGAACGCGGCGGGCGACGCCTTCGCGCGATTCTGGCTGCACAACGCCTGGGTGACCATGTCGGGCGAGAAGATGTCGAAGTCGCTCGGCAACACCGTGTCGATCCCGTCGATGCTGGAGCGCTACCGCGCGCCGGAGCTGCGCTACTACCTGGTCCAGCCGCACTACCGCTCCACGATCGAGTACTCGGACGGCGCGCTGTCCGAGGCCGCGCAGGGCTACCGGCGGATCGAGACGTTCCTGCGTCGCGCCGCCCAGTCCGGCGAGGTGACGCTGGGCACGATCCCCGCCGAGTTCGCGGCGGCGATGGACGACGACCTGGCCACCCCGCAGGCGTTCGCCGTGGTCCACACCACGGTGCGGGACGGTAACGCCGCCCTCGACGCGGGCGACACCCCCAAGGCACTCGAACTCGCCGCGGCCGTCCGCGCGATGACCGACGTGCTCGGTCTCGACCCGCTGTCCGCGCGCTGGTCCGAAGCGGGCGGCTCCGAAACGCCCACCAAGGAGGCGCTGGGCTTCCTCGTCGACAATCTGCTGGCCGAGCGCCAGCAGGCCCGGGCCGAGAAGGACTTCGCCCGCGCGGACGCCGCTCGTGACCGCCTCCAGCAGGCGGGCATCGTGGTGGAGGACACCCCCAACGGACCACAGTGGACAGTCAAGTCCGACTGAGCTTTTCAACGCAAGGAACTTTCACCATGGCAGGCAATTCGCGGCGCCAGGGCGCGATCCGCAAGACGGGCACCAAGAAGGGCGCCGTCGTCGGCTCGGGCGGTCAGCGCCGCAAGGCCCTCGAAGGCAAGGGGCCGACCCCGAAGGCGGAGGACCGTCCCGGGCACAAGGCGTACCGCCAGAACAACGCCGCGACCAAGCGCGACCAGGCCCGGCAGAAGAAGGCCGACAAGCCGGAGCTGATCGCCGGGCGCAACCCGGTGGTCGAGGCGCTGCGCGCCGACGTCCCGGCGACGGCGCTGTACGTCGCGCTGAACATCGAGATCGACGACCGCGTGAACGACGCCGTCCGGCTGGCCGGCGACAAGGGCATCTCGATCCTGGAGATCCCGCGCGAGGAGCTGGACCGCAAGACGAACCGGGCCGTGCACCAGGGCCTCGGCCTGCAGGTCCCGCCGTTCGAGTACGCCCACCCGGACGACCTGATGGCGGCGGCGCGCAACTCGGGCGAGGTGCCCCTGTTCGTCGCGCTCGACGGCGTCACCGACCCGCGGAACCTGGGCGCGGTGATCCGCTCGGCGGCCGCGTTCGGCGCCCACGGGGTGCTGCTGCCGGAGCGGCGCAGCGCGGGCATGACGGCGGTGGCGTGGCGCACGAGCGCGGGCACGGCGGCGAAGCTGCCGATCGCGGTGGCGACCAACCTGACGCGTCAGCTCAAGGCGTGGGCGAACGACGGCCTGATGCTGGTCGGCCTGGACGCGGACGGCTCGGTCGACATCGACGAGCTCGAGCTGGCGGCCGACCCGCTGGTCATCGTGCTCGGCTCGGAGGGCCGCGGCCTGTCGCGCCTGGTCCGCGAGACGTGCGACGCGACGGTGTCGATCCCGATGGCGGCGGGCGTGGAGTCGCTGAACGCCTCGGTGGCGGCCGGCGTGCTGCTGGCCGAGGTGGCGCGACGCCGTCGTCTCGCCGGTCGGGTCTGACACCACCACCCAGTCGGGTTAAGGTCACCGTCGGATAAACCGAGGGGACCCGATGTCGTTCGTTTCGCCACTGTTCCTGTGGTACTTCATGCCGGCGGTGCTCGTCGCCGTGCTGGTGTGCCCGCGGACGTGGCGCAACGGCATCGTCGCGGTCGGCAGCCTGCTGTTCTACACGATCGGCGCCGGCCCGTTCGTGTTCCTGCTGCTCGGCTGCATGGTGGTCAACTTCCTGGCCGGCCCCCTGCTGGAGCCGAGCCCGTGGGACGTCCACGGCACCCGCCGGCGCCGGATCCTCATCGCGGTCGTGGCGCTCGACGTCACGGTGCTGGTGATCTGGAAGTACGCGGGGTTCGCGACCCAGCAGATCGCGGCGGTCGCCCACTGGTTCGGCGGCAGTGTCCCGGTGGCGAGCCTGGTGGTGCCGATCGGCATCTCGTTCTACACGTTCCACCACATTTCGTACGTGGTCGACATCTACCGCGGCGAGCGCCAGGCGCTGCGCAACCCGGTGTCGTTCGCGGCGTACATCGCGATGTTCCCGCAGCTGGTGGCGGGCCCGATCGTGCGGTACCGCGAGATCGCCGACCAGCTCCCCCAGCTGAGATCCCATCGCCTCGACGACATCGCGGCCGGCTTCCCCCGGTTCGCACTCGGGCTGTGCAAGAAGACGATCATCGCGGACTCCCTGAGCCCCCTGGTCGAGGCGTGTTTCAAGGTCCCATCGGACCAGATGACGTTCTCGACGGCGTGGCTCGGCGCGGTGGCGTACACGCTCCAGCTGTTCTTCGACTTCTCGGGATATTCGGACATGGCGATCGGCCTCGGCCGCATGCTGGGCTTCCGCCTCCCGGAGAACTTCGCCCGGCCGTACTCATCGGTGACGATCACGGAGTTCTGGCGCCGCTGGCACATGAGCTTGAGCCGCTGGTTCCGCGACTACGTGTACATCCCCCTGGGCGGCAACCGCAACGGAGCGGCGCGCACGTATCGAAACCTGTGCATAGTGTTCGTGCTGACAGGCTTCTGGCACGGCGCCCAATGGACGTTCCTGGTGTGGGGCTGCTACCACGGAGCGTTGCTGGTGATCGAGCGCCGCTTCGGCTTGGACCTGGACCCGGCGGTCCGCTGGCACCGCTACCTCCGCCGAGCATTCACAATGCTCCTGGTGGTGTTCGGCTGGGTGTTCTTCAGATCAGCGGACATAGGCCACGCGCTGTCCATGATCGGCCACATGCTGATCCCCGACTTCGACGGCTTGGGCCCGGGAGTGGCACAGGCGTTCACGAACCAAAGGCTGGTTCTGCTGCTGGCGGCCCTGGCGGTGTTCCTGCTGCCGGCACACCCGGTGACGGGACCGCTGTTGGAGTCGTCGAGAAGCAAGCCGGCAACGGCACTGCGCATCGGGGTAATGACGGTAGGCCTGATCTACGCGGCAATCCTGATAGCAACGGGAACATTCAGCCCATTCTTGTACTACCAGTTCTGACAGCAAGACCCAGGAACAACGACCACACCACCCCCCGAAACCGATACGAAGCGCCCTCAGCGGCCGCCGCGCCGTGTCAAGGCACGCTTTCCCGCCTTGACGCGGCGCGGCGGCCGTTGAACAATAGCGCGCCCGGGTCGGGGGGCCCTAAGCAACCAGCCCCAACCAAGCCTCAGCAAGAACAGAATGCCCAGCAGAACTCGGATGAATACCATCCTCAGCCCAATACTCCGGAGCCTCCCTCCCCAACAGTTCACCGAACATCCGATCCGCCCCCAACAAATGCGCCCCATACTGATCAGCAAGCCCCCGAACAGCCTGAATCTTCAGATCAAGATCCACTCGCCACCCCTTCCGTACTTCCTCATCAATCCGCACCTCCCGGATCCCGTCCGAAAGGTGAAGTGTCTTCTCGACAACACCGCCAACCGGCAGAAGAAACGGCTCGATGAGAATCAACTCCACTTCCCGAGAAGCCAACGGAGCCAGCAGCCGGTCATAACAAGCAGCGAACTCCTCCACCGGAATCACCCGGTCGACGGGATCCAGAGTGTGCCAGCCCATGTCATTGACCCCGACAAGAATCGACACAACATCCGGACGAGCGTCCAGCACATCCGACTCCCACCGAGCCTCCAGATCCCCCACTTTGTCCCCAGCATGCCCAGTGTTCACCCACCGCACCGGCCGATCCGGATGCCGGAAGCACCACTCACCCGCAACCAGCAACGGGTACCCACACCGAGGCTGACCTCCCCGCCGCCAAAGGTCGGTGATCGAATCGCCGGTGAACATCACCGTGCTGCCCGGCTTCAAGATGATCGTCATGACCCCGAGCCTGTCGCCGCCGTCTGGCACCGACCGCACACCCGGCTGACACCGACCTGGCAGCATGATCGGCGACCCCGTCCGGAAAGGCAGCAAGCATGACCGAGCCGACCGATCTGGCCAAGGTCCCCGGCGTGATCCCCTACGTCGACCACCACGACGGGCCGCGGCGGATGCTCACCATCGAGATCCCCCACCTCGGCAGCACCGTGCTCGCGTACGCGCCGATCGCCAGCATCGACGGCCGGCAGTACGTCGTCTCCTGGGGGTCGGTGACCTTCGAGATCCCCGCCGACCGGAACGTGCACGTCAGCGTGCACCTGCACACCAACAGCGGGCGCGACCACACGATCACGCCGTTCGCCTCGATCGTCCTCTCACCCCATCCCGCGCCCCTGCGGCTGCTCAGCCGGTTCGTGCCGGGCCACGGCCCGCAAGGCGCGCTCGTCCCCGTTGGCTGACCGGTGCTCGCGACGCGCTTCCTCTTCCTCACCCGCCACGGCGAAGCGGCCCCGGACGGCACCCTCACCGAAGCCGGGCAACGCCAGGCCGTCCTCCTCGGGCGGCGCCTGCGCGACGTCCCCGTCACCGCCGTCCACCATGGGCCCCTCCCGCGCGCGGCCCACACGGCGCAGCTGATCGCCGGTCAGCTGCCAGGGGTTCCTCTCCACGAGGACAACGCCGCGGGCGACTTCGTGCCGTACCTGCCGATGCGCGAGGAGCTCCCCGAGACGTCCGGCGACCTCCTGCTCGCCTTCGCGCGTCAGCAGCCGCCCGCCGACGAAGAGCTCGCCGCCGAAGCCGAGCGGCGGTTCACCGGGCCGGTGCCGGCCACCGAGCCGCGCTACGACGTCGTCGTCACGCACAACTTCCTCGTCGGCTGGCTCGTGAGCGCCTCGCAGGACGCGCCGAAGTGGCGGTGGCTCGCGCTCAACCACGCCAACGCCGGGCTCACCGTGATCCGCTACTCGCCCGGGCGGCCGGCGGCGCTGCTGACGTACAACGACCTGAGCCACCTGCCCGCCGAACTGCGATGGACCGGCTTTCCGCCCGACTTCTACGTTCCGTAACCGGCAAACGCGGAGCGTCGCCACCGCCAAAAACGGCTCTCGCCCGAATGGCCGAACCTGTCACGATGGCCGGATGAGTCCCGTTCCGTCGCCGACGTCCGTTCGGCTGAGCGACTACCTCGTCGCGGACGCCGTTGTCGATCACCACCACTCCGCCATCCGAGCGCAGGCCGACGCGCTGGCGTCCACGAGTCGCGACACCGTCGAGCGCGCGCGGGCCACCTACCTCTTCGTGCGGGACGAGATCGAGCACGTGATCGACGCCGGTGATCCGCGGGTCACCTGGCGAGCGTCGGACGTGCTCCGCGAGCGGGTCGGGATCTGTCACGCCAAGGCGCACCTGCTGGCCGCTTTACTGCGGGCACAAGGGATTCCGGCCGGGTTCTGCTACCAGGAGCTCTCCGCGCTGCACGGGCTGAACGCCGTGAACCTGCACGGCAAGTGGGCGCGCCTCGACGCGCGCGGCAACCGCACCGGGGCGCGCGGGGAGTTTTCGCTCGACGTCGAACAGCCGGCCTGGCCGGTCGACACCGCGCGCGGCGAACGGGATCTCCCGGAGATCCACCCGGCGCCCGCACCGGTCGTCGTGGATTTCCTGATGCACGCCGAACCCGGCGCCGGCTGGTACGAAAAGAGGCTCCCGGCGACGCTCTGACCATGGTTTTCCGCTATTTTCGGAAAACCTCCCGATGTGGTTAGTTATTGCCGAGAGTGACGTCCGTCCGTCAGCATTGTCCCCCGAATCTCTTATATCGCGCTCCCCGCCAGGCGCGTAAAGTGACTCCCCGCGCTCGAACAGACACTTTATGCACTCGTCCGTTCGGGTGGTTCGAGGGAGGTGAAGCACGTGGCCGCGGATGGCGGGCGCCTCCGACGTACCCCACTGCAGGAGATCTTCTGGACCCGGACGAGCCTGCTGCTCACGGTGCTCGTCGTGGTCGCCGGGCTGAGCCTGTGGCTCGCCGGCCTGATGGACGCCGGCACCGGGAAGAACCTGGTGACGTCCCTGGGCACCGGCACGCTGATCTCCGCGATCGTCGGGTTCGGCACGACCTTGATCACCGCCAGCGCGTCGCAGAAGGCGCTGGTGACCCCGGTGATCGAGGAGAGCAGGCGCGCGCTGGAAGACCTCAGCGCCGAATACCGCGCGCTGAACAAGGAGTTCTTCCCCACCGACGTGTTCGAGGCGACGACCGACCCCGACCCGGCGTTCAACCGCGGGCTGATGGCCGACCTCAACGCGACCCGGCAGTACTTCTTCCGCGGCTTCTCCGCGCGGCACGCCGCCGCCCGCCTGCTGCTCTCCCGCACGGAACGCGAGCTGCGGGCCGTGATCGCCGATCCGCGTGACGCCAACTCGATCAGCGGGCGCGCCCGCTACCTGTTGCGCCGCGAGGCGGGCGACGTCGACTACGAACAGATCCAGACCCGGCTCGACGAAGAGATCCGGATCGGGCTGGTCGGCCTCTTCCTGGCGCGCAGCCGCTGCGCGCAGGTCGACATCACCGTGGTCGCCGACCCGCCGCTGGACCGGCTCGAGCTGTTCGACGACAGCGTGTGGGTGTCGCTCTACAGCGACGTCCGCGGCGCCACGAAGCTGTACCCGCGGTCCCTGCGCTTCACCGAAGGTTCCTTCCTCTACAACATGGAACGCGCCGAGTTTGTGCGCGTTTCGCAGTCCCGGACCGGCCGCCACTTCCGCATCACGTCCGCGACGACGCGGACGGATTTCCTGGCGCTGTTCGAAAAGATCACCGGATCCCCGTTGTCCGAGGAGCAGTTCCGTGAGCTGGAAGGCAAGTTCCACGCCTTCCGCGCGGAGTTCTCCGAAGTCGCCGAGCTAGGGAGCTGACCTTGCTCACCCGTCTGTCCCCCGTCACCGAACTGGCCACGCGCCTGCGCGCGGCCGAGTTCCCCTTGGCCACCGACTGGCGTGCCGTCGACGGCTGGTTCCGGCCGTGGGCCACGCAGTCCGGCCTGCGGGAGGAGCTGCGCACACAGCTCCGCACGCTGTCCGCCGCGCAGGCCGCGAAACTGCTGCGCTCGTCCCGGGAAACGACCACGCACTTCGCCTGGTGCCTGCTCGACTCGCCGGCCGACCCGTTTTCCTTCTGGCTGCACGAATACAAGGCGCAGGAGGACTGGCGGGAGGGGTACGCCGATTCCGTGCACAACCACAGGTACCACTTCTGCACCACCATCCTCCGTGGTGACTACCTCCACGAAAGGTACGAAACGACGGTCGACACCGGCACCGGGCTGATCACGTCCGCCCGGCTGCGGCGCAACACGCTGTGCGGCGCCGGCGCCTGCATCACCATGCTGGCCGACGAGTTCCACCGGATCCCCGAGGCGGCCGCCGGGACGATGACTTTCCTCGTGAAATCACGCCCGGTGAGCAGTTTCAGCCTTTCTTTTGATCCAGCGCGCGGAATCGGTCATCGTCACGTTCCGGTAGAGAGCCGATTGGGGGAATTGGCCGACCGCATCTAGCTACACACCGGCGTCAGCGGCGCTTACCATTACTCCACCCGTCTGAACACCACGGCCGGGATGGGAGAGGTGTATGCGCACGCAGGAAAGCACGATCGACCAGGTGACCCTCGACGCCGTCGAAAACCGGGTGCACCGGCTGTGCCGGCAGTACGCCGAGCGGCTCCAGTTCCACGGCTGGCACCACGTCAGCTTCGTCCGCGCGAAGGCGGCCGGCTTCGCGCGGACGAACGGCGCCGACCCCGCGGTGGTCGAGGTCGCCGCGCTGGTCCACGACGTCAACTACCTGGTGCTCCGCAACTCACCGGCGGCCGCCGGCAGCAGCCTCCGCCACGAGATCCTGGCGGAGTGCGGCGTGCCCGAGGGGGTGGCGCGCTGGATCGACGACATCGTCGACGAAGCCGAGATGGCCACCCGCGGCCGCGACATTTCGCTGGAGGCGCAGGCGCTGAGCGACGCGGACACGCTGTTCAAGGCGCTGCCGGTAACGCCGGTGGTGCTCGCGCACCGGTACCTGCGCGAGAACGGCCTGAGCCTGCGCGAGCTGGCCCACAAGATCGTCGGCGAGCAGTGCGACGTCCACGACGAGGGGTACTACTTCTACAACCCGGAAGCGGCGGCAACGTATTCACGCTGGGCGACGGCGAACCTCCAGCTGTGGCAGTGCATCAAGGAGGCGGTCGACGACCCGACGGTGGTGGAGCTCCTGGACGCGGTCCACGCGGTGGACGCACTGGCGTCGTAGGGGCTTTCCGGATTCTTCCGTGGCGGGCGTGCGGGGGATGGTAAGTATGCGGTGGAATCGGCCTGCCACCGAGGAGTTCGCATGACTGACGGCCCACCGCCCGGACAGAACGTGGAGCCGCCGCAGGGCGAGCCGGTGTCGGCAGCGGGGCCGCCGGTTGGGGAGGCTGGGCCGATGCAAGCAGGTTCGGCCGAGCCGCAGGTCGGCGCAGCCGGGCCGCCTCAACCCGGCACACCGCCGTACCCAAGCACCGCCGCGCAGCCGCCCTACGGCTACCCGAACGCCGCCCCACCGCCCTACGGCTACCAGCAGCCCTGGCCCGGCGGCCCCGCACCAACCGGACCCTCCGGCGGCCCCGGGCTCGGCATCGCCGCCCTAGTCCTCGGCCTGCTCGGCCTCGTCCTGCCGTTCCTGCCCATCGACCTGACCGGCATCCGGGCCTTCGTAGCGTTCCCCTTCGGGCTCGCCGGGCTCGTCCTGGGCATCTTCGGCCTGGTCGGGCGCCGCAGCGGGAAGCCGCTGGCCGGGGTCGGGGTCGGGCTGTCGTTCCTCGCGCTCGTCGTCGGGCTGATCATGGTTGTCAACCAGGTCGGCCCCGCCATGCCTCGCTAACCCTGGCCGTACCCGCGCAGCCGGTCGACGACGTTGGCCAGCTCGGCCGGCGGCAGCAGGCTCGGGCGGCCCGCCCCCTGCGCGAGGAGCCAGACGCAGCAAGCCCACTCGAGCTGCTGCGCGCGGTGGTAGGCGGCTTCGAGGCCGTCGCCGTAGGTCAGGGTGCCGTGGTTGGCCATCAGGCAGCCGCGGCGTCCCTCCAGCGCCTCGAGGACCGCCGCGGCCAGGTCGGGAGTGCCGTACGTCGCGTAGCGCGCGACGCGCACCGACGGGCCGATCGTCGCGAGGATGTAGTGGATCGGCGGGACCTCGCGCACGAGCGTCGACACCGCGGTCGCGTGCGGCGAGTGCGTGTGGACGACGGCGGTGACCGGCTCGCTGTCCGGGTCGCGGACGTCCCAGTAGACCGACAGGTGCACGGGCAGCTCGCTGGTCGGCTTGAGCGCGCCGTCGACCACCGCGCCGCCGAGGTCGACCACCGGGACGTCGGCCGGGTTCATGCTCGAGTACGGCACCCCGGTCGGCGTCACGGCGACCAGCTCGCCGGCCCGCACGGACACGTTGCCGGACGTCCCGACGACCAGGCCGTCACCCACCATCCGGCGCGCGTAGGCGCACACGGCGGCCCGCTCGGTCTCGAGGATCATGCGCGGGTCCCGTCGTCTCGTGGGCGATCAAGCAGCTGATGAGCACACTGCCAGCCACCCACGAGCCACGGCCACCTACCCGCCCGGGGGATTTACGCCTTTCCGGCCGGCGCCTTCCCGGCCGCGGCGGGAGCGGCCGGAGCGGCGGCGGGAGCCGGAGACGGCTTCGCGGCCGCGCCGTTGCCCGCCGCGGGAGCCTCTTCCACCGGCGCGAGCAGCCGCATGGCCTCCTGGACCGCGACGTCGGTCGCCGCGATCCGCTCGGCGACCTTCGACCGCAGGTCCAGCGCCAGCTTCCGGTTCTGGTCCGCCGTCGTCTGCTGGGACCGGGCCGACGCCAGCGCCGCCTCCGTCTCCTGCTTCTTCCGGGCGTTCTCCTCGTCGAAGTCCTTCTTCCGGCGGGCCAGCTCGGCCGCCGCCACCCGGTCCGCCTCGGCGCGGGCCTCGGCCGCCGCCGCTTCGGCCTTCGCGTCCGCTTCCTTCCGGGAGCGCTCCGCCGCCGCGGCCAGCTCGACGCGCTTCGCGCCCGCCGCCGCGTTCAGCTTCTCGATCTCGTTCTTCGCCTCGGACCGCAGGCGGGCGCGTTCCTCTTCCGCGTCCTTCGCCAGCTTGTCCGCCGTGCGGCGGGTCTCGTGCGCGTACTTGTCGGCCTGCTCGCGGGTCGACGCCGCGTCGGCTTCGGCGGCCGCGCGGAGGTCGGCGATCTCCTCCTCGGCCAGCTGCATCATCATCCGGACGCGCTCGGCCATCGCGCCGGCGCCGGACGGGCTCGAGCTCATCCGCGCGAGCGCGGCCTTCGTCTCGGCCAGCTCCTTCTGCGCGTACGAGAGGGCCTTGGTGAGATCCGACGACGTCGCGACGGCTTCGTCGCGGCTGCGGGACGTCTCGCGGAGGTCCTTGTTCAGCTCGGCGAGGCGTTCGTCGACCTGACGCTGGTTGTAGCCGCGGACACCCACGGCGAACTGGGCGGTCTTCGGGGCGGGCTGGCTCTTTTCAGGCGCGACCATCGCGCCACCTTAATGAGCAAGGGGCCGTCCGGACGTACCGCCAAACGGATGCATCACGAATTTGGGAACCCCCGGTGACACATGGCATTCTGACCTCCGTTGACCAGCGGTTGACCGAGGAGGCCACTGTGGACATACGGGCCGTCCTCGCCGACATCGGCGCGCACTGGCACGTCTACGCCACCATGCCGCTCATCGCCGCCCTGATCGGCTATCTCACCAAGCGCGTCGCGATCGAAATGATGTTCCGGCCGCTCGAGTTCACCGGCGTCAGGCCGTTCCTCGGCTGGCAGGGCGTGATCCCGGCGAACTCCCGGCGGATGGCCACCACCGCCGTGGATCTGCTGACGCGCAACCTCGTCGACCCGCAGGAGATCTTCGCTCGCCTCGACCCGGAAGAAATGGTCAAAGAGCTCGAAACACCCCTGCTCAAGGCCGTCGAGGAGGTCACGCGGGAGGTCATGGAGACCTACCAGCCACGGCTGTGGGAGCTGCTGCCGGCACGCGCGCAGCGGCTGCTGCTCGACCAGGTCCGCGCGCAGGCGCCCGAGGTCGTCAAGCGGCTCCTGCGGGAGGTCTCGACCACCATCGACGACGTCCTCGACGTCAACGACATGCTGATCAACGCCATGGTCCGCGACAAGTCGCTGACCTGCCGGCTGATCCGCGAGGTCGCCGCGCCCGAGTTCAAGTTCATCGCGCGGTCGGGGATCTGGTTCGGGTTCGTGATCGGGCTCGTCCAGTTCGTCGCCTGGGCGCTGACCAAGGAGCCGCTGATCATGCCGGTCTTCGGTTTTGTCACGGGCTTCGTCACGGACTGGCTGGCCCTCAAGATGATCTTCTACCCGCGTGAGCCGCGCGGCTTCGGCTTCTTCCGCTGGCAGGGCATGTTCCAGAAACGACGTCAGGAGGTCGCCGCCGACTACGGCGCGCTGATCGCCGACGAGGTCCTGACCGTGCGGAACGTGATGGAGGCCGTGCTCACCGGTCCGCGCGCGGACAAGCTGTTCGCGATGGTCACGCGGGAGGTCCAGCGCACGATCGACGCCCAGGCCAGCATCGCCAAGCCGCTGGTCGCGCTCACCATCGGCGGCAAGCAGTACCAGGAGATGAAGCGCGCGGCCGCCGAGAAGGCCATCGCCTTCCTCCCCGAAACGGTGAAACACGTCGAGAGCTACGCCACCGGCGCGCTCGACGTCCGCAACACGATCGTCGAGAAGATGCGGCAGCTGACGCCGATCGAGTTCGAAGGCATCCTGCGTCCGGCCTTCAAGCAGGACGAATGGAAGCTCATCGCCGTCGGCGCGGTGATCGGCGGGCTGGTGGGTGAACTCCAGGTGTTGCTCCTGCTGCACTGATCACGGGCCGATAGCGTGCGCGGGTGGACTTCAGCTCGCACTGGCAGGTGTACGTCACCATGCCGTTCATCGCCGCGCTGATCGGGTACGTCACCAAGCGCGTCGCCATCGAGATGATGTTCCGGCCCGTCGAGTTCACCGGGATCAGGCCGTTCCTCGGCTGGCAGGGCGTGCTGCCGGCGAACGCCGAGCGCATGGCGGCGACGGCCACCGAGATGCTGACGACGAACCTCGTCGACCCGAAGGAGATCTTCGCCCGGCTCGACCCGGAGCAGGTCGCGAAGGAGATCGAACAGCCGCTGCTGCGGGTCGTCGAGGACGTCACCCGCGACGTCATGGAGACCTACCAGCCGCGGCTGTGGGAGGTGCTGCCGAACGGCGCGCAGCAGCTGCTGCTCAAGCGCGTGCAGGCCGAGGCGCCGAAGGCGATCACCAAGATCATGCGGGAGATCGCCGACAACATCGAGGACGTCCTCGACCTCAAGCACATGGTCGTGACGAACCTGGTGCGCGACAAGGCGCTGCTGAACCGGCTCATCCGCGACATCTCGCGGCCGGAGATGCGGTTCATCGCCCGGTCGGGGATCGGGTTCGGGTTCATCCTCGGCTGTGTGCAGCTGGTCGTGTGGGCGCTGACGAAGTCGCCGATCGTGCTGCCGGTGTTCGGCCTGCTCATCGGCTGGTTCACCGACTGGCTCGCGCTGAAGATGATCTTCCTGCCGCGCGAGCCGCGCCGGTTCTTCGGGCTCTACACCTGGCAGGGCGTCTTCCAGAAGCGCCGCGACGAGGTCGCCGCCGACTACGGCGACATGATCGCGCGCGAGATCATCACCATCCCGAACCTGCTGGAAGCGGTGCTGCGCGGGCCGAAGTCCGACCGGCTGTTCACGATGATCACGCGTGAGGTGCAGAAGACGATCGACGCGCAGGCGAGCGTCGTCAAGCCGTTCGTCGCCATCGCCGTCGGGACGAGGAAGTTCCAGGAGATGAAGCAGACGGCGGCGGCGAAGGCCGCGGAGCGCGTCCCGGAGACGATCCGGTACGCCGAGAACTACGCGATCAACGCCCTCGACGTGCGCAACACGATCGTCGACCGGATGAAGAAGCTGAGCGCGCTGGAGTTCGAGCAGCTGCTGCGCCCGGCGTTCCGGCAGGACGAGTGGAAGCTGATCGCCGTCGGCGCGGTGATCGGCGGGCTCGTGGGTGAGCTGCAGGTGCTCGCGCTGCTCGGGTAGCCGGTACGGTTTCGCTCTCGGGATGAGGAGGTCGGGGTGGACGCTGTCCTGCACGACCTCGCGCTGCACTGGCCGCTGTACGCGGCGATGCCGTTCATCGCGGCGCTGATCGGGTACGTCACCAAGCGCGTCGCCATCGAGATGATGTTCCGGCCGCTGGACTTCGTCGGCATCCCGCCGGTGCTCGGCTGGCAGGGAGTCGTCCCGAAGCACGGCGGGCGGATGGCGGCGGTGGCGACCGAGCTGCTGACGGCGAACCTGCTCGACCTGCGCGAGGTCTTCGGGCGGATCGACCCGGTGATCATCACGAGCGAGCTGGAGCAGCCGCTGCTGCGCGCGGTCGACCACATCGCGCGCGAGGTGCTGGCCGAGCACCACCCGCGGCTGTGGGAGGTCATGCCGACGCTGGCCCAGGAAATGCTGATCAAGCAGGTCCAGGCGTCGGCGCCGCGGCTGGTCCGGGAGTTCCTCGACGACGTCCGCGAGAACCTCGACGAGGTCCTCGACGTCCAGCACATGACGGTCCAGCGCCTGACCCGCGACAAGGCGCTGCTGGTGCGGCTGATCCGCGAGACGTCCCGCCCGGAGATGGCGTTCATCGCGCGGATGGGCATCTACTTCGGCTTCGGGCTGGGGCTCATCCAGACTCTGGTCTGGGCCTTCACGCGCGAGCCGTGGGTGCTCCCGGCGTTCGGCGGTGTGATCGGGCTGTGCACGGACTGGCTGGCGATCAAGCTGATCTTCGTGCCCCGCGAGCCGGTGCGACTGGGCCGCGTGATCTTCCAGGGCAAGTTCCAGCGCCGGCGCGCGGAGGTGGCGCGGCAGTACGGCGAGCTGATCGCGACCGAGGTCCTGACGGTCCAGAACCTGCTCGACGCGGTGTTGCGGGGTCCGCGGGCGGACCGCCTGGCGGCGATGGTGGAGCAGATGGTGTCCACGGCGGTGGACGCGCAGATGCCGCTGGCGTGGACGGTCGGCGGGACGCGCCTGCGGGAGATGAAGCACGCGGCGGCGGTGAAGGCTTTGGCGCAGCTGCCCGATACGGCTCGGTACGCCGAGGGGTATCTGACCGAGGCGATGGACGTCGCGAAGGTGATCGAGCAGCGGATGCTGGCGCTGACGCCGTTGGAGTTCGAGGGGTTGCTGCGGCCGGCTTTCCGGCAGGACGAATGGAAGCTGATCGCCGTGGGTGGGGTGATCGGGTTTGTGGTCGGGGAGCTGCAGGTCCTGCTGATGCTGGGTTAGGCCGCCGCGACGAGGGCCGGTTCCACCGCGCTCACCCGGGTTCGCCGGTCACGCTGCCAGGCGATCACCCGGCAGACCACGTAGATCAAGAACGAAATCGCCGTCACGAAGGCGCTCACGGGCAGGCCCGGCGCCAGCGACAGCACGATCCCCCCGATCGCCGACACCTCCGCGAAGACGATCGACAGCACCGTCGCCTTCCACGGTGACGCCGTCACGCGGGCCGCCGCGGCTGCCGGTGTCACCATCAACGCCACCACCAGCAGCGAGCCGACCACCTTCACGCTCAACGCCGTCGAGACGCCCACCAGCAGCGCGAACACCACCGTCAGCGTCTTCACCGGGACCCCGCGCGCGACCGCGACATTCCGGTCCACCGAAGCGAACAGCAACGGCCGGTAGACGACCGCCAGCACCGCCAGCACCACCACCGACGACACCACGAACAACGTCAGGTTCGTCGAATCGATCGTGATGATCTGCCCGGTCAGGATCCCGAACTTGTTCCCGGACCGTCCTTTGTAGAACGACAGGAACAGCACGCCCATCCCGAGCCCGAAGGACAGGATCACGCCGATCACCGAGTCGCGGTCGGCGTCGCGCGCGCCGAGAATGCCCAGCAGCAGGGCCGCCACCACCGCGCCGATCAGCGCGCCGTACTCGACGCCGATGCCGAGCAGCAACGCCGCCGCGCCGCCGGTGAACGCCAGCTCGGACGTGCCGTGGACCGCGAACGACATGCGCCGCATCACGATCAGTGGGCCCAATACCCCCGCCACCAGGCCGAGGATCAAAGCCGCCAGCAGGGCGGTCTGCACCCCGGAAAGCTCGGTGATCAGCTCCCAGGTCTTGCCGAAGTCGAACAGATCCAAGACTCAGCCCACTTGCTCTTCGACGTCGTGCTCGTGGTGGTGCGGCTCCTCCTCGCACAACGCGCTCTGCGCGCCCGCGATGTGGATCTGCCCGCCCACCTTCAGCACCTCGACGCGGGTTCCGTACAGCTCCGAAAGGGTCTCGGTGGTCATGACCTCGTCCGGCTTGCCGATCCGGAACGAGCCGTTGACCAGGTACAACACCCGGTCGACGAACGGCAGCACCGGGTTGATCTCGTGCGTCACGAACAGCACCGCGGTGCCGGCCGTGCGCCGCCGGGAGTCGATCAGCTCGCTGATCGCGCGTTGGTGCGCGAGGTCCAGGGACAGCAGCGGCTCGTCACACAGCAGCACCTCGGGGTCGCCGACCAGGGCCTGCGCCACCCGCAGCCGCTGCTGCTCGCCGCCGGACAACCGCCCGACCGGCTGCTTCGCGTAGCGGGTCGCGCCCACCGCGTCGATCGCCTCGGAAACCTGACGGCGGCGGGCCGCCATGCCGAACAGGCCCGGGCCCCAGCGGTGGCCGTCGAGACCCAGCCCGACCAGGTCGACCCCGCGCAGCGTGAGCGACTCGTCGATCGCGCGCTGCTGCGGGATGTACCCGACCTTGCGGTTCGCGCCGCCCGGCCGGCCGCCGGCGATCTCGACCGTGCCCGAGGACAGGCCCTGCATGCCGAGCAGCGCCTTCAGCAGTGAGCTCTTGCCGGACCCGTTCGGGCCGAGCACGGCGAGGAACTCCCCCGGCTCGACCACGAGGTCCAGCCCCGACCAGAGGGTGCGGGGGCCGAACGCGAGGCCCGCGCCGCGGACGCGGACCGCGGGGCGTACGTCGTCGGGGACGGAGGTGGCAGGCATGGTTACTTCAACGCTCCTGCCAGCGCGTCCACTTCCCCGGTCATCCAGCCAATGTAGTCCGTCACACCCGCGGGCAGCGTTTCGGTCACGTCCACCACGCCGATCCCGGCGGCCTTCGCCTGGCCGACGACGTCCTGGGTCAGCGGCGTCACCGTCTGCGCGTTGTTGATCAGCGCCTTGACCTGCTTGGTGGTGATGAGCTGCTTGTACTCGTTCACCGCGCCGGCCGGGACGTCCGTGTCGTTCTCGACGGCGTCCGAGAACGCCTTCGGGGTCGCGTCCGTCAGCTTCGCGCTCTGGAGCAGGTAGTGCGCGACCGGCTCGGTGACGACGACCTTCGTGCCCGGGTGCGACGCGCCCAGCTCGCCGAGGCGCTTCTCGAGCGCGTCGACCTTCGCCTTGAACGCGGTCGCGTTGTCGGTGAACGCCTGCTTCGACGCCGGCTGGAGCTCGCCGAGCTGCGCGGCCACCTGGTCGGCGACCTTGTCGACCCCCGGCAGGTCGTACCAGACGTGCTCGTTCTCGTCGCCGGTCGCGGCGATGTCGTAGGCGACGAGCTTCTTCGCGTCGCCGGCTTGGGCGGTGAGCTTGTCGAAGAACTCGTCGTAACCGCCGCCGTTGGACAGCAGCAGCTTCGCGTCCTTCGCCGCCAGGGCGTCGTCCGCGGTGGTTTCGTAGGAGTGCGGGTCGGCCGACGGGTCGTGGATGATCGCCTTGACCTCGACCTTGTCACCGCCGACAGCGCTCACGACGCTGCCCCAGACGTCGGTCGAGGCGACGACCTTGATCTTGCCGTCACCCCCGGACTGCCCACCGCCGTCGGCGCCGGACGTCCCGCCGGAGCACGCGGCCAGGGCGAGGAGGGACAGGGCCGAAGCGGCGGCGAGCACGCGGCGGGAACTCATCGGAGGACTCCTGGAGACGCAAATGGAAACCGTTGTCAGATTCACCTTACCCCATCCGGATGACTTCCTGGCCATCCGACCGGACCTTGGTGTATGCGTCTTCGTGCATGCGGATCGAGACATCGACCACGCGGGGTGTCTCTTCAGGAAAACGTTCTGAACCGTTACGGTTTGCTGATGGGACGTCCTATTCGCACCCGGAGGCAGGCGACGCTGGCGTCGCTCGCGGCGGAGCTCGGTGTGTCCAGGACCACGGTGTCCAACGCCTACAACCGGCCGGACCAGCTTTCCCCGGAACTGCGCCGCCGGGTCCTCGAGACCGCGCGCCGCCTCGGTTACCCCGGACCCGACCCCGTCGCCCGCTCGCTGCGCACCCGCAAGGCCGGCGCCGTCGGGCTGCTGCTCACCGAAAACCTCTCCTACGCCTTCCGCGACCCCGCGGCCGTCGGTGTCCTCGAAGGACTGGCCCTGGCCTGCGAAGACGCCGGTGTCGGCCTCCACCTGGTGCCGGCCAGCCCGGGCCGCGAGGACGTCGCCGCGGTGCACCGCGCGGGCGTCGACGGCTTTGTCGTCTACTCCGTCCCGGACGACGACCCGCACCTGGCCGCCGTGCTGGAGCGGCCGGTGCCGACGGTGATCATCGACCAGCCGAGCATCGAGGGCATCGACCGCGTCGGCCCGGACGACGCCGCCGCCGTCGGCAAGATCGCCGAGCACCTCGTGACGCTGGGCCACCGGCAGGTGGGGGTCATCTGCATGCGGCTGGCCCGCGAGCGCAACGACGACTTCGTGTCGCCGGTGCGCCAGAGCGGCGCGCACTTCCACGTCCAGCGCACCCGGCTCGAAGCCCTCGCCGTGGCGTTCTCCGGCGCCGGCGTCGACTGGGCCGGCGTCCCGGTGGTCGAACGGTTCGACCACACGGTGGACGACGGCGCGTCCGCGGCCCGGCAGCTGCTCGACGCGTATCCGCAGATCACGGCCGTGATCTGCACCTCGGACATCCTCGCGCTCGGCGCCATGGCCGAAGCCGAGCGGCGCGGGCTGCGCGTGCCGCAGGACCTGACCGTCACCGGCTTCGACGGCATCGCCGAAGCCGAGCGGATCGGCCTGACCACGGTCCACCAGCCGGTGCTCGAAAAGGGCAAGACGGCGGGCCGGCTGCTGCTCGGCTCGGCCGAGCGGAGCGCGCCGAAGGTGATCACGCTGCCGACCGAACTGCGCGTCGGCCGGACGTCGGCGCCGCCGCGGACGGTCGAGGAGCCCTGGTTCGGCGGCTGACCACTGGCTTTTGCCGTGACATTGCTCGTAGTGCATTGCCCGCGAGTGTCCCGGCCGGTCAAATGGTGGAGCACGCCCGCGCTGCGGGGCCACTGGCCGGAAGGTGACCGATGACCTCGATCGACGTACTGCTCAAGCGCAACCAGGAGCTGGGCAACGTCACGCCCGGTGACCGCTCGTCGGCCAAGCCGTCGCTGCAGGTGGCCGTCCTGACCTGCATGGACGCCCGGATCCGCGTGTTCGAGCTGTTCGGCCTGCTCCAGGGCGAGTCCCACGTCCTGCGCAACGCCGGCGGCGTCGTCACCGACGACATGATCCGCTCGCTGGCCCTCTCGCAGCGCAAGCTCGGCACCCGCGAGGTGCTGATCGTCCAGCACACCGAGTGCGGCCTCTCGATGGTCACCGAAGACGACTTCAAGGACGAGCTCGAAGAGGCCACCGGCCTGCGCCCGACGTGGGCGGTCGAGGCGTTCCGCAACGTCGAGAACAGCGTCCGGACGTCGGTCGAGCGCGTGCGGCGCAGCGCGTACCTGCCGCACACGGACAACGTCCGGGGGTTCGTGTACGACGTCAAGACCGGAGTGCTGACCGAGGTCCGATGACGCACTGGCGCCTCGGCGACCGCACGGTCAACCGGATCGGCTTCGGGGCCATGCGCCTGCCCCAGACCGGCCGGGCGTTCGCGCCCGACGCCGTCCCGCGCGACCGTGACCAGGCGATCGCCGTGCTGCGGCGCGCGGTCGAGCTGGGCGTCGACCACATCGACACCGCCGCCTTCTACTTCTCGCGGACGCGCTCGGCCAAGGAGCTGATCAGCCGGGCGCTGACGCCGTACCCCGAAGACCTGGTGATCGCCATCAAGGTGAGGCCCCGGCGCGGTCCCGGCGGCGAGTGGCTGCCGATGGCCGAACCCGGCCGGCTGCGCGGCGACGTCGAGGAACACGCCGAGGTGCTCGCGGTCGCGCGGGCGCACCGGGCGAGTGCCGCGCAGGTCCGGCCGGCCTGGACGCTGCACCGCGGCCCGCACGTCCTCGTCATCCCCGGCACTGGCGAACTGCGGCTCACGCCCGGCGAGCTCGACCGGCTCGACGCGGTGCACCGGAGCGAGGCGGAGTCCCCGGCCTGAACGCCGTCGGGTTCAATGGGCGCGTGGCTGTGGACGCTGACGTGCTGCTCGACTGGTTCTCCACGCACGGCCGGGACCTGCCGTGGCGCGAGCCCGAATGCTCGGCGTGGGGTGTCCTCGTCAGCGAAATCATGCTGCAGCAGACCCCGGTGGCTCGGGTGCAGCCGATCTGGCACGAATGGATGACCCGCTGGCCGGTGCCGTCCGCGCTGGCCGCGTCGTCGCAGGGTGAGGTCGTGCGGGCCTGGGGCAAACTGGGCTACCCGCGCCGCGCGCTGCGGCTGCACGAAGCCGCCGGCGTGATCGCGCGGGAGCACGGTGACGTTGTTCCGTCCGATGTGGACACCCTGCTCGCGCTGCCCGGGATCGGGGCCTACACCGCGCGCGCCGTCGCCGCGTTCGCCTACGGGCTTCGCGCGCCCGTCGTCGACACGAACGTGCGGCGGGTCGTCGCGCGGGCGGTGCACGGGGCCGGGGACGCCGGGCCCGCGTCGAACACCCGGGACATGGCCGACGTCGAGGCGCTGCTGCCCGCCGGCGACGCCCCGGCCGCGAAGTTCTCCGCCGCGATCATGGAGCTCGGCGCGCTGGTCTGCACCGCGCGCAGCCCGCGCTGCGCGGACTGCCCGATCTACGACGAATGCGCGTGGCAGCTCGCCGGGAAGCCCGAGTACGCCGGGCCCGCCAAACCGGTCCAGAAGTTCGCCGGCACCGACCGGCAGGTGCGCGGGCTGCTGCTCGACGTCCTGCGCGGCTCCGAGGGGCCCGTCGAGAAGACCCGCCTCGACCTCGTGTGGCACGACAGCGGCCAGCGTGACCGCTGCCTGGACTCCCTGCTGGTCGACGGCCTGCTCGAGCAGACCGCCGGTGGCCTCTTCGCACTGCCGGGCGAACACTGACGCGCTACGACAAAAGTTGGTCAATAGTTGTCAACGGCGCGATGCGGGGTTACCTTTTCCCGATGGTCCACGTTGACCGCCGGACCCTGCTCAAGGCGGGGGTGACCGCCACCGCGGCCGGCGCACTGGGGATGACGACCACGGGCACGGCCTCGGCGGCCGTGCCGACACCGACGATCCACCCGACGTCCGAATGGGGCGCGCGGGCCGCCACCGGCCCGATCGTGGTGGAGAACCACAAGCCGACGTACATCGTCGTGCACCACGCGGTCGACCCGCCGATGAACAACGACTTCTCGCTGGCGCGCGCCTTCTACGTCGCGAAGTTCATCCAGAACCTGCACATGGACAAGAACGGCTGGATCGACAGCGGCCAGCAGTTCACGAACAGCCGCGGCGGGTTCGTCACCGAGGGCAGGCATCGCAGCCTGGAGATCCTGCGCGGCGGCACCCAGCACGTTCAGGGCGCGAACGTCGGCAACCACAACAGCGAGGTCATCGGCATCGAGAACGAGGGCCTCTACAGCACGGTCGACGTGCCGCAGGCGCTCTGGGACTCGCTGGTGAACCTGGTCGCCTACATCGCGCACCAGTACGGCATCAGCCCCGAGTTCATCAAGGGCCACCGCGACTTCAACACGACCGAGTGCCCCGGCACGGTGCTCTACAACCGGCTGCCGGAGCTGCGGACGGCGGTGGGCCGCGTCCTCGGCGTCACGGTCGCGCGCGCCGAGGCGGAGTGGCCGCTGCTGAAGCCGGGTGACACGGGCCGTCAGGTGCAGCAGGCCCAGCGGTTCCTGCGCGCGTCCGGGTTCGGCGTGCCGACCGACGGCGTCTTCGGTCAGTCCACAAAGGACGCCGTGGCCGCGTTGACGGTTCAGGCCGGGCTGCCGCGCGACACGTGCACCGCGGCGAAGGCGGCCGACGAAACCGGCTTCCTCGGCTCGGACGTCTGGCCGCTGATCGTCCCGGCGGACCGCTCCACCGCGGCTTGGCGCGCCGACCTCGCTAGCGCTTGAGGACCTGGCTCAGGAAGGCTTCGACGGCGCCTCGGTAGGTCTCCGGGGCCTCGTCGTGGGGCAGGTGGGCCGAGCCCGGGACGACCAGGTGCTTCGCACCCGGAACCCGAGACGCGACGGCCGCCTGCTGCCCCGGCGGCATGGCCGTGTGCTCCCCCTCGACCAGCAGCAGCGGGCAGCCGATCTTGTCCACAGTGGACCAGTAGTCGACGCGGCCCCACTCGGCGGCGATGACGTAGAGGTCCTCCAGGTCCGCGACCAGGTGAAACCCGTCGGCACGCTCCTCGACGCAGTCCGCGAAGTACGCACCCGCGTCCCCGAAGAACTCGCGGACGTGCTCGAGCGACTCGAACGGCACCGGCCAGCTCTCGAAGTACCCGCGCCACGTCTCGACGGTCCGCCCGCGCTGGTCCGGCGCGAAGTCCTCGGACACGACCGCGCGCACCAGCTCCGGGTACCGCGCGGCCGTCGCCCACGCGTGCAGGCCGCCCATCGAATGCCCGATCAGCACGGCCGGGCCGGCGTCGAGGGT
The DNA here is from genome assembly GCF_055583145.1 of Amycolatopsis sp. NPDC104819. Taxonomy (NCBI): domain Bacteria; kingdom Bacillati; phylum Actinomycetota; class Actinomycetes; order Pseudonocardiales; family Pseudonocardiaceae; genus Amycolatopsis; species Amycolatopsis sp. NPDC104819. Next base: position 829,256 of record NZ_JBVJON010000001.1, on the reverse strand, counting down.
GCGCAGCGCGTCGGCGACGTCTTCGGCGAACCGCTCGGTCGTCCACGGCCCGACCCGCGGCGCGCTGCCGTGGCCGCGCGCGTCGAGCCCGTACACCGCGCCGTAGGGCCGGAGCCACTCCGCGACCCGCCACCACGTCCGCGCCCGGCCCATCAGGCCGTGGAGCAGAACGATCGGCACACCGCTGCCGCCGAAACAGAGCACGCGGCCACCTAACCACAAAATGCCTGGTGCGGAACGTGACCGAACGGTCGCGCTCCATCACCTATGGTGGGGTGCATGCGCCGCCGACTCGCCGCCCTCGCCGTCTGCGCCGCGGTGGTCGTCGCCGCGGCGTGCACCGGTGACGCCGTCTCCGGCGCGCCCCAGCCGCCGCCGTTGCACCCCATGCCGGGCGCGGCCGGCGCCGGTGATCCGTATTACCCGGACGACGGCAACGGCGGTTACGACGCGCTGAACTACGACGTCGACGCCACCTACGACCCGCCGAGCGGCCACCTCGACGGCGACACGACCGTCACCGCGAAGGCCACCCAGGACCTGAGCCGGTTCGACCTCGACCTGCGCGGGCTCGACGTCCACAGCGTCGAGGTCGACGGGCAGCCGGCCCGCTTCACCCGCGAGAAGGCGTTCGAACTGGTCGTCACGCCGCCCGCGCCGATCCGCGCCGGGACGACGTTCCACACCCGCGTCCGGTACGGCGGCGACCCGGCGAAGACGTCCCACGAGGGCGGCAGCGAGAACGGCTGGCAGCACTCGGCCGACGGCGGCGCGTACATGGTCGGCGAGCCGCACTCGGCGGCGTTCTGGTACCCCGTGAACGAAACCCCGCGCGACAAGGCGTCCTTCACGCTCACCGCGCACGTCCCGGCCGGCTGGACGGTGGTCTCGAACGGCCGCGAGGGCCCGCCGGGGACGTGGACCGAGCCGAACCCGGTGGCGAGCTACCTGACGACCATCGCGATCGGCAAGTTCAGTGTCGACAGGTCGACACTGCCGGGCGGCACCCCGGTCGTGAACGCGTACGCGCCGGGCACCGAGGACCGCCGCGCGATCGGCGACCGCCTGCCGGAGGTGCTCGGCTTCCTGAGCGGCAAGTTCGGGCCGTACCCGCAGTCGGCGGCCGGCGGGATCTTCCTGAACGAAGACGTCCACTTCTCGCTGGAGACGCAGACGCGGCCGACGTACGCGAAGTGGGCCGACCTGCCGACGGTGGTCCACGAGACCGCCCACCAGTGGTTCGGCGACTCGGTGTCGCTGAAGAACTGGTCGGACATCTGCCTGAACGAGTGTTTCGCGTCGTACGCGCAGTGGCTGTGGGCCGAGCGTGAGGGCCAGAGCCTGGACGACCGCTACCGCGCGGCGATCGAGATCACCCGCGGCAGCACGGACTTCTGGTCGCAGAAGCTGGTCGGCATGGGCCAGGGCCACGAGTTCGAGGGGGTGTACAACAAGGGCATCCTGGCCCTGCACGCACTGCGCCGCGAGATCGGCGACCCGGCGTTCGACCGCCTCCTGCACGAGTGGCCGGCCCGCTTCCGCCACGGCAACGCGACCTGGACCGACTTCGAAGCGACGGCGACCCAGGTCAGCGGCCGCAACCTGCGGCCGTTCTTCGACGCGTGGTTCCGCGGGACGAAGCTCCCCGCGGACGCCGACCTCTTCCCCGGCTCACTGCGCAGCTGAGCTGCCGAGCAACGACCGCGTCAACGCGCTGTGCGCGTCCTGCATCTCCCGCAGTGCCGTCGTCAGCTCCGCGTCGCCCACCACGACGTCCTCCTCCGGGCGCGCGGCCAGTGCGAGCAGCGACGCCCGCCGCAGCAGCTCCTTCGCGAACGACGCCGTCACCCCCTCGGTCGCCGCCACCACCGGGCCCAGATCCGCGGTCAGCTTCAGCCCTCGCGAGTACAGCCGGAGCAGCGCCTCGCGGCCGGCCGCGTCCGGCAACGGGATCTCCACCGCGAGATCCACCCGGCCCGGGCGGTCGGCCAGCGCCTTCTCCAGCTCGCTCGCGCGGTTGGTCGTCAGCAGGAAGGTCACGTCCGCGTCGCCGCCCACGCCGTCCATCGCGTCGAGCAGGGTGAACAGCAGGGGCTGGACCATCGGCCCGTAGCTGCGGTCCTGCGCGATCAGGTCGACGTCCTCCAGCACGACCACGCTCGGCTGCAGCCGCCGCGCCAGCTCCGCGGCCTTGCCGATGAACTTCATCGCTGTGCCGGTCAGGATGATCACCGTGGTGTCCGGCAGGCGGCCCATCAGGTAGCGGACCGTGTGCGTCTTGCCGGTGCCGGGCAGGCCGTGCAGCAGCAGCCCGCGCTTGAGGTGCTGCCCCGCCGCCAGCAGCCGCTCGCCGTGTTCGGCGATGCCGACCGTGTGCCGCTCGATCGCGTCGAGCACGCCGTCCGGCAGCACCACCTCCTCGCCGGTCAGCGCCGGCCGCGGGAGGAACGTGAGCAGCTCGTTGCCGCGGTGCTCGCTGGTGCCGAAGGCCACCACCTGCCCGCGCAGGAGGTCGTGCTCGGCCATCAGCCGCTCGACGCGGTCGCGCACTTCGGTGGCGGTCACCCGCGACGTCGCGAGGACCTCCAGCCGGCACTGCTCGAGCCCCCACTGCACGTTCGAACCGCGGATGGCGAGCAGCACCGGCTCACCACCCGGGGCGCTCGTGCCGACGAGCCCGAGCTGCACCGCCTCGGTCGCCTGGTCCGGGCCGATCGCCGTCGTGGCGAAGTCCACCGCGCCGAGCTCGTACGTGCCCCGCATCCGCGCGGTCACGAGCATCCCGATCAGGTCCTCGTGGCTGCGCTGGCCGCCGGCGATCCCGAACCAGTCCACGAGCGTGCCGTGCTCGGCCAGGTAGGCGTCGACCCCGCGCTGGATGTTGGCGTGCTCCCACATCGGCCAGGACCGGGTCACGACCACCACCTCCGGCAGCTGCGCCCCCAGGTGGCCGGTCACGCGTTCGATGAGTTCGCCGGCCCGGCCGTCGCCGACCTCGTCGGCCGTGGCGCGCACGATCCGGGCGATGTCGGTGGCGATGTCGCGCTCGATGCTCCCCATGCCTTCCACAGTGGCACTGATCACACCGCGGGGCCAACTAGTCTGGAGGCCATGAGTGTCGTGAAGATCAACGCGATCGAGGTTCCCGAAGGCGCCGGCCCCGAGCTGGAGAAGCGGTTCGCCGCGCGGATGCACGCCGTCGACCAGCAGCCCGGTTTCCTCGGCTTCGAGCTGCTGCGCCCGGTCTCCGGCGAGACGCGCTACTTCGTCTACACGAAGTGGGAGACCGAAGAGGCGTACCAGGCCTGGGCGACGGGCGGCCCGGCCGCGGCGGCGCACTCGGGCGAGCGGGCCAAGCCCGTGTCGACCGGGGCGAATCTCCTGGAGTTCGAGGTCGTCCTCGGCTCGCAGCCGGGTGAGTGACGCTCTCGAGCGCGCGACGAAGCTCCTGGACGGCGCCGGCGCACTGCTGATCTGCGCCGGCGCCGGCATGGGCGTCGACTCGGGACTGCCGGACTTCCGCGGCGGCGAAGGGTTTTGGCGCGCGTATCCGCCGTACGCCCGGCTCGGGCTGCAGTTCGAGGAGCTCGCCGACCCGCGCCACTTCGCCGACGACCCCGAGCTGGCCTGGGGTTTCTACGGTCATCGGCTGTCGCTGTACCGCAAGACCGTGCCACACGAGGGTTTCCGGCTCCTGCTCGCGCTGGGCGCACGCCTGCCCGGCGGCACGGGCGTGTTCACGTCCAATGTGGACGGCCAGTTCCAGACGGCGGGCTTCGGGCTCGTCTCCGAGGTGCACGGCTCGATCCACCACCTGCAGTGCCTCGCGGGGTGCACCCGCGCGATCTGGCCCGCCGACGTCGAGGTGGCGATCGACGAAGAGACGATGCGCGCGGTGCCACCGCTGCCGTCGTGCCCCCGCTGCGGCGGCCTGGCCCGCCCCAACATCCTGATGTTCGGCGACGACTCGTGGGTCCCCGACCGCGGCCAGGCCCAGCTCGGCGAGCTGACAGCGTGGCGACGCGGGGTGCGCGACCTGGTGGTGGTCGAGCTGGGCGCGGGCCAGGCGATCCCGACGGTCCGCCGCTACGCGGAACTGGCCAGCGCGGCGACGGGTGCGTTGATCCGGATCAACCCGCGGGAGCCGGAGATCCGCCACAACCGAGGTGTTTCGATCGCGGCCGGCGCACTGGAGACACTCACCGCCCTCCTCGGCTAAGGCAGCTGCACCTCCGCGAACACCGCCCGATGATCACTGTCCGCAACCCCGAACACCCGGTAGTCCCGCACCGCCGCGCGGTTGTCCACCACGACGTGGTCGATCGTCACCACCGGCGATGACGACGGCCACGTCGGCGTCAACCCAGAGCCGCGTGCCTCCGCCGCGTCGTTGTAGCCGCGGGAAAGCACCGTCCGGAACGCCGCGTGGTCGAGCGTCGCGTTGAAGTCGCCTGCCAAGATGCGCAGGCCGTGCTCGCCCGATGCGCGGGACAGGTCCTTCATCTCGCGCTCCCACTGCGGGGTGTCGACGTCCGGGGAAATCGGGTGGACCGCGACGATCTCGGCCACCACGCCGTCGCCGAGGTCGATCTGGGCACCCGGCTGCTTGGCCGCCGAATCACCCGTCAGGTTGACCTCCTTGAGCGGGAAGCGCGACACGATCCCCGAGCCGAACGCGCCGGGCGCCGGGTGCAGGACGCGGTACGGGAGCGTCTCGAACAGCCCGGCCGCGGTCAGCCCGTCGACCACGCGCGGGGTCATCTCGACCAGGTTGAGCACGTCGATCTTCTGCGACCGCACCAGGTCGACCACGGCCTTCGGGTCCGCCTGGCCGTAGAGGAGGTTCGACGCGAGCACGCGCAACGTCTTGCCGTGCACCTCGCGCTGGTCACTCGCCGAAAGCCGCGGGACCACCAGCACGGCCAGCGCGACCGCCAGCACCAGCGCCACCCCGCCGACCCACCAGCGCCGCAGCGCCAGGGCCAGCCCGCCGAGCACCACCCCCGCGGCCGCCGCGTACGGCGTCAGCGCCAGCGCGACGAGGGTGTACCAGTCGCCGTCGTAGCCGATCAGGCGCAGCGCGGTGACCCCCGCCAGCGGCACCACCGGAATCACCAGCAGGGCCGTGACCAGCGGGTTCTTCCGCCGGACGCGCGTCTCTTCCACAACGGTCATGTGCCGAGTATGCCGATCCGCCCGCCGCCCGGCCCGGGTGCCGGCCACTCCTCCACAAGATCTCCACCAGCGGCTGCCAGCCCGTGCCAGCGCGCTGTGCGTGCGCTGCCAGCGGCCCCCGCCAAAGTGAGGCTCGACAGCGACAGCGAAGGAGGAACGCCCATGTCGCACGCGATCCAGGCCGAGGGCCTGGTCAAACACTTCGGGGACACCAAGGCGCTCGACGGGGTGGACCTCGAGGTCCCGTTCGGGCAGGTCGTGGGGGTGCTCGGGCCGAACGGCGCGGGCAAGACGACCGCCGTCCGCATCCTGGCGACGCTGATGAAACCGGACGCCGGGAGAGCCACCGTCGGCGGCTTCGACGTCGTCACCGACCCGGTGCGGGTCCGCAGCCTGATCGGGCTGACCGGGCAGTACGCGTCGGTCGACGAGGACCTCAACGGCATCGAGAACCTGATGCTCATCGGCCGGCTCTACGGCCTGCCCCGCGCCCAGGCCCGGACGCGGGCCACCGAGCTGATCGACCGGTTCGAGCTGACCGCCGCGGCGAAGCGGCCGATCCGGACGTACTCCGGCGGCATGCGGCGCCGGATCGACCTGGCCGCCAGCCTGGTCGGCGGGCCCGAGGTCCTCTACCTCGACGAGCCGACCACCGGGCTCGACCCGCACGCCCGCAACGAGGTCTGGGAGGTCGTCCGCGGCCTGGTCGCCGACGGCGCGACGGTGCTGCTCACCACGCAGTACCTCGAAGAGGCGGACCAGCTCGCCGACAAGATCACCGTGTTCGACCACGGCCGGGTCGTCGCCGACGGCCGGGCCGACGAGCTCAAGCGCCGCGTCGGCGGGCAGACGCTGCAGGTGCGGCCGACACAACTGTCCGACATGGACGCCGTCAACCGGATCCTCGGTGACCTCTCCGGCGTCCGGCCGACCCGCGACGACGCGACCGGGCTGCTCACCGCGCCGGTCGGCGACCCGGTGCTGCTGTCCACTTTGGTCCGCAAGCTCGACGAAGCCGGGATCACCGCGGACGAGCTCGCGCTGCGGCTGCCCAGCCTCGACGAGGTGTTCCTCGCCCTGACCGGGCACGCCGCCGAAGCGTCCACCGACGACACCCGAGACCTCGAAGGGAGCCTGGCATGACCACGCTGGCGCTCGACCGCCCGGCCCCGCCGCGGCACATCAGCCCCGCCAAGGGCTTCCAGCACGCGCTTTCGCTGGCCTGGCGCGGCATCCTGAAGATCCGCAAGAACCCGGAGCAGCTGGCCGACGTCACGCTGATGCCGATCATCTTCCTGGTCATGTTCGTCTACCTGTTCGGCGGCGCGCTGTCCGGGTCGACCGACGCGTACCTCCAGATGGTCGTGCCGGGCATCATGGTGATGAACATCCTGCAGGCGTGCCTCACCGTCGGCACGAACCTCAACACCGACATCACCAAGGGCGTGTTCGACCGGTTCCGCAGCATGCCGATCGCCCGCTCGGCGCCCCTGATCGGGGCGGTGCTCGCGGACATCGTGCGCTACATCGTCTGCCTGGTGGTGCTGATGGTCGTCGCGACGATCATGGGCTACCGGATCGCGACCAGCCCCGGTGAGTTCGCGGTGGCGATCCTGCTGGCGCTGGCGTTCGGCCTCTGCTTCTGCTGGGGCTCGGTGTTCGTCGGCATGCTGATGAAGTCGCCGGGCTCGGCGCAGGCGCTGATGTTCGTCTTCATCATGCCGCTCACCTTCGGCAGCAACGTCTTCGTCAGCACGGCCACCATGCCCGGCTGGCTGCGGGCGTGGGCCGACATCAGCCCGGTGAGCCTGATGGCGAACGCGTTGCGCGGCCTGATGAACGGCGGCGCCGTCGCCGGTCCGCTGGCCGGTGCGCTCGCCTGGATGGCCGGCGCGGTGATCGTGTTCTTCCCGCTGGCCACCTGGGCCTACCGCCGGCGGGTGTGAGGCGCGGGGGCACGGGGGTGTCCCGCGCCAGGGGAGGTCGTGGGGGGTTTGGGGGGGGGGGAACACACCCAAAACCCCAGACCAAGCGCAGGAGAGGGTCTCCACCCACCCCCG
>NZ_JBVJON010000001.1:786391-822012 GCF_055583145.1 Amycolatopsis sp. NPDC104819 | reverse complement strand
GGGGGGGGGGGGGGGGGGGGGGGGGGGGGTTTTTGCGGGGGGGGGGGGGGGGGGGGGTGGGGGGGGGGGACACCCCCCAAAACCCCCCACGACCAGCTGCGGTAGGGGTCTTCAGCCGATTCCGGCGTACACCGCCGCGATCGCGTCCTCTTTGGACATCGCCCGCGCTTCGGCGACCAGTTCTTCGTACCGGGTGTCGGAAAGCTCCGCGCGAAGCTGAGTGATCAGCTCGCGCACCTCCGGGCTGCCGAGGTCGAACCGGCCGCGGATCAGCGCGGACGTGCCCAGCACGCGGGCCGCCTCCTCCGCCCGGCCCTGCTGCCCGCGCACCAGCGCCAGCAGCTCCACGGCCCCGGCGAGGTCCGGCATGTCCCCGCGGTCGCGGGTCGCGACGATCGCCTTGACCACGTGGGCTTCGGCCGCGTCGGGCCGGTTCTCGGCCAGCGCGAGCCGCCCTTCGAACGCGCTGACCCACTCCACGCCCATGCCCTCGGGGAACGCCGTGTCCCACGCCAGCGACCCGAGCCGGCCGAGCGCCTCGCGCGCCTCCGCCGGCCGCCCGCCGCGCAGGCACAGCTCGATCCGGCCGAACAGCAGGATCGCCCGCAGCTGCGGGTTTTCGAACCCCTGCCCGTACCGCTCGGCGGCTTCCTGGTCGCGCCACGCGCCTTCGATGTCCCCGAGGCGCGCGCGTTCGACGGCCAGGCGCCACCAGTGCTGGACGATGTCCTCGTGCGAGCGCAGCTCCATCGACAGCGCCAGCCCCTGCTGGTAGACCTCGATCGCGCGCTCGCCCTGGCCGGACTGGGACAGCGCGTTCGCCTTGAAGCTCAACGTCATCGCCGTGCCCCAGCGGTCGCCGACCTCGACAAAACCGGCGTGCGCCCGGTCCCGGGCCCGGTCCGCGCTCTCGACGTCCCCGGTGTCGTCGAGCAGGAAGCTTTCGACCCAGTACCCGCCCGAACGGGTCCAGATGTCGTCGTCGGCCTGCGCGCGGCGCACCTCGCGCATCGCCAGCTCACGGTCGCCGCCGAGGAACGCCAGCATCGGCAGCGCCACGGCCAGTCCCGGGTACTTGCCCACCGCGCCGGTGCGCACGCACTCGTCGACCAGCTCGCGGACGCCGTCGAGCGGGAGCCGGGACGGCGCCTGGTGGAACAGCCGCGAGATCGCGCGGTAGGCGGCCAGGACGTCCGGCGGCAGCCGGTCGCCGAACCCGAGCACGGCGTCGATGAACTCCTCGGCCCGCTCACCCTGTCCGAGAATGGTGTAGTACCAGAACATTCCGTTGAGCAGCCGCACCGAAGTGTCCACATCGGACATTTCGATGGCCACGCGCAGCGCGCCGGTGAGGTTGACCGACTCGGCCTCGTAGAGGTCGATCGAGGCCAGCTGCCCGCCGGTGCGCAGCAGCGGTTCCGCCCGTTCGGCCAGGTCGACGTAGTACCCGGCCATCACGCGCTGGAACGCGTCCCGCTCGCCGGACTCCGCGAGCCGCTCGCCCGCATAGGCCCGCAACGTCTCCAGCATCCGGTAGCGCGGTTCCCCGGCACGGTTCACGGTGTCTACAATGGACTTCTCGACGAGCGTGCCGAGCACGTACGGGACGTCGGCGACCGGCAGCAGCTCGTCCGCGCAGACCCGCTCGACGGCGTCCATCGGCACGCTGCTGGGGAACACCGCGAGCCGCCGCGCGAGCACCAGCTCCGGCCCGGTGAGCAGGTCCCAGCTCCACTCGACCACCGCGCGCAGGGTGCGCTGGCGCGGCAACGCCGTGCGGCTGCCCGACGTCAGCAGCCGGAACCGGTCGTCGAGCCGGGCGGCGATCTGGGCCGGCGTCATCGAGCGCAGCCGGGCGGCGGCCAGCTCCAGGGCGAGCGGCATCCCGTCGAGCCGGCGGCAGATCTGGCCGACGTCGTCCACAGTGGACTCGTCGAGCACGAAGTCCGGGCGGACCGCGCTCGCCCGGTCGAGGAACAGCCGCGTCGAATCCAGCTCGGCGGCTTCGGCGGGCGCCGCGCGTTCGGCGGGCACGGGCAGCGGCCCGAGCGGGCACAACGCCTCACCGGTGATGGCCAGCGGCTCGCGGCTGGTCGCGAGGATCCGCAGCCCGGGCACCCGGCTCAGCAGCTCGTCGGCCAGCGCCGCGGCCGCGTCGATGACGTGCTCGCAGTTGTCCAGCACCAGCAGCGCCTCCCCGCCGGCGAGCACCTCGACGGCGTGACCGAGCAGGTCCGGCCGCCGCCGCACCTCGGTTTCGGCGCTGCGGATGTCGCGCACCTCGAGCGCGGCGAGCAGGGCGCCGCCGACGTCACCGGGGTCGCGGACACCGGCCAGCGGCACGAACCACACCCGGCCGCGCGCGTGCGCCGGGTGCCGCGACGCCGCTTCGGTCGACAGCCGGGTCTTGCCCGCGCCGCCCGGCCCGGTCAGGGTGACCAGCCGGGCGCCGCCGAGCAGCTCGGCCAGCAGCTTGAGCTCGTCGTCGCGGCCGACGAACGTGGTCAGCCGGGTCGGCAGCCGGTCGGCCACCGGGGGAGGCGGCGCGAACTCGCCGCGCAACGCGGCGACGTGGACCTCCTGCAGCTCGGCCGACGGGTCGACCCCCAGCTGGTCGGCCAGCGTCCGGCGGATCCCGGCGTAGACGGCCAGCGCCTCCGACTGCCGCCCGGCCGCGCACAGCGCGCGGATCCGCAGGCCCGCGAGCCGCTCGCGCAGCGGGTCTGCGTCCGCCGCGGCGGACAGGTCGGGCAGGACCTCCGCGTGCTCACCCAGCCGGATCAGCGCCTCGAACCGGTCTTCGGCCGCTTCGGCGCGCAGGTCGGTGAGCCGCCGGGCGGGCGCCTGGGCGAACGGCGCGTCGAGGACGTCGGCGAGCGCGGCGCCCTGCCAGAGCGCAAGGGCCTCACCGAGCAGCTCGGCCGCGTGGGCATCGTGGCCCGCGGTCAGCTCACGGCGGCCGTCGGCGGCGAGCCGTTCGAACCGCTCGGCGTCGACGTCGCCGGGCGCCACGGCGAGCCGGTAGCCGCCCGGGCCGGAGCCGACCGCCACCGGCAGCGCCTTCCGCAGCCGCGAGACCAGCGACTGCAGGGCGTTGGCGGCGTCGGCGGGCGGGTCGGCGCCCCAGAGGCCGTCGACCAGGGTGTCGGCCGGGACGGCGCGGCCGGCGTCCAGCGCGAGCCTGGCCAGGAGCATGCGGAGGCGGGCGCCGCCGATGTCGATCGGCGTGCCGTCGTCTTCCGCCGCTCGCAGCGGGCCCAGCAGCGCAACGCGCATGGGACCAGCTTTCCAGACCCGGCCTGAGGGCCGGTGCGGAACTGCCCCGCCGGGCCGACGGAAGTGGTGATTATCCGGACAAACCCGACGACACCCGGAAAATCATGCAGGACTGGGGATACGTTGCGAGCGAGGTCCACCCCAGATCGGACAGGAGCGTTCATGAGGGGACAGAAACCGGTCGTGCTGGCGGCCGCCGTTGTCACCAGCCTTTGCCTCGGCGCCGGCATGGCCGCCGCCGGCGACGACGGCTGGGGCGCGCCGAAGCCCGGCAGCGACGGCGCGGGCGACAGCTACTACCCGCAGGACGGCAACGGCGGTTACGACGTCGCCGACTACAACCTGAAGGTCGGCTACGACCCCGCGTCGCACCAGCTCACCGGGGTGCAGGACATCTCCGCGCGGGCGACGCAGGCGCTCAGCTCCTTCAACCTCGACCTGCGCGGCCTGACCGTCGACTCGGTGAAGATCGACGGCCGCGGCGCGAAGTTCAGCCGCACCGGCGACCACGAGCTCGTGATCACGCCGTCGCGGCCGCTGCGGCGCGGCGAGCGCTTCGAGGCCAAGATCGCCTACCACGGCGTGCCCGCGCCGATCGAGGACCCGTCGCTCGGCAACAACGGCTGGCAGTACGCCAAGGCGGGTGGCGCGTTCGCCGCCGGCGAGCCGAAGTCGGCCACGACCTGGTACCCGGTCAACGACACCCCGCTCGACAAGGCGACCTTCCACCTCGCGATCACCGTGCCCGACGAGTGGGGCGTGATCGCCAACGGCCGCGAGAAGCCGTCGGTCAAGGTGCCGGGCGGCGGCACCACGCACGTGTGGGCCGAGGAAACGCCGATCGTGCCGTACATGACGACGGTCGCGATCGACAAGTGGACCTTCGACCGCCAAAAGCGCAAGGACGGCACCCCGATCGTCAGCGCGTTCGCCCCGGGCGTCCCCGACTCGACCAAGCAGGCCGAGGCGCGGCTGCCGGAGATCCTCGACTTCCTCGAGTCGAAGTTCGGCAAGTACCCGATCGACGCGGCGGGCGGCATCTTCCTCAACGAGCAGATCGGCTTCTCGCTGGAGACGATGAGCCGGCCGATCTACTCCGCGGGCTGGGCGGGCACCGTCCCGACGATCGTCCACGAGAACGCCCACCAGTGGTACGGCGACTCGGTCGCCGTCGAGCACTGGCGCGACGTCTGCATGAACGAGTGCTTCGCGTCGTACGCGACGTGGCTTTGGGACGAAGCGAAGGAGGGCGTCGACCTGAACAAGCAGTACGCGGACGACGTCAAGAAGGCGTCGACGGCGTTCTGGAACGGCAAGCTGTACGACATGGGCGCCGGCAACGAGTTCACCTACGTGTACTCGAAGGGCCCGATGATGCTGCACGCGCTGCGCAACTACGTCGGGCAGGCCGCGTTCGACCGGGTGCTGAAGACCTGGCCGTCGCTGCACCGCGGCGGGAACGCGAGCATGCAGGACTTCCAGCGGTACACCGAAAGCGTCGCGCACCGGAACCTGCAGGGGTTCTTCGACGCGTGGGTGTACGGCGCCGGCAAGCCCGCCGACCAGTACCTCTTCCCGGGTGGGCTGAAGCCCGCCGCTTGATCCCGTGGTTCGTGAAGGCCACCTCGGTAAGGTTTCCCCGAGGTGGCCTTCACGGCGTTGGGGAGGGTGCATGGCCAAGGTGCTGATGACGGGGTTCGCGCCGTTCGGCGGCGAGTCGGTGAACCCGTCGTGGCAGGCGGTTTCGCGGCTCGGCGCACGCCGGGACGACGTCGCGGCGGTCGAGCTGCCGTGTGAGTTCGAAGCGTCACTGCCCGCGCTTCGGCGTGCGGTGGCGGAACACCGGCCGTCGCTGGTGGTCTGCGTCGGCCAGGCGGGCGGGCGCTTCGAGGTGACGCCGGAGCGCGTCGCGATCAACCTGGTCGACGCGCGCATCCCGGACAACGCGGGGGCGCAGCCGGTGGACGTCCCGGTGGTCTCCGGCGGGCCGGCCGCGTACTTCACGACGTTGCCGGTGAAGGCGTGCGTGGCGGCGATCCGCGCGGCAGGCGTGCCCGCGGCGGTGTCCCACACCGCCGGGACGTACGTGTGCAACCAGGTCTTCTACGGCTTGATGCACCTGCTCGCGGACCTGCCGGACGTCCGCGGCGGGTTCGTGCACGTCCCGTTCAGCCCGGAGCAGGTGGCGGCGGCCGGCAAGGCGGCGCCGTCGCTGGGGGTGGACCGGATCGCCGACGCGCTGGAGGTCCTGGTGGACACGGCGCTGAAGACCACGGAGGACATCGTGGTCACCGGGGGCGCGGAGTCTTGACCACCCAGCGCGACGTGTGGGCGAGACCCGGGGCCGTGCTGACCGTCGGCGTGACCGCGTTGCTGAGCGGCGCGGCGGTCGGCGCCTTCGCGCACGAGATCACCGTGGTGCAGAAGCAGGCTTGTGCGGCCGCCGACGCGGTCAACCCGGAGAGCATGTGCGGGTTCGGCGCCCTCGTGTGGGGGCCGATTGTCGCCGTCGCCGCGGCGGCCACCGCCGGGGTCCTGATGTGGCTGGTCCTCGCCGGGACGGGGATCGAGCCACGGCGGCAGCTCGTGACGATCGCGTCTCTCGGCCCGCTGGCCCTGGTCGAGCCGTTCGGCATCGCCGGGACGGTGACCTGGCCGGCCTTCCTCTTCGTGGGCCTGCTCTCCGGAGTCGTGCAGGCGCTGGTCGCCTGGGCCGGCGGAACGCGGTTCACCCGCCGCTAGCCGCCGCGGCCGGTGAGCTCCACGAACGCCGCCGGGCCCGGGACGTTGTGGTGGATCGTCAGGTCCGCGACACGGTCGCCGCTCCAGTCCGGGGTGAAGCGCACGACCAGCGTGCACCGGCGGCCCGGGACCACGTCGTGGCCGACGCACGCGCTCGCGTCCACCGCGAAGTCCGTGCTGTCCAGCTCGACCCCGGTCACCCGCAGGTCACTCGAGCCGACACTGCGGACGGCCACCGTGCAGGTGGTCGTCGTGTGCGCCGGCGCCGTCCCGCACGGCACCGACTCCGGCACGATCACCGCGGGCGTCGGGGCCGGGCCCACCGGGAACGTCGCCGGGCCGCCGCGCACGAGGTCGAGCACCGTCACGCCGGTCACCGTCAGCACCAGCGCGCCCGCGGCCAGCAGCACGATCGCGATCGCCTTGATGCCGTGGGCCATGCCGTCCCTGGCCGTGAACCCGCCGGCCGCGAGGACCGTCGTCACGAGCGTCGAAACCAGCGTCGCGGTCGGGCCCGCGCCGATCGCGGCCGGGACGAGCGTGCCGAGCAGCGACGCGGCGACCGTGACGCCGAAACCCGTCCAGGAGAAGCGTTTCGCCTCACGCAGCTGGCGCCGCATGGACGGCGCGCGAGGCTTCGTGGTGGTGGTCATGCAGGTAAGAGCGCCGACCGTCCCGGGCAGGTACGCCATTCCCCCGTTCGGCGGTACGCCGGTGCTCTCGTGATCTGAAGCACACCGTTGTCAATTCACCCTGGCGGGCGAGCGAACGGTGTTTACATGTCCGGAACGTTACCCCGGAAGAGGTGAGTGATGATCGGATTCGAGACCGACCTGCAGGACCTGCGGGACTCGGCCGGAGCCCTCCAGGACGCCGCCGGCGCCGCGGAAACCGCGTCGAACGGCCTGCGTGGCACCGACGTCCCCGTCTCGTCCGACGGCGGCGGCCTCTTCGGCGGCCTGGGCAGCATGTTCCCCGTGGACAACGCCTTCGGCCGCACGCTCGGCATGCCGGCCGTCGCGACGGCCTACAACGACCACCTGGCGAAGATCCAGAAGCTGGTCGCGCAGCTGCACGAGACCACCGCCGACACCAGCCACGCGCTGATGCGGGTCGCGGAGCTGTACGAGAAGGCCGACGCCGACTCCAAGCAGCGCGTCAACCGCGCCGCCGCGGGCCTGGAAGGGAACTGACGTGGACGGCTACTTCGACTCCGGGCTCGACGCCCAGCCGATGTCCGGCAGCGGGGACGACCGCCGGCCGGAGCTGCTCGAAGGGGTGTCCGCGGACCTGGTCGACGGCGCGAACGACGCTCTCGACGCCCTGCAGATCCTCAAGTACACCGACTGGGTCTTCGGCATCGGCACCGACGAAGCCGGCTTCAAGAAGATGCAGGACGAGGTCGCGGGCGTCTACCGCGAGTTCTCCGACGCCGACATCGACCACGAGTCGACCACCGGCCTGCAGCACCTGATCATGAAGCACGACGCCGTCTGGAAGCAGCTGCAGCGCGATTCGAAGCCGAAGCTGGACGACGCCCGGCAGTTCCTCGACGTGTGGCGCGGGTCCGCGGCCAACGCCGTCAAGGCGTACCTGAACCAGCTCGCGGACGCGTTCACCGAGGTGGAAACCAAGATCACCGTGCTGGAGAGCGACGTCGTCGCCGCGCGCGAGGCCATCGCGTCCGCCCGGCAGGACCTGAGCAACCTCGGCACGACGTTCCTGGAGACCGCGAAGAAGTACCAGGAAGACCAGTCCCGCAAGCGCGAAGCCGCGATGTCGAAGGTGCTGGCGGCGACGTTCGCCGGCGCGGTCGCCGGGCTGCTCACCGTGGCCAGCGCCGGCGTCGCCGCCCCGGCGGGCGCCGCGATCTTCACCGCCGCCAACGGCGCCTTGGTCGCCGGGAACGCCGCCGGTGGCGCGATCAGCGCGATGGTCGCGAACCAGGCGGAGATCACCGGCGAGAACGCTTTCGAGCTGTACCAGAGCTTCTGCGACAGCGCGGGCAAGATCCGCGACGGCGCCGGCGAAGCCGCCACCACCCTGGCGAACCGCATCGGCGACGAAGCCGTCGACCTGCCGAAGATCCCCGAGTCACCGGACGTCAGCCCCGGCTCGAGCTTCGACCCGGACAACTTCGAGACCGACCACACCTCCCGCCAGACCGAGAAGAACGTCCGCGACGCGAACGTCGACATCGGCCGCGACGGCGAAGTCTCGAGCGGCGCGACGCACCTCGGGAGGCTGGATGGCTGAGCGTCCCGACCGCGAGTCCCTGCTGAGCGAGCTGTCCGCGCTGTCGGCGACGGCGACGTCCGACGACGGCGCCGTTTCGCTCGCGGTCAACACCGACGGCGTCCTGACCGGGCTCCGGCTGTCCGACGCCGTCTCCGGGATGTCGCCCGCGCAGATCGCCGACGCCGTGCTGCGGACGTACGTCGAGGCGCAGCGGGAGTCGGCGAAACAGACCGGGCAGCTGCTGGCGCCGCTGGGCACGACCGGGTACCTGATGGACCGGCTGCGCTGGCGGATGCAGTACGAGCCGGCGCCTGCTCCTTCACCCGCGCCGCTGCCTTCGTCGTCTTCGCCTTTGCCTGACGACGAGCGTGTCCTGATGGACCGGTCGGCGGAGACACCGGCCACCCCGCCACCGGCCGGGCCGGAGCCCGACGACGAGTGGTACCGCAAGGGACCGCGGTTCGACCCGGCGTGGTGAGTGTCTACTGTGGACTGACGGTCACCACGGCCGCGGCGGCCGGACCGCCTGCCGCTGCCACGGCGGGGTCACGGGCGGGCGGACCGGCGCGAA
This sequence comes from Amycolatopsis sp. NPDC104819, assembly GCF_055583145.1. Taxonomy (NCBI): domain Bacteria; kingdom Bacillati; phylum Actinomycetota; class Actinomycetes; order Pseudonocardiales; family Pseudonocardiaceae; genus Amycolatopsis; species Amycolatopsis sp. NPDC104819. The sequence continues at coordinate 813,185 of NZ_JBVJON010000001.1, read as the reverse complement.
GGCGGGCACGGTGAGGTCGCTGCCGCCGAGCGGCACGTGGTGCAGCCCGAACGCGACGGCCGTCTCGGGCTGGTTCTGCGTGGTCGGCGCGACCCCGAGCTGACGGCCGAGCAGCGCGGCCAGCAACGGCATCCGGCTCGGCCCGCCGACGAGGTAGACCCCGGCCAGCTGCGCGGGGTTCAGCCCGGCGCGGCCGATCGTCGCGCCGAGCAGCTCGGCGCTGCGCAGCAGGCTGGGCCGGACGAGCGCTTCCAGCTCGTCACGGGTGACGAGGACGTCCCCGAACGGCTCGGGCATCGGCACGTGGGTCCGCGCGTGGCGGGAGAGGCTTTCCTTGGCGTCCCGGACGTCCTGCAGCAGCGCCCGCCGGCTGCGGCGGTCGGCGGTGGACTGCGGACGCAGAAGCCGTTGCCACTGCGCGGGATCGGCGTGCGACACCGAGCGACCGATGTGGACGAGCAGCGCCTGGTCGATGTCGAGGCTGCCGAGATCGGCCAGGCCGTCCTCGGCGAGCACGGCGAACCCCAGCCGGTTGACCCCGACCACGGCGCAGTCGAAGGTGCCGGCGCCGAGGTCGTACACCCCGATGGGCCCGGAGTCGCGGTTCCCGAGACTCGCGTAGTGAGCGGCCGCGGCAACGGGCTCGGGAATCAACCGGACGTCATCGAGCCCGGCCTTCGCGGCAGCGGCCCGGAGCACGTCCTGCCGGGCGGCGTCCCAACCGGCGGGGTGCGAGATCCGCGTCTGGGTGGCAGGCCGCCCCAGCTGCCGCCCGGCCTCCTCACCCATCCGCCGCAGGACGGCGGCGAAGGCGTCGGTGATGGAAACGACGGTGTCGCCGAGCTGGAGCGCGCCCTCGTCGATCCGCCGTTTGGGACTCGCCTCGAACCGGCTGGGATCAAGCCGCGCCCGCTGCTCGGCCTCCCGTCCGACGACGAGGAGGCCGTCGTCGTTGAGGAAGACGGCGGAGGAGAGGGTGACGGAGCCATCGACGTCGACGGCCCGGGGTGCCCGCCCGGCGCCGGAGAGCACCCCGACGGTGCTGGAAGTCCCGAAGTCGATCGCCAGCACGTCCACGCGGTTATCCCCTCCCAAGGCCCTCGGGCATCGTCTCATGCGCCCCGATGTGGCCTTGGTCAGGCACAAACGTCGCTGTTGTCCCGCTGAGCCGCCGAAACAGTGACGTCATGATCGTCGAAGTCCGCAACGACCCGCATCCGGCCCCCGAGAGCCGTGATGTAGCGCCGGAGGGTATCGAGCTCCATCTGCCCGGGGTCACCCTGCTCGAGCTGGCTGATCCGCGGCTGGCTAACCCCCATCCGCCGAGCGAGTTCGGTCTGGCTGATGCCGGCGTCCTCTCGGAGCTGGGCCAGCCGAAAGCCGAGCACATACGCCTGAGTGGCTTCGCGCGCGACAGTACGAGCGGCATCGACGTCCCGGCCAGTTTCCCGGTCAACGGCGGCCTTGTCCGCCTTCACGTCCTTCCACGATCGGCTCATGCCTCAGTCCTCCTCTCCCTCGGTCAGATGTTCGCGGAACCTCTGCTCCGCGATCGGGATGCTCAGGTCGTACCAGCCTCGCCAGTTGCCGGACTTGTCCCCGGCGACCAGAAGCAGCGCTCGCCGTACCGGGTCGAAGGCAAAGAGGATCCTGATCTCGCTCGTCCCAGCGGATGCCGGTCTCAGTTCCTTCAGATTGTGCAGGCTCGACCCCTTGACCCGGTCGACCAGCGGCCGGCCGAGGCGAGGACCTTCACGAGCAAGCATGTCGATCGCCTCCTCGACCCGGTCCGCGGAAACCGGGTCCTCACGACACAGGTTCACGAACCACTGATCAACCTCGTCGTGAAGTTCGATCTCCCACTCCATTGGGCAACTATAATGTACGCCTTATAGGTCGACATCGCCAGACACAAGAAGGGCGGCTCCCCACTCGGGGGAACCGCCCTTCCTACGAACCACTCAGGCGATCACTCGCCTTCGGCTTCGCCGCCGTTCTCTTCGTGACCGGCGCCGATGCTGACCGGCGGGGCATCCGGGACCGACGAGGGCTTGCGCTCACCGCGGAAGGTGAACTTCGCCTGGTCGTCCTTGTCCTCGGGGTTGCCGCTCCAGCCTTCGACGTCGACCAGGATGATCTGGCCGGCCTCGACCTCGCCGAAGAGAATCTTCTCCGACAGCTGGTCCTCGATCTCGCGCTGGATCGTGCGGCGCAGCGGCCGCGCGCCGAGCACCGGGTCGAAGCCACGCTTGGCCAGCAGGGACTTGGCCTTCGCCGTGAGCTCCAGCTCCATGTCCTTGGCCTTGAGCTGCTTCTCCACGCGCCCGATCATCAGGTCGACCATCTGGATGATCTGGTCCTGCGTGAGCTGGTGGAACACGATGATGTCATCGATCCGGTTCAGGAACTCCGGGCGGAAATGCTTCTTCATTTCCTCGTTGACCTTTTGCTTCATCTTCTCGTACCGGTTCGTGGTGTCGTTGGCACCGGCGAAGCCGAGCGAGACGGACTTCGAGATGTCCGACGTGCCCAGGTTGGACGTGAAGATGAGGACCGTGTTCTTGAAGTCGACCGTGCGACCCTGACCGTCGGTCAGGCGGCCGTCTTCCAGCACCTGCAGGAGCGTGTTGTAGATCTCCTGGTGCGCCTTCTCGATCTCGTCGAACAGGACCACCGAGAACGGCTTGCGACGCACCTTCTCCGTCAGCTGGCCACCCTCTTCGTAGCCCACGTAGCCCGGAGGGGCACCGAAGAGCCGCGAAGCGGTGTAGCGGTCGTGGAACTCACCCATGTCGATCTGGATGAGCGCGTCGTCCTCGCCGAACAGGAACGCCGCCAGCGCCTTCGACAGCTCGGTCTTACCGACACCGGACGGGCCGGCGAAGATGAACGAGCCCGACGGGCGCTTCGGGTCCTTCAGGCCGGCACGCGTCCGGCGGATCGCCTGCGAGACGGCCTTGACCGCGTCCTCCTGGCCGATGATGCGCTTGTGGAGCTCGTCCTCCATGCGCAGCAGCCGGGTGGTCTCCTCCTCGGTCAGCTTGAACACCGGGATGCCGGTCCAGTTGGCCAGCACCTCCGCGATCTGCTCGTCGTCGACCTCGGCGACGACGTCGAGGTCGCCGTCCTTCCACTGCTTCTCCCGCTCGCCCTTCTGGCCGAGGAGGGTCTTCTCCTCGTCACGCAGGCGGGCGGCCCGCTCGAAGTCCTGCGCGTCGATCGCGGACTCCTTGTCGCGACGCACGTTCGCGATCTTCTCGTCGAACTCGCGCAGGTCCGGCGGCGCGGTCATCCGGCGGATGCGCATCCGGGCGCCGGCCTCGTCGATCAGGTCGATCGCCTTGTCCGGGAGGAACCGGTCGTTGATGTACCGGTCCGCCAGGGTCGCGGCGGCGACCAGCGCCGAGTCGGTGATCGAGACGCGGTGGTGCGCCTCGTACCGGTCGCGCAGGCCCTTGAGGATCTCGATCGTGTGCTCCAGCGACGGCTCGCCGACCTGGATCGGCTGGAACCGGCGCTCGAGGGCCGCGTCCTTCTCGATGTACTTGCGGTACTCCTCGAGGGTGGTCGCGCCGATCGTCTGCAGCTCACCGCGGGCGAGCATCGGCTTCAGGATCGAAGCCGCGTCGATCGCGCCCTCGGCGGCGCCCGCCCCGACCAGCGTGTGCAGCTCGTCGATGAACAGGATGATGTCGCCGCGGGTCTTGATCTCCTTGAGCACCTTCTTCAGGCGCTCTTCGAAGTCACCGCGGTAGCGGGAGCCGGCGACCAGGGAGCCCAGGTCCAGCGTGTAGAGCTGCTTGTCCTTGAGCGTCTCGGGCACCTCGCCCTTGACGATGCTCTGCGCGAGGCCCTCGACGACGGCGGTCTTGCCGACGCCGGGCTCGCCGATGAGCACCGGGTTGTTCTTGGTCCGGCGGGACAGGACCTGCATGACCCGCTCGATCTCCTTGCCGCGCCCGATGACCGGGTCGAGCTTGCCCTCGCGGGCGAGCACGGTCATGTTGCGGCCGAACTGGTCCAGCACCAGCGACGACGACGGGGTGCCCTCACCACGGCCGCCGGAACCGGTTTCGGTGGACTCCTTGCCCTGGTAGCCCGAGAGCAGCTGCAGCACCTGCTGACGGACCCGGTTGAGGTCCGCTCCCAGCTTGACCAGGACCTGCGCGGCGACGCCCTCGCCCTCGCGGATCAGGCCCAGCAGGATGTGCTCGGTGCCGATGTAGTTGTGGCCGAGCTGCAGCGCTTCGCGCAGCGACAGCTCCAGCACCTTCTTCGCCCGCGGCGTGAACGGGATGTGCCCGCTCGGCGCCTGCTGGCCCTGGCCGATGATCTCTTCGACCTGCTGGCGCACGCCCTCCAGGGCGATGCCCAGCGACTCCAGCGCCTTGGCGGCGACACCCTCACCCTCGTGGATCAGACCCAGGAGGATGTGCTCGGTGCCGATGTAGTTGTGGTTGAGCATCCTGGCTTCTTCTTGAGCCAGCACAACCACCCGCCTCGCGCGGTCGGTGAACCTCTCAAACATGTGCACTCCCTCGACTGCTGCGCCGGCGGCCCGTTGTCCATCGTGCTTTCACCGCGATGGATTCAGCACCGTGAGACCACTCTAGTAGCCAGGCGGTCGCGCTGGCGTACCACTACGGCTCTTCGCGGTCTTTTCCGCACCCGGACGTGGCGTCTTCCGGGTGCTCCCATCATCAGGTTGCCCTGCACCTTTACGTCAAGCCCAACGTGCGGGCGGGCACTCGGATTCCGCCATCCGCGTGCTGTCCGCTCACCGCGAACAGTCCGCAACCTGGGAGTGCCAGGGCGCACCACCACCCGATCGGCGGAACCTGTTAGGTTAGGCACGCCTAAGGAGAGTGCCGATGACACACGCGGTGGCCGACGGGCTCGCGCCGTCCCTGCGGCGGCTCGACCTGCGGCAGGACGTCTCCCCGGGGTGGACGCGGTGCTCCGACGCGCTGACCGGCCCGGGGTTCTTCGAGGAGTGGCGGACGCGCCTGGCCGGCTGGCTGCTGCGCGAGCACGACGAGGCGCCGCCCCGGACCGCCGACGCGTACCTGGTGGCCTGGTACCTGCACGTACCGGCCCGGATCGGCGCACTGCTGCTGCACCACGAGCGGCGGGTGCCCTCGCTGCGGCCCGCCGACCTGGCCTTCCGCCTGGGCGAGGCCCAGCCGTACCCGGACGGCCTGGCGGTGCTCGGCGGCGGCTTCTGGTGCCTCCAGACCGACCCGGGCTCGGCCGCCCCGGGCGCGACCGTCGTCCGCGACGAGCGGGCCCTGGCGGCGGTCCTGCGGGCCCGGTACACGGCCCACGCGGCCCGGTTCGTCGAGGTCCACGCGCCGACCAGCCGGTTCGGCCGCCGGACGCTCTGGGCCACGGCGACGGACGCGCTGGAGAGCGCACTGTGGGAAGCGGGCCGGGCCGGCGGGACGCCCGAGGCCGAGGGCGCGGGTGTCGCCGACGCGGCCCTGGTGCTGGACGCGCGCTACCCGCCGCTGACGTCGGCCTCGACGTTGCGGTTCGTGGACCGCGAGTGGACCCGGCGCCGGGAGAGCTGCTGCTTCTCGTACCTGCTCCCGGCCGAGTCCGAGTGCGACGGCTGCCCGCGCACCTGCGCCCGCTAGCTCCAGGCGGGGTCGCGCCCGGACGCGCCCAACGCCCGGTCCAGCGCCGACGCCCCCTCGGCCACCTCCACCACAGCGCCGTAGACGCCCATCGCCCGCGCCTGCTCGCCCATCAGCACCGCTGACTCGAACACCGCCGTCGCCGCCTCGTCGGCGCAGCGGAGCTCCTGGCCGCTCGCCCGGGCCAGGTCCCAGCCGTGCAGGACGAACTCGCCGAGCACCATCGACCCGACGACCGACGCCGGGAGCTGCGCGGTGCCCAGCGCCGTCGTCCCCGTCCACACTTCCGGCGCCTCGAAGACGTCGACGAGCGTCTCCGTCTGCTTCTCCAGCGTCGCGCGCCAGTCGTCCGTGACGAGGTCCGACGTCGCTTCGTCGGCGCCCGCCGCCGGCGGTTCCTCCCGGCGGCCGGCCGCGAGCAGCCACGGCCCCCAGTAAAGGAGGTGATTGAGCAGGCCGCGGACGTCGTAGCCGGCGCACGGCGTGCGGGCGGTCAGGTCGGGCACGCCGTCGGCGATGCGGAGGCACTCGGCCGCGGCGGGCCGCAAGAGCTCGGCAGTCATGGCCGTGATCCAAGCCGCGCGCCGCGGCGCCCGTATTGAACGAACGCGACAGCTACGGTGAGCGCGTGGCGCACCGGATCCCGCGCGGCATCGTGGCCGAAGCCACCGCCCGCACGATGTTCACGCTGACCAGGCGCCCGCCCGCGCCCGAGCTGGCGGACGTCGTCGAGTACCACTGGATCCTGCGCTGGGACCTGCGCGGCAAACCGCCGCACGAGCAGCGGGTGCTGCCGAACCTGGCGGTGCACGCGACGTTCTTCCCGGACGCGTCCGGCGTGCACGGCCCGTCCCACGAGGTCTTTTCCCACCACTTGACCGGGCAGGTGCAGGGCCTGGGTGTGCGATTCCGGCCCGGCTGCTTCCGCGCGTTCCTCGACGGCCCGGTGCGTGACATAACCGACCGGGCTGTCCCGCTTGCGGACGTTTTCGGGCCGAAGGCGATCGAGACCGCGGAATCGGTGCGCACGGCGGCGGGCGACGCGCAAATGGCCGATGCCGTCGACAACTTGCTGATCGCAAATCCCGGGCCGCTCACTCCGGGCGCACGGCAGGCCGCGGCGGCCGTGGAATCAATCGCGGCGGATCCGGGAATTACCCGGGTGGCGCAACTGTGCGCGGATACTGGACTAACCACCCGGTCCCTGCAGCGGCTGTTCGCCGAACACGTCGGCTGCCCACCCAAGTGGGCGATCCGGATATACCGGCTGAACGACGCCGCGCAGCGGATCGCCACCGAAGGAGACGGGGATTACGCCGGACTGGCGGCTCGACTGGGCTATAGCGACCAGTCGCACTTCATCCGCGATTTCCGGACCGTGACCGGACAGTCGCCGGGCGAGTACGCCCGGACGGCCCGGACCGACGGCGAACCGCAACCGGACAACGATCGGACATGAACAAAGCCGCCGGGCGAATTCGCCCGGCGGCCCTCGCTGGAAACCCCGCGTCGAGGAGTTCGCCCCGCCACCGGCGCCGCGGGTAGCCGCTGGTCAGGGACCCGCGAATACCGCGCCGGAGCAGCAGGCGAAGAATCCTCAGTTCTTCTTGTGGTAGGCCTCGACGACCTCGGAGGGGATGCGGCCCCGGTCCGAAACCGCGTAACCGTTCTTGCGCGCCCACGCCCGAATGGCCTGGTTCTGCTCGCGGTCCACCGCGGCGGGCCGCGACGGTCCCTTACCCGCGACCGGACGCACCGAAGCGCGCTTGCGGCCACCCGCGCGACGGGCGTGCTCGACATACTGGGCCAGCGCGTCCCGCAGCTCCTCCGCGTTATCCGAGGAGAGATCGATCTGATAGCTGACTCCGTCCAAACCGAACTCGACGGTCTCTTCCGCCTCACTGCCGTCCAGGTCGTCGACCAGCGAGACGAGCACCTTCTGTGCCATCTGTTTCCTCCTGCGGGGACTTGCTCAATGATCTGGTTACGGGGCGAGCCCCGGGACAGAAGTCTTTGTCTAGAACATTAGTACCCGCTTCGGGAGGACAGCGCAAATCTCATTGCGGTATACGACACTGCCGGGTTATTCGGGACGCACCAGCGGGAAGAGGATCGTCTCCCGGATACCGAGACCGGTGAGCGCCATCAGCAGCCGGTCGATCCCCATTCCGACACCACCGCTCGGTGGCATTCCGTACTCGAGGGCGCGGAGGAAATCCTCGTCGAGCCGCATGGCTTCGCTATCCCCCTGCGCGGCGAGCCGGGACTGTTCGGTGAGCCGTTCCCGTTCGACGACCGGATCGACCAGCTCGGAGTATCCGGTGGCGAGTTCGAATCCGCGCACGTAGAGGTCCCACTTCTCGGCCACGCCGGGCCGCGAGCGGTGCTGCCGCGTCAATGGCGACGTCTCCAGCGGAAAATCACGGACAAACGTCGGGGCGTGCAGGTGATCTCCGACGAGGTGTTCCCACAGTTCCTCGACCAGCTTGCCGTGCGTCAGCTTCGGATCCACTTCCAGGCCCCTGGCCTGCGCGAATCCGTGCAGTTTGGCGTCGGGGGTCTCCGGGGTCACCTCTTCGCCGAGGGAATCGGACAACGACTCGTACATTCCGAGTGTGGTCCATTCGCCGGAGAGGTCGTACTCCGAACCGTCGGACAGGGTGACGACCTGCGTGTCCAGCACCGCCTGCGCGGCCTCCTGGATCAGCTCGCGCGTCATCACCGCATTCGTGTCGTACGTGGCGTAGGCCTCGTAGTACTCGAGCATCGCGAACTCCGGCGAGTGCGAAGAGTCGCTGCCCTCGTTGCGGAAGTTGCGGTTGATCTCGAAGACCTTCTCGATGCCGCCGACGACGCAGCGCTTGAGGTAGAGCTCCGGCGCGATCCGCAGGAACAGCTCCAGGTCGAACGCGTTCGAGTGCGTGACGAACGGGCGGGCCGCGGCGCCGCCGTGCAGCGTCTGCAGCATCGGCGTCTCGACCTCGGTGAACCCGCGGCGGTGGAACGACTCCCGCAGCGACCGGACCACGCCGGCGCGCGTGCGCACGACGTCCCGCGCCTTCGGGCGCAGGATGAGGTCGACGTAGCGCTGCCGGATCCGCGTCTCTTCGGCGAGGTCCTTGTAGGCGTTCGGCAGCGGGCGCAGTGCCTTCGACGTGATGCGCCAGGCGTCGGCCATCACGGACAGCTCGCCACGCTTCGAGGTGATGACCTCACCCTGCACGAACACGTGGTCACCGAGGTCGACGTCGGACTTCCACGCCGCCAGCGCGTCCTCGCCGACCTTCGCCAGGCTGATCATCGCCTGCAGCTCGGTGCCGTCACCCTCCCGGAGGCTGGCGAAGCACAGCTTGCCCGTGTTCCGGAGGAACATCACGCGGCCGGTGACACCCACGACGTCGCCGGTCGCGGTGTCGACGGGCAGCCCTTCGTGCGCCGTCCGCACCTCGGCGAGCGAGTGCGTGCGCGGCACCTCGACCGGGTAGGGATCGATGCCCTCGGCGAGGATCCGGTCGCGCTTCTCCCGGCGCACCCGCATCTGCTCGGGCAGTTCGTCTTCGGCGGGCTCGCTGGTGGGAGGGGGCTTTTCGGTCATGGCCCATAGGGTACGAACCCGGTCGCGCGCTACGCCAACCGGATTACCTTTCCTTTCCGTCGATTAACCTCGGCGGGGTGAGCGACCTTCGCGCCCAACGGGCTTCTTCCTTCGGCAGCCGAGCCACCGCATACGCCGAGCACCGGCCCGGCTACCCGCGGGAGGCGATCGAATGGGGCCTTTCCGGCGCCACCGGAACCCCGCGCCGGGTGCTCGACCTCGGCGCCGGAACCGGCAAGCTCACCCTCGGCCTGACCGGGCTCGGCCTCGACGTCACCGCGGTCGAACCCGACGTGGAAATGCGCGCCGAACTCGGCCGGCGCGTCCCGGCGGCGACGTCGCTGGCGGGCCAGGCGGAACGGATCCCGTTGCCCGACGGCGACGTCGACGCGGTATTCGTCGGCCAGGCGTTCCATTGGTTCGACGTGCCCGCGGCGATGACGGAGATCGCGCGGGTGCTGCGGCCGGGCGGCGTGCTCGTCCCGATGTGGAACTACGAAGACGATTCGGTGCCGTGGGTGGCGAAGTTCACCGAACTGGGCCGCGACGGCGCCCGCAAGCCGGCGTCGACCGACGATTTACGCCAAGTGGAGCACACGGCCTTCGAGCCGTTCGAAAGCGACCGGTTTCGCCATCGGCAACGCCGGACGGCGGAGAGCCTCGTCGAAACCATCGCGACGTATTCCCTCGTGATCGTGTCGTCGCCCGAGGAGTCTTCCGCGTTGCTGACCCGGCTGCGCGAGTTCCTCGCGGCGAATCCGGAGACCGCGAACGGCGAGTTCGACCTGCCATTGATCACGTGGGCCCTGCGCGCGCGACGCCGTTGACATTTTTTGTCATGGCGGCGTGCTGGCTTCGGAAGCGGTATCCCCCGGATGCTCCGGACGAGCGTCCTGGCTCATCCTCGACCTGTCCGAAATCCTTCTGGGCGGCCGCGCTCCTGCTCAGCATGGTCGCCCTCGGCGACCCGGCGACGACGCTGCGGATCGCCTGCCTGGCGCTGATCGTCGCGGGCGTCGTCGGGCTGAAACTGCTGCATTGACCTCCACCAATATGGAGGTTTCATACTGGCCGGATGGCGAAGAAACCTTGGGGGCGGGCACTGATCTCGCTGGTGTCACTGGTGACGGCGGCGGGTCCGTACCGCGCCGACTGGAACGAGACCCACGTGAAGAACCCCGCGTGGCCTCCGCACGCGAAGTTCCACAACGGCCAGACGATGAGCCTCGGGCTGGGCCTGGGGATCACCAGCCTCTGGCAGCTGTGGCGCGCACCCACCCGCGCCGGCCTCGACGCGGGGGCGGCGCTGGCGTCGCTGTACTGGGTGACGCAGATCTCGGCGCTGGCTTATCCGGGGTCGAAGGCGGTGGATCCGCCGGGGGAGGAGAAGTTTCCGCAGGCGAAGGTGGCTTTCCCGGCGTTGGCGCTGACTGCGGTGGGGTACGTGTTGGAGCGACGCCGGCTGTCCCGCGGCTGACCGTGGTGAGCGGGCAGCCCCGCGTCAGGCCCGGATGTTGCGCTCGTACACCAGCCGCAACCCGAGCAACGTCAAATCCGGCACGTGATCCGTGATCGTCTCCGACTCCTCGATCACCAGCGGGGCCAACCCGCCCGTGGCCAGCACCGCCACCGGTTCCGTCCCACCCGGGGCCAGCTCGCGGACGATCCGCCGGACCAGCCCGTCCACCTGGCCCGCGAACCCGTACAGAATCCCCGACTGCAGGCACTCCACGGTGTTCTTCCCGATCACCGACCGCGGCGGCACCAGCTCGACCTTCCGCAACGCCGCCGCGCGCAACGCCAGCGCGTCCACCGAGATCTCGATGCCCGGTGCAAAAGCCCCGCCCAGGAACTCGCCCCGGGCGGAAATCGCGTCCACGTTCGTCGAGGTGCCGAAGTCGACCACCACACACGCCGTGTCGTGGAGGTGGTGCGCGGCCAGCGTGTTCACCAGCCGGTCCGCGCCCACCTCCTTCGGGTTGTCCACCAGCAGGGCCACGCCCGTGCGGACCCCCGGCTCCACCACGATCTTCGGCACGCCGTCGTAGTACCGCGCGAGCATCACCCGCAGCTCGCGCAACACCGCCGGGACCGTCGACAACGCGCTGATGCCCGTGACGGAGTCCGCGTGCGGGCCCAGCAGGCCGCGCACCATCAACGCCAGCTCGTCGGCCGTCATGCGCGCGTCCGTGCGCATGCGCCAGTCGCCGACGAGCGTGCTGCCGGAGTACAGCCCCAGCACGATGTTCGTGTTGCCGACGTCGACGGTGAGCAGCAAGCCGGTCAGCTTTCCGCGTGCAGCAGCGCGTCGAGGCGGCGCGCGTCCGCCGTCTCCGCGACCGGGAACACCGCCGTCTCCTCCTCCGGCGGCAGCGTCACCGTGCCGGACAGCAGCCCGGAGCCCTCCGGCGCGTGGCCGGGGTCGGTGTGCCGGTGGACGATCCGGTTGTCCGCGTCGACGAACACCACGCGCGGCTCGTACGTCGCGGCCTCGGCGTCCTCCATCTGGCCGTACGAGATGAGGATGACCAGGTCACCCGGGTGCACCAGGTGCGCCGCGGCGCCGTTGATGCCGAGGACCCCGCTGCCGCGTTCGCCCTTGATGACGTAGGTCTCCAGCCGGGCGCCGTTGGTGACGTCCACAATGGACACCTGCTCGCCGGGCAGCAGGTCCGCGGCCTCCATCAGGTCCTCGTCGACGGTCACCGAGCCGACGTAGTGCAGGTCGGCCTGGGTGACGGTGACGCGGTGGATCTTCGATTTGAGCATGGTGCGAAACATCGTGGACTCCTATTCCCCTGCGTCCAGCCGCTCCGGGTGCTCGACGGCGGCGCCGAGCAACACCGGGACGTTGTCGATCAGCCGGGTACTCCCCACCCGGGCCGCGATCAACAGTCGTGCCTCACCGTCGACGGGCGCGGGCCCGAGGTCGGTTCCCCTCAACTCCAGATAATCCACCTCGACCGCGGGCCGCGCGGCGAGGGTCTTCCAGGCGGTCTCCAGGACCGCGCCGGCCCCGTCCCGGCCGACGAACGCCCCCGCGGTCAGGGCGGCCGACAGGACGATGGCGTCTTCGCGCTGCTCAGGCGTCAGGTAGACGTTGCGCGACGACAGCGCCAGCCCGTCGCGCTCCCGCACGGTCGGGACGCCGATGACGTGCGTGTCGATGTTCAGGTCCCGCACCATCCGCTTGATCAGGACCAGCTGCTGGTAGTCCTTCTCACCGAAGAGCGCGTAGTCCGGGCGAAGCAGGTTGAACAGCTTCGCGACGACGGTGAGCACGCCGGCGAAGTGACCGGGCCGGACAGCGCCCTCCAGCTCGTCGCCGAGCGGGCCGGGGTGCACGGTCACGACGGCGCCTTCGCCGTAGAGCGCATCGGCGCTGGGCGTGAACGCGATTTCGACGCCGTCCTCGCCCAGCACGGCCAGGTCGGCCTCCAGCGGCCGCGGGTACGCCTCGAAGTCCTCACCCTCGCCGAACTGCAGCGGGTTGACGAAGATCGAGGTCGCCACGACGTTGTTCGGCAGCCGCTTCGCGCGGCGGATCAGCTCGCGGTGCCCGGCGTGCAGCGCGCCCATGGTCGGCACGAGCGCGAGCTTGCGGCCGACGCCGTGCAGGGCCTTGCTGACCTGGCTCATCTGCTCGGGGGCCGCGAACGTGTTCAGCGTGCCGCGACGGAATTTCGGTGTGGTCACTGGTCTGGGTGCCCTTCGGCGGGATCGTCGAGGAAGTCGTTGAGTTCTTTGGCGGCCGCGGTGTCCAGCAGCCCGGCCGCCGAAGAACGCGCGACCGTGCGCTTGGCCAGCGCCCGGTAGGCCGGCGCCACGTCCGGCGCCCGGTCCGCGAGCACCTCGAGGTGCTTGCGGACGGTGCCGACGTCGCCACGCGCGACCGGACCGGTGAGCGCGCGGTCGCCGTGCCGGAGCACATTATCCAACGCGGCCGAAAGCAGTGGTGCGACCAGGCGTTCGGATTGCCCGATTCCGGCTTCACGCAAGACTTCCGCGCAGTCCGCGACCAGCGTCATCAGGTGGTTCGCGCCGTGGGTCAACGCAGCGTGGTAGAGCGCTCGCGCGGAGTCGGGGATGCGCACCGGCTCGGCGCCCATCTCGACGGCGAGCGCCTCGCCGACGTTCCAGGCCGCTTCGTCGTCCGCCGTCGCCGTGACGCCGATGCTGCACGCCGCCAGCCGCTCGAGGTCCTCCTCGCGGCCGGTGAACGTCATCACCGGGTGCAGCGCGAGCGGCAGCGCCCCGGCCTCGGCCGCGGGCGCGAGGACGTCGATGCCCTGCGCCCCGGACGTGTGCACGACGATCTGGCCCGGCCGCAGCGACTCCGTGGCGACGAGCCCGCGGACCATGCCGGCGAGCGCGTCGTCGGGGAGGGCGAGCAGCACCAGGTCCGCCCGCCGGACGGTCTCGTCGGGCGGCAGCAGGGGCACTTCGGGCAGCAGCCGTTCGGCCCTGGCCAGGGAAGCGGCGGACAGGCCGGACGCGGCGACCACCGTGTGTCCCGCCCGGGCCAGCGCGGCGCCGAGCACGCTCCCCACCCGGCCGGCGGACACCACCCCGACCGCCAGGCGAGCGGGCCTCATCATGGCGTGCGCCTGTGGACGCTCATGGTTGGCAGACTCCCTCTGCTCTCGTTCCAGTCCCGCTCCGGGTACCGGACGACGGCGCGAGACTAACTCGATTAAGCGCGAACCGTTGAACCCGGGTGACCAGCTTCACCCGGACCGGGTCACCCGCGAGCGGCCTCTTCGGCGAGGCGCGTCGCCTCCGCCCGGGCGGACTTCAACGTGCGCAGCAGCTCCTGCTGGCGCTGCCGGTCGGTGTCGGTGGTGAGCTCACGCCGGTCCAGGAACGCGAGCTCCGTGACGCTGGCCTGGTAGAGCGCGACGGCCTTCGCGGCCTGCTTGCCGGACTGGCGCTTCGCCTGGCGGCGCCACGCGCGGCGCCCGGGCAGGCTGGCCAGCAGGTCGACCTCCGACGGCGCGATCCAGCGCGCCGCGGCCATGTGCGGCAGCGCGGTGGCGATGATCCGCTGCTCCCGCCGTCGCTGTAGGACGACCAGGTAGACCACCCCGAGGAACAGCGGCAGCATGATCAGGAAGTAGACCGTCAGGAACTTCGACCCGCCGAGCAGCGCGGCGCTGTTCCACAGCGCGTGCAGGCAGACCGCGGCCAGGTAACCGGCGATCGGCGCCAGGACCTTCAACACCTTCGTCGACGTCCGCGCGGCGATGCCGATCCCGATGCCGGTGAGCACCGCGAACAGCGGGTGCGTGAACGGCGCGAGCACACCACGCAGGAAGAACGCCGTGATGACACCCTGGCTGTGCCCGTCGCCGAAGCCGTAGTCGTTGAAGGCGCGGCCGAAGTAGTAGATGTTCTCGGTGAACGCGAAGCCGGCGGCGCTGAACCCGGCGTAGACGACGCCGTCCACGACCCCGTCGAACTCGTTCGACCGGCGCCACAGGATGAGCACGACGAACAGCGCCTTCGCGGCCTCTTCGAAGATCGGGGCGGACACCAGCGCGGCGAGCGTGTTGCCGCTGCCGGTGCCCAGCAGCTCGTCACCGACGGCTTCGGCGGTCGTGTTGATGAGCAACGCGGTGATCGTCGCGATGCAGGCGCCCCACGCGAACGCGAGCAGCAGGAACTTCGCCGGCTCGGGCTCCCAGCGGTCGACCCAGAGGAAGCCGGCCACCACCGCGGCGACCGGCACCAGCGCGGCCAGCACCCCGATCGCGACGGCGAGCGGGCCGACCCGCGCCGTCACGAGCCCGAACAGGAACAGGCCGCACAGGGCCACCACGATCAGCCCGAGCACCGGCAGCAGCACGGTGATCCGGCGAGGCCGCCGTCCGCGATCCAGTCCCGTCGCGGGCGAGAGGGTTCCGCTCACAGCCGGTCACCCTACGCAGACCGGACACGAACCGGAACGCCACCTGGCACACAGCGCCCCGATGTGTCGCGCGGAGACCTCAGTCCTCCGCGCGACGGCGGCGGCGGGGCGTCGAGCCCGTGCCGCCGTTCGCGGCCAGCAGCTCGCTCACCGACCGGCCGGCCGTGTGCGATCCGCTGCCCGGAGCGGCTTCGGGCGTCCGGTGGCCGTTGCGGGCGTGCCCGTTGCTGTGGCCGTTCTGGCCGTGGCCGTTGTGCCCGTTGCCGTTCTGCGGCACGTCCGCCGGGTCGACCGGGGTCATGTTGCGCCGCGACATCGACGCGCGCTCGGAGACCATGCCTTCCCACGCCGGCGGTTCGCCGTCCGGACGACGGCGACGGCCGCCACCCGAGGGCTCCGGGGCGGGCACGGCGGGCATCTGCTGCGACTCGTCCGGCTTCCGGCGACGGCCGCCGGAACCGCCCTGGAAGTTGCGCACCGACTCCGGGAGCGTCGGGTTCGCCACCGGCGCTTCGGCCTGGGCGGCGGCCTCGGCGGGGGCGCGGTGCGAACCACCGTGCCGGGACGCCGAGGGCGGCGGCTGCTGCTCGCCGAGGATCGGCGACATGTCGGCCCGCGAGAACTGCTCCAGCCGCGACGGACGCCGGCCGTCGGCGGCCGGGACCGGCGTGGTCGGCGGCACGACCGGCGGCAGGTCGGTGCGCGACGGCTGCTGCTGCCGCGACGGGCCGTTGCTCGGCACCGGCGTGGTCGGCGGGACGATCGGCAGATCGCTGCGCGAGGCCGTGGCGTCCCGCGGCATCGGCGGCTTGGCCGGCTTCGGCTCGGGCGGCTTCGGCCGGTTCGGCCGCTGCCGCTCGGCGAAGTCGTCACGGTTCTGGAAGGCCGCGCTCAGGTCGGTCACCGGCCGCAGGTCCGACCGGGACATCTCGGACGGCTTCGCGGGCGGCACGGTCGGCCGTCCCGGCGCGGGCCGCGGCGGCTCGGGAGCCTTGCGGGGCGGCGCGCCGTTCGGCTGGCCGCCGACGCGGGGCAGATCCGGCCGGGACATCTCGACGCGCGGAATGTCCGGGCGTGACATCTCCACCCGCGGAATCGCGGGCATCGACCGCTCGACCCGCGGAATGTCCGGCCGGGACATCTCGACGCGCGGGATGTCCGGGCGCGACATCTCCACCCGCGGAATGGCCGGCATCGACCGTTCCACACGCGGGATGTCCGACCGCGAGACTTCGGCGGGCCGCACGGGCGGCCGCGCGGGGTCGACGCGGGGAAGGTCGGGGCGCGACATCTCGGCGGGCCGCATCGCCGGCCGGGACAGCTCGGCGCGACGGGCGGGCGGCGGCTCGGGACGGCGGATCTCCGTCTTCGGCTCCGGGCGCCGGATCTCGGTCTTGGGCTCGGGCCGCGGCACCTGGCGCGTCGGCTCGGCGGCGGCGTCGGGACGGCGCTCGGGCTGCTGGGCGACCTCGTCCTGCTTCGGCAACCGCATCGGCTGCGACTCGGCCTGGCGGCGGGCCGCCTCGGCCCGCAGCTCGGCGGCCTTCAGCTCGCGCTGCGCGGCGTTCAGCGCCGGGTCGACCGACGGCACCGGCGGACGGCGTTCGCTCAGCGGCTTCGGCCGGGCGATCTGCTGGGTGCTCTGCGCGTTGACGTTCGCCGGGGCCTTCGGGGCCGGCTTCCCGCCGAAGCCCTTGCCCTTGCCGAGGCCCTTGCCGTTCGCGGGCTTGCCGTTCGACGCCTTGCGGCGGCGCTCGTCCAGCACGCGGTCGATCAGCTCGGTCGGCCGCTCGCCCTCGGCCGGCTTCTTCCCGGCCATCAGCTGGGCCGGCTTCTTCTTCGGGGCGTTGTCGGGGATCAGGCGGTTCTCGTCGGAGACCTTGCGCATCCGGGTCGCCTGCGCGGTCAGCGCGACGCGTTCGAGCAGCACCTCGCCGCCGAACAGCGACTGCAGGCTGTCCCGCAGCGCGGACACCTCGGCGCGCAGCGCCTCCAGCTCCTCGCGGCTGCGGGAGTCGGCCGTGGTGCGGTTCTCGGCCTCCACCTCCAGCTCGTATTCGCGCCGGGCCGCGATCTCGCGTTCCAGCTCCAACTCGTACACAGCCTGCGCCTCGGCGACCGCGTCCTCGCTCTGTGCCGCGTGCTTGCGGTACTTCACGGCGAGGAACGCGCCGATCAGGGCAGCCCAGAGGGCGGCGACGATCGCAAGCCGGAGGTACCGGAGATCGTCGCTGAGCACCAGTGCGAGGGTGGCTCCGATGGCGAGGACAAATCCGACGACTAGCCACGGCCTGCCCAGAAGGCGGCCGCGCGAGTCGTCACCCACGCCGGTCATGCCTGACACCGTACCTGCTCGTAATCCGAACGAGACCTACTCGGTCCAGCGAGCGGTGGGAATCGAGCGCTAACCGGTCGTCCCGCGGGTGCGCTCACGATCTTGGTCGCGCGGGGTGCGGCAGCAGTGTTCGAGCCACAAACCGGCCGCGACCAGCAGTGCGGCGGAGACGACGCCGACCACCGCGGCCCGGGTGTCGAGCACCGCGGCGACGAGTTCGTCACGTCGGGGAAAAAGATAGGCGAGCGCCGCGAGCCAGGCGCCGCCCATGAACGCTCCGGCGAGTGACGAAGCCTTCGCGAGGGCCACCGATCGGGCGATCCCGATGGCGGCAACCACCCGGCCGTTCTTGATCCGCGACCGGATGGAGAACGCGAGCACGGCTTCGATGACGGCCAGCACGGCGAAGGTGACCCCGGCGAGCAGGGGCAGCTGCGGCAGGGAGCCGTAGGCCACCTGGAAGAGCAGGTACCCGAGGACCAGGCCGAGCAGCCCGGCCACCACCAGGTCTCGGGGCCGGGTGAAGTGCATGGTCCAACCGTACCGAGCTGCGCCACCCGGGGCTCCGCCCCGGGCCGGGGGGCTTCGCCACCCGGACCCCGGCGAATACCCTTGACTCTCCCCCGACTGGAGAGTTCAAGATGCGTCTAGTGGGCACCACCGCGACCTTCACCATCGGCGAGCTGGCCCGGCGGACCGGCCTGCCGGTCAAGACCATCCGCTTCTACTCGGACGAGGGCCTGCTGCCCCCGACCGAGCGGACCGACGCCGGCTACCGCCTCTACGACGCGGCGGCAATGGCTCGGCTGGAGCTGGTTCGCACCCTGCGCGAGCTGGGCCTGGGCCTCGCCGACGTCTCGGCCGCGCTGACCCGCTCGTCGACGGTCGGCGAGCTGGCGACCCGGCACGTCGAGGCGCTCGACGAGCAGATCCGGCGCCTCCGGCTGCGCCGGGCGGTGCTGCGCGCGGTGGCCAAACGGGATTCCGAACTGGAGGAAGTGAAACTGATGAACCGTCTCGCGTCGATGTCCGACGAGGAGCGCAAGCGGCTGGTCGACGAGTTCTGGGACGAGATGGTCGCCGGGCTCGACATCGACCAGGACTTCTACCGCCGCATGCGCGCCGGGAAGCCGGAGCTGCCGGACGACCCGTCGCCCGAGCAGCTCGAGGCGTGGATCGAGTTCGCCGAGCTCGTCCAGGACCCGGAGTTCCGCGCCCTGATCCGCACGATGAGCGAAACCCAGGCCCAGCAGATCGAGGACGGCGAGTTCCAGCAGCCGGCGGAGGCCTGGCAGCAGAACTGGCCCGGCTGGGTGTCCCGCGCCGAAGCGGCCGTGGCGGCCGGAGACTCCCCGACGTCGGAGGCGGGGCAAACGCTTGCGGCCGAGATCGCGGCCGCGACGGCCCGGCCGGACCAGGCCCCGGCGTCGGCGGAGTTCCGGACGGAGATGGCCGACCGCTTCGCCACCAGCGGCGACGCCCGCGCCGAGCGCTACTGGCAGCTGCTGGCGATCATCAACGACTGGCCGCCGGTGCCGACGGCCCAGCCGGCGGTCCGGTTCATGATCGACGCCCTGCGCGGCTGACCGCACCGGGGACGCACCTCGGCGACCGGTCCGGCGAAGTCCGTAACGGACACCCCCGGTTCACCGATCATTCACGTTTCAGCGCAGCTCGAGGTCCGTCCGACGGACCGTCGCGATCTCCTCCGCCGGCCGGGCCGCGAGCAGCTCGGCGATCGGCCCGTTCCCCGGCAGGACCGCGTCCGGCTCGATCTCCACCCACGGCACCAGCACACTCGCGCGGTCCGGCGTGCCCGGGTGCGGGAGGAGCAGCTCCGGGTCGGCGGACGTCACACCGTCGACCGTGACGACGTCGACATCCAGGGTGCGCGGGCCCCACCGCTGCTCGCGGACGCGGCCGGCCGCCTGCTCCGCGGCCTGGCCCGTGCGCAGCCACGCCCAGTGGTCGCGGGCCGGGTCGTCGACGACGCAGAGCGCGTTCAGGAAGTCCGGCTGGTCCTCGACGCCCCACGCCTTCGTCTCGTACACGCTCGACACCACGACCAGCGCCGGCCGGACGGCGTCGAGCGCCAGCTTCAGGAACCCGAGCCGGTCACCGAGGTTCGAGCCCAGCGAAAGGACGGCCCGGCTCATCGCTCGCGCCGGACCGTGACGGCCACGTCGTCGAAGGTCAGCGGGATCGGGGCCGACGGCTTGTGCACCGTCACCTCCACCGCGCCGAGCCGGTTGTCACGCAGCACCGCGTCGGCGATCTTGCCCGCGACGCTCTCGATGAGGTCGTACGGCTCACCCGCGACGATCCCCGCCGCCAGCTCGGCCAGCTCGCCGTAGTGCAGCGTCTGCTTCAGGTCGTCGGTCGCGGCGGCCGGACCGAGGTCCAGCCACACCGTGATGTCGACGACGAACTCCTGGCCGTCGCGCTTCTCGTGCTCGAACACCCCGTGGTGGCCGAACACGCGCAGGCCGGTCAGCGTGATCCGGTCAGACATCCGGCGAACCCTTCCACCACGCGGCGGCCACCGTGACCGCGTCCAGCGACGCCCCGACCTCGTGCACCCGCACGCCCCACGCGCCGGCGGCCGCGGCGAGCGCGGAGATCGCCGCGGTCGCGTCCTCACGGCCGTCCGGCGAACGCGGCGTACCGTCCTTTTCGGACAACAGCCGGCCGAGAAACCGCTTGCGCGAGGCGCCGACGAGCACCGGGAAACCCAGGGAGAGCAGCGAGTCCAGGCCCCGCAGCAACGCCCAGTCGTGCTCGGCGTTCTTGGCGAAGCCGAGCCCGGGATCCAGCACGATGGCGCTTTCCGCCACCCCGCCCGCGAGCGCTTCGTCCACTCTGGACAGCAGCTCCGACCGGACATCGGCGACGACGTCTTCGTACTCGGCGAGGGCCTGCATGGTGCTGCTGTGCCCCCGCCAGTGCATCAGCACCCACGGCACACCGGTATCGGCGGCGACCCGGACCATGTCCGGATCGGCCAGCCCACCCGAGACGTCGTTGATGACCCTCGCCCCGGCTTCGAGCGCCGCGGCGGCAACGGAGGCACGCGTGGTGTCGACCGACAGCTGGATGCCCTCACCGGCGAGCGTGCGGATCACCGGGATGACCCGCTGAAGCTCGGTCTCGGCATCCACCCGCTCCGCACCGGGCCGGGTGGACTCACCCCCGACGTCGATCAGGTCGGCACCGCGCGCCCACATCTCCCGGGCGTGCTCCAGCGCCTGGTCGAGCCCGAGGTACCGGCCACCGTCCGAAAAGGAATCCGGCGTCACGTTCAGCACGCCCATCACGACACACCGCCCGGGAGCGGGAAGCCCCACACTCACCGGCGTGCCTTGATCAGATCCAGCGCCTCCGCCCGCGACGACGGCGAGTTCTTCAGCTGCCCGCGGACGGCGGAGGTGGTGGTGCGAGCGCCGGGCTTGCGAATGCCCCGCATGGCCATGCAGAGGTGTTCGGCTTCGATCACGACGATGACGCCGCGGGGTTCGAGCTTCCGCACGAGAGCGTCGGCCACCTGGGAGGTGAGGCGCTCTTGGACCTGGGGGCGCTTGGCGTAGAGGTCGACCAGGCGGGCGAGCTTCGAGAGGCCGGTGACCTTGCCGGCGGCGTTGGGGATGTACCCGACATGAGCAACACCATGAAATGGCACTAAATGGTGTTCACAGTTATGCGTCAAATGCCCGGAAATCAAAAAAGTCGGATGCGGATCACATTTGAAGCTGTAAACAGTATAGGGCTTCGCGCCGGTCGCTGTCACGGGAGTCACCGACTCGACCTGCACGTACTCCGACTCGATGAGGTCGGTCGCGTAGTCGTCCTGCGGGAATCCGTGTTTCCGGAACCAGCTGTCGGCGACGTAGAGCCGGGACGCGATACCGCCGGTGTTCGCGGTGAATCGGGCGCCGATCACGGTGGCCAGATCCTCGAGGAACGGCGTGTTCGCGCTCGCGATGATCCTTCCCGCAGAGCTCTTGTTGCGGTGCCCGTCGCCGTCGACATAACCGTCGAGGAAGCCGTTGAAGGTCGACAAGTCGTTGAGGACCACCATCGGGAACCGCTGACGCTGGTGGTGGGCGTCGCCGCCGACGTACTGGCGCATCAGGTCGGCGAGGAACGAAGACACGACCCGCACCCGGAATCCGGGAAGGTCGCGCCCCAGGTAGCCCGACGGGCGCGAAATCGGCTCGACCTTCGCGTTGATCCCGAAGGCGCGGTGCAGGGACTCGGCGAACTTCTTCGCGTAGTCCCGGTCGTTGACAACGAGAGACACATAGCGGTCGGCGACCGTTCCGTCGGCGCAGACCGTGCCGACGACGTAGCCGAAGTCGTACCCGAGCGTTGGCCGCCAGCGGTCCCGGCTGAGCTTCCGCGCGTGGGTCCATTCGATGAACGTGCCCTCGACGTCCTTGGCTTCCTTCCAGCCTTCGGGCGTCGCCAGCGGATGGTCGGGGGTGACCTGGAACTTGCCGGCCGCGGTCTTCACCTCGACCAGCTCACGCGTCTGGTGCGAGCTGATCTCGGTGACCTCGGTCTCCTCGACGTTGCCGCCGACGAGCGTCCAGAGCTTGTCGCCCACCTGGACCTCGGCCGCCTGCTTGCGGCCGCCGACCGTGTTCACCGTCTGCTTGCTCGGCACGCACTGGCTGTACATCGGGATGTCCGTGACGAGCACCAGCTCTTCGTGGGACTCGTCGAAGGTGCGGTCCAGCACCGAGTCCGGCTCGGTGTACAGCCCGGCGAACATCTCGCGGTACGCCCGGGCGACCCGGGCGGGAGTGTCCTTGAGACCATCCCGCTCCGGGTCTTCGCCGCACGCCAAAAGGAGCTCGCGGATCGCCTTCTCCGCCCGGTCCTGGTCGAAGACCGGGCGGTCGGCGTCACTGGGACTTGTCGGGTCCGTCCGGGTCACGCCGCTCCCCCTCGCTCTGCTGGTTGCCCGCTTGATCGGCGAACCAGCCGTGCTCGCGAGGACGTTCGTCGCCACCGGGCCGCCACGACTGGCCCGGCTGACCGCCCGGCGAGGTCGCGGGCGTCCAGCCCGGAGGGGCGCCGTAGTTCGGCGGGCCGCTCTGGCCCGCCGGGCCGCCCGGCTGGCCGCCGTAGGTCTGCGGCCAGTGCGCCGAGCCGTTGGGGCCACCGTTCGGGCCGCCGTAGGGACGGCCGCCGTTCGGGTAGGCGCCCGGGGCCGGCGGGGCGTACGGGTTGGCGTTCGGGTCCGCCGGGGTCGGGTACGGCGGCCCGCCGGGCAGGTCGCCCGCGCCCTGGGCCGTGCCGACCGGGGTCGGCTCCGGCTTGAGGACCGGCTTCTCCTTCTCCGGCGGCGGCCACGGCTCGCCGCGCTCCATCGCCAGCTCGCCCGGGGTCTTGATCGGCGGCTTGTCCGACGGCGTCCGCTCACCGAACTCGTTGAACACGGTGATGTGCGGGCGCTTCTCGACCGTCGCGAAGATCCGCTCCAGGTCCTTGCGGGTCAGCGTCTCCTTCTCCAGGAGCTCGATGACCAGCTCGTCGAGCACGTCGCGGTAGGTGTTGAGCACGTGCCACGCCTCGGTGTGCGCGGTCTCGATGAGCTTGCGCACCTCCTCGTCGATCTCGTGCGCCACCTCGAGCGAGTAGTCCGCCTGACGGCCGGCCGAGCGGCCGAGGAACGGGTCACCCTGCTCCTGGCCGTACTTGACCGCGCCGAGCCGGGCGCTCATGCCGTACTCGGTGACCATCGCGCGGGCGATCTTCGTCGCCTGCTCGATGTCGGCCGACGCGCCGGTGGTGGGCTCGTGGAAGACGAGCTCCTCCGCCGTGCGGCCACCCATCGCGAAGACCAGCCGCCCGATCATCTCGGAGCGGGTCATCAGGTCCTTGTCGTCCTCGGGGACGAGCAGGGCGTGCCCGCCGGTGCGCCCGCGCGGCAGGATCGTCAGCTTGTAGACCGGTTCGATGTCCGGCATCGCCCACGCGGCGAGCGCGTGCCCGCCCTCGTGGTAGGCCGTGATCTTCTTCTCCTTCTCGGAGATGATCCGGCTCTTGCGCGCCGGCCCGCCGACCACGCGGTCGACCGACTCCTCCAGCGCGGCGTCGTTGATCACGTGCCCGTTCTGGCGGGCGGTGAGCAGCGCGGCCTCGTTGAGCACGTTCGCCAGGTCGGCGCCGGACATGCCGACGGTGCGCTTGGCCAGGCTCGTGAGGTCGGTGCCCTGGGCGATCGGCTTGCCCTTGGCGTGCACCTCGAGGATCGCCTTGCGGCCGCGCAGGTCGGGCGCGGACACCGGGATCTGCCGGTCGAACCGGCCCGGGCGCAGCAGCGCCGGGTCGAGGATGTCCGGCCGGTTGGTGGCCGCGATCAGGATGATCCCGCCGCGGGCGTCGAAGCCGTCCATCTCGACGAGCAGCTGGTTCAGCGTCTGCTCGCGCTCGTCGTGCCCGCCGCCGAGGCCGGCGCCGCGCTGGCGGCCGACCGCGTCGATCTCGTCGACGAAGATGATGCACGGCGCGTTCTGCTTGGCCTGTTCGAACAGGTCACGCACTCGCGACGCGCCGACACCGACGAACATCTCGACGAAGTCCGAGCCGGAGATCGTGTAGAACGGCACGCCCGCTTCGCCGGCGACGGCTCGCGCGAGCAGCGTTTTACCGGTGCCGGGCGGCCCGTAGAGCAGGACGCCCTTCGGGATCTTCGCGCCGAGCGCCTGATATCGCGCCGGGTTCTGGAGGAAATCCTTGATCTCGTACAGCTCTTCGACGGCCTCGTCGGCGCCCGCGACGTCCCCGAAGGTCGTCTTGGGCATGTCCTTGTTCAGCTGCTTGGCCTTGGACTTGCCGAAGTTGAGGACGCGGTTGCCGCCGCCTTGGGCGTTGTTCATCATCCACATCAGCAGGCCCAGCACGAGGGCGAGCGGGATGGCGAAGATGAGGATCTGCGTCAGCACGCCCTGCTGGGTGACCTTGGTGGTGAACTTGACCCCGGCGTCACCGTTCTTCGCGGCCAGCAGCTTGTCGTAGATCTCAAGCGACGCGTTGGCCGGGTACTGCGCGATGATCTGGGTGGTCTGCTGCCCGTCGACGTCGATCGGCTTCGAGAGGAGCAGCTTGACCTGCTGTTCCTTGTCCTCGAGGCTCGCTTCCTTGACGTTGTTCGTGGTGATCTGGGAGTTCGCCACCGAGATGGGTGCCTGGGTGTACCCACGATCACTGTCGAAGATCGTGTTGTACGCGAACAACGCCAGCAACCCCGCGACGATCCACAGCAGTGGGTTCCTGAGCACGCTCTTCCGGTTCATACGACTCGGCCCTGGTGGCCTCGACCCTCCCTGGTTGGGCGGCTCCTGTGATACCCGCCATCACGATCTTGACAACCCGCGGTGCCTGGACACCCGTCCCACCAGGGTACCGTCCGCTGCCGCGTTCATCCCCTGTGAGCCTCTCGCAGGTCAACGGGCGATACCGCGTCCGGGTTCCCGTTCGGCCTGCACCCTCGTCACGCTATCGCGTGCCGTCCGACACACTGTTCACCATCTCGCCCAGCCGGGTCCGCAGTGTCTTCGGGTCGGCCGGCGCCACGGTGACCCACTCCCGGCCGTCCGTACCTGCGCGGGAGACGCTCAGGTACCGCCCGGTCGCGGTGTCGAACCAGGCCAGGACCCGGGACCGTTGTTTGGCCCCGACCTGCGAACGGCTGTTCGCCGCCAGCTGACCGCCCCGCATCCGCGGCTGCCCGGCGATCCGCCCGTACGCCTCGCGCGGGTCGGCCGTGGTCCGTTCGCTCAACGGCGTCCGGCGCGCCTTGCCCCGCTCCTCGCCCGCGTTCGCCGGGAGCGATACCGGGATGCGGATCGGCGCGGTGCGCAGGGCGTCGTCCAGCGGGAGTGTGACCGACGCCTCGCTGCCGCGCGGGCCGGCGGGCAGCACCCCGACGACGGCGGAGACCAGGCCGTCCCGCGGGACGTCCCGCAGCCAGATGCCGTCGGCGTCCTGGACCGCGAGCACCCCCTGGGTCTCGTCGGCGGCCGCGAGCACGCCGATCGTCGGCGCTTCGAACTGCGGGATGTGCAGCGCGTCGATGGTCAGCGGGGCGAAGGCCAGCAGGTGGAGGGCGTCTTCGATCGGCGGCGCGAGCCGGCCGCGCGGGTCGCGGACGCCCCGGGCCTTCAGCTCGGCGTCGGTGCGGTGGCGCAGCGAGACTCGCTCGTCCTCGGTCGCGCCGTGCGACCGGACCAGCAGCGGGTACGGCAGCTCCCCGACCTGCGCCGACTCCCAGAGGAAGTCGAACGCCAGTGGCGAGAAGAACTCTTGCATCACTACTCTCCCGGATCGGATTCTTGCTCAGCGTAGCCCGCACCACCGACAAAAAGTGATCGTCGGACTGGGCACGCTCGGAGAAGCCGGGCCTGATCTTGGCAGAGAGCGTGAACGGCCGCGTCGTCAGACCGTGCTGGTGGTCGCCGCTCCGGCGAGCATCTCACCGAGCCGGTGGCGCAACGTCGCCGCGTCGGCCGGGGCGATCGTGATCCAGTCGCGGCCGTCGCGGCCCTGGGTCGCCTGGGTGAAGTAGCGGCCCGACTCCGTGTCGAACCAGCTCAGCACCGGGGTGCGGGTGCGGCCGCCCATCCGGGACCGCGCGTTCGCCGCGATCTGGCCGCCGCGCAGGCGGGGCTGGGCGTGCAGCCGGGCCAGTGCCTTGCGGTCGTCGTCCGCGCCGGCACGTTCCTCGCCGTTGCTGCGGCGCTGCAGGAAGTCGACGCCGTGCGAGCCGACCAGCTGCTCCAGCGGCACGGTGATCGACTTCTCGCTGCCGCGCGGGGCGCCCGGCAACAAGGACACGATCGCGCTCGCCAGGCCGTCCGCCGGGCACGGCTGCAGGTGCAGGCCGCGGGTGTCCTGGACGGCCAGCAGCCCCTGGCCGCCCAGCACACCGGCCACCGCGAGCAGCGGTTCGGCGTCCGGGGCGATCAGCTGGATCGCGTCCAGGCTCAGCTCGGGCGTCGCCAATACCCCGAAGTAGTCCTCGACGTGCGGTTCCGGGCGGCCGCGGCCGTCGGCGAGCCCGCGCGCGGCGAGCCCCTCCAACGTGCGACGGCGCAGCAGCGACCGCTCGTCGGCGGTTTCCCCGTGCGACCGGACGCGCAGCGGGTACGGCAGCTCGCCCAGTCCGGCGGACTCCCACAGGAAGTCGACCTCGGCCGGGGTGAGCAGCTCAGCGTTCGGCATCGAGCCACCCCCAGGAGAAACCGGGCCGGGGGGGGGGGGGGGGGGGGCGGACCCGCGAGAGACAAAGAGTTTTTTTTTTCCCTTGCCCCACC
>NZ_JBVJON010000001.1:705510-786381 GCF_055583145.1 Amycolatopsis sp. NPDC104819 | reverse complement strand
TCCTCTCTCCCCTTGCGCCGGCCCCCAAAGGAGGGTCCCTTTGGGCGGGGGGGCCCCCCCCCCTTTTCCCCCCCCCCCCCCCCCCCCCAACCCCCGCCCCCCCCCCCCCCCCGCCCCCCCCGGCCCGAGAAGAATCAGCGGTCTTCGTCGTCCCCGGACCACGCGCCGATGACCGGCGGCGGGGTCGCCTGGTTCGCGCCGAAGGCCTCGTCCGGGTCCGCCTCGATGAGGAACGACGCGTGCGTGTGCTCCTCGTCCTGCTCGCCCTGGGCGCCGTGCGGCGCCATGCCGCCGCCCATCCCGCCCGGGTTCATCGGCGGCGGCGTCTGCCCGCCGATGGTGCCCGCGGACGAGACGAGACCCTGCTGCGGCGCCTGCGCCGAAGCCGCGCTCTGGCCCTGGCCGTCGGCCGACGCCAGCGACGTCTCGTTCTCGGACTTCGAGCCGGACCGGTTGCCCTTGCCGAGGGCACGGGAAGCCAGCGCGCCGAGACCGCCGGCCGCGCCGCCGATGCCGAGCCCCATGCCGATCTTGCTGAGCGGGTTGCCGGACTGCGCGCCGCCGCCGCCCGGGGCGACGTGGCCCGTGCCGGTGGTGGTGCCCGCGCCGGCGCCGGAGGCCGGGCCGCCGGGCGCGTCACTGCCGAGCAGGGCCGCGTCCTGGCCGAAGCCGGGCGCGCCGCCGCCGTGGGTCGCGTTCGGCGTGAGGCCCGCGTGCTGCGCGTCGAACGCGCCGCCGTGGCCGCCGAAGCCCGTGCCGTTGGCGGCGAAGACCGCGCCGCCCGCGGCAGGCAGGCCCTGCACCGAGCCCATGTTGCCGACGGAGCCGACCGAATTGAACGAGATGGAGTTGTGCGAGCCCGTCGGCTTCATGCCGAGCGACTCCGGGCCGAAGCTCGGGGTCGAGTTGTCGACCTCGCTCATCGACTTGGTGTAGGCGTTGAAGAACGCGACCTGCTGCGCCTTGACGTCGTTGGCCGCGTCCGCCTGGGCCTTCTGGTCGGCGATCAGCGCCGCCGGGCCGCCCGCCAGCGCGGCCGCCATCGACTGCTTGGGGTCGTACTCCTTCGGCGCCGGCATCTTCTTGACCTCGGCGGCCGCCGCGGCCTGCCGGGCGAGCCGGTCGGACATCGTGTGCGCGGCGTCGGAGGCCTGCGAGCCCGAGTTGGCGATGGCCACCAGCGCGCCCTGCGCACCCGCGGCGCCGCGGCCGACCCAGGCGTTGCCCAGCTCGGAGATCGCGTTGTACAGGTGGTCGGAGGCCGCCTTCAGCTCGCTGCCGTGGTGCGACCAGGCCTGCCCGGTCGCCTCGGCCGTGCCGGGGTCGTTGTTGTTGACCGCGCCGTTGTACAGCTGCTGGCTCGCCTGCGCGTTCCAGTTCGGCGGGTTCGCGATCGCGCGGTCGCTGCCCATGTCGAAGCCGCCGGCGCTGCCGCGGGCGTTGTCGACGATGTTCTGCGACGCCGCGTTGTCGCCGAGCGGGACGAGCGAGCCCTGGTCAGCAGGGCCCGGAGTGGTGGACGCCGGCTGGTCGCTGTGGTTCGGAGCCATGACTGCGAAATCCCCTCTGGACTCAGGCGTTGCGGAACGGGTCGGCCGCGGCGTTGTCGATCTCGTGGTAGCGCGACATCGCCGTGACGATGCCCTCCTCGGCGGCCGAGTACTGGTCGAGCAGGTTCTGCAACGCCGAGGCGTAGGAGTCGTTCCCCCCGTCGGCGCGCTGGACGAACTTGGCGGCCATCGCGTTGCCGACCGGGTTGTCCCCGAGCTTCGGCGGCTGCGCGAGGGTGCCCGCGCCGCTGAGCAGGGCCTCGACGGCGTCCTTGCCCGTGCGGATCTTGTTCAGCACGGTCTGCGCGGCGTCGGGGTCGATTCCGACCTGACCCGCCGCGGCCGCGGCCTTGAAGGCGTTCGCGTCGGCGCTGCTGTTCCCCATCTGAGCTCTCTCCCGTTCCCCCGACCCGGTCACCGCGGGCACGAATGGTCTTCGCATAGGTTAACGCACGTGATCAGAGCCTATGACGCAAACTTCGTCACCGGGGTTCCACGGATCCGGTAGTTGCGGTGAACGGTCGGTGAACTAGGACGTGTAGACCTTCGGGTCCAGCGTCCCGATGTAAGGAAGGTCCCGGTAGCGCTCGGCGTAGTCCAGGCCGTACCCGACGACGAACTCGTTCGGGATGTCGAAGCCGATGTACTTCACCGGGACGTCCACCTTCACCGCCTCCGGCTTGCGGAGCAGCGAGACGACCTCGAGCGACGCGGGGTTGCGGCTGGCCAGGTTCTTCAGCAGCCACGAGAGCGTCAGGCCCGAGTCGACGATGTCCTCGACGATCAGCACGTCCCGGCCCGCGATGTCGCGGTCGAGGTCCTTCAGGATGCGGACGACTCCGGACGACGACGTCGCCGAGCCGTAGGAGGAGACGGCCATGAATTCCAGCTGCGTCGGCAGCGGCAGCGCACGGGCGAAGTCGGTCATGAACATGACCGCGCCCTTCAGGACACCCACCAGCAGGAGTTCACCCTGCCCGTTGGCCGGATAGTCGGCGGCGATCTGCGCCGACAGCTCCGTGATCTTGTCCTGGATCTGCTGCTCGGTGACGAGCACGGAGGCGATTTCGCCCTCGTACACGGGTCAGTCCCCTCGGGTGGTGGGTTGGGAGATGACGCAGAGCCTGCCATGCGCCCGGCGCGCTTCCAAGTTGCCCGGCAACCAGACACCGCCCTGACCACGCCACCGGGCGACGAGCGCGTCGACCGCGCGCAGGTGCGCGTCGGTGAGCTCGCGCACCCCCGACGCCAGCAGCCACCTGCGGAGAACCCGCCGCCGGAGGGCCGCGGGCTCGGCCGCGAGCACCGCGACGTCCAGACCTTCGACGCCGCCCGCACGGGTGAAGATCAGCTCCGCCGATGTGTCCAGCGCCTCACTGTCCTCACGCAGCTGCGCGGCGGTGCGGGCGAGCGCGGCGGCCACCCCGCCGTTGAGGACGTCTTCCAGCAACGGCAGGACTTCGGTGCGCAACCGGACGCGGGTGAAGCGCGGCTCGGTGTTGTGCGGGTCGTCCCAGGGCTCGACGCCGAGCTCGGCGCACGCGGCCCGGGTGGTCGCGCGCGGCACCGCGAGCAGCGGGCGGCCCCACGGCGGGTCGTGCGGCCGCATCCCGGCGACGCTGCGGGGGCCGGAGCCGCGGCCGAGCCCGAGCAGGACGGTTTCGGCCTGGTCGTCGAGGGTGTGGCCGAGCAGCACGAGGTCGTGCCCGGCCAGCGCGCGGTAGCGGGCCTTGCGGGCGGCGGCTTCCGGGCCGCCGGGACCGCTGACGTCGACGCGGCGCACTTCGGCTTCGTCGGCGCCCAGGGATTTCGCGGCCGCAGCGGCGTCGCGCGCGATCTTCGCCGAGCCGTCCTGCAGGCCGTGGTCGACGACCAGCGCGCGGATCCGGTGGCCGCGGTGACGCCCGACGTACGCCGTCGCCTCGGCCAGCGCCAGGGAATCGGCGCCGCCGGACACCGCGACGCACAGCTCGGCCGGCGCTTCGACGCTCTCCAGGAACTCCCGGACGGCCCGGCGGACGGCCGCGACCGCCGGCCCGGTCATCCGTGCAGGCGCCGGACCCACGCCGCCGGATCCGCGATCTCGGCGCGCGACGGCAGGGTGTTCGGCGACCGCCAGACGGCGTTGAAGCCCTCCATGCCGACAGCGTCCACAACGTGCTTCGTGAACTTCGCGCCTTCTTCGTACTGACGGATCTTCGCGTCGACGCCGAGCAACGCGCGCAGCAGCCGGTCGAAGACACCGCCGCCCTTGCGCCGGGCGGTGAAGCGCGCGCGGATCGTGTCGACGCTCGGCACGACCTGCGGGCCGACGGCGTCCATCACGTAGTCGGCGTGGCCCTCCAGCAACGTCGAGAGCGCCAGCAGCCGGTCGAACACCGCGCGTTCCTTCGGCGACTGGAGCAGCTCGGCGAGGTTCAGCTTCGGGCCCTGCTTGATCGCCTCGGGCAGCCGGCCGACCAGGTCGGCGAGGCTGTCGGAGCCGCCGCCGGCCAGCCCGGAGACGAGCCGCTCGACCTCGTCGGCGAAGTAGTCGCGCAGCCAGGTGACCGCGGTGAACTGCAGCCGGTGGGTGCACTCGTGCAGGCAGACCCAGAGCCGGAAGTCGTGGCCGGGGACGTCCATCGCGCGTTCCGCGGCGACGACGTTCGGCGCGACCAGCAGCAGCTGACCCTGTCGTTCGGGACCACCGAAGGGGTCGTACTGGCCGAGCACGCGGCTGGCGAGGAAGGCGAGCACCAGCCCGGTCTGCACGCCGGCGCCACCGGCCAGGATCGGCCCGAACGGCCCGCCCTGCTGCGGCAGCGCGCGCCCGGTCAGCGCGTCCAGCCCGGCCGCGGCCGACCGGACCCAGCCCGGACGGTCGACGACTTCGCCGGGCAGCAGCGGCAGGTCGAGCCCGAGACTCGTCAGCTGCCGGACGTGCCCCTCGGCTTCCATGGTCAGCTCGCGCAGGTCGGTGACGGCCTCTTCGGCCTCTTCGCGGGGGACCTGCGGGCCGCCGCGCACGAGCAGCGCGCCGGTCTGCGCGGCGAGCGACCAGTCGACCATCGGCCGGGTCTCGGTTTCCTGACTCACCCTTCCGACGCTACCTGCCCCGGGCGGGTTTCCGGCCACGACTTCCGCACGCTTCGCACACGGAGAGGTGCCGGATCAGGCGCACCCGCACTTGCGCAGGCTCGTCGCGAGCGCGTCGATGGCGTCCCGCCCGGGTTCGGTGTCCGAGTCGTTCGACATGAACGCGAACACCAGCACCCGGCCGTCCTGGTCGAGGACCAGCCCGGCGAGGGTGTTGACGCCGGTGAGCGTGCCGGTCTTCGCCCGCACCCAGCCGCGCCCGGCTTGCGACGCCGGGGTGTCGAACCGCTTGTCGGCGAGGGTGCCCGAACCGCCGGCCACCGGGAGACCGGCCAGCACCGCGCGCAGCTTCCCGGTGTTCGGGTCCTTGCCCTCCGGGGCGGCCGCGGACCCGAGCAGCTGGGTGAGCAGCCGCGCCGGGATCCGGTTCAGCGACGAGATGCCGCTGCCGTCGGACAGCTGGACGCCCGAGACGTCGAAGCCGTGGTCCTTGAGCACCTTGGCGGTCGCCGCGGCGCCACCGGCGTAGCTGGCTTCCTCGCCGTTCGCGAGCGCCACCTGACGGGCGATCGCCTCGGCGAGGACGTCGTCGGACAGCACCATCAGGTCGGAGACCAGCTCGGTCAGCGGGGCCGACTTGACCTCGCCGACCACCTTCGCGCCCTGGGGCGCGGTCGCCTGGCCCCCGGCCGAGGCGCCGAGCTTGGACGCGATCGACGAGGCGAGCGCGCTGCCCGCGTTGGCCACGCGCTGCGAGTTGTTGTCCTTGGGGCCGATCCGGCCGCCGTCGGCCATCACCGGCGACATCTGCGTCGCGTACGTCGACGGCGCGTCGCCGGCTTCCCAGCCCGGCGCGGTGGTCGGGCCCTTGAAGAGGCTGAGGTCGACCTGCACCTTCTTCACCCCCGGCACGGCCTTCTTGACCTGCGCGACGAGGTCGTCGACGTGCGCGGCGCCCGGGTACAGCGGCGACTCGGTGCCCAGCGGCAGGTTGGTGAGGGTCGTGTCGCCCCCGCCGACCAGGATCACCGTGCCCGGGTCGGCGCCCTGCACGATCTTGGTCGACAGCCGCAGGTTGTGGTCGAGCGAGAGCAACGCGGCGGCCGAGGTGAGCACCTTCGTCGTCGACGCGGGCGTCACCGGCGTCGACGAGCTGCGGTCCCACAGCACCGAGCCGCTCACCGGGTCCATCACGCTGCCGGTGAGCTGGCCGAGGGCGCCGTTGCCGGCCGCGGCGGCCAGCGCGGACTTGACGCCGTTCGCGGTCGGCGCCTTCCCGGCCGTCTCCGGGCCCTGCAGCTGACGCGTCGCGGCGACCGGCTCCGGGCTGTCCCCCTTCGGCGCGTTCGGCGCCCACGGCAGGCCCAGCCGGTTCGACACCTTCGGCATCGCCGCGGCGACGCCGCCGCCGGCCAGGACCAGCAGGACGACCACGACGAGCGCGATGATCTTGCCCTTGCGCCGCTTCTTCGGCGGTTCTTCGGCGGCAGCGGGTTCGGCAGGCGGCTCCGGCCGCGGCGGCTCGGCGGGCGGCTCGCTGCGCGGCTGGGGCTGCTGCTGGAAGGCGGCGGGGAACTGGGTGGGCCGTTCGATCCCGACGGTCGCCTCGGCGTCGAACCGCTGCCCGTCCGGCTCGATCCGCTGCGGCCGGGCGAGCGAGCCCACCGACGCCGAGGGCACGACCCCACGCGGCGGTTCGGGCGGCAGGCCGGGACGGCGCTCGCCGGGTTCGGCCGGGCGGTCGACCGTGCGGTTCTCGCGCAGCTCGATGCGCTGGGCCCAGGGCGCGTCGGCCTGCTGGGGCTGGTGCTGCTGGGCCGGGTCCGGGCGCAGCTGCTGAGTCGCGTCGGACCGCTGCTGGGACGCCTCGGGGCGCTGCTGCTGAGCTGGGTCCGGGCGCTGCTGCGGTGCGTCAGCGCGCTGCTGCTGCGGCTCCTCGCGACGTTGCCCTTCGCCGCGTTGCCCTTCGCCGCGCTTCAACTGCTCTTCGCGGCGCTGCTGCTCCTCCCGCCAGACCTGCAGCTCCTCCCGCCACTGCTGGGGCTCCTCACGGCGTTCCTGCTGCTCACCGGGCCAGACGTTGCGCTCGACCGGCACCACCGGCGCCGGCTTCTTCTCCACCTCGATGAACTGGGTGCTTTCGCCGACCGGCGCCGCTTCGGCCGGCTTCGGCTTCTCCACCTCGATGAACTGCGTGCCCACCTCGGCCGGGGGCTGCTTCGGCTCGCGGCTGCCGAGGCGGTCGGCGAGGTCCTGCTTCGCCGGGGTCGGCGGCGGCGGGGGCTCCTCGGCCGGCACGTTCAGGCCCGGGATCGGCTCGGGCGGCACGTTCGGCGCGAACCACGAGCCCTTCGGGGCCTCACTGCCTGTGACCTTCGGCACGCCGGCCTGGTCCCCGGTCGCCTCGGGCGGGTCGGGCAGGGACATCGGAGTGGTCTTCCGCGCGCCGGACGACGAGCGGTCTTCGTCCGACGAAGGCCACATCGGCTGGTCGTTTTCCGGCACCCACCACTCCTTCTCACCTGCCCCGGAAGGGGCCAAGCTCACATGCCGCGTGGCCGACATCGATGCGACCCCGCGCCACGGCGTAGTCCACACTAGGAGACGTCAAGACAGTCATTGAGGTTGCCGCCCGCGACGTGCGGTGTGCCCGGATCTACGAAGAAGCAGCGAGGACGCCGTGGAGTTCGACGTCACGATCGAAATCCCCAAAGGGGAGCGCAACAAGTACGAGGTCGACCACAAGACCGGCCGCATCAAGCTGGACCGGACCCTGTTCACGGCCACGCAGTACCCGGCCGACTACGGCTTCATCGACGACACCCTCGGCCAGGACGGCGACCCGCTCGACGTGCTGGTGCTCGTCCAGGAGCCGACGTTCCCGGGCTGCCTGATCCGCTGCCGCGCGATCGGCATGTTCCGGATGACGGACGAGAAGGGCCCGGACGACAAGGTCCTCGCGGTCCCGACGAACGACCCGCGCCTGGAGCACCTGCGCGACATCCACCACCTGAACCAGTTCCACAAGCTGGAGATCCAGCACTTCTTCGAGGTCTACAAGGACCTCGAGCCCGGCAAGAGCGTCGAAGGCTCGAGCTGGGTCGGCCGCACCGAGGCCGAGGCGGAGATCGCCCGGTCGTACGAGCGGGAGACCGACCGGCTGGCCAAGGAAGCGGCCAACGGCGAAGCCGCCCACTGATTTCACGCGAAAGAGGCCCCTCGGGATCCGAGGGGCCTCTTCGTGTTTCAGCGGGTCAGTGCGCCAGGGCCAGCGCGGCCGGGGCCTCCTCGGCCTCCGCGCGCTGCTCCATCGCGGACTTGTCCGAGAGCGGCTTCTCCTTGAGGAACCACACCAGGGCGAACCCGACGGTCAGCACGATCCCGCCGACCAGGAACACCGTGCTCATCGACTCGGCGAAGCCCTGCAGGATCGGGCGGGCCAGCGTCGGGTCGAGCGTGGACAGGAACGACGTGTCGTTGACGTCCAGGCCGTTCTTCATCTGCTGCGCGAACTCCGGGTGCTGGGCCAGCGCCGCGGCGTAGGCCGGGGTCGCGATCGCCGAGCGGACGGCGCCGGCGATCTTGTCACCGACCGTGCCGAACAGGATCGAGAGGAACACCGCGGTGCCCGCCGTGCCGCCGATCTGCCGGAAGAACGTCGCCGCCGAGGTGGCGACGCCGATGTCCTGCGGCCGGACGTCGTTGGTCGCGGCCAGCACCAGCGTCTGCATCGAGGCGCCGAGGCCGAGACCGATCACGAAGGCGATCACCATGACCAGGCTCAGCGAGGTGTCGACGGTGATCGTCGACAGCGCGAACAGCGCCGCCGCCATCAGGCCGATGCCCGCCACCGCGAACATCTTGTACCGGCCGGTGGCCGAGATGATCCGGCCGCTGGTCAGGCTGGCGATCATGATGCCGAGCGTCAGCGGCAGCATCTGCAGGCCGGCCTGGGTCGGCGTCGCGCCCTTGACGATCTGCAGGTAGAGCGGCAGCGACATCATCGCGCCGAACATCCCGGCGCCCTGCACGACGGTGACCAGCGTGGCCATCCGGAACACGGGCCGCTTGAACAGCCGCAGCGGCAGCAGGGCGGCGTCGCCCATCCGGCGTTCGATCCAGACGAAGGCGGCCACACCCAGCGCGCCGATCACGTACATCGCGACCGAACCGGCCGAGCCCCAGCCCCACTCGCGGCCCTGCTCGGCGACGATCAGCAGCGGCACCAGGCCGGTGGCCAGCGCGACGGCGCCCCAGTAGTCGACCTTCTGGTTCACGCGGGTGTGCGGGAGATTCAGCACCTTGGAGACGACGACCAGCGCGGCGAGCGCGATCGGGACGTTGACCAGGAACACCCAGCGCCAGCCGGTGATGCCGGCGAAGGAGTCGATACCGGCGAAGAAGCCGCCGACGACCGGGCCCGCGACGCTCGAGATGCCGAACACCGCCATGAAGTAGCCCTGGTACTTGCTGCGCTCACGCGGCGCGGTGATGTCGGTGATGATCGCCAGCGCCAGCGACATCAGGCCACCGGCGCCGAGGCCCTGGAAGGCGCGGAACGCGGCGAGCTCGTACATCGACGTCGCCATACCGCTGGCGAGCGAACCGACCAGGAACAGCGAAATCGCTGTCAGGTACATGGGTTTGCGGCCGTAGAGGTCGGACAGCTTGCCGTACAGCGGGGTCGAGAGCGTCGCGGTGATCAGGTACGCCGTGGTGGCCCAGGCCTGCAGCGACAGGCCGTGGAGCTCGTCGGCGATGGTGCGCATCGACGACGACACGATCGTCTGGTCGAGCGCGGCGAGGAACATGCCGAGCATCAGCCCGGACAGGATGGTCAGGATCTGGCGGTGGGACAGTCGGCCTTTCGTAGCGGCTGCTCCTTCCGCCGTGGTGGTGTCGCTCATGGTGGTCTCCCTCAGCCTTCGTCGCAGTTGCTTGTACCTCTCAACTACTTGCCTCAGCCAAGTATTCCGCGGAAGCTTGTATGATGCAATCAAGTTTTCTGTGAGCCCCGTCTCCCGGCCACGGACACGCCGAAGGCGGAGCTTTCACGTGAAAGCTCCGCCTTCGGGAACGAGCGTCAGGCCGAGTAGCCCGGGATGGGGAACGGCGCCAGGAACTCGCGGATCTCCGCGGCGATCGTGTCGAGGGACGACTCGTCCGTGGCGGCCGCGGCGGTGACCGTGCGGTCGATCCACTCCGCGACCTGCGGCTGGTGCTCCGGCAGGAGACCGCGGGTCGTGATCGCGGAGGTGCCGAGCCGGATGCCGGACGGGTCGAACGGCTTGCGCGGGTCGAACGGCACCGTGTTGTAGTTCAGCTCGATGCCCGCGCGGTCCAGCGCCTGCGCGGCCGGCTTGCCCGCGACCGCCTTGTTCGTCAGGTCGATCAGCAGCAGGTGGTTGTCCGTGCCGCCGGACACGAGGTCGTACCCGCGCGCGAGCAGCGCGTCGGCCAGCGCTTTCGCGTTGGCGACGATCGTGTGCGCGTAGTCGCTGAAGTCCGGGCGTTGCGCTTCGCCGAGCGCGACGGCGATCGCCGCGGTCGTGTGGTTGTGCGGGCCGCCCTGCAGACCCGGGAACACCGCTTTGTCGACGGCCTTCGCGTGCTCGGAATCCGAGAGGATCATCGCGCCGCGCGGGCCGCGGAGGGTCTTGTGCGTCGTCGTCGTGATCACCTGGGCGTGGCCGACCGGCGACGGGTGCGCGCCGCCCGCGACCAGGCCGGCGATGTGCGCGATGTCGGCGACGAGCACCGCGTCCACCTCACGCGCGATCTCGGCGAAGGCCGGGAAGTCGATGGTGCGCGGGATGGCCGTGCCGCCGGCGAAGATCAGCTTCGGCCGGTGCTGGCGCGCGAGGTCGCGCACCTGGTCGAGGTCGACGCGGCCGGTCTCCTTCGCGACGCCGTAGCGCACCGGGGTGAACCACTTGCCGGTCGCGGAGACGCTCCAGCCGTGCGTGAGGTGCCCGCCGTCCGGCAGCGCCATGCCGAGCACGGTGTCGCCGGGCTGCGCAAAAGCGAGGTACACGGCCAGGTTCGCCGGCGACCCGGAGTACGGCTGGACATTCGCGTGGTCCGCACCGAAGACGGCCTTCGCGCGCTCGATGGCGAGCAGCTCGACCTGGTCGATGAACTGCTGGCCTTCGTAGTACCGCTTGCCCGCGTAGCCCTCGGAGTACTTGTTCGTGAGGACGGTCCCGGTGGCCTCGAGCACGGCCTGCGAGACGTAGTTCTCCGAAGCGATCAGGCGGATCTTGTCGTGCTGGCGCTTCGCTTCTTCTTCGACGAGCCCGGCGATGGCGGGGTCGGCGGTCGCGAGCGCGTTCAGTTCGGGCCGATGTGTCATGGCGTACTCCAGCTCTGGAGTGGCCTTCACCCAGGCGCGCGGTGCCGGCCGTCGTCGCTTCCCGGTGGTGCTCCACCTCGATGGCGCCAGTCGCTGCTGCGCGTCAGAGCTTAGTCCGTGCTCGCGCGCCTCAGTCCACAACCGCGACACCCATGGACCGGGCGGTGCCCGCGATCGTGCGCATCGCCATCTCGACGTCACCGGTGTTCAGGTCCGGCAGCTTGCGCTCGGCGATCTCGCGCAGCTGCTGCGTCGTGATCTTGCCGGCGACCTCGTGCCCCGGCCGCGCGGAACCCTTGTCCCCCAGCGCCTTCTTGATGAGGAACGACGTCGGCGGCGTCTTGAGCCGCAGCGCGAACGAGCGGTCCTCGAACACCGAGACGACCACCGGCACGATGTCGCCGCGCTGGCCGGCCGTCGCCGCGTCGTAGGCCTTCTTGATCTCGACGAGGTTGACCCCGGTCTGCCCCAGCATCTTGCCGAGGTCGACGACCGGGGCGTTGCCCGCGGACAGTTCCAGGGTGACCTGGTGGGTGAGCTTCTTCGGAGCCATGCCCCGAAGCTAGGGTCTCCAGCTACTGGAGAGTCAATCCAGCGCTTCGACGCCGGCCTTGTGCCGTTTCGCCAGGTCCTGGTAGACGGGCGCGTTGTGCTCCACCCACAGCCGCGCGGAGTCGGTGAGCGGCACGAACTTCTTGGCCGGGCTGCCCATCGCGACGACCTCGGACGGCACCTCGGTGCCCGGCGTCACGGTGGCGCCGGCCGCGACCAGCGTCCGCTCGCCGATCTTCGCGTCGTCCAGGACCGTGGAGCCGTTCCCGATCAGGGCCTGCTCGCCGACCGTGCAGTCGTGCACCAGGCACTGGTGGCCGACGGTGGCGTTCTTGCCGATCTCGCACACCTTGCCGACGTTGACGTGCACAACCGAGTTGTCCTGGATGTTGGCGCCCTCGCGGACGATGATCTTGCCGAAGTCGGCGCGCAGCACGGCGCCGTACCAGACCGAGGCGTCCTTCTCCACGACGACGTCGCCGATGAGGGTGGCGGTGGGCGCGATCCAGGCGTCCGGGTGAACCTGCGGGCGGAGCCCTTCGAACGAGAACAGAGGCATGCCCGAACCCTAGACCGCGCCCGAGGCGTCAGCCCGTGATCGCCGCGTTGATCAGGATGTCGACGGCTTTGTCGTTGCGCGTGGTCTGCGGGACGATCTGGGTGTCCCGCGGGTAGAAGCCCGGGTTGCTGCCCTTCGGGTACATCTCGAAGGTGAAGCTCCAGATCTTGTGCGTCGCCCACATCCAGTCGTTGACGCTGCCGTCGGTGATGTAGAGGTCGCTGGACTGCTGCGGTGTGTAGCCGTTGGTCGCCGCCATCTGCCGGCCGAGTGTCTCGAACTTCGTCGCCTCGGCGGCGGTGAGGCCGGGCGCGGTCCGGTCGTAGGTGTAGCCGAACGGCCAGAGCACCAGCTCGGAGTAGGTGTGGAAGTCGATGTGCGTCTTGATCTGCTGGACACCGCCGACCACGCGGGAGTTCACCCAGTTCGAGACGGCGCGGGTCTCGGGCGCGGAGAACGCCGCCGTGCCGCGGTAGGTCTCGCTGGACGTCGAGCCCGACGAGCCGCCGCAGCAGCCCCACTTGTAGCCCCAGTTGCGATTCGTGTCGGTGCCGGGACCCTGTCGGTTCTTGCGCCAGCTGTGGAACGTGCCACCGGAGATGTCGTACTCCGAGCCGTCCGGGTTGACGCTCGGGACCACCCAGATCTCGGTGCTGTCGACCAGCCGCTTGATGGCGCTGTCGGTGGCGTACCCGCTGGTCAGCCGCTGCACGATGCGCAGGCACATCTCGGTGGTGAGGTGCTCGCGCGCGTGCTGGTTGCAGGTGAAGAGGACCTCGGGCTCGTTCTCGTCGGTGGCGGCGTTGTCGGAGATCTTGATCAGCGACAGCGCGCGGCCTTCGTACGATGTGCCGGCGCTGCCGAGCTTCGTGAGCGACGGGTAGTTCGCGACGGCCTTCTGCAGCTCGGTCTGCGTCTCGGCGTAGGTGTGGTAACCGGTGTAGCCGGCCGGGAAGTCCTCGACGGTCTCGGTGCCCTGCGGCCGGTTGACCTTGCCGAGCGCCTTGACGTCGAAGCCGAGCGCACGCAGTTGAGCGGCTTCGCCCGGGTTGGCGATGACGGTCGTCGTGCCGTCCGTGCTGTCGAGGATGTCGGCACCGGTCCTCGAGACCTCGGTGCGCTGCTGGGCCGTGCCGGTGCCGGTCACCTCGTAGACCTGCGGCCCGGCCGGCTGGGCGACGGCCTGGCCGCCGGGGGTGAGCATCAGAAGGACGGCCGCGGCCGCCGCCATGCACGTTCGTGGGCGCATCACGTCTCCTGCTCTCGGGGGTTCTCCGAGACTGGCCGGAGCCGGACGTAGCGCGCAATCCGTACGTCTACGGATCTATAGGGCGTTGCTAGCCGTAGTTGGCGAAGCAGAGCGCCTCGATGTCGGCACGCAGCGTGGCGAACGGCCGCGGCCGCACCCGCTGCTGGACGACCGTGCCGAGCAGGTACGACAGCAGCGCCCGGGCGCGCGCCCGCGGGTCGTCGACGTCCAGCGGGGCGAGGAGCTCGGCGAGCAGCTCGGTGAGCGACGTCAGCATCACGTCGATGGCCTGCGGGTGCTGCGCGCGCCCGGCCGCGATCCAGTACTCGAACCAGAGGAAGGCGGCGTTCGGGTTCGCGGCGAAGACGCGCAGATACTCCTCGAGGACGGCGAAGAGGCGCTCGCGGGGCTCGTCGTGCTTCACGGCGACCTCGCGCAGCCCCGCGGCGAAGGCGGTGATGTGCGCGGCCATCGCACGGTCGATGAGGACGTCGATGTCGG
The DNA here is from genome assembly GCF_055583145.1 of Amycolatopsis sp. NPDC104819. Classification (NCBI taxonomy): domain Bacteria; kingdom Bacillati; phylum Actinomycetota; class Actinomycetes; order Pseudonocardiales; family Pseudonocardiaceae; genus Amycolatopsis; species Amycolatopsis sp. NPDC104819. The sequence goes on along the minus strand of NZ_JBVJON010000001.1, from coordinate 772,540 downwards.
CGAAGTAGTAGTGGATCGCGCTCTTGGTGAGCGGCCCGGCGTCGGCGATGGCGCGCACGGTGCATCCCGCGAGCCCGTCGCGCGCGAGCACGACACGGGCGGCCTCGACGATCTGCTCCTGCTTGGCCAGCTGGTTGGGAGAGAGCCGGTCGCTGCGACCGGGGACTGCGCTCACGGTGATTCTCGTTACCTTCTTCCTGGACGGCAGCCCCGAATCCTAGGGCAGACGTCCTGCGAGTGGCTTCCGGGTGAAAAACCGGATTGGCCACCCCGGTCCTCGCAGCGGACAATGCGCGGCATGGTGATCTCAGGGGACAAGGGGCTCAGCCCGGCCGCACGCGGCCAGCTGGAGAAGGAAATCGCGAACTTGCGCGCTCAACGCGCAGCGCTCGCGCCGCAACCCGGCGAGCAGGAGCGCACCGGCGACGCGGCGGACCAGGCGGACGTGATCGACCGCGCGGAGGCGGCGGCCCGGCTCGACCGCCAGATCGCGGATCTCGCGGCAAAGATGGAACACGGCGGCTACGGCAACGCCCAGCTCCCCGACGGCACCACGGTGACCCTCAGGTTTTCCGACGGCGACGAAGAGACGTTCCAGGTGGTGACGGTCCCCGGCGAAGACGCGGACGCGATCACTTCGGACAGCCCCCTGGGGCTGGCCCTGGTAGGCCGCAAGGCGGGCGACGAGATCACCTACCGCACCCCCCGAGGCGACGCCAAGGCCACGGTCTTGAAGGTGACACCGCCCAAGTAGAAGCAAGCCCCTTGCGAAGGCCCCCGGCCACAAGCCGGGGGCCTTCGCCATCCAAAACTTGACCCGCAAGGGTGGTTCCCCAAACAAATTCCACGGCAAGGCGACCACGACAGGGGGCCGGGGGCGGAGCCCTCCGGACGGGGTGTGGGGCGAAGCCCCACAAGACACGCGAAGCCAAAAACGGCCCCTGCCCTCGAGGGGCAGGGGCCGAGCATTGGCTGAGCCGCCTAGGGGAATCGAACCCCTGACCTATTCATTACGAGTGAATCGCTCTGGCCGACTGAGCTAAGGCGGCATGTCTCCGGCTCGCGCTGGCGACGACGGCAAGTGTAGCGGAGGCTGTCAGCGTCACTTTCCGGGGGGACCGTCGTTAGGGCCCTATGACGTCGGTCTCATCCCCCGATCGACCTATCTGGAGGCTCTGGCACATGCGGCGAAGACTGCCCCGTTCGGTGGCCCTGCCGGCGGCCGCGGCGTTGCTCCTGCTCAGCGCGGCGCCGGCGAACGCCGACCCGACCTATCCGACGACGCCGATCCCGCAGCCGGCGAACCCTGGGCAGGCGCCCATTTCCGCGCCGATCGGGCCGCAGCCGCTGGGACAAGCCGTCGGGGACGCCGGGACCGCGCTCGGCATCATCCGGCTGCTGCCCAACGCCGTGCCGACGAAGACGATCCTGCCCGGCTTCGGCGACACCCTGCCGAAGCAGTCGGCGCTCGAGGCCGGGATGGGCCTCTCCAGCGCCTCGGCGAACTCCGACGCCTTCCTGAGCTACGAGAAGGCCATCGCGCAGGCGTCGCCGTTCGGGCTTTCAGTGGGCGGGAACGCGCCGCAGACGCCCGGCAGCGTCGTGCAGACCGCCCTGCCGGACAACCCGCAGCCGATCAGCGGGGGGCTCAACGCGCCGTCGAACCCGCTGCTCAACGTCAGCGCGCTGACCGGGAGCGCGCACGCGCGGTGGAGCCCGACGCTCGGGCCGTGCGTCGACACCATCTCCGATGCCAGCACGGCCTTGGGAAGTCTGTCGCTGCTGAACGTCATCCCGTCGATGCCGAACCTCGGACTGGACGCGCTGAAGCCGAAGCTCGACCCGAGCACGCTGGCCAGCGGGTTCGATCTCACCAAGGGGCTGCAGAGCCTCGGTGGCCTGCTGCAGGGCGGCGGGCAGACGGCAGCCAATGGCAGCGGTTCGCTGCTGAGCCTGCCGAACACGCTGTCGTCGCGGTCGCAGGTGAAGCTCGTCGACATGCCCGGCTCGAAGAACAAGGCCGTGCAGTCGACCTCGACGCTGCAGGCCGCGGACATCGAGATCCTCAAGGGCACCCCGCTCGCGCTGAGCATCAAGGTGGCCAGCCAGCCGACGCTGAAGGTGACCTCCACCGGCGACGCCAAGACGTCCAAAGTGGAGTACACCGCGCCGGTGCTGACCATCGAGGCGGCCGGGAAGACCCTGTACACGCTGGACGCCGCGCACCCGACCAAGGACATCCCGATCGGGCTGCCGCTGGCCGGGCTGAGCGACCAGTTCGGGCAGCTCAACGACATCCCGGTGGTCGGTGGGCTCGTCTCGACGCTGACCAAGGGCGTCCAGCAGGTCGGCAACACCGCGGGCACCGTGCTCGACCTCGGTGTGCTGCGGCTGAGCATCGCCGGGCTCGACCAGAAGTCCGCGGCGATGACCACGCCGTTCAAGGGTTTCCAGCTGGGCGCGTCGGCGCGGCTGTTCGACCTGCAGCTGCTGCCGACGACGAAGCTCAAGAGCCTGCTGCCGGACGACCAGGCGAAGAACCTGCCGTCCTCGCTGGCCCAGCTTTCGCTCGGCGAGCAGGTCGCGCGGGCCTACGCGCCGACCGACGGCGTGGTCTGCGGGACGACGTCGACCCCGCCCGCGGGCGGCGAAGCGCCGAAGGGCCCGGTGAAGCACCTCGCCTACACCGGTGGCGCGTACGACACCGTGCCGCTGTTCTGGACGGGCACCGCGATGCTGCTGCTGGGCGTCGTGATGGTGGCCGCGATGCCGGGCGCACGCCGGCGGCCGCTGGCCGTCGCGGTCCAGGAGAAGCCGTTCAAGCCGTCACCGCGCCCGCGCGAGTGACCTTCGAGCCGCCCCGGGGACAGTGAAGGAAACCCGCCAGGAGCTTCGGCTCTTGGCGGGTTTCTTTCAGCCCTGGCGAAGCGTCGTGACCATCGCTTCGACGGCGATGCGCGGCTTCACGTTCAGGTCGATCGCCTCGCGGCACTCCAGCACGGCTTCGAGACGGCGCAGCGTCGACTCCAGCGTCCACGACGACGCCGCTTCGGCGATCTGGTCGGCGTGGTCCGGGTGGTTGAGCGTCGCGCCCGAGCGGGTCGCCGTCACGAGGACGTCGCGGTAGAACGCGGCGAGGTCGATCAGCGACAGGTCCAGCGTGTCGCGCTGGGTGCGCGTGGCGCGGGACTTCTGCTTCTTCTCCAGCTGCTTCACGGCGGCTTCGGCGGCGCGCTTGGCGCCGGCGACACCCTTGCCGACGCCGTCGCCGCCCATCGCCGTGCGCAGCTCGTTGCGCTCGTCCTCGTCCCGGCCCTTGCTCGCCTCACCGGCGTCGGCCTCGGCCGCGCTGATCAGCTGGTCGGCGCACGTAAAGACGTCACCGGGCCGGCGCAGGCCCAGCGGGATCCGCAGCACGGTCGCCCGCCGCTGACGTGCGGCTTCGTCGGTCGCGAGCCGCCGCGCGCGGCCGACGTGGCCGCCGCACACGGAAGCGGCCCACTGCGCGCGTTCCGGGTCGACGTGGTCACGGCGCACGAGCACGTCCGCGATCGCCTCCGGCGGCGGCGTCCGCAGCGTCACCAGGCGGCAGCGCGAACGGATCGTCACCGAGACGTCCTCGGGGTGGTCCGACGGCGCGCACAGCAGGAACACCGTGCGGTCCGGCGGCTCCTCGACGGCCTTCAGCAGGGCGTTCGACGCGCCCTCGGTGAGCCTGTCGGCGTCCTCGATGATCACGACCTGCCACTTGCCGGTGGTCGGCCGGCGCGCGGCGGCCTGGACCAGCGCGCGCATCTCGGCGACCGAGATCGACAGGCCTTCCGGCACCACCAGCCGGACGTCGGCGTGGGTGCCCGCCATCGTCGTGTGGCAGCCGGGGCAGGCGTCACAACCGGTGCCGGTACTGCACTGCAGGCCCGCGGCGAACGTCCGCGCGGCCACCGAGCGGCCGGACCCGGCCGGGCCGGTGATCAGCCAGGCGTGGGTCATCGCGCCGGGCGGCGCCGGTTCCCCGGCGACGATCTTCGCCGCGGCGGACGCGGCCGCCGTCAGGGTTTCGACCGCGGCCTCCTGGCCGACCACGTGGTTCCAGACGCCGATGCGTTCGGTCGTCGTCACTTCGCCTCCACGCGAGGCTCTTTCGCGGTCTCGAGGGTTTCGACGGTCAAGGGGTCTTCGACGTCGAGCGGCAGCGTGACCGGCTTCTCGGTCGTTGGGGCCAGTGCGGACAGGCGGCCGACGAACACGGCGCGCAGCGCGGTGCGGATCCGCTCGGCGACTTCGGTGTCGGTGCCATCGGCGTCGATCACGACGTAGCGATCCGGGTCCGCCGCGGCCATTTCGACGAGCAGGTGCTGCACCCGCCACTGGTCGTTCATCGTGGCCGCCTTGTCGCGCGGCGCCCCGGGCGGCGCGGAGTCGAGCAGGACGGTCAGGTCCGGGCGCAGCCGCCCGGTCGCCCAGTCGGCGAGGCCTTCGAGCTCGTCGCTGTCGAGCCCGGCGACGGCGGACAGGTGCGCCAGCGGCGAGTCGACGAACCGCTCCATGACGACCACCGAACCGGCGTCGAGCGCCGGCTGGACGTGCCGCTCGACGATGTCGGCCCGCACCGCCGCGGCGGCCAGCGCCTGCGCGCGCGCCCCGGTCAGCGAGGCGCCGGAAACAAGCGCCGTCAGCCGTTTGTCGTCCAGCGCCGGATCCGCGGCGACGACGACCGGGCGCGTGCCGCCGCGCATCCAGTCGGCGAGGTTGACGGCCTGGATCGCGGTGTTGATCGCGGTGGTGCCCTCGACGGCGATCAGGAAACCGTTGACGCGCCTCGGCGTGCGGCGCAGCGCGTTGCGCAGGTCGGACAGGATCGGCTCGGTGCGTTTGTCGTCCATCTGCCGGTAGGCGAAGAAACCGGCGATCAGCGCGATCGCGGCGCCGGCGAGCATGATCGGGCGGGTGCCGTCGATCGTGACCGGGCTGCCCCAGACGTTGACGGTGCGCGTCGCCACGAGACCGACCAGCACCGGGACGGTGACCGTGGTGCCGAACAGCACGAGCTTCATCATCAGCTGGTAGATCGCGTTGATCCGGCCGCGGATGGCGTCTTCGACGCGGGAGCCGATGATCGTGACACCGGTGAGGAACGCCGTCCCGGCCCAGAACCCCACCAGGACCACGGTGATCAGCGAGACCGACAGGTGCGGCGACAACGCGACCAGCGCGAGCGAGAGCCCGGCCGCGATGATGGAGACGCCGAACAGCCTGTCGTGCGGGAGCCGCCGGGAGAGCTTGGGCGCGAAGGCCATGCCGGAGGCGAGGCCGACGAAGACGGCCAGCACCAGCAGGCTGAACGCCGAGTCACCGGCCAGCAGGCTGGAGGAGTACGGCTTGGCCGAGCCGATCACGGCGCCGCCGGCGGCGAACGCGCCGAACGCGCCGACCAGCAGCCCGCGCACGAGCGGCGTGGTGCGGATGAACCGGAAGCCGTCGGCGATCATCGTGCCGATGCCGAGCTTTTCCTCGTCGGCCTGCTTGACCTTCTGCTCCGGCAGCGAGTGGACGTTGCGCAGCGAAAGCTCGGGGATCCGGGTGGCGATGAGGATCGCGCTGGCCAGGTAGAGCAGGGCGGTGATGATGACGACCAGCTTCGCGATGCGGAGGCTGGTGTCCTCGCCGGGAACGTGGAGGAAGTTCGTGTTGATGCCGGTGAGGATCGCGTTCGCGCCGGCCGCCGTGACGACGGCCAGGCCGTAGGTCATCACCATGCCGAGCTGGTTGGCCGTCTCGACCTGGTCGGGGCGGCGGAGCAGGTTGGGGACCGCGGCCTCTTTCGAGGGGATCCACATGCTCGCCGCGCTGCCGACCAGGAAGTTGCCGACGAGCAGCCACCACGGCGCGCTGACGAAGGCGATGGACAGCAGGAACCCGCACCGCAGCAGGTCGGCGACGACCATGACCTTGCGGCGGTCGAACCGGTCCGCGAGCAGCCCGCCGACCGGCGCGAACAGCAGGCCCGGCGCGAGCCCGGTGAGCACCACGCCGACAAACGCGAAGTTCTGGGCGAAGTAGTTGTTCGTCAGCTTCGTGGCCAGGCCGGTCAGGGCGAGGATGTTCAGCCAGTCGGCCACGCTGCACAGGTACGTGACGCCCCAGAGGCGCCGGAACGGTTTGATCGCCAGTACCCGCCGGACCCGGTTGATCGTGGACGCCTCGGCGCCCGACGACGCACCCGGGCCGGCCCCGGGTACCGATCGCACGCCCTCGCTGATACGCCCACCCCACTAGTCACGGCCATGCCGGACGCCCTCGTGAGGTAGCCCGACCGTGAAGCCAGGGTAGCCCGATCGGCCCTTGCCGCGCGGACGCCCCCGTGGTGCCGGTGGGGTGGGGAACAGCGGAGGAACGCTAGTCGAACAGTCCGGTCACGCTGCTGACCAGGCTGGAGACCATCTCGATCGCGACAAAACCGAACACGATCAGCAACGCGACCGCCAGGATCACGCCCGCCGCACTCGACGACGGCCGGTTGAAGGCCGGCATCGACATGGCGGGCATCTTCGGCAGCTTGCGCCGCTTGACCGGCACGACCTCGAGGTCTTCGTCGAAGTCGTCGTCGGCCGGCGCCTGCTGCCGGGCGGGCCGCGGAATCTGCGGCGCCCGCGTCGGCCAGGTCCGCCGCCGGTTGCGCTGCCGCGGCAGCACCCCGGGCGGCGAGCCGGCACCTTCGCCGGCCGTGCTCGTGGTGCCCGCGGGCGGGATCGCCGCCGGAGCCTTGGCTTCCTCCTCGCGGAGAGCCTCCTCGACCATCCGGCGCACGGCCTCCTCGTCGTGTTGCACCGGCCCGGCCACCGGGATGGCGGCGGGCTCGTGCCCGTTCGCTGTCGCGGGGCGGGGCTCGGGTGCCGCGGTGACCAGTCCGGAGACCGGGTCCGCGAACGTCTCGCCTGGTGCTTCGGACAGAGTGCCGTCGCGCTGAGTGAGCTCGGGGGCATTGAAGAAGGGAGCCTCACCGTTCGCGCTCATGGTGACCACCTCACTACTGAATGTCCTCGCCTTTCCAGGGTAGCGACGATGGCGGATAACGCATCCGCCCAATGGCTCTGTCTGCAATGGAGGGTCGGTCACGCAGCGCAAGCCTGTGCCCGAACCCCCTGCAGTGTCCAGCCCGCCGGTGACTCGGTCGACCGCCAATGGTGACGGATTGTAGTGAGTCCGATCACATCGGCCTGCCGGCGGGACTGGCCGACGGGATGGCCAGTGGCCAGTTTGCCGGGTGGTGCTCGGGGTGGTCATGGGGGTGGTTGGAGTTCGGTTCGAGCGCGTTGGGTGACGGCGATGGTGGCGGATCCCGCAGCGGCAGAGGCAGCGCGGCGGCGGCGCAGATCGGTGCGGCCAGCGCGGCCGCGCATCGGCGGAGGCGGAGCGGCGTGACCCGGCGGCGGCTCTGGTCGCCGGGCGCGACCCCGGCTGCCACGCTGTGGCGGCGCAGATACCGAGCGGAGTGCGGGGCGCGCCCACCCCGGCACGCGCCAGTGCACCGCCGGTCAGCCAAAATCCGCGCGCTGGACTTCATCCGCCGCGTCGCCGAGCGGCCAGACGTCGCCGGGCTACTCCTGTACCTCCTCTTGGCCCAGGTCGATCATCTTGCGGCACCAGTCGCGGAGCATGGTGCGGCTGAAGGGGCTCAGGACCAGCTGGCGGCGGCCGTCGCCGCGGTCGAGGGCAGCCAGGGCGAAGCGGCCCAGGTCCGTGTCGATCAGGACGAAGCCGTGGTCGGGGAACTCTGCGCACAGGCCGCCGAACGCCAGCATGTCCAGGACCGCCGTGCCCGAGCGGGGGCGGGCCAGCAGCTCGCGCATCGCGCCCAGGCCTTCGTCCTGGCCGTCGTGGACCAGGCCGTCCTGGTCGACCGTGAGCCAGATCGGGCGGGGTGAGCTGCCGAACGGCGCGTCCGGCAGCTCGGCCACCAGCATCTCCGGCAGATCCTCGAAGTCGGCCAGGTGGATCGCCGTGCGGCCGGGCAGCGAGCCCAGCATGAACGCGCGCTCGCCGTCGGCGTAGCACCGGATGTCCGCCGTCTCCGGGCCTTCGTCGAACACGCCGCACAGCGCCGCCCGGACCGAACCGCGCAGCATCAGTGACACCACCTCGAAGCCGAGCTCGTTGAGCTCGCCCGCCTCGCCGAACGGGGTGCCCTCGATCCACGCGGCCCACGCCGTGTGCCGCTCGATCTCGGCGATCAGGTCCGCCGGGTCGTCCGAGACCGGGCCGTGGACCAGGATGTCGTGATCGCTCACCTCCGGGTTGTACAGCCGGTCCACCGGCTCGCGGTCCGGCATCGCCGCCAGCACCGGCCCGGCCGCCAGCTCCAGCAGCTCCCGGGCCGCCGTGCGCTCAACCATGGCTTCGCACCTCCTCTCCCGGTCGCCGCTCAGCCTCGCCCGAACCGGCCGCCGCCGCCGGGCCACGCGGTATCGGCACGTCGCTGATCAGCTCGGCCGCCGCGAGGATCGCGTCGCGCACCGTGAGACCCAGCACCGCCGGCGCGGCCCCCTGCTCAGGCATGGCTCTGCACCGCCTCGACGATCCACTGCTCCGCCGTGCTTCGCGAGGCCGGACCCCACGTCACCGTCCAGCGGCCGGTGCGGCCTACCGCCGCGCTGAACTGGTAGCGGCCGAGGTCATTGTCGACCAGGCCGAACGCGCCGTGCGGGTACTCGGCCAGGATCGCGTCGCGCACCGCGAGGTCGACCAGCACCGTGCCCAGGCGGGGACGGGCCGCGCACTCGCGGATCTGCGCGACCGCCCGCTCGCAGCCGCGCGGGATCAGCCCGCCCTCGTCGGTCTCGATGCGGACGAGCCCGCCCGGGCCCGGCGGCCGGTCGGGCAAGCCGTCGAACACCCAGCCCGGCAGCTCGCTGAGGAAGCCCGACCGCAGCCGCGCGCGGTTGCCCAGCTTGTGCAGGACCGTGGTGTAGTCCTCGTCGCCGAAGAACCGGACCTCCCACGGCTCGTCGCGGGCCGGGAAGACGCCGGTGACCACGCCGCGGATGAAGCCACCCCGCAACGCGCGGTAGAGCCCGACGGCCTCCGCCGTGACCTCGCCGCCCGGCGCGAGGCCGATCGCGGACATCCCGGCAACGAACCGCGTGTACTGCTCCACCTCGTCGGCGAGGCTCGAGGGCGGCGAAGAGCGACGGCCCGGCAGCGGTCCGGTCTCCGCCAGCACCGGCGGGATCTCGAACTCGGGGTCGTAGAACTCCATCACCGAGGGCCGCTCCGGCACCTCGGCCGACAGCGGCGCGATGACCTCGTCGATGACGTCGAAGACGGCGACTGAGTTGTTCACCCCTAGATTGAACACCCTGGCACCGACAATTTCTCGCACATATGTTCGACAGGGTGAGGTCGTTCGGTGAGCGGTCGCCGAGCGGCTCAGGCATGCTCCGGCACCCGCCCTTCGACGAACTCCGCGAGCCGCTCCACGCTGCCGGGCAGCCACCAGAACCGGCGGTGGCCGCCCTCGCGTCTGCCGAGCACCGCGAGGTGCCGGCCGCGGTCGTCGTCGACGAACGCCAGCATCTCCCACGGCCGCCGCGGGCCTTCCGCGGCGCCGAGGGCGACGTCGATCTGGACCGTGCCGCGCCTCGGCCGCCGCAAGTCCTCCATCAGGTCGAGGACCAAGCACTCCTGCCCGGGCTCGAGCACGCCGCGCTCGTCGGCGTCCAGCCACAGCCCCTCGCCCGGCGCCGGCGAGCAGGGCAGCAGCCGCGTGAACGCCAGGCCGAGGAGCTCCGGGACCGAGCCGGACGACGGCCCGGACAGCCGCAGGCCCTCCCCGGCGACGCCGAACCGCTTCCGGTCGTCGAAGAACGCCGACATCCACGGCGCTTCGGACATCGCGACGGCCACTCCGCAGACGCCGCCACTGCCGGCGAAGCCGGGCAGCGCGTCGAACAGGTCGGCAGCCGACGACGACGCCGCGGCGGCCGCTCGGACGGGCTTCAGGATCTTGCTGGTCACCGTGTGCACGGTGCGTGGTGTTCTGGTCACGCGTTCATGGAACCCGGGACCACCGACAATTTCCCGAACATCCGTTCGAAGTGTCACCCGAAAGTGTGGCCGGAGACCACGAAGGCCTCCCCATCAGCCGATGAGGAGGCCCTCGAGAGCGAGTGCCTTGGTTACTTCGTCTTCGTCGCCGTCGAACGCTTCGTGGTGGTCGACTTCGCGGCGGCGGCCTTCGAAGTCTTGCTCGTGCCCGCCTTGACCGTCTTCGCCGTCGTCGAAGCCGGCTTGCGCGCCGGCGCCTTCCGCTTCGGCGCCGGCCCCTTCGCCCGCTTCTCCGCCAGCAGCTCGGACGCGCGCTCCGCGGTCAGCTCGTCGATGTCGTCACCCTTGCGCAAGGTGGCGTTGTACTCGCCGTCGGTCACGTACGGGCCGAACCGGCCGTCCTTGACCACCATCGGCTTCTTCGACACCGGGTCCTCGCCGAGCTCCTTGAGCGGCGGCTTCGCCGTCGCGGACCGCCCACGCTGCTTCGGCTCCGCGTAGATCTTCAGCGCCTCTTCGACGGTGATCGAGAACAGCTGGTCCTCGGTCGAGAGCGAGCGCGAGTCCGTGCCCTTCTTCAGGTACGGCCCGTAGCGCCCGTTCTGCGCGGTGATCTCGTCACCGGACTCCGGATCCTTGCCGACGACGCGCGGCAGCGAAAGCAGCTTCAGCGCGTCCTCGAGCGTGATCGTCTCGATGTCCATCGACTTGAACAGCGAGCCCGTACGCGGCTTCGGCGCCTTCGCCTTGGCGGCCTTCTTCTGCGCGGCCGTGGCGTCCTCGGGGATCTCGATCTCCGGCAGCACCTCGGTCACGTACGGCCCGAAGCGGCCTTCCTTCGCGACGATCGGGTGCCCGCTCACCGGGTCGTTGCCCAGCGTGCGGCCCTCCTGCGGGGTCGCGAACAGCTTCTCCGCGATCTCCTGCGAGAGCTCGTCCGGCGGCAGGTCCTCGGGCAGGTTCGCGCGCTGCGATTCGCCGTTCACCTCACGCTCGAGGTACGGCCCGTACCGCCCGACCCGGACGACGACGGTGTGGCCGTCGGCGTCGCTGAACAGCGGGATCGAGTTGATCTCCCGCGCGTCGATGTCCTCGACACTGCCTTCAACGAGCTTCTTCAGCCCGCCCAGGCGGCCGATCGAGCCGTCGACACCCATGTCGCCGCCGAAGTAGAACTTCGACAGCCACTGCGCGCGCTGCTCGTTGCCGGCCGCGATGCGGTCGAGCTCGTCCTCCATGCCGGCGGTGAAGTCGTAGTCGACGAGCCGCTCGAAGTGCCGTTCCATCAGGCCGATCACGGCGAACGCGACCCACGACGGAACGAGCGCGGAGCCCTTCTTCCAGACGTAACCGCGGTCCTGGATGGTCTTGATGATCGACGCGTACGTCGACGGACGGCCGATGCCCAGCTCTTCCAGCTTGCTGACCAGGCTCGGCTCCGAGTAGCGCGCGGGCGGCGACGTCGTGTGGCCGTCCGGGTTCAGCTCGGTGGCGGTGAGGTCCTGGTCCTTCTCGAGCACCGGCAGGCGGCTCTGCTTGTCGTCCGCTTCGCCACCGGTCTCGGTGTCGACGGCCTCGACGTACGCCTTCAGGAAGCCCGCGAAGGTGATCGTGCGGCCCGAAGCGGCGAAGGTGCATTCCTCGCCCGAAGCCGCGTTGCCGACAATGCGCACGGACATCGTGGTGCCCTTGGCGTCCGCCATCTGCGACGCGATCGTGCGCTGCCAGATCATCTCGTAGAGGCGGTACTCGTCGGTGTCCAGCTCGCTCGCGACCTGGCCCGGCGTGCGGAAGACCTCGCCCGACGGCCGGATCGCCTCGTGCGCCTCCTGCGCGTTCTTGACCTTGCGCGTGTACTGGCGCGGCGACGGCGAGACGTACTCCTTGCCGTACAGCTGCGTGGCCTGGCTGCGTGCCGCCGAGATCGCCGACTCCGAGAGCGTCGTCGAGTCGGTACGCATGTAGGTGATGTAACCGTTCTCGTACAGCTTCTGCGCGATCCGCATGGTGCGCTCCGAGGTGAACCGCATCTTGCGGCCCGCCTCCTGCTGCAGCGTCGAGGTCATGAAGGGCGCGTACGGCTTCCGCGTGTACGGCTTTTCCTCGACGCTCGCGACCTTGAAGTCACGCTGCTTGAGCCCCTCGGCGAGACGCCGCGCGTCCGCCTCGGCCAGCACGCGGATCTCGTTGTTCGAGGCCTTGAGCTGCCCGTCCGAGCCGAAGTCGCGGCCCGTGGCGAGGCGAGCGCCGTCGACGGCCACCAGGCGAGCCGAGAAGTTGCGCGGCGAAGCCTCTTCGCCCGCGTCCATCGTCGCCGAGACGTCCCAGTACGACGCCGAGGTGAAGCGCATCCGCTCGCGCTCCCGCTCGACCACGATCCGGGTCGCCACGGACTGCACGCGGCCCGCCGAAAGCTTCGGCATGACCTTCTTCCACAGCACCGGCGAGACCTCGTAGCCGTACAGGCGGTCGAGGATGCGGCGGGTCTCCTGGGCGTCGACGAGGTCGGCGTCCAGCTCACGGGTCGAGTCGGCGGCCGCGCGGATGGCCTGCTCGGTGACCTCGTGGAAGACCATCCGGCGGACCGGGACCTTCGGCTTGAGCGTCTCGAGGAGGTGCCACGCGATGGCCTCGCCCTCGCGGTCGGGGTCCGTCGCGAGGTAGAGCTCGTCGACGTCCTTGAGCAGGCTCTTGAGCTCGGTGACCTTGGACTTCTTGTCCGGGGTCACGACGTAGAGGGCCTTGAAGTCGTTGTCGACGTCGACGCCGAGGCGCGCCCAGGACTCGCCCTTGTACTGGGCGGGCACGTCGGCGGCACCACGCGGCAGGTCGCGGATGTGCCCGACGGAGGACTCGACGACGTAACCGCCGCCGAGGTAGGGGGCGATCTTGCGGGCCTTGGTCGGCGACTCGACGATAACGAGCCGCCGGTGCCCGGCGCCGTTGTCCGCCCCGGCTCCGTTCTTCTTGGTCCGTGCTCCTGCCACGCTGTCCTGCTCTCCGCTCATCTCGTCCCGCGATCGGGACCAGGCCCTGCCCCGGGGGCATCGGGCCCGCGTCTTCGACCTGCCAGTGTGCACGCTCTTCCGGCCCGGACGGCGCGGAGGTGGCCCAACACGCCGCTGAGCCTGTGTCCACCGCATCGCCGCTGACCTCGGCGATGTTTCCTCTCTACACCGGGCACGTGATTTCGGCCACGTCCCGCGCAGCCTAGCGCGTGACCGTCCGGATACCCTCCGTTCGACGGTGGTGGGCACGGGGAGGTCAACGCTTCACTGGTTTCCCCGTCCAGCCGAAAGGATCCGCCATGACCCGACGCCTCCTCGGCGCCCTGCTCACCGCCGTGACCGCCACAGTATTACTAGGAGTCACTCCGGCGAGCGCCGCCGCGGCGAACTTCGCCGGCACCGTGGCGCTGTCCAACTGCTCGGGTTCGGTGGTCAAACCGGCCGCGACGCCGGACACCGCACCCGCGCTCGTCATGTCCAACGGGCACTGCCTCGAGACCGGTTTCCCCGGCCCCGGCCAGGTGATCACCAACCGGACGTCCAGCCGGACGTTCACGCTGCTCAACGCGAGCGGCGGCAACACGGCCACCCTCCGGGCGAAGAAGATCGTCTACGGGACGATGACCGACACCGACGTGTCGCTCTACCAGCTCACCACCACCTACGCGCAGATCAAGTCCAGCTACGGGATCTCGCCGCTGGAGCTGTCCAACGCGCACCCCACCGCCGGCGCCGCCATCGACGTCGTCTCCGGTTACTGGAAGCGCATCTACTCCTGCAACGTCGACGGCTTCGTCTACCGGCTCAAGGAAGGCAGCTGGACCTGGAAGGACTCGATCCGCTACACGTCGGCCTGCCAGACCATCGGCGGCACGTCCGGCTCGCCGATCGTCTCCGGCGGCAAGGTCGTCGGCGTGAACAACACCGGCAACGAGGACGGTCAGCGCTGCACGGAGAACAACCCGTGTGAGGTCGACCAGGCCGGCAACGTCACCGTGCACTACAAGACGAACTACGGCCAGGAGACCTACGGCATCCCCGCCTGCCTGACCGCGGCCAACGAAATCGCGCTCACCCAGGCCGGCTGCACGCTGCCCCGGCCCTGACGCGGCTCTCGCACCCGGTCAGGCCGTGCTCGTCACGGCCTCTGGGTGCGAGACCGGCTGCGGCGCCGCGCCGGGCCACGCCGCTTCGGCGCCCGGCGGCGGCTCCCCGATGAGCTCCAGCAGTGCCTCCAACCTGCGTTTCCCGGTGACCTTCACGGCCGGGACCTCGGCCTTCGGGCCGGTCAGCTTCGCCAGGACACCCAACGGCGTCAGCGCCTCGACCAGCCGCTCGTGCATGCCCGGCGCCAGCGGGTCGACGGCCAGGAGATACCCCTGCGTGCCCGGCCGGCCGCCGGCCAGCGCCCACATCCGCAGCATCGCCCCGCTCAGCCGGAAACCGGCCGGCACCGCCTTGCCCGAGTCGTCCTCCACCGGGCCCGCGCAGCCCTCACGCAGCCAGCTCAGCGCCAGCGGCAGCAGGTCGACCCGGAACGACGTCCGCACCTGCGGACTGCCGCAGTCGGCCTTCGAGACCTGGGCGTCCGCACCGCGCTGCCGGAGTTCACGGGCGAGGATGTGCGCCCGCCACGGCTCCTCGACGACCACCGAAAGCCGCGCGGCGGTGCGCCCGAAGCCGGTGATCTGGCCGTGGCAGCACAACAGCCCGGCCAGGTCGCCCAGACCCGGCCCGCTGGCCTCCGCGGAGAAGAGCGAGATCGTCCGATCCACCGGGACATACTAGAACACAAGTTCGATTAATGGCGAGGGTCGCGCCGATCTTCACCGAGGTGGTTGATCGAGCGGGCGGCAGCTCTCCGCCCGCTGTTCGGCCGCTGCGAGGGCGGGGACGCCCTTGAGGCCCCGGAGGTAGTCGAGCGCGTCGATGCGGTCCAGCGTGGCCCTGGCCTGGCCCAGTGCGTCCTTCGTCGCGCCCGCGTCACCACGGACGGCGTCGATGCGCCGGCGTGCGGCCTCGGCCTGCGCCCGGATCTCGGCGAGCTGCGCGATGACGTCCTTGCGGCCGCCGTCCGAGGACGGCACCGGTGGCGCGCCGAGCGCGTTCAGCCCGGCGAGGCTCCGGTCGAGCCCGCCGACCACCGAGGAGAGCAGGTCGCTGGACGTCCGAGAGGCCTGCTGCGGCGTGCTCGGGTCGACGGTGGGGAGTTCCGCCAGCGCGCGGACCAGGTGGGTCACCGCGCCGCAGTAGCCGTCCGCCCATCTCACCGCGGGATCGGCCTGCGGCACCACGGTCGTCACCGACAAACCCTGGTCCCGCGCCGGCGTCTGCGTGGCTTGCTGCCCGCAGCCGGCGAGGCCGATCGTGATCGTCGTGGTCAGAGCGGCGAAGACGGTTGACCGCGGCCGCACCTGCACACCTCCTGCTCGACGACGTCCCGGACGGCCCGACGGTACCGACTCGGTGCCGCTTCGCAAGTCGCCGGGCCAGTGTGGGATGTCCCGACACGCCCCGGGCCCGGCACGCGAGGCTGCGTGCCGGGCCCGGGAACGGGTGGGTCAGGCCGTGACTTCGGCCGGGGTGTCGGAAATGACGGTCCCCCGCCGCTTGGACACCACGATCGCCGCCACGATCACGGCGACCGCGACCAGCGAGATGATGATCCGGACCGCGGTGTTGGCGCTGTCGCCGACCGTGAGCTGCACGATGGCGGGCGCGATCAGCACGGAGACCAGGTTCATGACCTTGATCAGCGGGTTGATCGCCGGACCGGCGGTGTCCTTGAACGGGTCACCGACGGTGTCACCGATGATGGTGGCCTCGTGCGCGGACGAGCCCTTGCCACCGTGGTTGCCGTCCTCGACCAGCTTCTTCGCG
Source organism: Amycolatopsis sp. NPDC104819 (assembly GCF_055583145.1). Classification (NCBI taxonomy): domain Bacteria; kingdom Bacillati; phylum Actinomycetota; class Actinomycetes; order Pseudonocardiales; family Pseudonocardiaceae; genus Amycolatopsis; species Amycolatopsis sp. NPDC104819. The sequence continues at coordinate 756,608 of NZ_JBVJON010000001.1, read as the reverse complement.
TTGTCCCACGCGCCACCGGAGTTGGCGAGGAAGATCGCCATCAGGGTGCCGCAGGCGATCGCGCCGGCCAGGTAACCGGCGAGCGCGCCGGTGCCCAGGCCGAAACCGACCGCGATCGGGGCGAAGACCGCCAGCAGACCCGGCGTCGTCAGCTCACGCAGCGAGTCGCGCGTGACGATGTCGACGACCTTGCCGTATTCGGGGCGGGTGGTGCCCTCCATGATGCCCGGGATGTCGCGGAACTGGCGACGGACCTCGTAGACGACCGCGCCGGCCGCGCGGGAGACCGCGTTGACGGCGAGACCCGAGAACATGAAGACGACCGCCGCACCGACGATCACGCCGACCAGGGTCGCCGGGCCCACGATGTTCGCGACGAAGTCGCCACCGACGCCCATCGCCTTCGTGATCGCGTCGGAGTAGGAGCCGAACAGCGCGGTCGCCGCGAGGACGGCGGTCGCGATCGCGATGCCCTTGGTGATGGCCTTGGTGGTGTTGCCGACCGCGTCCAGCTCGGTGAGGATCTGCGCGGCCTTCTCGTCGACGTCACCCGACATCTCGGCGATGCCCTGCGCGTTGTCCGAAACCGGGCCGAAGGTGTCCATCGCGACGATGACGCCGACGGTGGTCAGCAGGCCGGTGCCGGCCAGCGCCACGGCGAACAGCGCGACGCCGCCACCGAGCAGGTACGCACCGAAGACGGCCGCGCCGATGACGAGCGCGGTGTACACAGCGGACTCGAAGCCGATCGAGATACCGGACAGGATCACCGTCGCCGCACCGGTTTCCGACGTCTGGCCGACGTCCTTGACCGGCTTGTACTCGGTGCCCGTGTAGTAACCGGTCAGCTTCAGGATGACCGCCGCGAGCACGATGCCGATGATCACCGCGATGGTCGCGATGACCGCCGGGTTGCCCGAATGCTTCGCCAGGTCCCCGCCGAAGTCGGAGAAGCTGCTCGGCAGGTACACGAACGCCGCGACCGCCGACAGGACGGCGGAGATGACCGCGGAGATGTAGAAGGAGCGGTTGATCGTGACCAGACCACCCTCACCCGCGCGCGCCTTGGTGATGTACACACCGATGACCGCGGTGATGACGCCGATGGCCGGCACGATCAGCGGGAAGATCAGGCCGTGCACGCCGAAGGCGGTGCTGCCCAGGATCAGCGCGGCGACGAGCATGACGGCGTAGGACTCGAAGAGGTCCGCGGCCATGCCGGCGCAGTCACCGACGTTGTCACCCACGTTGTCCGCGATGGTCGCGGCGTTGCGGGGGTCGTCCTCCGGGATGCCCTGCTCGACCTTGCCGACCAGGTCCGCGCCGACGTCGGCGGCCTTGGTGAAGATACCGCCGCCGACACGCATGAACATCGCGATCAGGGCGGCGCCGAAGCCGAAGCCCTCGAGCACCTTGGGCGCCTGCCCGGTGTAGGCGAGCACGACGACCGCGGCACCGAACAGGCCCAGGCCGACGGTGATCATGCCGACGACGCCACCGGTGCGGAACGCCACGCGCATGGCGACCTCACGGCCGCCTTCCTCGCGCGCCGCGGCGGCCACGCGCAGGTTGGCCTGCGTCGCCAGCCACATGCCGAGGTAGCCGATCGCGAACGAGAAACCCGCACCGACCAGGAAGAAGATCGAACGGCCGATCCTCTCGCTCCAGTCGTCGGCGGGGAGCACGAAGAGCAGCAAGAACACGACCACGCCGAAGATGGCGAGGGTGTTCCGCTGGCGCTTCAGGTATGCAGCCGCGCCTTCCTGCACCGCCTTGGCGATGTCCTGCATCTTGGCGGTGCCCTGGCCTGCGGCCAGCACCTCCTTGAGCAGGACGTAGCCGATGACGAGTGCGGCAAGCGCGACCACGGCGACTACACCGACAATCGTGTAGTCACCTCCGGAGAACGGAAGGTTTCCGCCCTCCGCGAGGAATTGCCGTGACATTCGTCCTCCAGGAGACGTCGCGTGCGCCGGCGTCGACGGCAAGCCGAGGGTTCGACACGGCCGACGCTGGCATGGACCCTGTACGGAGCGACACGCTAGCCGGGCAGCAACGCACGTCTCACATGACGCTCACCACAGAGGGTGTGGATTGCGGGAGTGTATTGGTATCGCAACCAGCGTCTTCACGCCGTCCCGGTGACGGTACATTCCGTTACCTTGTGAGGCTCCTCACTTGATCGATCACTCGTTCGCCGATCCGTTGGCGCAGCTGGGGATCGCTCCGGGATGCGAGAACTGTCGGACCCCTGTGCCAAGCTCGGCTGGTGGACGACTCACGGGGGCGGCGGCTGCTGGGGCGGGTGACCGCCGGCATCCCGGCGCGCGAGAACCCGGTCACGCACGTGGCCGACCTGCCGGGCCGGAACGCGCGCTACGCAGAGTGGCCGTCGTGGGCCGATCCGGCCGTAGTGACTGCACTGCGTGACTGCGGTGTTTCGGCGCCTTGGGCGCATCAGGCCGAAGCCGCTTCGCACGCGTACGAGGGTCGTCACGTCGTGGTTTCGACCGGCACGGCGTCGGGCAAGTCGCTGGCCTACCAGCTGCCGGTGTTGTCGCGGCTCGCCGCGGGTGAGAAGGCGAACGCGCTGTACCTGTCCCCGACGAAGGCGCTGGGCGCGGACCAGCTGCGGTCCGTGTCCTCTTTGGACGTTCCGGGGGTCCGGGCCGCGTCGTTCGACGGGGACACGCCGATGGTGGAGCGCGACTGGGTGCGGGCACACGCGAACTGGGTGTTCACCAACCCGGACATGCTGCACCGCGGGATTCTTTCGCAGCACGGGCGGTGGGCGCAGTTCTTCCGGCGGCTCAGCTGCGTGGTCGTCGACGAGTGCCACAGCTATCGCGGCGTCTTCGGCTCTCATGTCGCGCTGCTGCTTCGCCGGCTTCGGCGCGTGGCCGAGCACTATGGCGCGTCGCCGGTGTTCGTGCTTGCTTCGGCTACGACTGCTTCGCCTGCTTCGTTCGCTTCGCGGCTCACCGGTGTTTCGTGCGAGGCGGTGACGGAAGACGCGTCGCCGCGCGGCGCCCGGACCGTCGTGTTGTGGGAGCCGCCGCTGCTGGAGGAGCTCACCGGGGAGAACGGTGCGCCGGTCCGGCGTTCGGCGGGTGCGGAGACGTCGCGGATCCTCGCCGACCTCGTGGTCGAGGGCGCGCGCTCGCTGGCGTTCATCCGGTCGCGGCGGGGCGCGGAGCTGGCCGCGCTGGGCGCGCGTCGCATCTTGTCCGAAGTGGACCCTCGGTTGTCGGAAACCGTTGCGGCGTACCGGTCCGGCTATCTTCCCGAAGAGCGCCGGGCACTCGAGTCGGCACTGTTGTCGGGGCGGCTGCTGGGCGTCGCGACGACCAACGCGCTGGAGCTCGGCGTCGACATCGCGGGCCTGGACGCGGTGGTGCTCGCCGGTTACCCGGGCACGCTCGCGTCGTTCTGGCAGCAGGCTGGGCGGGCCGGTCGTTCGGGCGACTCGGCGCTGGTCGTTTTTGTGGCGCGGGACGACCCGCTCGACACCTATCTGGTGCACCACCCGGCGGCGCTGCTCGACCGGCCGGTGGAGACGGCGGTGCTCGACCCGGCGAACCCGTACGTGCTGGCGCCGCAGCTCGCGTGCGCCGTCGCCGAGCTGCCGTTGACCGTTCCCGAGCTGGAGATGTTCGGCGGTGCGGCGGCCCAGGAGGTGCTGACCGAGCTGGCCGAGCAGAAGCTGCTCCGGCGCCGGTCGACCGGGTGGTACTGGACGTCGCGCGACCGGCCGCACGCCGAGGTCGGCATCCGTGGCACCGGCGGCGAGCAGATCGCGGTGGTCGAGTCGGACTCCGGCCGGATGCTCGGCACGGTCGACCCGGGTTCGGCGTGCTTCGCCGTGCATCCGGGGGCCGTCTACCTGCACCAGGGGTCGTCGTACGTCGTCGACGAGCTGGACCTGGAGACCGGGCTGGCGATGGTGCACTCGGAGAACCCCGACTGGACGACAACTCCGCGCGAGATCGTGGACATCGCGGTGCTGAGCACTGCCGAGAAGCAGGACTTCGGCGGGGTGAGCGTCTGCCTCGGCGAGGTGGCCGTGACATCGCAGGTGGTCGGCTACCTGCGGCGGCGGCCGTCCGGGGAGGTGCTGGACCACACGGCGTTGGATCTGCCGGAGCAGAGCCTGCGCACGCGGGCGGTCTGGTACACGGTCTCGGCGGAGCTGCTCGCGTCTTCAGCCGATGGCGAGGCGGGGACCGGGGGCCATCGGGTGGGGACCGAATCTGCGGGGCCGGTGGGGACCGGGGAGGAAACCCTGGCGAGCGGTCGGGGGCCCACTCACGAGGGTGGCAGGGCACCGGGGGGTGCCGGATTGGTTCCGGCACGGGTCCCCGGTGCCCTGCATGCCGCCGAGCACGCGGCGATCGGCCTGCTACCGCTGTTCGCTACGTGCGACCGGTGGGACATCGGCGGGGTGAGCACCGCGTGGCACGAAGACACCGGGGAGGCGACGGTGTTCGTGCATGACGGCCATCCCGGGGGTGCGGGATTTGCCGAACGCGGTTATGCCGCGATTGTCCCGTGGCTGGCCGCAACGCGGGAGGCGATCGTCTCCTGCGAGTGCCCGACGGGATGCCCGTCCTGCGTCCAGTCGCCGAAGTGCGGGAACGGCAACGATCCGCTGGACAAGGCGGGTGCGGTGGCAGTTCTGGACACCGTGCTCGGGGCGTTGCGTCTACACGGTGCCTAGAACGGCCACTTGGTGGTTCATGGAGTTGTGTCCTGCTCCGCCGCGGCCGGGCTGGGACCGGCCGCCGGCGGTGGTTCGGGAGGGTCAGGCCGCAGTGGTCTGAACCAGCTGCGCGGCGTCGGCGCCGGCCAGGGCGCGCACGAGGACGTCGTGCACCTCGGCGGCCTCCGGGAGCTGCCAGCCGCAGACCTCGGGCTTGACGCGCCAGTGCACAACACCGTGCTGGAACGGCGACGGGGGCAGCGGGATCCAGCTGTCCTTGCCGTGCCACTGGATGGTGGCCTCGGCGGCCAGCTCGGCCGGCAGGCGGTCGGCGACGGTGGTGAGGAAGAGCCAGCGGCCGTTCGGCAGCGCGATGATCGGCGCCGGGTGACCGAGGGTGCGGAGCAGGCGGCAGGCGCGCTTGCCGAGCTCGTCGTCGACCTCGATGGCGTCGAGGACGGTGCCGGTGGCGACGAGGAGGCTGTGGGTGCGGTCGGAGAACCAGGTGGCGACCTCGTGGGCGTGGGTGCCGATCTGCTCGCGCCAGGCGTCACTGGCCGGGACCGGACGACGCCAGGTGAGGTCGTCGCCGTCGGTGAGCGGAGCGGGGTTGACGCCCGGAAGCACCGGCCAGCCACGCCAGGCGAGTCCGATCGCCTCCGCGCGCAGTTCGATGCGGAAGGCGCCCCGCCAGCTGTCCGGCCAATTCGCGTCCAACATTGTCTTCCTGCCTTAGGTTCCGGTTCTCCGCGACCCCGGAGCTAAACGCTGTCGTGGTGTCGCACATCTCACTTAACGGCAAGTTGCACATTGCCCGGAACCCCCGCGCGACAACCGGTGGTTACTGGGCGATGAACGCCCAGTAGCCCGAACCGCCGGACCGAACCCGGCGGCGCGGATCGACGGTGAGCGGCGACCGCACACGGACCGTTCGTCGCGGGGAGCCCACGTCGGAGAAGGAGCCTGCGGGGGCAGCGGTACCGCCTATCGGCCCAGGTGGGCAGCTTTTTCGACCGCTCGCCGTGCACTGGCGACCGCTGCCCGTGACCATCCGCCGCTCATCGCCGGGTCCGGCGGATCAGCCGGTCATCGCCGCATACCGACCGGTCGGCGTCCGGTGGGCGGAGGGTCCCGGTGAGTGGGGCGTCGAGGCTTCGGGGGCCGGTAGCTGGTGGTCGCGGGGTGGATCCGGCAGGCGAACAAGGCCCGACCACGGGAGATGGCCGGTCGCCAGCGCGGTTGTGACGGGACGCGGCGGGCGGCCCGGGTGGACGGCCGGGCTGGCAGTGGGTACTGGCCGAGGGTCCGGGGCCCGGGTCGCGATGGTCACGGCGAGCGGCCGGTGGGCCAGCGCGGGCACGAGGCGCGATGGTCATGGCGCGCCGCCGGCGGGGCTGGCAGCGGCGCGATGGTCACGGCGCGCGGCCGGTGGGTCCGGCGCGGGCGCGGGCGGATGGGCCCGGTAGGCCTGCCAAGGCGAAGCTCGGGGCCTGGACTTCGACCAGGGCGTCCAGGCGTTGCCACCGGCAGGTCAGGAGGGCGACTTCCATCCGGTCCGCGATCCACCGGGCTCGCTCGCACGCCCTGATGGGTCCCTCTGCCGCATGCGAGGCTGCCGCGAGGGCGCCGAGGTCGGCTGCTGTTTCCGCCCTGTGGCGTGCGAGGACCGCCGCGCCCAGCCAGCAGCCCAGGACCGCTATGCCGGTCAGTGCTGCCACCGCCATGGCTGTCCAGATCGTGGCCACTCCGCTGTCGTCGTGGTCGTCTGGGGACTGGCCCTGCTCGGCACGCCGTGGCTGTCGGTCAGCCTGCTGCATCGGTGGCCTCCGTTCCCGGCTCGGCCATTGCGTAGGCCGTTGCGTCCAGGTGGATGGCCGGGAGCAGGCCGCCGGCCGGCTGGGCTGTCACCCTTACCGTTATTGCGTCGCCTGACTGCTGGACGTCCAGGTTCGCGCCCGGTGGGGCGATCGTGTGGACCGCCGATGCCGCTTCGGCGGGCTGGCCTCTCGCCAGCAGGCGAGCTGCTTCGCGGGCCGCGTCCGTGCAGCGCAGCTGACCCGTCAGGACCGTCAGGCCGGCTAGGAGCAGCACCGTGACCACGGTCAGACCCGTCAGGCCGAGCGCTGCCTCGACCGTCACCGAGCCTTCGTCGCGGCGGCTCACGAGGGCACCGTCAGGGCCTTCATGACCAGGCTCGTCAGCCACGACACCACCGAGTCACCGGTGAGCAGGGTGTAGAGGACAGCGGCGAACGCCGCGACGGCGACCGTGACGATCGCGTACTCGACCGTCGTGGAGCCGTCGTCGGAGCCGGGGCTGTGGTGGAACGCGCGCATGGGATTCCCTTCGTTGTTCGTGCGTGGGTCAGAAGAGCGGGCCGAGACGTCCGGCGAGGCCCAGGACTACCGGCAGCACGCCCAGGCAGAAGAAGGCCGGTAAGAAACAGAGGCCGACCGGCAGCGCGAGGGCTACTCCCGCGCGCTCGGCTCGTTCCTCCGCGCCGGTGTCCAGCTCGTCGCGGAAGCGGGTCGCGAGGTCGGCCGCCGCGGTGGCGAACGCGGCCCCCGAGCGGGACGTCCGGATCGCTGCCGCCGCCAGCTCCGCGAGGCCCGGGACCGCCCGCACCGGCGCCCAGGCCTCGTCGGGTGTGGAGCCGAGGGCGAGCAGCCCGGCCGTCGAGCGCAGGGCCGCGCCCGCCTCGGTAGGGGTCGTGCCGGATACCGCGTCAAGTGCCGAGGAGACCGGCAGGCCGGCTTGCAGGCAGGCCGCGAGGAGGTCGAGCGTTCCGGCCAGCCGCAGTTTCACCGCGATGTCGATCGCCGGGGCGCGCGGACGGCGGGTTCTGCGGATCGCCCACCATCCAGTGGCCGTGATGGCGGCGCCCACGATCACTCCGGTCAGACCGCCGATCAGGACGGCCGTCGAGACGCCGCCCAGTGTTGTTGCGATGTGCGGTATCGCCGGGTGCCAGTTGCGGGCGGGTTGCGGCTTCCCACCGGCCAGCCAGTCGAAGCGCCGCGCGACGGCCGCATCGGCTGGCCAGATGAGGAGGGCGCCGCCGAAGAGAAGGAGGGCCGCCGCGTTCATCGGATCCGCACCCGTCCGGTCAGGGCGCGGCACCAGGCCGTCCCCGCCCAGAGCAGGACACTGCCGACGACCAGCAGCAGCTGGCCCGGCGTGCTTCCGGCCAGGACCGACAGCGGCGCCGCGCCCATGACCTGCCCGAGCAGCACGCACAGAACCGGGAGCCCGGTGAGCACGGCCGCGCTCGCGCGGGGTCCGGCCAGTTTCGCGCGCATCCGGCGAGCGAAAGCCAGACCGGCTTCGGCGTCGCGGCGGGCCGCGTCGAGGACGTCGGCCATCGGCAGGCCGTAGCGCTTGCCCAGGGTCCAGGCGGCGGCGAGCTCCGGAAGGGCCGGTGCGCGCAGCTCACCGTCGAGCCGGGCCGCCGTCGCGAGGGCGCGGAGGTCGCCGGCCACGGCCGGGACGGCTTCCGCGGCCGCTTCCGCCGCTGTCACCGGGTGGGCGCCGGATCGGAGCTCGGCCACCATCGTGCGCAACGCCGTCGCGGTGTGGACGGCCATCGCGAGCTCCGCGGCGCCGCGGCGGTGGGACTGCCATTCCTGGCGCCAGGCCAGCGTGAGCACGCCGGCGGCCAGCGCGCCACCGGCTCCCGCGAGCAGGCCGGCGAGCGCGGCGGGAAGCAGCCACCGGACGACACCCCAGACGTCGGGGATCCGGATCGTCGCCGGTTTCTCGACCGCCGCTTGGAGCCGGGTCGGCGCCGCGGGCCAGCACGCCAGAGCCGCGCCGACGCACAGCGGGAGCCACGCGGTGATCATCGTGGCCTCCTTCGCCGGCGCGGGAAGATGTTCACCAGCAAGGAAAGACGCACGATCAGGAGGGTCAGCACGTGAGCGCTCCCGTCGTGACGAACAGGTGGCGATCGACGGTCCAGCGGCCCGCGCGCCACACCGGCACGACGCGGGCGCGGCCGTGTTCGGCGCGGAGCACGCCGACTTCGGCGAGGCGCCGTCGGCCGCCCGGCTCGCGTCTCATGTGGAGGACGATCCGGATCGCGGCGACGAGCTGGCTGTGGACCGCTTCGCGGCCGAGACCGCCGAGCGCGGCCAGCGCCTCGATGCGGGCGGGCACTTCGGCCGGCGAGTTCGCGTGGACGGTGCAGGCGCCGCCGTCGTGGCCGGTGTTGAGCGCGGTGAGCAGAGCGCCGACCTCGGCGCCGCGGACCTCGCCGACCACCAGCCTGTCCGGGCGCATGCGCAGCGCCTGGCGCACGAGCTCGGGCAGGCCGACCGCGCCCGCACCCTCCACATTGGCCGGCCGCGCGACGAGGCTGACGAACTGCGGGTGCGCGGGCTGCAGCTCGCCGGCGTCCTCGACGCAGACGATGCGCTCGGCGGGGTCGACCGCGCCGAGCAGCGCGGCCAGGAGTGTGGTCTTGCCCGCGCCGGTGCCGCCGGTGACCAGGAACGCCATCCGCCGCGCGACGACGGTGTCCAGGATCTGGGCGCCGGCCGCGTCGAAGGCGCCGAGCTCGCGGAGGGTGGTGAGGTCGTGGGTTGCCGGGCGGAGGACGCGGAGGGACAGGCAGGTGCCGTTCGTGGCGATCGGCGGGAGGACCGCGTGGATGCGGATCCGGCCGTGGGGGCCGGAGCCGGGGAGCCAGCCGTCCACATAGGGCTGTGCGTCGTCGAGCCTGCGGCCGGCGGTCAGGGCGAGGCGCTGGGCCAGGCGGCGGACGGACTCCTCGCCGTTGAAGGTGATGCCGGTGCGGGTGAGGCCTTCGGGGCCGTCTGTCCAGACCTCGTTCGGGCCGGTGACGAGCACGTCGGTGGTCGAAGGGTCCTCGAGGAGCGGGGCGAGGGGGCCGGCGCCGATGAACTCGTCGCGGGCTTGACGGGCGGCGTCGAGCACGGCGTCGTGGCCGAGAGCGCCGCCGGCTTCGGCCCGGACCGCGGTCGCGACGGCGACGGGGTCGGCCTGGCGGCGGTCGCCGGCGAGGCGGTTGCGGACTCGGTCGACGAAGTCGGTGGTCATGGGTTCACCGCCTGGGGGCTGGTCGGGAGGAGTTGTGGGCTGGTCGGTGTTGGCTCGGGGCTTGGTCGGCGGCTGTCGCGCGGGCGCCTGGTGACTGGGCTCGGATGGCGGAGGGCTTCGCCGAGGCTGGCGGTCACGCGAGTGCCCGAGGGCGGGCTCGGATCGCGGGGACCTTCGGCGAGGCGCGCCGTCACGCGGGTTCCGGACGAGGGGCGCGGATGGTCGAGAGGCTCAGCGAGAGCGGCAGTCACGCGAGTGCCCGGCGACGGCCGAGATGGGCTCGTCTGGGGTGGCAACGACCTCAGAAAGCTCTCCGCGCTTACCGGGCCGCGGCCGGCGAGGGTCAGGAGTGTTGGGAGCAACAGGTCGCTCACTCTGGTTGGGGGCACCGGGCCGCGGAGATTCTTCGCCGTTCTCATCAGGCCGCCGCCTGGGCTTCGCGGTGGGCTACCGACAAGACCCTTGCTGCTGCCGACGCCAGCGGGCCTGATGGTTTGGTCGGGAACTCGCCTCGCTCCAGGGCCATCGCCAGGCCTCGCTCCGGGAGCATCGAGGCCAGCAAGGGTGGGCCGAGGATGCCTGCCGCGCGGGTTGGGGATACTCCTGCCCTGGACCGTCCACATGCGACTATGCCGACTCGGGCCGTCAGTTTTGACAGGCCGTGCAGGACCTGCTTGGCCGCCGCGGAGGCGCGGAACTCGATCGGGGCCAGGAGGACCACCAGGTCGGCCGCGCTCACCGCGCTCGCTGCTGCCTCCGTCAACGTTCTCGGGAGGTCGCACACCACCGTGCGGCCTGCGCGGCGGCCTGCCGCGAGGACCGCCGACAGCGAGTTCGCCTCCGGGCCTTCGCCCTCGGTGCCGCACGCCAGGACCGGGAGGCTGCCGCCGCGGTGGCGCTGCTTCGGGAGGGCCGCTGCCAGTGACGTCACCGAGACTCGGCCGCTCAGCTTCACCTCCGACCAGCGAGGCCCGGGGGTCTTTTCCAAGCCCAGCAAAAGATCCAGACCGCCACCCAGGGGGTCGCAGTCGACCAATAGGGCGCCGCCCGGGTCGCAGTCGGCCGCCAGGGCCAGTGCTGTCGCGAAGACCGACGCACCCGCGCCGCCGCGGCCGCCGACCACCGCCAGGACCAGGCCGGCCTGCTCGGCCGGGGTTTCGACGACGTCGGCGAACGCGCCCGCCAGCTCCGTCTCCTCGTCGGGCAACGAGATCACGCGCTCGACGCCGACCTCGAACGCGTGTTTCCACGTCCTCGGCCCCGGGCTGCCCTTGCAGACCAGGACGATGCCGCGACGCCGTGGCAGCGTGGGTGGCAGCCGCGCGGTCTCTTCGTCGAGCACCACCAGCGGCGCGCGGGCCCAGTGGCTCCGGGCCGCCGTCAGGTCCGGTGCCCGGTCGAGCTCGCAGCCCGCGACCGCGGCCACGCGCAGGATCTCGTCGAGCACCGTTTCGTCCGCGGCGATTACCAGCGGTCGTTCCCCCGTCATGCGTTCTCCCCCGTCGTCGGTGCGGGCCGTGGGTGGCCCGGCTTCCACCGTCGCGGTCGGGGGTGCGGCGGCACAACGGGTCGGGGGGCCGGCTGTGGACAACCGGGGTGTTGTGGACAACTGCCGCCCGGGGAACCGCTCGCGGGCCGGTTCTGTCGGTGGGCCGTGAGATGATCGCCGCGCCGAGGATCGATGCTCGCCCGAACCGCGCGATCAAGCCGTGCCAAGGGAAACGGCGAAAGCAAGCGGAAGGTTAAGAGGGTGGCCCCCGCCAGGGGGGAGGGACGGGGGCCACCGAGGGTTCAGCCCCGGGGGGTCGGACTGAACCGGCCCGGTTGGACACCGGGCTCCCTCACTGTAACTCCGCCGGGCGCCGGTTCGCGCGCCGGACGAGGCACACAGTTCGGTAACGGCACGGCGCGCCGGAAGTCCCTTCCTGTCATGGATTTTCCGCCCGCCGCGGCGCGCCTGTGGTGGATCAACGGGACGTGCCGCGATCAAGCTCTTATCCTGGGCACGTGGCCGAACCGAGCAGCGCGCCGTCGCGCATCCGGAACCCGGGCCCGGAGCACGCGGTGGCCGCGTTCTTCGACCTGGACAAGACGATCATCGCCTCGTCGAGTGCGCTGGCGTTCAGCAAACCATTGCTGAGAGAGGGACTGATCAACCGTCGCGCCGCGTTGCGCAGCGCCTACGCGCAGCTGGTGTTTTCCCTCGCCGGCGCCGACGAGAACAAGACCGAGCGGCTGCGCGCCGAGGTTTCCGCGCTGTGCGCCGGCTGGGACGTCGCGCAGGTTTCGGCCATCGTCCGCGAAACCCTGCACGACGTCGTCGACCCGCTCGTGTACGTCGAAGCGGCGGAGCTGATCGCCCGGCACCGCGAAGACGGCCACGACGTCATCGTGCTGTCGGCGACCGGTGAGGAAGTCGTCGCGCCGGTCGCGGAAATGCTCGGCGCGACCCGGAGCGTCGCCACGCGGATGCAGATCGTCGACGGCCGCTATTCCGGTCAGGTCGACTTCTATTGCTACGGCGCCAACAAGGCAGTCGCCGCGAAGCAGCTCGCCGCGACCTACGGCTACGACCTCGCCGAGTGCTTCGCCTACACCGACTCGAGCACCGACATCCCGCTGCTCGAGGTCGTCGGGCACCCCCACGCCGTCAACCCGGACAAGCTCCTGCGGCGCGAGGCCCTCGACCGCGGCTGGCCGGTGCTCGCCTTCGACCGGCCCATGTCGCTGCGCAGCCGGATCCCGACGCGGTCGGCGGGAATGGTCGCCCTCGGTGTCGGCGCGGTGGCCGCCGGGGCGACCTGGTACGGCCTCAGCCGTCGCCGTCGGTCCCGATGACGGGACCCCGACACCCACACGGCCGTACGACCTCCGCTTTCTCCCGGCCCAGCCCCGAATTGTCCGTCGCGCAGGGTGCCCGTGTCACCCGATCCAGCCTCTGTACCGGTGCACCCATCCGCGCACTTGAAGTGACCGGGCTCACGGCGTAGAAAGTAGGTGCGGACGTTTGGTCGGCCAGGGAGCAGGTAGAAGAGAAGCCTGTTCCACCCCGGCAAATCTCCGTGCGCGGACTCCGGGTACCCACGCGCAGCGCGCCGCGGGAGGCTCGTCGTCTAGGGACTGCGTAGTGGGACGCCACACGCCGAGTCCATGTAGGTACGACCAGAGTTGCACGCTTGGTCGCCCGAGAAGTTCGCGCTGCAGGCGGCGCCCGTCGGCCCTAGGCCACGGGCGCCGCCTCGTCTCTGTGTAAGGGTGTCTCGGCGAACGGCCGCCTCACGAACGCCGCCGTTCGGCCGCCCCCGCATGTTGCGAACGGCGAATTTCCTACCGATCCGGGTACGACTGGACCGTTCGCGCGGTCGGCCGATGGACATCGACGGATTCGGTGAGTAGCTTCCCGATACTGGCGCCTCCGAGTGGACTTCTCACGTCCGCCGGGCGCCCGCAACTTTCTGGGAGGCTGGTCGTGACGACCCGAAATCGGAGGTTCCATGCGCTCGCCCTGCCCGTCGCGGGGGTGCTCGCCCTCACCGGTGTGGGTGTCGCGACCGCCGCGAGCGCGCCGAGCGTGAGCGCCGACGCGCAGGCGGACGCCGCCGCGACGCAGGCGCTGCGGGGGCTGTCGCTCGAGCAGAAGGTCGGGCAGCTGTTCGTCACGTGGGTGAACGGCAAGACGGCCGACGAGGTGAACCCGAAGAACCAGACGGACTTCGGCGTCGACACCCCGGCCCAGGTCGTCCAGAAATACCACCTCGGCGGGGTCATCTACTTCAACAACGACACCCGCGACAACTTCGACGACCCGGTCCAGGTGTCGAAACTTTCGAACGGCCTCCAGAAAGCCGCCATCACGAGCGGGGCGCACATCCCGCTGCAGGTCGGCGCCGACCAGGAGGGCGGCACGGTGACCCGGATGGGCGCGCCGGCCACCGAGTTCCCGAACGCCATGGCGATCTCGGCCGGGCGCGACACCGGCCGCGCGACCAAGGCCGCGACCATCCTCGGCCAGGAGCTGCGCGCGGTCGGCATCAACCAGGACTTCGCGCCCGACTCCGACGTCAACTCCAACCCCGTGAACCCGGTCATCGGTGTCCGCTCCTTCGCCGGGCAGCCGGGGCTGGCGAGCGACTTCGTCACCGCCGAGCTCAAGGGCTTCCAGAAGTCCGTCGCGGCGACGTCGAAGCACTTCCCCGGGCACGGCGCCGCGCCGACCGACAGCCACACCGGGCTGCCGCGCATCGACAGCACCGAAGCGCAGTGGCGGGCCACCGACGTGCCGCCGTTCAAGGCCGCCATCAAGGCCGGCGTCCCCTCGATCATGACCGCGCACATCCAGTTCCCCAGCCTCGACCCGTCGCTGGAGCCGGCGACGCTGTCGAAGCCGATCGTCACCGGCAAGCTGCGCAACGAGCTCGGTTACAACGGTGTTGTCATCACCGACTCGCTCGAGATGCAGGGCGTGCGCGAGCTGCACAGTGACGCCGAAATCCCCGTCCTCGCGCTGAAAGCGGGCGTCGACCAGCTGCTCATGCCGGTGCACCTCGACGTCGCGATCAACTCGGTGATCAACGCCGTGAAGACCGGGGACATCCCGATGCAGCGGATCGACCAGAGCGTGCTGCGCGTGCTGAAGCTGAAGTTCAAGAGCGGCATCCTCTTCTCGCCGTTCGTCGACCCGAACCGGGTGATGAAGACCGTCGGTGTCCCCGCGAGCCTCAAGACCGCGCAGGACATCGCCGACCGCGGCATCACGGCGGTCGCGAACGACGCCGGTCTCCTGCCGCTGAAGCAGAAGCCCGCGACGGCGCTCGTCACCGGCTGGGGCGTCTCCACGACGACCACGCTCGCCCAGAAGCTGACCGCCCACGGCACCACCGCCACGGCGTACCAGACCGGCCAGGCCCCGACGGACACCCAGATCGCGCAGGCGGTCGCGAACGCCAAGAACGTCGACCTCGTGGTCGTGCTGACCAACAACATCGGCGGCTTCCCGCTGCAGACCAAGCTGCTCGACGCCCTCCAGGCCACCGGGAAACCGGTTGTCGCGGTCGCCGCGCAGATCCCGTACGACGCCGGTTACCCGACCACCGTGAAGACCTGGCTCGCCACCTACGGCTACATCACGCCGACGCTGGAGGCGCTGGCCAAGGTGATCCTCGGCGAGACGAAGCCGGTCGGGAAGCTGCCGGTCGACATCCCCGCGGGCGCCGACGTCACCACCGTGAAGTACCCGTTCGGCCACGGGCTGACGTGGTGAGCCTGAACCGGCGGCGCTTCCTCGGCGCGGGCGCGCTGGCCGTCCCGGTCCTCGCGGGCGGCTCCGCGGTGGCAGGAGCGCAGCCCGAACCGGCCGAGGCGCAGCCCCACGGCCGGGTCCTCACCGGCGCCGAGCAGCTGGCCGCGCAGGGCTGGCGGACGCTCAAAGGCCGCAAGCTCGGCGTCCTCTCGAACCCGACGGGCGTCCTGCTGAACGGCGACCACATCGTCGACTCGATGGTCGCGGCCGGCGTCAAACCGGTCGCGGCCTTCGGGCCCGAGCACGGCTTCCGCGGCAGCGCGCAGGCCGGCGGGTCCGAAGGCGACTACACGGACCCGCGCACGGGCGTGCCGGTGTACGACGCGTACGGCGTCGACGCGGCGAAGCTCGCCTCGCTGTTCACCAAGGCGGGCGTCGACACGGTCGTCTTCGACATCGCCGACGTCGGCGCGCGCTTCTACACCTACATCTGGTCGCTCTACACCGCGATGGTGGCCGCCGCCCAGGTCAAGGCGGCTTTTGTCGTGCTCGACCGGCCGAACCCGATCGGCGGCCGCCTGGCCGGCCCGGTGCTCGACCCGAAGTTCTCCTCCGGCATCGGCAAGAAGCCGATCGCCCAGCAGCACGGCATGACCGTCGGTGAGCTCGCGCGCTTCTTCGCCGAAGAGTTCCTCCCCGGCGAAGGCGTGAAGCTCGATCGCCTCGACGTCGTCCAGGTGCGCGGCTGGCAGCGGGACACGCAGTTCGCGCAGACCGGGCTCAACTGGGTGCTGCCGAGCCCGAACATGCCGACCCCGGATACAGCGCTCGTCTACCCGGGCACCGGCATGTTCGAAGGCACCGTGTTCTCCGAAGGCCGCGGCACGACCCGGCCGTTCGAGATCATCGGCGCGCCCGGGCTCGACTGGCGGTGGCGCGAGAAGCTCGAGGACCTCGCGTTGCCGGGCGCGAAGTTCCGCGAGATCTACTTCGTGCCGACGTTCAGCAAGTTCGTCAACCAGACCTGCGGCGGCGTGCAGGTGAGCGTCGCCGACCCGCGGGCCTTCGACGCGATCCGGACCGCGGTCGCCATGCTCGTCACGGCGAAGGCCCTGCACCCGGACGTCTTCGCCTGGCGGCCCGACAACTATATCGACAAGCTCTCCGGGTCCGACCGGCTCCGGACGATGGTCGACGGCGGCGCGGGCGTCGACGAGGTCACCGGGGCCTGGCGCGCCGAGCTCGCCGAGTTCGACCGGAAACGTCGCCACTACCTGCTCTACCGCTGAGGGGGCGCTCGTGCGTGCTAGGAAGGTCATCGCCGCGGCCACCGGAGTGCTGGTCGCGCTGACCACGTTGACCTCAGGAGCCGGCGCCATCACCAGGCACGACGACGCGGGCCGCTTCGACCGGCCACAGCAGGGGTTCGCCCCAGCGTGGACGACCCTGCGCGACGCCAAGCCGAAAGAGGTGAACCTCGACCCGGCGCCGATCAAGGCGGCCGAGGACTTCCTGGCGAGCTGGACGAAGCCGGACGCCACCGGGCACCCGCACTTCTCCGGCGCGGTCGGCCTGCTGGCCCACGACGGTGTGGTCGTCGACCGGTACGCCGTCGGCGGCGCGCTGCGGTACGCCGACGCGGCGGGCACCGAGCTGCCGCCCGCGCAGCAGGTCCCGATGCGCAACGACACCGTCTTCGACATGGCTTCGATCTCGAAGCTGTTCACCTCGATCGCCGTCCTGCAGCTGGTCGAACGCGGGCAGCTCACGATCGACACCCCGGTGAGCCGCTTCTTCCCGGAGTTCGCGACCGGTGACAAGGCCGCCATCACGATCAAGATGCTGCTCACGCACGTCTCCGGGTTCGACGCCGACCCGGTCCCGTCGCTGTGGGCCGGCTACCCCGACATCCCGTCGCGCCGCCAGGCGGTGCTCGACAGCCCGCTGAAGAACAAGCCGGGCACGACCTACCTCTACTCCGACATCAACCTGCTCACCCTCGGCTTCATCGTCGAGAAGCTGACCGGGCAGAGCCTCGACAAGGTCGTCCACGACCGGATCACCGCGCCGCTCGGCATGGTCGACACGGGGTACAACCCGCCGGCGTCGAAGCTGGACCGGATCGCCGCGACGGAGTTCGAGGCGAACCCGCCGCGCGGGATGGTGCGCGGCAGCGTCCACGACGAGAACGCGTGGTCGCTCGGCGGGGTCGCCGGGCACGCCGGGGTGTTCAGCACCGCGGGCGACATGGCGGCACTGGCCCAGACGATCCTCAACGGCGGCAGCTACCGCGGTCACCGGATCCTGGGCGAGCAGACCGTCCGGCAGATGCTGACGAACTACAACCAGCAGTTCCCGGACGACTCGCACGGCCTCGGCTTCGAGCTCGACCAGCCCTGGTACATGGGCGCGCTGGCCTCGCCGGTCACCGCGGGCCACACCGGGTTCACCGGAACGACGCTGGTCATCGACCCGGAGTCGCGCTCGTTCGCGATCCTGCTCACCAACCGCGTCCACCCGACGCGGAACTGGGGCTCGATCAACACCGCCCGCCAGGTGTGGGCGACGTCGCTGGCCAGGGCGATGGCGGTGAAACCGGCCGCCGGGAAGGACGCCTGGACGAGCACGCTGGATAACGCCGCCGTCGCAACGCTGAGTACACGGCCATTTACTACCCAAAGTGATCAAGCGCGGGTGTCTTTCTACGCTTTCGTGGACACCGAGGGCGTTAATGATCCATTACAGCTGCAGGCGACCACCGACGGGGTGAACTGGCAACCGATCACGCTATCGGTATCGGGGCCGGGTGCACCCTCCGGAGATGTGACGTCGCTCTCCGGACACGGGCACCGTGCCTGGTGGAAGGCGAGCGGCGTGCTGCCGCAGGGCAGCTCAGTGGGCCTCCGGTGGCGTTACAGCACCGATCCGAACTACACCGGGCGCGGAGTTTCGGTCGACGGTGTGAAAGTCACCGAGAGCGGCCGATCACTCCTCGACGGTGAACGGAACCCCTCGGATTTTGTCGCTGAGGGTTGGCAGTTGAGCGCTCGGTGACGACCGGGTCGCTTGCTGTCGACTTTTCGCCGCACCACACCGTTCCAGAGCCGTTTGCATCGCGACACTAAGTTGCCAAGTCGTTAGCTTGAGCTCGTTAACAAGACCGACCTGGTTGGCGACTTTCTGGTCAGTGATTAATCGCAAATCCAGATCCGCAGACACGGACGGGTTGCGATAAGACCGAAGGGTGTGGGTAGCCTTGTCGCAGATGCCAACGGTTAGTAACTTTCCGACGGTGAGTGATACCGAATCCGTAGTCGGCACGGCACCGTCCGAAGCCGTGGCGGTCCAGCCGACCGCCCGGGACGCCGACGCCAGCCCGCTGGTGCGGATCCGGTCCCTGCTCCCCGGCCTGGCCCGCGCGGAGCAGCGCGTGGCGAAGGTGGTGCTGGAAGATCCCGCGCAGGTCGCGAGACGCAGCATCACCGAGGTGGCCCTGGCCGCCAACACGAGTGAGACGACGGTGACGCGCTTCTGCAAGGCGGTCGGCGTCGGCGGGTACCCGCAGCTGCGCATCGCGCTGGCCGCGGACACCGCCCGCACCGAGGCGCGCACCACGCGCAACCTCGGCGGCGAGATCGGCCCGGAGGACGACCTGGCCGCCGTGATCGGCAAGGTCAGCTTCGCCGACGCGCGTGCGGTCGAGGAGACGGCCGACCAGCTCGACGTCGCCACGCTGCAGCGGGTGATCGAGGTCGTCGCGAGCGCCGGCCGCGCCGACGTCTACGGCGTGGGCGCCAGCGCGTTCGTCGCCGCGGATCTGCAGCAGAAGCTGCACCGCATCGGCCGCGTGTGCTTCGCGTGGTCGGACACGCACATCATGCTCACCTCGGCCGCGGTGCTGAGCCCCGGTGACGTCGCGATCGGCGTCTCGCACACCGGCGCGACCACCGACACCGTCGAGGCGCTGCGGGTGGCCCGGGAGCACGGCGCGGTCACCATCGCCGTGACGAACTTCCCGCGCTCCCCGATCACCGAGGTCGCCGACTACGTTTTGACCACGGCCGCCCGGGAAACCACGTTCCGTTCGGGAGCGACGGCGAGCCGCATCGCCCAGCTCACCGTCATCGACTGCCTGTTCATCGGCGTCGCGCAGCGGCACATGGACGCGTCGGTCAGCGCCCTGGACGCCACCCGGGACGCGGTCGGCTCGCACCGCCTGGGCGTCCGGCCGGACGGCCGCCGCCGGCCGCGGGAAACCGGCAAGTAATGACCATCGAAGATGTGAGGCGCATGATGACCGTCCCCACGCAGGCGGTGCACGTCGATTCGCCGACCGAGACCCGCAACCCCCGCACCACGGACATCGACCTGATGTCCACCGCGGGGATCCTGGGCGCGATCAACGCCGAAGACCGCACGGTCGCCGGCGCCGTCGCCGCCGTGCTGCCCCAGGTGGCGCGCGCGGTGGACTACGCGGTCGACGCCCTGCGGGCCGGCGGCCGGGTGCACTACGTCGGCGCGGGGACGTCCGGTCGTCTGGCGACGCTGGACGCGGCCGAGCTGGTGCCGACGTTCAACGTGCCGGCGGACTGGTTCATCGCGCACCACGCCGGCGGCGAGCGCGCGCTGCGCCAAGCCGTCGAAAACGCGGAGGACGACGACGGGGCCGGCGCCGCCGAGATGGCGGCCATGGTCCAGCCGGGCGACTTCGTGCTGGGGCTGACGGCGTCGGGCAGGACGCCGTACGTCTTGGGCGCGCTGCTGGCGGCTCAGCGCCAGGGCGCCCACACCGGCCTGGTGTCGGGCAACCCGAAGGCCGCCAAGCCGGCGGGGGTCGACGTGCTCATCGCCGTCGACACCGGCCCGGAGGCGATCGCCGGCTCGACCCGGATGAAGGCGGGCACGGCGCAGAAGATGATCCTCACGTCGTTCTCCACCGCGACGATGATCAAGCTGGGCCGGACCTACTCCAACCTGATGGTCAGCATGCGGGCCACCAACGCGAAGCTGCGCGGCCGGACCATCCGGATCCTGCAGGAAGCCACCGGCATGACGATGGCGGAGTGCTCGGACGCGCTGACCGAGGCCGGGGGCGACCTCAAGGTGGCGCTGGTGCACTTGCTCTCCGGGGAAGACGTCAAGAGTGCGGCGAAGGCGCTGCACGTCTCCGGCGGGCACGTCCGCAAGGCGCTCGACCTGGTGCACGTGCGCGCCGGCTGACGCGGACGGCGAGGACTCGCGGCGCGGGCTTCGCGCCGCGAGTGGGAGCGGTCAGGACGCCGCGTCGGAGATGCTCTTCGCTTCGCGCGCGCCCGATTCGAACGCTTCGCAACAGAACAGCAGCCACGCGCGGACGCCTTCGGGCGTCCCGCTCGCGAACCCTTCCGCGGTCTCGAGATACCGCGGCACCCGCCGGAAAAAGGCGACCTCGGGAACGCTCAGCGCTTTCGGGTCGAGCCCCGTCGCGACCATCGTCAGCCGGGCCGCAGCACGGGCGACGACGCCGTCCGCGCTGCCGAAAGGCTTGAGCGCCAACAGTTCCCCGTGCACGACCGCCGTCAGTACCGGCCCCGGCACCGACGTCGCGCCGGTCACGAGCTGGGCCAGCAGCTCCAGGCGGCCACCGCCGGAATGCGGGCGCCCCAAGGCATCCGGGTCGCTGACGAGGTCCGCCGCGGCGAGCACGTGCAGCCGCGCCAGGGCCTGCATCGGCGCGCGCCGCCACGTCGGCAGCAGCGTCTCCAGCGTCTCCGCGACCCGCAGCGCGCCGGCCAGGACCGGGTCGCCGACCGCGCCGTCGGCGGGCAGCTCCGGGTTCGCGCCCTCGATCCCGGCGGACGCGCGCGCCGCCCGCACCGAGGCTTCCGCCGCCGTCGCCGCGCCGCCGCGGAGGTTGGCCGGGAGGCGGTGCACCGCGAACACGGCGTCCTGCGCGGACTTCGCCGCCGCCGCGACGCCTTCGAGGTCGAGCAGGGGCTTCAGCGGGTCGTTCATGCGTCGAGAACCTGTCCTTCGCGCTTGACCACGGGCGGCAGCACCGACCACGGGAAGTTGATCCACTTGTCGGTGTACCGCCAGACGTACTCGCACTTGACCGTCGAGTGCGGCTTTTCGTAGACGACGGCCGAGCGGACCTCGGCGACGTGGTCGAGGCAGAAGTCGCGAACCAGCTTGAGCGTGGCGCCGGTGTCGGCGACGTCGTCGGCGATCAGCACCTTCTTGCTCGTGAGGTCGACGACGTTGGGCACCGGCGGCAGCATCACCGGCAGGTCGAGGCGCTGGTCGACGCCGGTGTAGAACTCGACGTTCATCACGTGGAGGTTCTTCACGTCGAGCGCGTACCCGAGCGCGCCGGCGACGAAGAGGCCGCCGCGGGCGATGGACAGGACGAGGTCCGGCGCGAAGCCGTCGTCGGCGATGGTGTGAGCCAGTTCACGGCTCGCCGTGCCGAACAGCTCCCAGCTCAGCTCTTCCCGCTCTTCGGCCATCGAACTCGCCCTTTCGTCGTGGTTCAGCCGAGTTTAGGCAACGCCGAAGTGGCCCCTGGAGATGCTCGGAAATTGGCTATCAGGGAAAGCCAATGCCGAACCTACGATGATCACGTGAGCGACTGGAACGGACAACCCACCCTGGCCGGCGAGCACGTCCGCCTCGAACCGCTGGCGCGCGAGCACGCCAGGGGCCTGCTCGAAGCGGGCGCCGACCCGGGCATCTGGGCGTGGCTGAGCATCCGGCAGCCGGGGGATCTTCCGGCGGCGGAGCGGATGGTCGAGCAGGCGCTCGCCGACCCCGCGCGCCGGGCGTTCGCGCAGATCGACGTCACCTCCGGGCGGGTCGCCGGGACGACGTCGTACTACCAGGTCGTCGAGCAGCACCGGATCCTCTCGATCGGGCACACCTGGATCGGCGCGGACTGGCAGCGCACCGGGCTGAACACCGAGTCGAAGCTGCTGCTGCTCACGCACGCGTTCGAAACCCTTGACGCGCAACGGGTTTCCTGGGAGACCGACATCCGCAACCTGCGCTCGCAACGCGCCATCGAACGGCTTGGCGCGCTTCGCGAAGGCATTCTGCGCGCGCACCGGATCCGGCCGGACGGGTCCTCGCGCGACACCGTCACCTATTCGATGCTGGCGCCGGAGTGGCCGGCGGCGAAGGCGCGGCTGAACGAACGCTTAGTCACCGGAACTCGCCTGCCTCGGTGAAACGGCCGTGCTACGTGGGTGCAACCTTTTACAAGGCGGACTAACGTCGCTAGCGTGCCGCTAGCCGTCATGTCGGCGCACTACAGGAGGCCTTGCAACCATGACCGAGCAGTCCCCAGCCCTGGACAACCTGCTCACCGAGAGCCGCACCTTCCCGCCCAGCGACGAATTCGCCGGCCAGGCCAACGCGAAGGCCGACCTCTACGCCGAGGCGGACGCCGATCGTGAAGCCTTCTGGGCCAAGCAGGCGGAGCGGCTGACGTGGGACACGAAGTGGACCACGGTACTGGACTGGACCAATGCGCCGTTCGCGAAGTGGTTCGTCGGCGGCAAGCTGAACGTCGCGTACAACTGCGTCGACCGGCACGTCGAGTCCGGCCACGGCGAGCAGGTCGCGATCCACTGGGTCGGCGAGCCGGGTGACACCCGGGACATCACCTACGCCGAGCTGAAGACCGAGGTCTCCCGGGCCGCCAACGCCCTGCTGTCGCTGGGCGTCACCGCCGGCGACGTCGTGGCGATCCAGCTGCAGATGGTCCCCGAGGCCATCTTCGCGATGCTCGCGTGCGCCCGGATCGGCGCGCTGCACAGCGTCGTCTTCGGCGGCTTCTCCCCGACCGCGCTGCGCGCCCGCGTCGACGACGCCGCCGCGAAGGTCGTGATCACCTCCGACGGCCAGTTCCGCCGCGGCAAGGCCGCGCCGATGAAGGCGAACGTCGACGAAGCGCTCGAAGGCGCCGAAAGCGTCGAGAAGGTCATCGTCGTGCGGCGCACCGGAGACCAGCTCGAGGGTGACGTCCCGTGGACCGACGGCCGTGACCTCTGGTGGCACGAGCTCGTCGACGGACAGTCCGAAGAGCACACTCCCGAAGCCTTCGACAGCGAGCACCCGCTTTTCATCCTCTACACGTCCGGGACGACCGGGAAGCCGAAGGGCATCCTGCACACCTCCGGCGGCTACCTGACGCAGACGGCGTACACGCACCACAACGTCTTCGACCACAAGGCCGGCGAAGACGTCTACTGGTGCACCGCCGACATCGGCTGGATCACCGGCCACAGCTACATCGTCTACGGCCCGCTCGCGAACCGCGTCACGCAGGTCGTCTACGAAGGTACGCCGAACACCCCGCACGAGGGCCGGCACTGGGAGATCATCCAGAAGCACAAGGTCTCCATCTACTACACCGCGCCGACGCTGATCCGCACGTTCATGAAGTGGGGCGCGGAAATCCCGGAGAAGTACGACCTGTCGTCGCTGCGCGTGCTGGGCTCGGTCGGCGAGCCGATCAACCCCGAGGCGTGGATCTGGTATCGCGAGAACATCGGAGCGGGCCAGGCGCCGATCGTCGACACGTGGTGGCAGACCGAAACCGGCGCGATCATGATCTCGCCGCTGCCGGGCGTCACGTCGACCAAGCCGGGTTCGGCGCAGAAGGCGCTGCCGGGCATCTCGGCGAAGGTCGTCGACGACACCGGCACCGAGGTCGGGCACGGCGGTGGCGGGTACCTGGTGCTCGACCAGCCGTGGCCGTCGATGCTGCGCGGGATCTGGGGCGACGAGGAGCGCTTCCGCGACACCTACTGGTCGCGTTTCAAGGACCAGGGCTTCTACTTCGCCGGTGACGGCGCGAAGTACGACAACGACGGCGACATCTGGCTGCTCGGCCGTGTCGACGACGTGATGAACGTGTCCGGCCACCGCATCTCGACGACCGAGGTCGAGTCGGCGCTGGTTTCGCACCCGACGGTGGCCGAGGCCGCGGTCGTCGGCGCGACCGACCCGACGACCGGGCAGGGCATCGTCGCGTTCGTGATCCTCCGCGGCAACGCCGTCGACGGTGGTGAAGAGGCCATCCAGGCGCTGCGCAACCACGTCGCGAAGGAGATCGGGCCGATCGCGAAGCCGCGGCAGATCATGGTCGTGCCGGAGCTGCCGAAGACGCGCTCGGGCAAGATCATGCGCCGGCTCCTGCGTGACGTCGCGGAGAACCGGCAGGTCGGCGACGTCACCACGCTGGCCGACTCGTCGGTGATGGACCTGATCTCGTCGGGCCTGCAGTCGGGCAAGTCCGAGGAGTGAGCTAGCGTCTTCATGACAGAGCCCTTCCGGCTTCGCGCCGGGAGGGCTCTGTCATGACACCCCGCGCGGCGCGCGTCGAACGCATGTTCTACACTGTGCCGCAAACCACACCCCCTTCCCGGGCAAGGAGACGACACGACGATGACCGTGGATGTCCTGACGCACGACGAGGAAACGGCTTCGGCTACCCCTGAGGCGCCCGCCGTTGCCACTGACGAGGCGACGACCGTCACCGAGTCCGCGTCCACCTCTTCTCCGGAGGACTCGGCCCCGGCCGAGCCCGCCGCCGAGGAGGCCCCCAAGCCCAAGCGCGGCCGCCCGAAGGGTGCGGCGACCGCGTCGACGGCGAAGAAGACCCGCACGGTCGAGCTGATCCTGACCGTCACCGGCACGGCCGACGGCGAGTGGCAGGCCGAGCTGAAGAACGGCTCGAAGTGGGTTGCGAAGGGCCTGGAGATCCCCGCCGCCGCGGTGTCGCGCGCGGCGAAGGAGCTGCACTCCGACCTGTCCGGCCCGATCGACGAGGTGATCAACCAGGCCCGCGAAGCGCAGGCCGCGAAGGTCGCCGCGCTGGAGGCCGAGCTCGAGAAGGCCAAGCAGGCCCTCGCCGAGCTGGACGGCTGAGGCTTTACTGGTAGAAGCGCCCGGTTCCGCGTTCCGCGGGGCCGGGCGTTTCGCTTTTCCGGGGGTGGCTCGCGTGTCTGGAGGGTTGACACGCGTGCTTGAAGGGTCGACACGCGTGATCAGAGGGTCGACACGTGTGTCTGGAGGGTCGACTCACCCCGTGAGGGGTGCGGTCAGCCCTCTGCGCGGGTGTTGAAGTCGTCCAGCCACGCTTGGAAGTCCAGCGGTCCGTAGAGGTACTCACCCTGGCCGATGGCCGAGTCCGCGCCCCACAACGCGCCGATCAGGTCCCATACCAGCTCGTCTTGGACTTCACCCGCCTCTTCCGTGATCCACGGGTTCGCCCAGTCGGACGCGTCGGCAGGGGCGAGGGTCCCGGCCACGAGGTCTTCGAGCACCTTCCGCACCTCGGCGCGGGTGGGCTCGGGTCGGTCACTCGGCTGCATCTTCGGCTCAGGCGATCGGCGGGCGGCCCGGCAGGGGCGACTTGAACTCCACCCACATGGCGTCCGTCAGGGCCTCCACGTGGTGGTCCACCCCGCGGGGGTGCAGCACCGAATCCCCCGGCTCCAGCACCGCCTCGACGCCGTCCACCGCGCCGCGGAGTTTGCCGGACAGGACGTAGACGATCGAGTCGTGGTCGTGCGCGTGGGTTGGGGATGCCACGCCCGCCGGGTAGTGGATCAGGTACGCCAGGCCGCTCGACGCCGTCTCCAGCAGGCGGAACCGGCCTTCGCCGCCGTGGAGCGGCAGGCCCTCGACCGTCACCAGCGGCTGCCACACTTGCTCGTCCATACCGCCATGATGACCCAGAACCGCTGAGTCCACACAGGACCGAGTTAGGCAAGGCACGCGTTATTTAGGCGAACCTGACCCAAATCGGAGGTCTCGCCACGATTCTCCGTTCGTGTTTCACTGGTTTCCGTGACCGACACCGACACCGCCGTGCAGCACGCCCACGAGCCGCACGAAGACCTGGGCGGGAAGCTGAACTGGTTGCGGGCCGGGGTGCTCGGGGCGAACGACGGGATCGTGTCGGTCGCCGGGATCGTCGTCGGCGTTGCCGGCGCGACCACCGAGAGCACCACGATCCTCACCGCCGGCATCGCCGGGCTCGTCGCGGGAGCCTTTTCCATGGCCGGCGGGGAATACGTGTCCGTGAGCACCCAGCGCGACACCGAGCAGGCGCTGCTCCGGCTGGAAAAGCAGGAACTGAAGACGATGCCGGAGGCCGAGGAGCGCGAGCTCGCCGGCATTTACGAAGAAAAGGGCCTTTCGCCCGATCTGGCGAGCCAGGTCGCCCGCGAACTGACCGAAAAGGACGCCCTCCACGCGCACGCCGAGGCCGAGCTCGGCATCAACCCGGACAACCTGACGAGCCCGTGGCAGGCCGCGTGGGCGTCGCTGATCGCGTTCTCCGTCGGCGCGCTGCTGCCGATCCTGTCCATCGCCTGGGCCGGCGTCTCCCTGCGGGTGTGGGCGTGCGCGGCCGCGGTCGTCGTCGGCCTCACGCTGACCGGGTGGGTCAGCGCGAGGCTCGGCGACGCGCACGTGGGGCGCGCGATCCTGCGCAACGTCGGGGTCGGCGCCCTCACGATGGTGGTGACCTACTTCGTCGGGGTGATCTTCGGTGTCACCGTGGGCTAGTGCACGCCCTTCATCAGCTTGCGGATGAACGGGATGCCCAGGAACAGCAGGATGCCGACACCGATCGCGACGCCGCCGACCGTGCTGAAGTACGGCGCCTCGTCGTCGACGGAGTAGTACTCGGCGAGCTTGCCGGACATCGCGGTGCCGAACGAGATCGACAGGAAGTTCAGCGCCACCATCTGCGTCCGGAACGCCGCCGGCGCGAGCTTCGTCGACAGCGACAGCCCGACCGGCGACAGGCACAGCTCGGCGATCGTGAAGACGAACAGGATGCCGACCAGCGCGAGCATCGGGCTCGCGTTCTTGCCGCTGCCGACCATCGGCAGGAACAACAGGAACGCCGCGCCCATCAGCACCGTGCCGAGGACGAACTTCATCGGCGTCGACGGCTGGCGCTCGCCGAGCTTCGTCCACAGCGCCGCCAGCACCGGCGCGAACACGATGATGAACACCGGATTGATCGAGTTGACCCAGGGCACCGGCAGCTCCCAGCCGAACAGGTTCCGGTTCAGCCGCTGGTCGGTGTAGGCCGCGACGACCGTGAACTGCTGCTGGTACAGCGAGAAGAACACCGCGCTGGCGATGAACATCGGGATGAACGAAAAGACCCGGCTGCGCTCGTCCGAGGTGATCTTGCGGCTGGTCAGGATGACGAGGAAGTAGATCACCGAGATCACGCCGACCACGATGACGACGACGTCGGCGAGGTTGCCCGGGTTCACGACGCCGGTCATGACCAGCACCAGGATCGCGGCGACCAGCAGGACGGCGGCGCCGACGGCCAGCAGGCGCTGCGACGACGGCAGCGGGTTCGGCACCTCCCTGGCCTTGTCGCCGAGGTTCTTGCGGCCGAGCGTGTACTGGCCCAGGCCGAGCGCCATGCCGATCGCGGCGAGGCCGAAGCCGAGGTGGAAGCCGACCTCCGTCTGCGCGAGCCCGGTCAGCAGCGGCCCGACGAACCCGCCGAGGTTGACGCCCATGTAGAAGATCGTGAAGCCGGCGTCGCGGCGCTCGTCGCCTTCGGCGTAGAGCGTGCCGACGATCGCCGTCGCGTTGGACTTCAGCCCGCCACTGCCGACCGCGACGCACACGAGACCGACGCCGATCCCGGTCAGGCCCGGCAGCAGCGCCAGGCTGATGTGGCCGATCATGATCAGCACGGCGCTGTAGAACAGCGTCCGTTCGGAGCCGAGCAGCCGGTCGGCGACCCAGGCGCCGATGACGGCGGACAGGTACACCAGGCCGCCGTACGCGCCGACGATGCCGAGCGCGGACTCCTGCGCCAGGCCCAGCCCGCCCTGTTCGACCTTGTAGTACAGGTAGATCGGCAGGATGCCGAGCATCCCGTAGTAGGAGAAGCGCTCCCACATCTCGACGCCGAAGAGGTTCGCCAGCCCTCGTGGGTGCCCGAAGAACCTCGTGTCCTGCTGGACCTCGGTGGAGGTGCTCACAACTCTGTCTTCCTTTGTCTCGGACTTCGTTGTCGCTTGGCATGCTATGAGCACACCGTGTGACCCACCACCGGCACCCGATGTGGCGGTGGCCATAACGGTCCGTGACAAAGAGACGTTAAAATTTCGCCAAGGTGCGCCGGGAAGCCTGGTCGGCAACAGTGATCAGCGACCCCTGGAGCTGCCGTGTCCCGACCGTTGAGCGAGTTCGCGCGCTACCTGCGCACCGAAACCACCGGCGGCCTCATCCTGCTCGCCGCGACCGCCGTCGCCCTGGTCTGGGCCAACTCCCCGCTGCGCGACAGCTACCACGCGCTGCGCGACTTCCGGCTCGGCCCGGAGTTCCTGCACCTGAACCTGACGCTCGGCGACTGGGCCAAGGACGGCCTGCTCGCCCTGTTCTTCTTCGTCGCCGGGCTGGAGCTCAAGCGCGAGCTCGTCATCGGCGAGCTGTCGCGGTTCAAGCAGGCGATCCTGCCGGTCGTGGCCGCGGTCGGCGGCATGGTCGTGCCCGCGCTCGTCGCGCTGGGCGTCGGCTGGGGGACGCCGGGCATCGACCGGGCCTGGGCGATCCCGGTCGCCACGGACATCGCGTTCGCGCTCGGCGTGCTCGCGCTGACCGCGTCGAACCTGCCCTCGAGCGCGCGGGTCTTCCTGCTGTCGCTGGCCGTCGTCGACGACCTCGGCGCGATCATCGTCATCGCCGTGGTCTTCACGACCGGCTTCGACCTCGTCGCGGTGGCCGTCGCCGTGGTGGCCCTCGCGCTGTACGCGTACCTGCAGCATCGGCGGGTCCGGACGCCGTGGCTGTACGTGCCGCTCGCGCTCGTCACCTGGGTCGCGGTGCACTCGGCGGGCGTCCACGCGACGATCGCCGGGGTCGCGCTGGGCCTGCTCACTCGCGTCCGCCCCGACGAAGGCGAGGCCGAAGCGCCCGCGTTGCGGCTCGAGCACCGGCTGCAGCCGTGGTCGGCCGCGGTGGCCGTGCCGGTGTTCGCCCTCTTCGCGGCCGGGATCTCGGTCAGCGGTGACGCGCTCGGCGAGGTGTTCACGACGGCGTTGCCGCTCGCGGTGCTCGCCGGGCTGCTGGTCGGCAAGGTGGTCGGGATCCTCGGCGCGAGCCTGCTCGCCGTGCGCCTCAAGCTCGCCGAAAAGCCGCACGGGATGGGCTGGCGCGACCTGGGCGCGCTGTCCGTGCTCGGCGGGGTCGGGTTCACCGTCAGCCTGCTGATCGCCGACCTCGCGCTGCCGGCCGAGGCGGGCGAACTGGCCAAGGCCGCGGTGCTGATCGCGTCCGGGATCGCCTCCCTGCTCGCGGCCGCGTTGCTCGTGCGGCGCAGCCGGGTGCATGCCCAGGCGGATTGATCGCCGACACTCGCGGACTCCGCCGCGCCCGCTCCGGGGCGTCATGGCACGATGACCCGGTGAGCAGCCCCAAGCACGAACGCATCGGCCCCGACGGCGTGGGGGCCGTGCCTTACCTCCCGCTGTCCTCCGACTCCGACATCCCCGGCGACCAGTCGATCGGCAGGCTCGTCGGCGACGCGACCCAGCACATCTCGACCCTGGTCAGGGCCGAGATGGAGCTCGCGAAGTCCGAGCTGGTCGGCGAGGTGAAGAAGGGCCTCAAGGGCGCCGTCTACTTCCTGATCGCGCTGACGGTCTTCCTGTACAGCACCTTCTTCCTGTTCTTCTTCGCGGCCGAGGGGCTGGCCCAGTGGCTGCGCTACCGCTGGATCGCCTTCGGGATCGTGTTCGTCCTGATGCTGCTGGTCGCGGGCGCGGCCGGGTTCCTGGGCTACCGCAAGGTGAAGAAGTTCAAGGCGCCGGAGCGGACCATCGCCAGCGTCAAGGAGACCGCCGCCGCGCTCAAGCCGCAGAAGGCGCCCGACGCCGACTTGACCACCACGCGCGACTGAGTTCGTTGGCCGCGTCCCCCGATCCGTCGACCGTCCGGCTCGACGGCCCGTGGGCGCACCGCGACGTGTCCGCGAACGGCATCCGGCTGCACGTCGCCGAGCTCGGGGACGGCCCGGTCGTGGTGCTGCTGCACGGCTTCGCCGAGTTCTGGTGGACCTGGCACCACCAGCTGCGGGCCCTGGCCGACGCCGGGTTCCGCGCGGTCGCCGTCGACCTGCGCGGGTACGGCGACTCGGACAAGCCGCCCCGCGGGTACGACGCGTGGACGCTCGCCGGTGACGTCGGCGGGCTGGTCAAGTCCCTCGGCGCGCGCCGCGCGCACCTCGTCGGGCACGCGTGGGGCGGCATGCTCGCCTGGACCGTCGCCTCGCTGCACCCGCGGCTCGTCTCGTCGGTGACGGCGATCGGCGCGGCCCACCCGCTCGCCCTGCGGTCCGGCGCGGCCCGCCCGTGGGGTGGCCAGGGCCGCGCGGCCGGGCACCTCTTCCGCTTCCAGGTGCCGATGGCGCCGGAGAAGTGGCTGGTGAAGAACGACGCCCAGGCCGTCGAGGACCTCTTCGCCGGGTGGGCCGGCCGTGCCTGGCAGTCCACTTCGGACTTCACCGAGAGCGTCGGGGCCTTCCGGCAGGCGATGCTCGTGCCCGGGGTCGCGCACAGCGCGCTCGAGTACTACCGCTGGGCGTTCCGCGCGCAGTTCCGCGGGGAGGGCCGCCGCTTCACCGACGCCGTCGCCACCCGGATCACGGCGCCGACCCTGCAGCTGCACGGCGCCGACGACACCTGCATCCTGCCCGAGACGGCGACGTCGTCGGTCCGCTGGGCGGGCCCGCACCCCGAACCGGAGGTCTGGCCGGGCGTCGGGCACTTCCCCCACCTCGAGGTTCCGGACCGCACGTCGACGGCCCTGGCGAACTTCCTCAGTCGAGCGTGACGGCGTTCTTCGCCTGCGCCACGGACTCCTCCGCCGGGCCACCGGTCGGGTTTTCCGTCGCCAGCGCCTGGTTGAGCGCGACGAATGGCCGCATCCGACGCTCGTAAGCCGCGAAGGCTTCTTCGTGCTCCGAGCGGCCCAGCTCCTGCGCGAGGAGGTACGCGCCGACCAGCGCCAGGCTCGTGCCCTGGCCGGACAGCGCCGACGCGCAGTAGCCCGAGTCGCCGACCAGCGCGACCCGGCCCGCCGACCAGCGGTCCAGGTGGATCTGCGCCATGGCGTCGAAGTAGAAGACGTCCGCTCCGGCCATCGCCTCGAGCAGCTTCGGCACCTCCCAGCCGACCCCGCCCAGCCGCTCGGTGACGAGCCGTTTCTGGCTCTCGACGTCCAGCCGGGGCAGCGGGTCCGACCCGAAACCGAGGGTCACGCGCAGCTCGGTGTTGTCCCGCACCGGGTAGGCGACCCCGCCGGTCTCCTCGTGCCGGAACCAGACCTGCCAGTCCTCCAGCCCGAGGAAGTTCGGCGCCGGGAAGATCGCCAGGTACTGGCCGAGGTGCCTGCTGAACCGCTCCTCCGGCCCGAAGGCCAGCCGCCGCACGGCCGAGTGCAGGCCGTCGGCGCCGACGACGAGGTCGAACGTCCGGAAGCCGGCGTGCTCGAACTCGACGCGCACACCGTGCGGCTCCTCGGTCAACGCCGTGATCGAGTCGCCGAAGACGTACTCGGCGTCGGTCGCCTCGCGCAGGATGTCGACGACGTCGTCGCGGAGCACCTCGAAGTCGTCGCTGTCGAGCCGTCCGCTGCTGTAGGTGAACTCCTCCGAGCGGAACAGCTCCTGGCCGTCGCCGTCCACCACGGACATCCCGCGCATCCGCGTCCGCCGGGCGCGCAGCCGGTCACCGAGGCCCATCCGGTCGACGACCTCGAGCGCGGCCCCGCGCACGTCGATCGCCTGGCCGCCGCGCCGCGGACCGGGCGCGCGCTCCACGACCGTCACGGCGAAGCCCTGGCGCGCCAGGAACCAGGCCGTGGTCAGGCCGGCGACGCCGGCCCCCGAGATCAGCACGTTTCGCATCTTTCCTCCAGAGTCGTACGCTTGCCCGCACCACACTGGAGTCGACGCAGCTCGAAGGCCAGATCTGTACTAGCACAGATTGCCAGCTGTCCTAGGTCAGGAGACGCCGTGAAGTACACCGCCATCGCCGACGACCTGCGTGGCCGC
The DNA here is from genome assembly GCF_055583145.1 of Amycolatopsis sp. NPDC104819. Lineage (NCBI taxonomy): Bacteria > Bacillati > Actinomycetota > Actinomycetes > Pseudonocardiales > Pseudonocardiaceae > Amycolatopsis > Amycolatopsis sp. NPDC104819. Next base: position 724,526 of record NZ_JBVJON010000001.1, on the reverse strand, counting down.
ATCACGCGCGGCGAGCTCCCACCGGGCGCGCGGGTGCCCTCGACCCGGCGGCTCGCGACCGACCACGGCGTCGCGCCGGCGACCGCGGCCAAGGCGTTGGCCCTGCTCGGCCAGGAAGGCGTGGTGCGCGCGGAGCCGCGGTCCGGCACAGTGGTCGCCGAGCGGGACCGCCGCGGGGGCGGTCACCGGGGGCTGACGCGCGACCGGATCGTCCGCACGGCGATCGACATCGCCGACGCGGAAGGCCTGGCCACGCTCTCGATGCGCGCGGTCGCCGCCCGCCTCGGCGTCGCGGCCATGGCGCCGTACCGGTACGTGAGCGGCAAGGACCAGCTCGTGCTGCTGATGGCCGACGCGGCGTACGGCGAGCGCGGCTACCCCGCGATTCCGTCCGGGGGCTGGCGCGAACGGCTGACACTCGGCGGCCGGACGCTCTGGTCGCTCTACCGGCGGCACCCGTGGCTGGCCCAGCTCGCGCCGCTCACCCGGCCGCTGCCGCTGCGCGGCCTCGCGACGCACGCCGAGTGGGCGCTGTCGGCGCTGTCCGAGTTCGACGTCGACGCGGCGACGCTGTGCGACCTGCACGTCCTGTTCTTCAGCCAGATCCAGGGCCTGGCGATCCACCTCGAGCGCGAGCAGCACGCGCAGGCCGCGTCCGGGCTCTCCGAGGAGCAGTGGATGGACCACCAGGCGCCGGCAATCGGCACCATGGTCGACGGCCACCCGGTCTTCGCGAAGATGCTGACCGAGCTGGGCGAGACCGGGTACGACCTCGTCCTCGACGACGTCTTCGAGTCCGGGATGCGGGCCCTGCTGGACGGCCTCGCGCTGCGGTACCGGCGTTAGGCGGCGCAGGAACCGGTGGAGACGTTCGTCGTCTGCGACGGCGCCGCGTCGACCTCGGCCCGCACCTGCTCGGCCGTCAGCGTGAACCCGGTTTCGGGGTCCTCGACCGCCGCCCCGAAGACGACGCCGATGACCCGGCCGTCCGGGGTCACCATCGGGCCGCCCGAGTTGCCGCTGCGGATCTCGGCGCGGACCGTGAAGACGTCCCGCTGCACGGTGTTCGCCTCGTAGATGTCCGGGCCGCGCAGGTTGATCCGGCCGCGCACGCGGGCCGGCGTCGCGCGGTAGGGGCCGTCGAGCGGGTAGCCGAGCACGATGGCGCTGTCGCTCGCCCGGGCCGTCTCGGCCGCGAACTGCAGCGCCGGGGCCCGCAGCCGCGGCACGGCGAGCACGGCGATGTCGACCTCGGGGTCGAAGTAGACGACACGCGCCGGGTAGTCGCCCTGCGTCGTCTCGATGCCGACGGTGTCGGTGCCCGCCACGACGTGCGCGTTCGTCATCACCCGCTGCGGCGCGATCACGAACCCGCTGCCCTCCAGCGAGCGGGAGCACGAGCTGGCGCTGCCGCGGATCTTGACCACACTGCCGTGCAGCTGCTGGACGGTCGCGCTGGTCTGCAGCGCCGGGTCGGGCGGGGACGTGTCCGCCGTCGGGGCCTTCTCGAACGGGTCCATGATGGACGGGAAGCCGGACGCGTCGAGCAGCTTGCGCAGCTGGCTCGGGAAGCCCTGGGCGGCCTCCGGCATGGTGTCGTTGACCTTGCCGAGCACCACCGAGTTGTTGATCGCCTTGGCCAGCCCGGGCAGGCCGGACACGGTGGTCAGCGGGGTCGCGATCAGCCACGCGACCACGAAGACGACCACGGCCTGCACGATCGCGCCGAGGGTCTTGTCGATGCCGGAGAGCTTGTCCGGGTTGATCTTCTGCCGCAGCTTGCGGCCGACGTAGACGCCGATCGCCTCGCCGAACGCGACCAGGAACACCACGGTCGCGACCGCGAAGGCGACCTTCCACACCGGGTCGTCGAAGAACGAGACGACCACCGGCGCGAGCTTGATCCCGGCGATGGCGCCGAGCACCACGCCGACCAGCGACGGCAGCGCGACGATCACCCCCTGGTATGCGCCGGACACCGCCGCCAGCACGGCCAGCAGCAGCACCAGCACATCGACCCAGTTCACGTCGTCACTCCCCGCCTTGCAATCGCGCCTGGAACGCAGCCAGCGCCTCGTCGAGATCCCGGACGTCGCCGGAGTCCCATTCGCGCTCCCAGCCTCCCAGGCCGAGGAGGACGGACAGCAACCCGGCGGTGAACCCCCAGACGAACAGGCCGCCGACCTCGAAGGCCGGGCCCTTCCACGGCATGCCGGCCTTCTGGATCATGAACCGGTTCGCCGGGTCGACCAGATCGGCGATGGCGACGCGCGCGACCGACGCCGTCTCGGCCGGGTCCACCGCGTGCACCGGCGACGGCTCCGCCCAGTGCGCCAGCACCGGCGTCACGGCGAACCCGGACACGGGGACGAACAGCTCGGGCAGCACCGCGACCGGGCGGACGCCGGCCGGGACGACCCCGGTTTCTTCCTCGGCCTCGCGCAGCGCGGTGCCGACGGGCCCGCCGTCACCGTCCTCGGCGCCGCCGCCCGGGAAGGCGACCTGGCCGGCGTGCGAGCCCAGCGTGTCGGCCCGGCGTTGCAGGAGGACGTCCGGCTCGCCGTCGGCCTCGCGTTCGCCGAGGAGGATGAGCACGGCGGCCGGGCGCGTGTAGGCGTCTTCGGGCGGGCTGAACCGCGTGAACGTCTTCGAATCGACTTCGGCGCTCACCTTCACGAGCGGCCGGAGCCACTCGGGCACCGACTCCGGCTCGACCAGTGGTCCGATCACGATGCCCCCTCGACTGCCACGCGCACCTGGTCAGTGTTCCCGAACGTCGGCGGGTTCGCGATGAACCGCACCTCGCCAGCCGCGGTGACCAGGTAGGACACCGGGAGCCGCGGCGGCACCTTCAGAGCCGCGCGGACCGGCCCGGCCGGCCCGTCCCCGTCGAACACCGACGGTAGGTGCACGCCCAGCTTCGCCAGGAGGTTCAACCCGTCCTCGGCCGGGCTCTGCACCTGGACGCCGAGCACGCGCACCGCGCCGGGCTGCTTCGCGTAGTCCTGGAGCACGGGCAGCTCGGTCCGGCACGGCTGGCACCACGACGCCCACACGTTGACCAGCACCGGAGCCCCGGCCAGCGCACGCCCGACGTCGACGCTCGCGCCGTCGCCGAGGCAGTCCGCCTTGACGCCGTCGAGCTGCTTGACCGGCTGGGCGGGCCCGGACGCCGGGCAGGGCTGGAGCGCCGCCGCGGACCGCGCCGGAGCGAGGTCCGCGGCCGGTTTCGCGGCCGGGGCGTCACCCCCGCGGGGCAGCAGCGCGACGATCAGCGCCACCGCCACCACGGCGGCGGCCAGCGCCCATTTGGTGACGGTTGTCACCGGGGCGCCGCCAGCGCCAGGATGTGGTCCTTTTCGACACCCTTGACCAGTTTCGCGGCTTCCTCGAACCCGGTCGGGCCGGTGCCGTACGACGGGCAGTCCCGGGCCAGTGGGCAGGCTCCGCAGGCGGGCTTCTTGGCGTGGCAGACGCGGCGGCCGTGGAAGATCACCCGGTGGGAGAGCATCGTCCACTCCTTGCGGGGGATCAGCTCGCCGACCGCGTGCTCGACCTTGACCGGGTCGTCCTCCGCCGTCCAGCCCCAGCGCCGGACCAGCCGGCCGAAGTGGGTGTCGACGGTGATGCCCGGGACGTCGAAGGCGTTCCCGAGCACGACGTTGGCGGTCTTGCGGCCGACGCCGGGCAGCGTGACGAGGTCGGTCAGCTTCGCCGGCACCTCGCCGCCGAAGCGTTCGACCAGCGCCGCGCCGAGCCCCATCACGGAGTTCGCCTTGGCCCGGTAGAAGCCGGTGCTCCGGAGGTACTCCTCCAGCTCGGTGCGGTCGGCGCCCGCGTAGTCGGCGGCGGTCTTGTAGCGCTGGAACAGCGCCGGCGTGACGAGGTTCACCCGCACGTCGGTGGTCTGCGCGGACAGCACGACCGCGACCAGCAGTTCCAGTGGCGTGGTGAAGTCGAGCTCGCAGTGGGCGTCGGGATACACGTCGTCGAGGCAACGCTTCATCCGCCTGGCGCGTCTCACCAGAGCTAACCGGCTTTCACCAGCGCCCTCTTGGGGGGCGTTCGTGGTGGCAGGTGGCACCCCGATAGCCTACGGGCGCCGTCGGACGAGCCGGTCAGTGCACCGGTGGACGTCACGACACGCCAGAGCGGACTCGGCGCAGTTCACGGCCGCCATGAGCGAGGATCTGGAGTAGATGCTTTTCATCGAGTGTTTCGGGGTCCGGTCATGACCGTCTGGTTCGTCATCCTGGTCCCTTTGGTGATCATGTTCTTCGCGCTGTTCATGGAGCGCGTCGAAAGCCGGCTCAAGCACGTCGCGGTGCAGGAGAACGAGGTCGAAGAGTTCCTCGAGCAGGCGCAGCCCAACGAGGTCAGGGCGCTCTACGGGCACGGCATCGGCCGCGCGCTGGAGCTGTTCCGGCTGCGTAGGCTGGGCGGACGGGCAGCCAGGCTACGCGCGCGTCGCGTGCGGAGTTAGGCTCCACGTTCGAACGAGATCATCTGGCGGTCGCGCGCGTCCGGCAGGCGATCTCGGTCGTACGCCCTAGACTGACGCGCAAGTGATTGGCGTCACGCTCTGCGACCGACGCCGAGCGTGATCGTTTCTCGACGAGGAGGCACCCGAGGTGGACGAAACCCTGGCCCGTGCGGGCATTTTCCAGGGTGTGGAGCCGGCAGCGGCGGAGGCGCTGGCCCAGACCTTGGAATCCGTGGAGTTCCCCCGCGGCCATGTCATCTTCAACGAGGGTGAGCCCGGCGACAAGCTGTACATCATCCAGTCCGGCAAGGTGAAGATCGGCCGCAAGTCCCCGGACGGCCGCGAGAACCTGCTGGGCATCTTCGGCCCGTCCGACATGTTCGGCGAGCTGTCCATCTTCGACCCCGGCCCCCGGACGTCGAGCGCGACCACGGTCACCGAGGTCCGCGCGGTCACCATGGACCGCCCGGCCCTGCGGCAGTGGATCTCGACCCGCCCGGAGATCGCCGAGCAGCTGCTGCGCGTGGTCGCGCGCCGCCTGCGCCGGACGAACAACATGGTCGCGGAACTGATCTTCACCGACGTCCCGGGCCGCGTGGCGCGGGCGCTGCTGCAGCTCGCGCAGCGGTTCGGCAGCCAGGAGGCGGGCCTGCTTCGGGTCACGCACGACCTGACGCAGGAAGAGATCGCCCAGTACGTCGGCGCCTCGCGCGAGACTGTCAACAAGGCGCTCGCCGACTTCGCGCACCGCGGCTGGCTGCGGCTCGAAGGCAAGAGCGTGCTGATCCTGGACCCGGAGCGGCTCGCCCGCCGGGCTCGCTGAGTTCTTTCACCAGTAAGGCCCCTCACCCGTCCGGGCGAGGGGCCTTACTTGGTGTGCACCCAAAACAAAGAGCCGGGCGCCACCCCCGACGTGGCGCACCGGCTCTTCGTTTGTCGCGCGGACCATCCCCCGACGATCCGCGCTCCCCGCCCTCCGGACCAGGCCCCGACCCATATGCCGGAGGGAGCTGGGTTCTGTGCTGTTGTTCAACCATCACGGCCCATACCCACGAATTCAAGGCCATTCACTCTCAAGGACGCCGTGGGGGCTGTTTTGTTGCACGGGTTCACGGAGAATATCGCGAGTGTTACCTGATCGAGACCTTGCGTGCTCCACCTCCAGTTTGCCGGTGACGCACCTGACCGTCAAATAACTGGTACTCGCGTACCACTCTGCGGCATACTGGTACTCGTGTCCCACTCCGAAGGTCGTACCTCCCTGGCCGACTACCGCAGCGCGCTGACGACCCGCGCGGCCCGGCGGCCCGCTGTCGCGTCCGTGCTCGCCCGGCTGCCGATCGCCATGATCGGCATCTCGGCGCTGCTCTACGTCCAGCGCGAGACCGGTTCCTTCGCCGCCGCCGGGCTCGTCTCGGCCGGTTCACTCGTCGGGGTGTCGGTGGGCGCGGTGATCCAGGGCCGGCTGATCGACCGCTTCGGCCCGACGCGGCCGCTGCTCGTCGTCGCGGTCACCCTGGCGCTGTCGATGACCGCGCTGGTAACGGCGATCGAGTCGCACGCGCCGACGGCCGTGCTGGTCACGCTCGGCGCGCTCACCGGCCTGTCGGAACCGATGGTCGGCTCGGCGTCGCGGGCGCTGTGGACCCGCCTGCTGCCCCCGGGCGGCCCGCGCAACGCGGCGTTCTCGTACGAGGCGATCAGCATGGAGGTGTTCTTCATCCTGGGGCCCGGCCTGGCCGGCCTGCTGGTCATGGCGCCGTGGGCGGGCACCGGCCTGGTGCTGGGCGTGGCCCTGCAGTTCACCGGCGCGGTGCTGTTCGCGCTGAGCCCGGCGGTGCGCTCGTGGGGCCCGGCTTCTTCGTCGCCGGCGTCGCTCCTGGGTGCGCTGGCGAGCCCCGGCATGCGGACGCTGGCGCTGGCCGCGCTCGGCTTCGGTGTGGTGATCGGGTTCGTCGAGGTCGCGGTCCCGGCGTCGGCGACGGAAGCCGGGCACGCGTCGGTCGGCGGGCTGCTGCTGTCGGCGTGGTCGCTGAGCTCGGTGGCGTTCGGCGTGGCGTACAGCCTGCGGCCGTGGCCGCGCCGGCTGGGCCTGCGCCTGCCGATGCTGCTGGGCGCGTTCGGCGCGCTGGTGGCTCTGCTCGCGTGGCCGTCGTCGCTCTGGGGTCTCGCGGTGATGATGCTGCTGGCGGGCGCGTTGATCACCCCGCAGTCGACGGCCCATTCGGCGGCGATCGAGCTGGTCGCCCCGAAGGGGACGGCCGCGGAGGCGTTCGGCTGGGTCCTGACGGCGGTGACGTTCGGGCTGGCGATCGGCCAGTCGGTGAGCGGGTACGTCGTCGAGCACGCGGGCCCGGCGGCGGCGTTCCTGGGCGCGAGCCTGGCCGGGCTGGTGCTGGCCGGTGTGGTGTGGGCGCTGCGCGGGACGGTGCGACCGGTGGATCAGGGTGCTGCGGTCGACGAGGCCGGGTTGGTCGGCGCGACCCGGTAGGCCGACGGGACAGGGTGCCGGGCCGCGTTGGTCGGCGCGACCCGGCAGGCCCGCGGTCTGCCCCGGAACCACCCCCAGCGCCGATCGACCGTCCGCCCAACCCGCATTTGCGCTGTTCAGCGGCACTGTGCGCGGTTTTTGTCGGTGCCCACCGCTAGCTTCGGGGCATGGACGTCACCGCGCCTGCCCACCGCCTCTCGGCGGCCGTCTCGGCTGCCTCGCGCCTGTTGCCCGCCCGCGCCGGGCTGCGGGTGCGGGCGGACGAGGCCGGGCTGACCGTGGCCGGGACCGATCCGGATCTCGCCGTCCGGTTCGACTGCCCGGCCGCCACGCACACCGACGGCTCCGTCGTCGTCCCCGCGGCGCCGCTGGCCGAGACGCTGAAAATGCTCGACACCGACCACGTGCGGCTGGTCGTCGAAGGCAGCCGTCTGGCGCTGCGGCTCGACAACGCACGGTTCGCGTTGCCTCTCCTCACCACCGAGGACGACCTCCCGCAGCGAGAACCGCCGCTTGTGTCCGAAGTGGACGGATCCGCCTTCGCCTCGGCGCTGCGGATCGTCGCGGGCACCGCCGCGAAGGACGACCCGCTCCCGCTGTTCACCGGCGTCCGGCTGCAGGCGGACGCCGGCCGACTGACCCTCACCGCCTCCGACCGGTACCGGATGGCGGTCGCCCGGCTGCCGCTGCGGAGCCCGGGCGAGCTGGACGTCCTGGTGCCCGCCGCGCTGCTCACGGAGGCCGCGCGCCAGGCCACCGGGGTCGTCGGGCTGCACCTGGGCCCCGGGCGGTTCGGCCTGAGCTGGCCGGGCGGGTTAGTCGGCACCGCCGTGCTCGACGCCGGGTTCCTGTCCGAGGACTCGATCCCCTCGGGCGCGGTCGACACGACGGTCTGCCTGGACGCGGACGCCCTGGCGGCGGCGGTCCGCCGCGTCGGCGTGTACGCCGAAGACCGCCGGGTGCTGACCCTCGAAGTCGGCGACACGCAGGTCCGCCTGGCGAGCGCACGCCAGGACACGGGCGAGGCGGAGGAGACGCTGAAGGCGGACGTCGACGGCGGCCGGACGTCACCGTCCTTCCAGGCGAAGTACCTGCTCGACGCCCTGCAGGCCTTCGCCGGCGAGCGCGTGACGTTGTCGATCCAGCCGGGGATGCGCGCGTGCGTCCTGCGGGCGGCCGAGGCCGGGGAGGTGGAGCTGACCTACTACCTGATGCCGATGCTCAGCCGATGATCTCGGTGAGGTCCCGGAGGCGGACGTCCGCAGCCGGGCCCGCGGTGAACTCGCGCACGGTCAGTGCGGCACTTCCGAAGCGCTGTTGGTAGGCGTCGCGGAGGTTCGGTGACGAGCGGCCGAGCATCCACTCGACCGTCGACGTACAGCTCGGCTCGCAACTCCCGACGATTGAGGACCAGACCCACCAGGTCGGCGACGAGCAAGCGTTTGCGCATGGTGTCGGCGCCCTTCCAGCGAGCCGTTTTGAACTCGGCCACGCGGCGGTCGGTCTCGAGGTCGAACGGGCGGTCCGGGTCGTTCCCCGAGGCCAGCGACGGCCGGCGGACGATGCGCTCGCCCGGTTCGAGGATCTTCGGCAGCGCCCGGACGATCGTCGCCGCGTGGATGAGGTCGTTGATCCGGCCGGTGTGCTGCCGCACCAGCAGCGCGGCCTGAAGCAGGTCGTCGGTCATGCCGCAGTTCACGCTGCCGACATTCTCGACGGTCAGAGCGACGCGAAGGCTTCCCGCGGTTCGGGGTCCGGGCGGACGTCCGGCTCCTGCGGCAGCGGGCTGGTCGGGAACCCGAGCCGGCGCAGCTGGCGGATCGCGGTGTGCGAGATGAACTCCGTCCGCGACACCCCGAGCGCGCGCTCGAAGAGCTGCCTCGGCGGCCACTGCCGGTCGCCGACGGAGACCCAGTGCTTGCGGATCGGCTCGGGGCCGCCCCTCGCCGCCGCGCTCAGCACCTCGGCGCGGCTCAAGTGGTGCTGTTTGCCGTTGAAGATGAAGTCGATCGCCCGCGCGCCCGATCCCGCTACACCGGCGTCACGGTCCCGAAGCGCTTCAACGTGCGGATCATCGGCGCCGTCTCCACCTGCCGGACACCGGGCAGGCCACCCAGGTCGTCGGCCAGGTACGCGTACAGCGCCGCGTCGTCTCGGCAGCCGACGTTCGCCACCAGGTTCGCCGGGCCCGTCGTCGCGGCCGCAAAAGCCACTTGCGGGTGCGAGGCCAGCGCCCGGCCCGCGGACTCCAGCGCCGAGGGCGCCACCGTCAGCCACAGGGTCGCGGTCAGGGGAAAGCCGAGCAGGGCCGCGTCCACCTCGACGTCGAAGTACAGCGCGCCCGACGACCGCAGTGCCTCCAGGTGACGGCGAACCGTCGACTCCGACCGGCCCGCCGCTACCGCCAAAGTCGACATGTCGGCACGGCCATCGTGCGCCAAAGCCGCCAGCAACTCCGGGTCCCCTGGCTCGGACCGGTAGGAACCTTCCGGAGCAGGACGGCGAAGCAGCGCGATCTGCGCCGCCGACAACGCACTCGACCGGCCCGACCACCCCGCCGGGCCGCCCGCGAACCGGCGCAGCAGCCGGTACGCCGTCATCGACACCACCCGCGGTGTCCGGGGCAGCTGGCCCAGCAGCAGGCCGTCGGTCTGCTCGCGCAACGGCGCCCGGACGAAACACACGATCTCGGTGCCGCCGGACATCAGGCTCACCCACTGCGTGTCGGACCGCCGGGCGAGCGCCGCCGCGATCGCCGCCGCCGCGTCCGGGACGCAGCGCAGCCGCACCAGCCAGTGCACCTGCCCCAGCGGCGCCGCTTCCGGGACGCCGACCACCCGCAGCACGCCGGCCGAGCGCAGCTTCCGGTAGCGCCGCGCCACCGTCTGGTCGGAGACGCCGAGCACCGACGCGATCGTGCTGAACGACGCCCGGCCGTCCAGCTGCAGCGCGTGTGCCAAGCGGCGGTCCAGGTCGTCGAGCAGGCCGGATTCCACCAGATCAACGTAGAACGTGTCGGATTCCGGGCACAAGCGATCGATGAGCGGAAGAAAAGGCCGGCTCGGCCCACGCTGAAGGTCATGAACATCGACCACACGGTCTTCCTGACCCGCGGCTACGACCAGGCCTGGCGGCGCTACGAACAACTCGGCTTCACGCTCAGCCCGCCGTCCCGGCACTTCGCCGCCGCAACCGACCACACCGAGCCGGTGCCGAGCTGCACGGCCAACCGGTGCGCCTACTTCGGCGAGTCCTTCCTCGAGCTCATCGGCATCGTCGACGCAGCCGCCGGCGACCCGTGGCACGTCCTGCCGATCCTCGACGCCCGCGGTGCCGGCCTCCACGGCTGCTCCTTCGGCGTCGACGACTCCGAAGAGGCCGAACGCCGGCTGCGCGAAGCCGGCCTCTCGAGCTCGGGCGTGCTGAAGCTGCAGCGCGACGTCGAACTCCCCGAAGGCACGCGCACCGCGCGCTTCCGCAGTGTCCACATCAGACGCGACCGGACCCCCGAAGGCATCCTCCACACCGCCGAGCACCTGACGCCCGAGTACGTCCACCAGCCGCGGTACCTCGACCACCCCAACGGCGCCCGCGACGTCGCCGGGATCGTCCTGGTCGTGCCGGACGACGAAGTCGGCGACTACCAGCGCCGCTATGACGTGATCACCGGCGGACAGCGACTTGTCGACATCATCGGCGTGAGCGACCTCGACCGCTCCTTCCCCGGCGAGCAGCCGCGCGAGCTGCCGTACTTCGCCGCCCACGGAGTCGTGGTTGCGGATCTGGCCGAAGCGCGGAAGCTGGTCGAGGAGCACGTCCCGACGACCACCCGCGGGACCGGGTTCTTCGTCCGCGCCGAAGACGCCGAAGGCGCCGCCGTGTACTTCGAGGAGGCATGATGATCGTCGAAACCACCGCCGGCCGGGTTCGCGGCGCCGATGGCGCGTTCTGGGGAATCCCTTACGCCTCAGCGGAACGCTTCGAACCACCACAGCCGCCGAAGCCGTGGACCGGCGTCCGCGACGCGCTGGAAGCCGGGCCAGCCGCGCCGCAACCGCCGTCGCGGCTCGAGCACGCCCTCGGCCCGATGCCCCTGCCGCAGAGTGAAGACTGCCTGTCGCTCAACGTCTTCACGCCGTCGGCCACCGGGAGGCGCCCGGTGCTGGTGTGGATCCACGGCGGCGGGTTCTCCAGCGGCTCGGGCGGCCAGGTCTGGTACACCGGCACGCGTCTGGCCCGCGAGGCCGACGTCGTGGTCGTGACGCTCAACTACCGGCTCGGCGCCCTCGGTTTCCTCGCCCTGGACGGGGTTCCGCCCAACCTCGGCATCGCCGACCAGCTCGCCGCGCTCGAATGGGTCCGCGACAACATCGGCGCTTTCGGCGGCGACCCGGCCGACGTCACCCTCGGTGGGCAGTCGGCGGGGGCGCAGTCGACGCTCACCCTGTGGTCGGCGCCGCGCGCTCGGGGGCTCGTCAAGCGGATCGGCCTGCAGAGCGCACCAGTGGGCATGCGACCGTCCACATGGGACGAATCAAATCAGAATGCCTTGCTGTTACAGGAAGAACTCGGCGAAGATCTCCGGACTGCTCGCGTCGAGAAGCTTTTGGACGCTCAGCTGAGGGTCGCGGCCAAGACGACGAAACCGGGCTCGATCGAACCGCCGTTCCAGCTGGTGGCCGACGGTGACCTGGTCGCCGACGACCTGATCCAAGCGGCCGGCCCCGGTCCGGCGCTCATGAGCTGGACCAAGGAAGAGCTGCGCGCGTTCGCCCCGGACGCGCCGCAGGACGTCGTCGACGCCGCGAACGCGTTCTTCACCGACGACCGGCTGGCCGGGAAGCTCGACGCCTTCGTCTACCGCTTCGACTGGCAGGCGCCGGGCAACCCCTTCGGGGCGTGCCACTGCATCGACCTGCCGTTCCTCTTCGGCACCCAGGACGTCTGGGACGCGCCGATGCTGCGTGGCGCCCCGAAGGGCCTCGAAGAAGAACCGGGGCTTCGCGCAGTCTGGGCCGCCTTCCTGCACGGAAAGCGGCCCAGCCCGACGTGGGAGGCGATCAGGCCGACGCGGCCTTGACCGCCGCCTCGACCTCGGCGAACGTCGGGTTGACCAGGGCGGTCGACCCGACGATCACCGTCGGCACGGTCTCGTTGCCGTTCGCGACCTCGCGCACGCGCGCGGCGGCGTCCGGCTCTTCCCAGATGTTGATCTTTCGGATGTTGAAGCCGCTCTTGGACATCGGCCGGTCCAGCGCGGCGCAGAAGCCGCACCCCGGCCGCCAGTAGAACTCGACCTCGACGTTGCTCATCCCTGGTCCTCCGACCGCAAGTAGTCCAGCTGCGCCTGCACGCTCAGTTCGGCGGGCGCCCACAGCGCCCGGTCGACGTCGGCGTACACGACTTCGACGACCTCGCGCGGCGTGGCGTCCGCACCGAGCTTCCCCAAGGCCGAACGCACCTGGTCGAGCCGCTGTTCCCGGTGGGCGAGGTACTCGCGGGCGGTCGCGGGCAGATCGGGCAGCTCCGGACCGTGGCCGGGCAGGCCGAGGGTGCCCGCGGGCAGCTCGATCAGCTTGCGCAGCGAGCGCAGGTAGTCACCGAGGTCGTGCAGCACCGTGGTGCCGCGGCCGAGGATGGTGTCGCCGGTCAGCACCTGGCCGTCGAGCACCAGCGACACGGAGTCGTCGGTGTGCCCCGGGGTGTGCAGGACGCGGATCGAGAGCCCGCCGGCCGAGATGACGTCGCCGTCCACAAAGGACTTCGCGTCGATGCAGAGCGCCGGGTCGAAGGCCCGCACCGGCGCGCCGGCCCGCTCGGCGAACCACGGCGCACCCTCGGCGTGGTCGGGGTGGAAGTGCGTGAGCAGCACGAGTTCGACCGCGCCGACGCCGGCCAGCAGCTCGAGGTGCTCGAGGTCGCGGTAGCCGGGGTCGACCACGACGGCCGGGGTGTCCGGCGTCGCCCGCAGCACCCAGCTGTTGGTGCCTTCGAGCGTCATCGACGACGGGTTGTTCTCCAGCAGCACCGAAGCCGTCTCGGACACCGGGCGCAGCACGCCGTACGCGGGGGCGTTCATCGGGGCTCCAGCACAACTCGGACGTGGTCGTTCTCGCGGATCAGCGTCGGCGCGATCCGGACGATCTCGCGCTGCGCGTCCAGGACGTCGTCGGCCGTGACGAACTCGGCCAGCTCGCTCAGCGTCAGCCAGGTCGGCGGCATCAGCATCCGGCGGCCCTCGCGCGCGTCCGCGATGGCGTCCTCGGGACGCTGCCAGCCCGAGCTGGACGCCTCCGACGTCGCGCCGTCGGCCTGCTGGCCTTCCGGCAGCTTCGCGACGTAGAAGCGGGTGTCGTAGCGGCGCGGCTCGGCTTCGGGGGTGATCCAGTGCGCCCACGGGCGCAGGAGGTCCGCGCGCAGCGTCAGCCCGGCGTCGGCGAGGAAGCCGGCCAGCGACACCTCCCGCGTCTCCAGGGCCTGGCGCGCGGCCGCGTACGGCGTCACGTCGGTCAGCACCGCGTCCGCGCTGCCGGCGAGCAGCACGCCGGACTCCTCGAACGTCTCGCGCACCGCCGCGCACGTGAGCGCCCGCGCGAGCGCGTCGTCACAGCTGAAGCGGGACGCCCACCACGACGGCTCCGGGCCGGCCCACGCGACCGACGCGTCGGCGTCGCGCTTGTCGACCCCGCCGCCCGGGAAGACGGTCATCCCGCCCGCGAACGGCATGCCCTTGACCCGGTGCTGCAGGAAGATCTCAACGCCGTCGGCGCCGTCCCGGACCAGGATCACGGTGGCCGCGTCCTTGGGGACGGCCGGCGGGCCGTCGGCGTTGGCGCGGGTCGCTACCCCGGCGCCGACGGGGATGTCGAAGACGAACTCCGTTGGCTGCTCCACCCGGGCAACATACCTCCGGACCCCGACGTTCCGTCGCGCAGTTGTGGCGTCCCGGACAGTGAAAAGGCGGAGCTTTCACGTGAAAGCTCCGCCTTTTCGCGAAGGAGGACTAAGGGGCGGTCCAGCCGCGCTGGTCGCCGCCGGAGCGGGACGCGCCGTTGAGCCGCATCTTCGCCGCCTCGGCCCGCTCGCGCTCGGCCAGCTCCGCGTGCAGCTCACGCAGCAGGGCCCGGTCGCGCTCGCTCAGGCTCGGGTCGTCCAGGTCCAGCGCGGGCAGCTCGACGACCTCGTGCATCGACGGCTTGCCCGCGGCGATCTCGCGGCCCTTCTCCGGGTCCTCGGCCAGCGCCTGCCGCAGCTGCGCGACTTCGGCCGGGGTGAGGTCCGCGGTGCGCTCCGCGCGTGTCTCGGCCCGTTCCGACCGCGACTGGCGGGGCGGTTCGGGCGCGGGCGGCGGCGACACGATCGGCACCACCGGGGCGACCGGCTCGGCCGGCGCCGTGGTGGTCGCGCTGGAGCGCATGCTGTGCCTGCTGCCCGACTCCGCGACCGGTTCCGGCGCCACCGGGGCCGAGACCTTGGCCGGCTCCGGCCGGTACGGCGACGAAGCCGACGTCGTGGCTCCGGTCACCCAGGCCGGCGAAGAAGCCGCCGAAGCCGCCTGGTGGTACTCGGAGTGCGCGACCCCGGGACCGCTGACCTCGACGACCGAGTGGATCCCGGCGCGGCGCAGCGCGGTGTCGACGCGGAAGGCGACGGCGGGCGGGTTGCCCTCCGGGCCCAGCTCGACGAGCACCACGCGCTGCGGGAGCGCGCCCGGCACGCTGCCGGCCGGGGTGTTGCGCCACACCGCGTGCACCGAGCGGACGTCCGGCAGCACCTGCAGGGTGCGGTCGAGCGCCTCGGCGATGCCGAACTCCGGGGAGTTCTCGCCGCTGAAGCGGTGCGTGCTGACCTGCTCGGCCTCGTCGACCAGCAGGTCGTTCGCCAGCGTCGCGTCCGACCGGCTCATCTCGAGCACCAGCGCGAGCTCGCGCTGTTCGGCGGAGCTGACCGGGATCCGGCCCGCGATGAGCGTGCCGGTGGTCAGCTCGACCGCCTCGTCGATGTGCGCGCGGGCGATCAGCTCACGCGCTTCGGTGAGCGCGCTGTCGTCGATCCGGCCCGCCAAGGCCAGCAACAGGTTGTGCAGGCGCAGGGGCACCGAGAACCCGTCCATGGGCGGGCCGTCGTGGACCTCCACCATTGCCTTGCTCCCTCCCAGCTCGCTGGCGGAGCGAGCGTTAAGCGGCTACTAGCCGGTTTCCGGCGACCGCGCCCACGCAGACCAGCTCTGAGTCGGCCAGCGCGGCCCGGTGGTATCCCGGCAGGTCGAAACGCGGCGGGATGACCTCGACGCTGGGCTCTTCGTCACCCAGCACCCGCAGCACCCGCTGCAGTTCGCCGGTCAACCTCGGCAACCCCGTCAGCGCGGTGATCAGCAGGACGCGCTTGGCCGTTCCCTGACCGACAACACCGACGTGTCGCCAGCTCTGCCGCACTTCCCCCACGTCCGGGCGTCCGCGCAACGTTGCGTGGATCAACACGGACACGGAGTCGACCGAGTTAACCCATTCGGGCGCACTCGACGTGAATGTGTACCTGTTCTCGGTGACGTCGTCTACCCCCAGCGTCGAACTGACCTGGTGCCAGTCGGCGCCGTGCGGGATGAGACCGGCCACGAGCAGGCGGTACTCCGTTTGGTCGAGGTCGATCCTGTGCTTAAGCAAAGACCTCGGCAGGGTCCGGGCGAGCGTGCCCATCGCACCCTCGCCGAGCCAGTCCCGGAAGCGCCACAGCAGCTGGTCGGGCAGCCGCCCGGCCAGCCGGAGCAGCAGCTCGTGAGTGGACTGCTCGATGTCCGGATCCATCACTGCACCTCCACGATCAGTTCGACCTCCACCGGCGACCCGATGGGCAGCTCCGCGACGCCGACGGCCGAACGGGCGTGGATGCCCGCGTCGCCGAAGACCTCGCCGAGCAGCTCGGACGCGCCGTTGACGACCGCGGGCTGGCCGGTGAAGCCGTCCGCGGAAGCCACGAAGCCGACAACCTTGACGATCCGCGTGACGTTGTCAATGCCGACCAGAGCGTGCACGGCCGCGAGCGCGTTGAGCGCCGAGGTGCGGGCGTGGCCCTTCGCCTCTTCGGGGCTGATCTCCGCGCCGACCTTGCCGGTCGCGGCGAGCACGCCGTCGACGAAGGGCAGCTGGCCGGAGGTGTACACGTGCTTGCCGCTCTGCACGGCGGGCACGTAGGCGGCCAGCGGGGCCGCCACGCCGGGCAGCTCGATGCCGAGCTCCTTCAGCCGTTCGCTCCAGCTCACGCGGATCAGCCCTTCGGACGCTTGAGGTACGCGACGTGCTGCTCGCCCGTCGGGTTCGGCAGGACGGTGACCAGCTCCCAGCCGTCCTCGCCCCACTGGTCGAGGATCTGCTTCGTCGCGTGGATCAGCAGAGGGACCGTCGAGTACTCCCACTTGGTGGCGCTCATGAACCGGGAGCGTAACCAAGCGGGCAAGAGCGCCGGGGACGGCCGCCGGATCGGGCCCCCGCGACGCGCCGGAGTGTGGTTCATCTCACGCCGCTAGCGTGGGTGCGTGGAAACGTGGCGCGTGATCGCGACGGCGCTCCTGGCCTCGGCCGGGCTGCCGCTGGTGCTCGTCGTGATGGCGAAGGTGCGCGACCGGACGCAGAGCTCCGGCCAGGTCGTCCTCGGCGGCGTGATCACGTTCACCCTGCTGGTCGTCCTCGGTGTGCTCGCGCTCACCGTGCTGCCCGGGATCGTCACCTGGGTGCTCGTCGCGGCGGTGGCCACTGCGGTCAGCGTCATGCTGCTGGCCAGCTGAACACCGGTTTAGGGTGAAGAAGTGACCACTTCCCATGCCGGCTGGACCGACGAGCTTGCCCGCGCCCGGCTGCACTTCGTCACCGGCAAGGGCGGGACCGGCAAGACGACGCTCGCCGCGGCGCTCGGGCTCGCGCTCGCCCGCGAAGGCCGGCGCGTCCTGCTCATCGAGGTCGAAGGCCGCCAGGGCGTCGCCCAGCTCTTCGACACCGAGCCGCTGCCCTACGCCGAACAGCGCATCGCGTCCGTCCCCGGCGGGGGCGAGCTGCGCGCCCTGCACATCGACGTCGAAGCCGCGCTGCTCGAGTACTTCGAGATGTTCTACAACCTGGGCTTCGCCGGCCGGACGCTGCGGCGGATGGGCGCGATCGAGTTCGCGACCACGCTTGCGCCGGGCCTGCGGGACGTCCTGCTCACCGGGAAGATCAAGGAGTGCGTCGGGCGCACCGAGTCCGACGGGCGGCACACCTACGACGCCGTGGTGGTCGACTCGCCGCCGACCGGCCGGGTGGTCAAGTTCCTCGACGTCACCAAGGCCCTGACCGACCTCGCGAAGACGGGCCCGATCCGCGGCCAGGCCGAGGGCGTCGTGCGGCTGCTGCACTCCGGCGAGACCGTGATCCACCTCGCCACGCTGCTCGAGGAGATGCCGGTCCGCGAGACCGTCGAAGCCGTCGCCGAGCTGGACGGCGCCGACCTGCGCCCGGGCGCGGTGCTCGTCAACCGGGTCCGGCCGCCGCGGCTGCCCGCCCGGTCGGTGACCGCCGCCGCGGACGGGCGCGTCGACGCTTCCCGCGTCCGCACCGGGCTGGCGTCGGCCGGCCTGAAGCTGCCGGACGAAACACTGGAAGCGCTGGTCGAGGAGACCGTCGAGCACGCCGTGCGAGTCGCCGCCGAGCAGCGGGCGCGCGAACAGCTCGCCGAGGCCGACCTGCCGACGCTCGAGCTGCCGGACCTGACCGACGGCGTGGACGTCGCGGCCCTCTACGACCTGGCCGAGGCCCTGACCGACCAGGGGGTGCGGTTGTGACCACCGTCGACATCGACGCGCTGCTCGACGACGAGAAGAGCCGCGTGATCGTCTGCTGCGGCTCCGGCGGCGTCGGCAAGACGACCACCGCGGCGGCGCTGGCGTTGCGCGCGGCCGAGCGCGGCCGCCAGACCGTCGTGCTCACCATCGACCCCGCGCGGCGCCTGGCGCAGGCGCTCGGGCTGCGCGAGCTCGGCAACCACCCGAAGCAGGTGCAGGTCGAAGGGTTCGAGCCCAAGGGCGAGCTGTGGGCGATGATGCTCGACATGCGCCGCACCTTCGACGACATGGTGCGCGTGCACGCCGGCCCGGAACGCGCCGAGCAGCTGCTGCAGAACCCCTTCTACCAGACCATTTCCACGTCGTTCTCCGGCACGCAGGAGTACATGGCGATGGAGAAGCTGGGCCAGCTCGCGGCCACCGGCGACTGGGACCTGATCATCGTCGACACCCCGCCGAGCCGGTCCGCTTTGGACTTCCTGGACGCACCGACCCGGCTTTCGTCCGCTTTGGACGGTCGGATGATCCGCCTGCTGACGGGCCCGGCGAAGGCCGGCGGCTGGGGCCTGCGCAAGGTCGTCAACGCCGGGTTCTCGATGTTCGCCAAGGCCGTGTCGACGATCATCGGCGGCCAGCTGCTCACCGACGCGTCCGCCTTCATGCAGGCCTTCGACAGCATGTTCGGCGGGTTCCGCGAGCGCGCGCGCAAGACGGCCGAGCTGCTGCGCTCGTCCGGGACGTCGTTCCTCGTCGTGGCCGCGCCGGAGCCGGACGCGCTGCGCGAGGCGTCCTACTTCGTCGAGCGGCTCTCGGCGGAGTCGATGCCGCTGGCCGGGCTGATCGCGAACCGGACGCACCCGGTGCTGGCTTCTCTTTCGGGGTCCGAAGCACGCACGGCCGCGGACTCCCTGCAGGGCGCGCCCCTGGCCGAGGCCGTGCTGCGGCTGCACGCGGACCGCGTCGACCTGGCCGCGCGCGAGGAGCGCCTGCTCGCGCGGTTCACCCGGGCCCACCCCGAGGTGGCGCTGGCCCGGGTGCCCGCACTGGCCGGTGACGTGCACGACCTCGAGGGCCTGCGCGACATCGGCACCAAACTCGCGGACCGGTCGTGGGGGGGGGGGGGGGGGGGGGGGGGGGGGGGGAAAAAAAAAAAAAAAAAAAAGAAGGGGGGGGGTCGGAGGGGGGGGGGGGAAAGAAAAAAAAACATACGCACCAGCACGGCAGGAAGAGAA